>JAAWCS010000042.1 GCA_022793375.1 Lachnospiraceae bacterium
GCTTCCTTCAGATTCCACCTCACGATGGACACCCTTGCCTTCGGCTATATCCTTCCCACTACCGGGCGGATTCCGGACTTGCACCGGTTAGAAACGTGCGCCGCCGGGCGCACAAGAAAAAAGCCGCAATTTCTCATTCTCGAAATTGCGGCTTTTTCGTATGCCCGAAGGGATTCGAACCCCCGACCCACGGCTTAGAAGGCCGTTGCTCTATCCAACTGAGCTACGGACACACAAGAAGGAACCATCCCTGGTTTCCTTTATGACAGACAGCCTTGATCCAATACCATCTGTCCGTCGGCGTGACAGGATTCGAACCTGCGACCTCTCGGTCCCTAACCGAACGCTCTACCAAACTGAGCCACACGCCGTTCATTCCCGCTTCGGAAACGCTTTTGCCTTTCCGAAGCGTATTTTTTCTCTGCTTTACGCTGCCAGCTTTTCCTTCGCTGTCTCAGCCAGCTTCGCAAATCCGGCTGCATCGTTGACAGCCATGTCCGCCAGGATCTTGCGGTTCATCTCAATCCCGGCCAGCTTCAGGCCATACATAAAACGGCTGTACGAAAGGCCGTTGATGCGGGCCGCCGCGTTGATACGGGCAATCCACAGCTGACGGAACTGTCTCTTTCTCTCCTTGCGTCCCGCATAAGAACTGGTCAGCGCTCTCATTACGGACTGCTTGGCTACTCTATACTGTTTCGATCTGGCCCCTCTGTAGCCCTTGGCCAGCTTTAATACACGATTATGCTTTTTTCTGGCGTTCATACCGCCTTTTACTCTTGCCATCTCAGTATTCCTCCTTCCATGCTACCAATCAATAGGGTAAGATTCTCTTCATTACGGCTGCATTGGTTGCATCGGTAACGGTGGCTTTACGCAGGTTCCTCTTTCTCTTGGTAGACTTCTTGGTCAGGATGTGGCTCTTGTAGGCTTTCATTCTCATAAGCTTGCCGGTACCGGTTTTCTTAAAACGCTTGGCGGCTGCTCTTTTTGTCTTTAATTTAGGCATGACAACGTCCCTCCTTAAGTTTAATTCCTCTTCTCCGACAAAAACATGACCAGGCTCCTGCCTTCTACCTTTGCAGGCTTATCGACAACCGCTATGTCGGCCAGTTTCTCGGCGAAGTCGTCCAAAATGTGTCTGGAGTTCGCCATATGGCTCATCTCTCTGCCGCGGAAACGCAAAGTAACTTTTACTTTATCCCCTTTGGAAATGAACTTACGGGCTGCATTGACCTTTGTGTTCAAATCGTTGGTATCGATATTGGGGGAAAGGCGCACTTCCTTAATCTCAATGATCTTCTGCTTACGCTTCGCTTCTTTTTCCTTCCGGGCCAGCTCATACCGATACTTTCCGTAATCGATAATCTTGCAGACCGGTGGTTTCGCCGTCGGAGCAATCTTTACCAGATCCAGCTCGGCTTCCTGCGCCAGGCGCATTGCGTCCCGAACCGGCATGATACCCAGCTGCTCGCCGCTCACTCCAATCACACGGACTTCCCTGTCACGAATCTGTTCGTTAATCATTAAATCGCTAATGGTCTTGCACCCCCATGGATAAATAAAAAATGGATAGTCAGACTATCCACCATCCTACGGTACCCTGGTACCTTTCTTGAACGCTTAGTCACTCACTCGTGCTAAGGTGAGAGTGGATACTCTACTTTGTTTTCGTACTCACGACTTGTTAAGGATACCACCGGAAGAAGGCTTTGTCAAGCAGTTTTTTAATTTTTTTCTGCGTTTTTTTCTGCGTTCAGTCCTCCCGCAGGCAGAGAAAGGCCGCCATATTTCCCCGGCGCCCCCGGCTGCCCCGGTGGGAAAACAGCAGATCTTTATTACAGCAGGTACACAGATCCGTCACAAAAATGTGCTCCTTCTTTACTCCGGCCTCCAGCAGGATTCGTTCATTGATTTTCTGCAGGTTTAAAAGATATTTCCCCGGCTTTTCTTCTATGGGACGCACCAGTTCCGTATCCGGCCCGCACAGCCCGGCAAACGCCTCTGCGACCTCTTCGCCGACTTCATAACAGCTCTGGCAGATGCTGGGGCCGATGCCCACAAGCAAATCCTGCGCGCGGCAGCCGTAAGTCTCCCGCAAGGCTTCTACCGTATGACGTCCCATGCCGGCCGCTGTTCCTCTCCATCCGGAATGAGAAGCCGCAATCACCCGCCGCACCGGATCCAGGAACAAAAGCGGTACACAGTCCGCATAAGAGGTAACGAGCGTCAGCCCCGGCACGTCGGTCATCAGGCCGTCGATGTCCTTATAATCCCGCTCACGGCAGTAGCCCTTGCCGGCATCGTCCTTTGTTACCCGGCGGATATGGATCGTGTGCGTCTGCTTTGCCAGCACCATCTGTTCCGCCCGAAAGCCAATGGCCGCCGCCATCCGCCGGTAATTTTCCCGCACATTGGCCGGATCGTCCCCTCGATTCAGGGCAAAATTCATCGTCGCGCAATCCCCCCGGCTCACTCCGCCCAGGCGAGTCGAAAATCCATGACGCACCAATCCGCTTTCTTCAAAAGCCGGAAAATACAGATATGGTACGCCGGCGCGTTCCTGTGTCTCCAGAACCCGCTCCCGGCCGTTTCGTTTCCAAACCAGCGCGCACTCTCTTTCGGAGCGCCCGGCCTGCCCCCGGGCCGTTCCTTCTTCCTTGCGCCTCCCGTCCTCTGCCCGGACCGTTCCCTTATCCTCACTCTGCATTCCACCGTCTCCTCTCCGCATCCTGTGCCCCGGATTGTTCCTTTATTCTTCTCTCCGCGCCCTATACCCTGCCCGGACTGTTCCTTTTTCTTTCCTCTGCGTCCTATGTCCTGCCCGGACTGTTCCTTTTTCTTCCCTCCGCGCCCTGTCCTTCTCCTAAGCTGCCTTCTGCCGCCGGATACAGACGGAACTCAGAACCCGCCAAACGCGTCCCGGAGCCATCGCAGGCGCAGCGTATCCCCGATACCGGTGACGGCAATCACGTCAAAGCGGCACGGCGTATCTTCGCCAAGTCCTTTCTGCCGCATATAAAAAGCCGCTGTACGAAAAATCACCTGCTGTTTTCTGGCATCTACCGCCTCCGCCGGATCGCCGGCACTTTGGTCATAACGGTACTTCACCTCGCAAAATACATAGCAGGCGCCGTCCCTGGCAATAATGTCAATCTCTCCGGTGCGGCAGCGGTAGTTGCGCTCCACGACTGTCAATCCCTGCTCTGTCAAATAGGCAGCCGCTTTTTCTTCATAACGGCTGCCCACCTCTCTCTGATTCCGTTTCACCTGCTTTCCCCTCTCCTGCCCTCCCACGGCCCGTCTTTATATGCCGTGTTCCGGGCCGACGATATTTCGGATAAATGTCCGACGATGAAGCGGGCAGGGACCGTTTTGGCGGATCGCTTCTATATGGGCCGCCGAACCATAGCCTTTGTGGCCGGCAAAGCCGTAACCCGGATACTGCCGGTCGTACTCCGCCATCATGCGGTCTCTCGTCACCTTGGCAATAATACTGGCGCAGGCGATCGACATACTTTTGGCATCCCCTTTGACAATCGGCACCTGCGGGATATCAAGACCTGGAATCCGCACCGCATCGTTTAAAAGGATATCCGGACGCGGGGAAAGCTGCCCGACCGCGTCGCGCATCGCTTCAAAGGTTGCCTGCAAAATATTGATCTCATCAATCCGTTCGGCGGAAACGATCCCCACGCCCACTGCCAGCGCTTTTTCCATGATTTCCGGGAATAATAACTCCCGCCGCTTCTCGGTCAGCTTTTTGGAGTCGTTCACATAGGGAATGGCCAGTCCGGCCGGCAGAATCACCGCCGCCGCCACTACCGGTCCGGCCAGCGGCCCTCTCCCGGCTTCGTCAATTCCGCAGATGTATTCACAACTCTGCTCATACTGCCTTTCATAGGTGCGCATCGTCTCCAGGCGCTCTTTTTCCAGCCGTTCCTTTTCCAGGCGTTTTTCTTCCTTCTGCCGCTCTTTCTCTTCTCTTTTGCGCGCTCTTTCTTCTTTAGCCAGCCGCTTGGCTTCCTGTTCTTCTGCCGTGAGAGCCATCTTCTTTTCCCCTTTTCTTACATATTTCCCCACGCCCCGGGACATCCTCTGCCAGGTCTTTCGCTACTTATGCCCCAACGCCGCCAGCCGGTCAAAGGGATACACACGCACGACGGCCCGACCGACAATCTGCTCCCTGGCGACATTGGCGACCATCGGATCCCGGCTGTCCGAACTGAGATTTCGGTTGTCTCCCAGGACAAAATATTCATCCTCTCCCAGCGTAATCGGCTGCGCGGCCCGCCCCGGATTCTGCATGGCTTCCAGGCCATAACTCTCCTCCAGCGGTTCTCCGTTTATGTAAACCATTCCGTCCTGAATCTGCACCGTTTCCCCCGGCAGACCGATCACCCGCTTGATATAATAGCTGTTTTCCAAATGCAAATACCGGAACACGACAATGTCAAAGCGTTCCGGTTCTGAAAACCGATATGTGAGCTTATCCACCAGCAGATGGTCCCCATCCTCCAGCGTCGGAGCCATCGAGGAGCCCTCCACCATTGTTTTCTGTCCCACATACCGCACGGCGCCGATGCAGAGCGCATACACGAGCAGCCCGTACAAAAGCAGACTGACCGCTTCGTATATATAATGCCAGCGGCGGTTCCGCCTGCGCCTTGCAGACAGCGGCTTTTTCTCCTGTCCGTCCCGCTCCTGCCGCCGCCTTCGCATCTGCTGCCTTCTTTGCCGTGCTCTTTGCTCTTTTTCTGTCATTGTTCCGGCGCCTCCAGTGTTACGCGGCCCAAACGGCCGCTCCGAAAATCGTCCAGCACCAGCTGGGCCGCTTTGTCCAGATCCGGTTCCCCGCCTTTACCGATACAGCCGCGCAGCCGCGCAGCCTGCGCCAAGACCTCATACACATCTGTCTCCGCCTGACAATCCCCCGTCCACCGATAACGCTCGGCAAGCGCCTGCGGATACTGTTTTTGCAGAAAACGGATCACATAGCCGCACAGCTCCGTGAGGTTTAGGATATTGTCGTTGATCGACCCAATCGCCGCCAGACGGATCCCGACCTGTGGATCCTCAAATTTAGGCCACAGAATCCCCGGCGTATCCAGAAGTTCCACATTTTTATTCAGGCGGATCCACTGATTTCCCTTGGTAACACCCGGTTTATTGCCGGTTTTCGCCGCCGCCCGTCCTGCAAAGGTATTGATAAAGGTGGATTTTCCGACATTGGGAATACCCACCACCATCGCCCGCACCGGCCGGTTGAGGATGCCCCGGCGGCGGTCCCGCTCCCGCTTCTCGCGGCAGGCCTCTTCGATGACCGCGTGGACGGATTTCATCTGCGAAGAAGCCCGGGCATCCAGCAGGACCACATAGCAGCCCCTGGCTTCAAACCAGGCTTTCCATGCCGCCGAACGGGCGGCGTCGGCCAGATCGCTCTTGTTCATCAAAATCAGCCGCGCCTTTCCCTGCCCCAGCTTGTCAATATCCGGATTCCGGCTGCTAAGCGGCACGCGGGCGTCCACCAGTTCAATGATCAGGTCTACCAGCCGGCAGTCCTCCTGCATTGTTCTTTTTGCCTTGGTCATATGACCCGGATACCATTGGATGTCCATGCCAATCCCCCCCTGCTCTTACTCCGGCTGATAACGGATCAGTCCCAAATCCTTAAACGGGGCGACCCGAAACCAGACGCATCCCCGAATCTGGCTGCGTTTTACATTCCCGATGTTGGGAAAACGGCTGTCCTCGCTGCTCTCCCGATTGTCGCCCAGGACAAAATATTCGTCCGGCCCCAGCACGATCTCCTCCTCGGCCAGCCCGCTCAGCGCTACATGTGTCAGTTCCTCCGAAGCGGCCAGCGGCGCTCCGTTTACGTAAACCGTCTCATTTATAATCTGGATCCGCTCCCCCGGCAAGCCAATAATACGCTTGACATACGTCCGGTCGGCTCCGTTATTTTCCATATCAAATACAATCACGTCAAATCGGCCCGGTTCCCCAAAATGATACCGTACCTGGTCCACCAGCACAACGTCTCCGTCCGCCAGTTCTGCTTCCATGGAATGGCCCGTAATGGTCACCCGTTCACAGAAAAACACCACCACGAACACAGCCAGCAAAATGACCGCAATCAGATCGGTAATCCAGTAGATGGCGCTGCGCAGCAGGTTGGTCTGCCGGTTCTCCCGATTCAATTCCTTGTAGTAATCCATGCGTCCGCTTTTTCCTTTCGTAAAAAGAAAACAAAGGAGCAAGTACGCACCGTATTTGCCCCTCTTTTTACCATACTACTTATCGAACTACTTCCTTGACCTTGGCGCTCTTACCGGATCTCTGTCTCAGGTAATTCAGCTTCGCTCTTCTGACCTTACCTCTTCTGACCACTTCAATTTTCTCAATCCGGGGAGAATGTACCGGCCAGGTTCTCTCTACGCCTACACCGTTTGAATTCTTACGCACGGTAAAGGTCTCCCGGATGCCGCCGTTCTGTCTCTTCAGTACGGTTCCCTCAAATACCTGAACTCTCTCCCGGTTCCCCTCACGGATCTTGGCATATACACGCACGGTATCGCCTACGTGGAACTCAGCTACCTCAGGCTTCAGCTGCGCATCTTCGATGCTCTTGATAATGTCGTTCATATGTGACCTCCTGCTCATTTAGATGTTCGTTAGTACCTTCCGTACCAGAGGACCATCTCTCTTCATACTTCACAACTGTAGTAGTCTAGCACATTTTCCGCGAAAAAGCAAGCGATTTTCCCGCGGTTTTTGAAAGAAACTTTTATATTTCCTCTTCCGTCCGATCCGGCCCGTTTTCCGCAGCCGCCTTCTCTGCCCGCAGTTCCTGCAAAAATATTTCTTCCTTTTTGGACAGCCTGGCTGCTGTCAGCAGATCTGGCCGGCGCTCGAACGTCCGCCGGATCGACTGTTCCCGGCGCCACTTTTCGACATTGGCATGGTGGCCGGACAGAAGTACCTCTGGGACCCGCATTCCCATAAATTCTTCCGGGCGCGTGTACTGAGGGTATTCCAGCAGATTGTCGTGAAACGATTCTACCTCCGCCGACTGCTCGTTGCTCAAAACGCCGGGAACCAGACGGGAAATGCAGTCGATCATCACCATCGCCGGCAGTTCGCCGCCGGTCAGCACATAATCGCCCAGCGAAACGCTGTCCGTCACCTTCTGCTTGAGCACCCGCTCGTCAATCCCCTCATAGTGGCCGCACAGAAAGACCAGTTCTTCTTCTTTTGCCAGTTCTTCGGCCAGCTTCTGATCGAATACACGGCCCTGGGGCGTCATATACAGCACCCGCGCCGGGTGGCCGATCTCCGACTCCACCGCTTCGCAGGCACGGTACACCGGCCCCGGCTGCATCACCATGCCGGCGCCGCCGCCGTAGGGATAATCGTCCACGTGGCCATGCTTATTCTCCGAAAAGTCCCGGATATTCACCGTCCGGACCTCGATCGCACCGCGGGCCTGCGCCCGCCCTAAAATGCTGGCTCCCAGCCCCTGCCGGATCATCTCGGGAAACAATGTCAGCACGTAATATTTCATAAATCCAGAAGCCCTTCCATCAGATGGGCCGTAACCTGCCCTTTTTCAAGATCCACATCCAGGATGCACTCTTTGATCACCGGCAGCAGCAGTTCGCGGCCGCCGGGACGCTTTACCACGTACACGTCGTTGGCCCCTGTCTGCAAAACATCCGTCAATGTTCCCAGCGTCTCTCCCGTATCGGCCAGCACCGACAATCCCAAAAGATCCCCGATATAGTACTCGCCTTCTGCCAGCGGCTGCGCGTTCTCCCGCGTTACCATCAGGTCGCAGCCGCGGTACTTCTGTACTTCTTCGATTGTATCGATCCCCGCAAATTTGAGGATCGCAAACTGCTTAAAAAATTTGACCCCTTCCACCGACAACGGCCGTTTTTCTCCCCTGGAGGTCAAAAGGACCGTTTCTTTTAAGCTGCGAAACCGCTCCAGACTGTCGGTCGTCGGATACACCTTTACCTCCCCGTGTACGCCATGGGTAGAGGCCAGCACGCCTACGCGCAATAACTCTTCCATCCTATCTCTCCTAACCCCCGGGGCTTGCCCGGCAGCCTGCCTTTAGGCCGGCTCTCGAAAGGAAAAGGGCAGTCCGACGACCGCCCCACACCTACTGAATTTCTAAAATCACTTTTTTGTCGCCTTTTGACGCAGAAGCCTTTACAACCGAACGAATTGCCTTGGCAATACGTCCCTGCTTGCCGATCACTTTGCCCATATCGGACGGGGCGACGTTTAACTCCACGACGATTTCCTTGTCGTTTTCTTTCTCCGTCACCTTCACTTCGTCGGGATTGTCCACCAGTGATTTTGCGATCACTTCTACTAATTCTTTCATAGGATCCACCTCCGCGGATTATTTCTCGATGTTGGCGATCTTTAAAAGCTTAGCAACCGTTTCGGTAGGCTGTGCGCCCGTAGCAAGCCATTTTTTGGCCAGCTCTTCGTCAATCTTGATCACACTGGGATCCTTCGTGGGATCATAATAACCGATCTCTTCGATGAATCTGCCATCTCTGGGAGATCTGGAATCGGCTACCACGATGCGGTAGAACGGAGCCTTCTTCTGGCCCATTCTTCTCAGTCTTATCTTTACTGCCATTGTATTTTCACCTCCTTGGAAATAATCTGGAATTTTATCTAAAAAGGAAAGCCAAAGCCCCCTCTTTTCCCTCTGCGCCCAGACAACTGTTTCATCATCTGCTTCATCTGGTCAAACTGCTTTAACAGTCGGTTGACATCCTGCACCTGCACGCCGGAACCCTTGGCAATGCGGATCTTGCGGGACGGGTTGATGCTCTTAGGGTTGCTGCGCTCCTTAGGCGTCATCGACAAAATGATCGCTTCCGTCTTTTTTAACGGCCTTTCGTCGATCTCCTGCCCTTTAAGCTGGCGGCTTACACCCGGAATCATATTAAGGATATCGCCGATGCCGCCCATCTTTTTCATCTGCTGCATCGAATCGAGGAAATCGTTCAGATCGAACTCATTCTTCTTCATCTTGCGCTCGAGCTGACGGCCCTTTTCTTCGTCAAACTCCGCTTCCGCCTTCTCAATCAGGGTCAGGATATCGCCCATCCCCAAAATTCGCGAGGCCATGCGGTCAGGATAAAACAGCTCCAGGTCGGACAATTTCTCGCCCATGCCGGCGTACAAAATCGGCTTGCCGGTCACATGGCGGATCGACAGCGCCGCGCCGCCGCGGGTATCGCCGTCCAGCTTTGTTAAAATCACGCCGTCAATGCCGACTTTCTCATTAAAAGCGCTGGCCGCGTTGACCGCGTCCTGGCCGGTCATGGCGTCTACCACGAGGATCGTCCGGTGTACGGTCACGGCTTCCTTGATCGCCTGCAATTCCGTCATCATATCCTCGTCTATGTGCAGACGGCCGGCCGTATCCAAAATCACGACATTATTGCTGTTTTTCTGCGCGTGAGCAATTGCTTCGCGGGCAATCTCCACCGGGCTTGTCTGTGTGCCCATCGAAAATACCGGCACACCCTGTTTCTCGCCGTTTACCTGCAGCTGGTCAATCGCCGCCGGACGATATACGTCGCAGGCGACCAGCAGCGGACGTCGGCCCTTGGATTTGAGCTTTCCCGCCAGCTTAGCCGTCGTTGTCGTCTTGCCGGCGCCCTGCAGGCCGGCCATCATAATGACCGTAATCTCCGAACCGGGACGCAGAGACAACTCTTCTGCCTGGCCGCCCATCAGCCTGACCAATTCCTCGTTTACGATCTTGATTACCATCTGGCCGGGCGTTAAGCTGTTCATGACCTCCTGGCCGACTGCCCGCTCTTCCACCGACTTTACAAACTGCTTTACGACCTTGAAATTGACATCGGCCTCCAAAAGCGCCATCTTGACTTCACGCAGAGCGGCCTTGACGTCGGCTTCGCTCAAACGGCCCTTGCCGCGCAGGTTCTTAAAAATATTTTGAAGTTTGTCGGATAAACTCTCAAATGCCATAAGCCGGCTCTCCTTCACTTTGTCCGTTTTCCGCGCCGCTCCCAGCGCCGCAAAGCGCTACAGAGATTGTAACAGCCCGTCGCACAGCGTGCGGATCTGCTCCAGACGCTCTTCCTGCCCGGCTAGCGCCCCTGTATCATCGGTGTGCGTCAAACCGCGGATCGCTTCAATCTGCCTTCGCGTCTCGGAAAACTTGCGCACCAGGTGAAGCTTTTCTTCGTACTCCTCCAGCGCCCGGTCACAGCGCCGGATCAAGTCGTGTACGCCCTGGCGGCTGATACCCTGCATCTGGGCAATCTCGCTGAGAGACAAGTCGCCGAACACCGCGTCCTCATAGACTTTGCGCTGATGGCTGGTCAGCAGTTCGCCGTAGAAATCATACAACATGGTTTGTCTGAGGATTTTCTCCATTGGAATCACCTTGTGTATCATACACGAAAAGAAAAGGTCTGTCAAGTGTTTTTTCTTTACAAACCACCGTCCGTGTTTCTCCGTCTTGCGTTATCACTGTTTATATCAATACTGCTGCCATTTAGGGTACTTTTATCATGGTCTGTCTTTTTCCGTTTTTCTTCTCGAATTTGTCACAGCATTGTCACAGCAATGTTCCTACCTATAATATGCGAACTCTCAGATTTGCCGACCGCTTCATGACTTCGCTCTGACAAAACAGGTCTTAAATCCCATCGTCTCAACTCTCCCGATGCCGGAATCGATACTTGCCTTTCCCGTGTCCGGACACCGGCTCAATAATTCCGTGCTCAGCCATTCCCTTTAAAAGGTCAGAGGCTCTGGATGCTTTAATATCAATCACCTTCATCACATCAGATCTTCCAAAGATCGTCTGACCCGGAAATAATTCACGAAGTTTCAAAATGTGACTTGCTGTTTTCGGCTGAAAATAATTTTCAATGTCCGGTTTTAGCGCGTCAATGTCCGGTTTTTCTATTCCTTTGAATGTTCCACTAATATGCAATGTCCGGTTATGAAGTGGATTGTTTTCATTCAAGAGGAGATTGCGGAGGAACAATTCAAGGTACTCTGTCGTTTCATAAATGCCCTTTTTCAAATCGTTATAGTTTGCCCTGACCAGTGAATTTCTAAAATACCATGCGTTCTCGGCGAAAATGTCATTTGTCACGTCAAAACCAAGCGTGCGCAGATATTTGATGAAGAACACTGCTGTCGTTCTGGTGTTGCCCTCGCCAAACACATGGATCTGCCACAGTCCGGATACAAATACTGCAAGGTGATGGATGATTTCGTCCATCGTGAGCTTCTTATAGGAAAACTTCTTCTCCTCCGAGAAATCATAGTCAAGCGTCGCGCGCAGCTCCGAGGCGCTACCATAAAGCACTGTCGCTCCGTTCAGCACCCATTCCTTTTTTGTGATGTTGTAATCCCGAATGCGCCCAGCATGAGAATAAATACCAGTAAACAGCTTCCTGTGAATGGAAAGGTACTCATTCGGTGTAAAACTAAAGGCACGCTCGGAAAGAAGCGCGGCAATCTGTGCGGAGACCTTGTCAGCCTCCTCGGTACGATCCGACGCATCACTGGCAGGGTTTTCCTCATAGTAGGTCTGTAAAAGCGCGTTGGCCTCTTCAAAGGAAATTTCACCTTCGATATTCCGAACAGCAGTGCTCACCAAATATTCTGATGTTTTCAGTCCATCAACTGCCTGCAGGCCAATGGCTGTATGCCATGCATAGCCCTTGTCCCGTTTTGCAGGTTCGGATTCTTTAATATATTCCTTAAATGGATCTTTGTTCACTTCGTATCACCTCGCTGCAACTCTAATTATCATCGCGTTTTCCACCACGCTTATAAGTGTTCCTTCCGGCGACCGCTCCTCAGCTGTTCAGCTGCTGAATTTCTTCCACAGACAGCCACGGAACATATTCGTGAATCTCTTCCGCCGTAAACTTTCCCGACTTCAACATCTTTCTTGCCGTTTCTGCCGCCAAGTCTCTTGTTACTTCCTTTGTTACCTCCCTCGTTACTTGTTTGGTTACTTCTTTAGTCACTTCTTTGGTTACTTCTTTTTTGGCTTCTCCCACAATCGCGTCGATCTCCGGCCGCATAAGTTCCAACATCGCCTGGCCCATACTGTCATCTCCTCTCACCTCTTCTGCAACCCATCTGTTTGCCTTGATACTTATCTCCAGTACGGAATCTGCAAGTTCCCGCTCAAATTTTTGTTTAAGACTATTCGCCTTTTCCAGCAGTTCTTCCATCTGCTGCCGGTTTATCCGATCGGATAAAGCTTTAAGCCATACATGATTTTCCTGTTCCAGTTCTCTTCCTACAACAATCTGTGTAGGAAACAGAACCGTGTCTAAAACATAATAAATACCTCTATACGGATTTACTGTTTTAATATGATGATCCTCAAAATACCGGAACAAGCCCTCCGGCTTTGTGTCGCGGATCATAGTTACCGTAATATCTTCCGCTTTTCTCTCATCCACATATTGACCGGAAGCTTTATACAGACATCCATATGCCGCCGCCTTATAAAATGTGTCGACATCCATATGATCTTCCGGCGATTTATATTCCACAATATTATGCCCGCAGAATAACTTTCCGATTTCGTTCACCATCTGCACCATTGGGTCTTTTTTAATAATCAGAAGATCCATCTCCAGCGGTTTTGTGCTCAGATTATATTCTTTTTCGTAAGTCAAATCCGCCCTGTTTTCCTCAAACTCCAAATCCATTGCCGCTACAAAGCCAGGATGCCATTGTATCTTTGTATTGTTCATTTCCCCGTCCTTTCCTTCTCCCTCTTTTACTATAACAGAATTTTTCCCTTATTACAACCATCCCCGCTTCTTTTTTGTTACTTTTCCAGAGGATACCCCTCCCCCTGCCAGGCATACCGCACCTCCTCATTCTGCTGCCGATACGCCTGGACGACCTCTTTAGCCTCCTCCGGAAAATCCGTAATCAAACCAATGACACCCATCTCCAAATACTGCCGCATCCGCTCCATATCGTACACGGTCCACACATAGACCGGCAGTTCCTTCTCACGTGCCTGCATCACCAGTTGATTGCTCACAAGACTCTCCTCCACTGCCAGAAAGTCGATATCGTACTTCCAGATCGTCTCATCAAGTTCCCCGGCGCTGCCAAAGACGCAGTACCCTGTCCACCACTGTGGGTGCCGCTCCCGAATCGGAAGGATGCTCGCATAGTCCAGCGACATAAACAGGCAGCGCCCGCCAAGTTCATATTCCTCCACCAGGCCCATTACGGCGGCCGCCAGTTCTCCCGCCTCGCCGCCGGTCGTTTTCAGTTCGATCAGCAGACCCATCTCCCCGGGAAGTCCGCTGATCGTTTGCAGTACCTGCTCCAGGGAGGGAATCCGCCCGGTCTTTCCCGGCTGGTTGTCTGCCCGGATCGTCAAGACGGAGAGTTCCTCCCACGTCAGTTCCCTCACGTCTGCGAGCTCTCCGGCCAGTCTCCACAGATTGGTATCGTGCACCACTACCGGGACGCCGTCCGCCGACAGCTGCACGTCAATCTCTGCGTAATCGGCTCCCAGGCGATTGGCGGCCGTCACGGCCTCCAGCGTATTTTCGATCTCCTCTACACAGCCCCGGTGCCCGATCACAAAAGGCCTATGGCAAAGCGGCGTTTCCTTCAATTGCCACAGCACGCCCGCGCACAGCCACAAAACTGCCGCCGCGGCGCACAGCTGCCATCCCCTCCTGCGAAAACGCTGCCGCCAGCCGTCCCACCACCGGCGCAGCAGACGGCCGGACGCGCCGGCGGCCAGCTTAGCATCGTCACTCCAGGCCGGCGGCTTTACTTCTGGCAAAAACCCATGCCGGTCTGCCAGCGCAGCCAACATCCATAAAAATAAGGCCATGGCAGCCGTTGTCACCACCGCCAAAAACAGCCAGCAGAGAAAATCCTTGCGGAATGCCTGTGACTGCACAAGATACTTCACAAGATGCCGGTTGAAATCCTGGCTGTCCAGAATATTCCTGCGCCAGTACGCGCCAAATGCCCATTTACAGCGCTCCCAGAGAAAAAAAGCCGCCAAAACCAGCAGCACGCCCTTCCAGCCAAGCCGCCGAAAGCTCTGCAGACTGTGCCTGGCCGCCCGGCCGATGGGCTCCTGTCCGAAAACCATATACAACGGGACAAACAAAAGGAACAGAAACGCAAAGAAAATCGTTGCGTAGATCGTCAGCATCCCGGCGCGTCCGATCGCTGTGCGCTGCATTTCGCCAAAGATAAACCAGGGGATCTCCACTCTAATCACCAGCGAATTGCGATAACCGATATTGACAAGCGGCAAAAGAAGCACATAGTATACGGCGCTAAGCGGCAGCGACCACCCTCGCAGCGTCCTCAAGTTCCAGACCGAACACATCAGCGCCGACCTGAGCGTCCCGTTTTCCCCCCTGCGGGCACGATCCACCAGAAGCAGCACCGTGCTGATCTCCAAAAATATCAATACCAGCGCACACAAAAATAAGCCGGCAAACACGGCCGCCCCCTCAAACGTCAAAAAGGTGCCGAGGATTTCCTTATTAAAAGACAGTCCCTTCGTTGCCACATACGCCTGGTACAGCCTCTGCAAAACCGGGTTTGCCAGGCAGATGGCAAACAGCTTATAAAACACCTCAAACCGCAGCACGTCTTTCAGCGCCGCCCACAGCCTTTTCCTCTGTATCTTGTCCATTTCCAGTCCCCTTCACAGCAGGATATGCTCCATATACAAAGCCAAGGAAACCGCAGCGCCTAAGCGCCCGTTTCCCTGGCTGTCTGTTTTTCTGCTTATGATCCGTATATCCGAAAAACCTTCGTGCGGCCCGCCGCTCCCTTTTATAGGAAACGCCGGCGCCGTCCCGGCCGCGCCGCCCTTTCTGTTTTACTGCAGCATCTGGCCGTAGAGCTCCTCGTACTTCCTTGCGGAAGCGCTCCAGGAGAAATCCGCCTGCATGGCCCGCTCCACAATCCGGTTCCAGTCGCGCTTCTTGTCGTAATAGACCTGCTCGGCATAGCGGATTGTGTGAAGCATCTCATGCGCATTGTAATTCGTAAAGGAAAAACCGGTGCCCGTCTTTTCATACTCATTGTACGGCTCCACCGTATCCTTCAGTCCGCCCGTCTCGCGTACAATCGGCACCGTGCCGTAGCGCAGGCTCATCAGCTGGCTCAAGCCGCAGGGCTCAAACAGCGAAGGCATCAAAAACGCATCGCATGAGGCGTAAATCTTGTGCGACATCGCGTCGTTGTAGGCGATTGTCGCCGATACGCTGTCCGCATACTTCCAGTCATAGTGGCGGAACATATTTTCATATTTCGTATCGCCCGTCCCCAGCACAACCAGCTGGATGGCATCGGAACACAGCTCATCCATGATGCACTGGATTAAGTCGAACCCTTTCTGATCGGTCAGGCGCGATACAATGCCGATCATCATGCACTTGGCATCTTCTTTCAGTCCCAGCTCCCGCTGCAGCGCCAGCTTATTCTTGCTCTTGTCCCGGCGGAACGTATCCACGGAATACTTCTTCTCAATCAAGTCGTCGGTCGCCGGGTTGTACACCTCGTAATCGATACCGTTGACAATACCCCACAGCTGGCCGGAGCGGGCCCGCATCAGACCGTCTAAATTCTCCCCGTAGAACGGCATCTGAATTTCCCGGGCATAGGTATTGCTCACCGTCGTCACATAATCGGAATAAACGATACCGCCCTTTAACATGTTGCCGTTTTTAAAATGCTCCAGCTTATCCGGCGTAAAGTAGTAATCCGACAGTTCCGAAAGCCGCTGAATCGTCTTTACGTCCCACACGCCCTGGAATTTGAGGTTGTGGATCGTCATCACGGTCTTAATCCCCCGGAAAAATTCGCCGCCGGCAAACTTGTCCTTTAAATGTACCGGGATCAGGCCGGTCTGCCAGTCATGGCAGTGGATGATGTCCGGCCGGAAGCCGACCACCGGCAGAATCGACAGCGCCGCCTTACTGAAAAAAGCGAACTTCTCCAGGTCAAAGAACATGTCCGTGTACGGCTTGGGACCGGAAAAATAATCCTCATTGTCGACAAAATAATAGTGAATGCCGTCGTAATCCAGCTCCATGATCCCCACATGGCGGTCACGGCCATTGTAGTTCATATAAAAATGGCTGTGATACTGCATGGTATTGCGGAATTTCTCCGCAATGCAGGTATAATTCGGGATAATAACGCGGACATCATATTTTTCCTTGTCAAAATACTTGGGCAGCGAACCCACTACATCGGCCAGTCCCCCGGTCTTGATAAAAGGGACGCATTCCGACGCAATAAAACAAATATTTTTCATACGTGTTTCCTCCCATTTGAATATAGCCGCACTGCCGCTCTCATATGCCGGCAGCCGCTGTATGTTCTCTTTTAGTATACAGGAAATTTTTCAAAGTGCAAAGTCTTTTTTAGCGATTTTTTCGGTTTTCCAAACGAATTTTGTCCGCAACCAGAGCGATAAACTCCGAATTCGTCGGCTTTCCTTTGCCGGTGTTGACCGTATAACCGAACAATTCTTCAATCGTTTCCAGACGTCCTCTTGTCCACGCCACCTCGATCGCATGGCGAATAGCCCGTTCCACACGGCTTGCTGTTGTCTGATATTTCTTTGCAATGGCAGGATACAGCACTTTGGTGACAGAATTTAAAAGCTCTACATCTCTTACCGACATACAGATCGCCTCCCGCAGATACTGATATCCTTTGATATGGGCCGGTACGCCCACCTCATGGATCATCTGCGTAGTCAGAACCTCCAGCTCCAGCGGCGAAGATTCCTCCGGCCGCCAGCGCATTCTTCCGTATTTGTCAAACGGAGACAGCGGAACTTTTTTGACCTCCACCTCCTCCGCCGGGCCGATCACCCGGTCATTGCGCCCGGACAAAGGCTTTCCAACCGACTGCATTCCCCGCAGCGAAAGAATCCGGCCAATTAAGTTTTCCTGATCAAACGGTTTCAGTATGTAGTACGCCGCTCCCATACGGAACGCGCTTTCTGTGATCCGGGCTTCACTAATCGTAGAAACAACGATAAAATCCGGACGTTCCTTGATTTCCGGGTCTTTACGAATCTTATCCATCAACGAAAGCCCATCCAGTTGTGGAAGAATCAGGTCAAGCACCACGACGTCCGGCTTCTGCTCCTTTACAATCCGGTACAGTTCTTTTCCGTCTCTGGCTTTTCCTATGACCTCAAAACTCCCCTCGTTGCTCAGGCTTTCGTCAATCAACTGCAAAATCTCCTCGTTATCATCGGCAATTGCTACGTTTAATTTTGACATTCCGCTCACCTTGTGGACCGCTTTCGCGCGTCCATCCCATTCCCTTTCTTAATAATTTGCGTTTCGACGTAATTCTTCTTGCGTGCTGCTGCTAGAAAATTATACCAAATCGTTGTCAAAAACCAAGTTAATTTGACCGCAATTGTTTCATTTATTAAGAAATACTACGCTATTATTTCTACATTATTCGACAAATATATTATTTATAGTACAAAATTGCGTCGTACTTTTTATATTTTGTCAAAACTTCATCGTAAAAAAAAAGGGCACTCTTGTCTCTTCCTGTCACCTCCTCAAGCCTTATGAAGCGATATTTTTATTTTAATACGCTATTCAGAACTTATCAATCTATTTTTGTTCTGTTTGCGAATTTTTTTGTTCCTTTTTCAGGATTTTCGTGTTATAGTAATTTGAAAAGGGGGAAATGCATCATGCACTCTATCAATCAACGCATTCGTGAGCTGCGAAAGGCCCTGCGGCTTAACCAGGAAACGTTCGGGGCCATTTTAGGAATCTCCAAATCGGGGGTATGCGACATCGAAGCCGGAAGGCGGCGGGTCACGGAGGCGCATATCCTTTTGCTGATAAGCCAGGACCGTCACCCGATCAGTGAGCAGTGGCTGAGGACCGGAAACGGAAGCATGTTCCGGCGTCCGGCTAAATCTTTGATTTCCCTGGGGGACGAAACAGATGCCTTATTCAGGGCCCTGGCGGAAGCCTATCTTGAATTGGACTTTCAGGACCGTCAGGTTCTTATGAAATTTCTGCACCACATTGACGACAAAATAAAACAATCCGGCAGCGGTGAGCCGCCGCCTCCTCCCCGGACGTCCGCTCCCTGAAACTTGTGTTTGACCGCCTGTCCCATCTATGATAAAATATGTGAAATATCATTCCATAAAACATAACAGGAGAAACACATGAACATGACGATCGCTCTCGCTCTTTTCGCCCTGACCTATGTAGGGCTGCTGCTTTTGCCGAATAAACGCCACTTCGTTGCTCTGATCTTCGCCCTTTTATTCATCCTCTGCGGCATCCTGCCCGTGAATAAAGTCCTGGGCGCCGTCGATTTCAATGTCCTGATGATGATTGCCGGGACCATGGGACTCGTATCGTTGTTTATCGACTCGCAGATGCCGGCCCGGCTCGCGGACCTGATTTTGGAAAAAACGCCGAATGTAAAATGGGCCGTTGTCTTTCTGTCTCTTTTTGCCGGCATCGTATCTGCCTTTGTCGACAACGTAGCCACCGTCCTGATGATCGCGCCGGTCGCCCTCGCAATCAGCAAGCGCTTAAAGCTCAACCCCGTGCCGATCATTATCGCGATCGCCGTTTCTTCTAATTTACAAGGAGCGGCCACCCTGGTGGGCGACACGACCTCGATCCTCTTAGGCGGCTATGCCGGGATGGATTTTATGGACTTTTTCTTCTTTCTCGGCCGGCCCAGCATTTTCTGGGCAGTGGAATTGGGCGCCGTCTTATCCTGCGTTGTCCTTTTATGGCTGTTTCGCAGAGAAAACGGCCCGATCGGCGCTACGTCCCTCACCCCGGTGACGGACTACGTCCCGACGATCCTCTTGACCGGCGTCGTTGTCCTGCTGATTGCCGCCTCCTTTATCCCCGGCAAGCCGGCTGTTACCAACGGTCTGATCTGCATGTGGCTGCTGGCGGTCGGGCTTTTCTACACCGCTTTCAAAACCCGTGACCTGCGCAAGGTCGTTAAGCCCCTGCGGGAAATCGACTTTTCCACCCTGATTTTGCTGGCCGGCCTGTTTATCATCATCGGCGGCATCACCGAGGCCGGTGTGATCGATGCCGTCGCCGGTATTTTTGTCCATTTAAGCGGCGACAGCGTATTCCTGGCCTACACGCTGATCGTCTGGGCCAGCGTGCTCTTTTCGGCTTTTATCGACAACATCCCTTATGTCGCCACCATGCTGCCCGTCGTCCAGGGCATGGCCGCCATGATGGGCGTTGAGCCCTATGTCCTCTATTTCGGTCTGCTCACCGGCGCTACCTTGGGCGGAAATTTGACGCCTGTGGGCGCTTCGGCCAATATTACCGCCATCGGTATCCTGCGCAAGGAAGGCAACAATGTAAAAAACCGCGACTTCCTGCGGATCGGTATTCCTTTTACCCTGACAGCCGTTATGGCCGGCTATCTGTTTGTATGGATTTTCTGGGGAATGTAGGGACGCGCCGATCCTCCGGCAGCTCCCCGGTACAATCCGTAAAAATCCGTCAAAAAAACTATTGACAGATCACCGGAAAAATAGTATTATAGAAAAGCGCTCGAGAGAGTACCGGCAGTTGTGGCGGAATTGGCATACGCGCATGATTCAGGTTCATGTGAGCACTACGCTCGTGAGGGTTCAAGTCCCTCCAACTGCACGTCGAAGATTCGCTGAAATCCTTGGAAGGTCAAGGATTTCGGCGTTTTTCATTTATACACTTCAGGAGGACATAAGATGACCGTTGGTATCGTAGGTTTAGGACTTATTGGAGGTTCTTTTGCGAAAGCGTTTCAGCGAGACGGGAAGCTGACCGTTTTTGGTACGGACTTGTCGGAAAGCCACGTAAAAAAAGCGCTTTCCCACGGAGAAATTCAGGAAAAGCTCACCGACAGTCTCTTACCCCGGTGCGACATTGTTTTGACAGCCTTGTATCCCGAGGATACCGTCCGCTACATTCATGACCATGCCGCCCTCTTTTGTGCCGATGCCGTTGTCATGGACTGCTGCGGCATCAAGGAACCGATCTGCGCCGCGTTAAAACCGATTGCCCGCAAATACGGTTTTACCTTTATCGGGGCCGATCCCTTTGCCGGAAAAAATCGTTCCGGCTATGACGCGGCTTCCGCCACGCTCTTTGACCGCTCTTCCATTATTCTGACTCCGTATGAAGATACGCCGGCGGATAAGCTGGAGCTTTTATGCCGCCTGATGATGCGGGCCGGTTTTTCCTCCCTGATGAAAATGTCCGCCGAGAAGCACGACCGGATCATTGCCCTTACCTCGCAGCTGACCCACATTATTTCCAATGCCCTGGTCAAAAGCCCGGCCGCTTCCTGGGAGGACAGCTTTTTTTCCGGCAGTTTTCGCGACTTGACCAAACGTGCCGATCTGAACGAACAGATGTGGTCCGAGGTGATCCGCAACAACGTCATTACCGTAACAGCCTCCCGCAGCTATGATGTGATCGTAGAACCTGACATTCTAAACCGCATGGGCGCTTATATCCGCCGGATCGGATCACCCGAAACCGCCGTTATCGTCAGCGACGATTCGGTATACGCCCTGTACGGACAGACGGTGACAGACGCTTTAAAACAGCAGGGAATCCAGGTCCTCTCCTATGTGTTTGCGCATGGCGAGCAGGCCAAGAGCCAGCAGAACCTGTTCGACCTTTTAGAGTTCATGGCCGAACACGCCGTCACGCGCACCGATCTTTTAGTGGCTCTGGGCGGCGGCGTCACCGGGGATTTAACCGGCTTTGCGGCTTCCATTTATCTAAGAGGTACGCCCTTTGTTCAAATCCCTACTTCTCTCTTAGCCGCCGTCGATTCCTCGGTGGGCGGCAAGACGGCGGTCAACCTTCTGGCAGGCAAAAACCTGGCAGGCTCCTTCAACCAGCCCCGCCTGGTGCTCTGCGACACGCGCACTCTTGATACCCTGCCTGCAAAGGAATTTGCTTCCGGCATGGCTGAGGTCATCAAATACGGCATTCTCTCCGATCCGGAGCTCTTCTCCCTGGTTGAAACACAGGATGCCGCCAAGCATCTGGAACAAATTATCTGCCGCTGCGTTACCATCAAACGTGAACTGGTAATGGCGGATGAATTTGACACCGGCTCCCGCCAATTGCTCAATCTTGGACATACGCTGGCCCACGCGGTCGAAAAGCTCAGCCATTTTTCCATCAGCCATGGCCATGCCGTGGCAATCGGACTGGCCGCCATTTCCCGCTGCGCCTACCGGGCCGGCCTGGCCGAAGAGGATATCTATGAGCGGGTCTGCGCGGTCCTGACCAAATACCGTCTGCCCATATCCTGCGATTTTCCCGTAAAGGATCTTTGCCAGATGATTTTAAAGGATAAAAAACGCTCCGGCCAGACGATCCATCTGGTTATTCCCCGGCGAATCGGCGACACGTTCCTCTATAAAATGGACGTGGATCAGCTGGAGGACTTCTTCTCTTATTCATAAATGAACCGGCGCTTCCCTGCCGCGGTGGGTTGGAAATGTCAATCGATTTTTCCGCAAATGCGCAGATAACGAACGGGGCTGCTGCAAAACAAAGATCCTGTACAAAATATGGTATTTATGCATCGACCGACACAGCCATATTTTGTATGTTCTCTGCGTTTTGCAGCAGCCCCATTATTCTTCTATCGTTTTATCGTTACGGTCTTTTGCCTTTACAGGCCGACCGCTTTCAATATCAGCTGGCAATTCCCATAGTCAGGCAGCGTAATCGTGGCCTGTTCGTCGCTGCTGTCCCTCGACAGACGGCCGTTCGCCATATCCGCCAGACGGCGAAACGCCCTCTTTGAATCCGCCGCTTCCACTTCCACCGACGTAATATACTGCGTAATATCGTACCGCTCGTCGCGGGGCAGTTTTTTCTTTGCCGTAAATTCTTCTATCTCAAACCGGTACTTCACTCCAAACCCCTCCTGCCTTACGTATTTGTTACTCTTGGGCCGTCGCGCCGCCCCCGGTAACGCATACTTCCCTATTGTAAGGCCCCCCTGTCAAAAAAGCAAGACCTTATTCAAAAAAACTTGCATAAGACGGCAATTCTCGTCCGGACGCCCGGTATGCCGCCATCTTTTTCCGAATCTTTTCCCAAAGTTCCTCCTCCGTATAGACCTTGTAACGGGAAATCCGCAGGGCCGCCGCCGTATCCTCCAGCATAGCGATATAAAGATTCGTATAACGCCACAGCCGCGTCTTGCACAGCTTACGGCCGGCCTCCGGCAATATCTCCTCATAGATCCGGCGAAGCTCCGGCAAAGGTTCCAGCGGAAGAAGCGCTCCCAGCTTGCCCCCTGTACGGCGCTCGCTTTCCGTTTGGGCGGTTCCCGCTTCCGGCAGCGGCCCGTTTTCCGCCTTTCGTTCCGGGCACAGGCTGCGCCGGGCCATGCCGCACAGGCGTTCGCAGGCCTCTTCCTCGCTCAAGTCAAGATCCAGGTAATATTCGTTTCCCGCCAGCCCGTACAGCACGCGCCTGGCATCGTAGTACCCCAGCTTCATATTGCGGCGGCTGCGGGTGCTGTCAAACTCCAATACGCCTCCTAAGTTCTGGCGGGGCGCGATATCGACCACATTGACATTTTCAGGGATTTTGACCCGCTTCTCCACGCCGAAGCCAAAAATCCGCAGAACGATAATGTCCTCATAGCCCCGGTTCAAAAGGGAATCTAGGGGCACCCGGTCCTGCACACCGCCGTCAATATACCG
Source organism: Lachnospiraceae bacterium (assembly GCA_022793375.1). Taxonomy (GTDB): domain Bacteria; phylum Bacillota; class Clostridia; order Lachnospirales; family Lachnospiraceae; genus RGIG7193. The sequence continues at coordinate 22,808 of JAAWCS010000042.1, forward strand.
CTTGCCATGAAGCGTCTCCCGTTTGAAGGCAGGCAGGTACGCGCTCGCCAAAAGCATATCCGGGATCAGTCCCTCCGGCACATCTTTTGCATTGACATCGATCAGCTGATGGTCGGACAGCGAATACGTCACAATATAAAAATCCATCGGCGACCGGCGGATGACCTGCTCGTCGCACACTTCGGCAATGAGGTTTTTTAACGGCGTTACATCCATGCCGCGCTCACGGATTACCCGCAGCCCCTCCTGCACCACATTGTTTAAATTGACGTTCTTCAAATCGCCGCGAAGGATCGAGTCCATCATCTCGTCATCCACATCCATGACCTGGGAGTAAGAAATATTTTCCCATATCTTATTGGCCTTTTCCAGATCGTCCATGCAGATCAGAGCCCCGTTCAACGCTCCGACAGACACGCCGGATATGCCCTTGATCTTCACTCCTGCTTCTTTTAAGGCCTTCCAGGCGCCGATCTGATAGGCCCCTTTGGCCCCGCCGCCCTCCAGTACCAGACCGTATTCCTTTGTCAAATCCAGCTGTAATTCCATAATTCCTCTGCCGTCGTTGCGTGCGGCCTGTCCCTTCTTTTTGTATATCAGCTATTGTAGCCATCCCGGAGACTTTTTGCAACCGGTTTCCATAAATTTCATATCCGGGTTATACTTTTTTTCTTTTTGACATTTGTTCGCGCCGCAGGGCATCGCCATGCTCGCACCGCTCGGCTTTCGCCTCGCTGAACGCGGCATTCGCCGAGTGAGAGCGTAAACGCTCTCGTTCGGCTCATTGCTCGCACCGCTCAGCTTTCGCCTCGCTGAACGCGGCATTCGCCGAGTGAGAGCGTAAACGCTCTCGTTCGGCTCATTGCTCGCGCAAAAAACAGACCGCCCGCCAAACATTTCCGTTTGGCGGCGGTCTGCTTTTTATTCAGAACTATCACACAAAACGATACCTTATTTCAGGATCTCATACCCATACATCGCATCCTGCTCTTTACGCAGCTTGTAGATCAGGGTGCTCGTATCCAGCTCGATCATATCCCAGGTAATCATCTGGCCCTTCTTGACGTCTTTAAGCAGCTTGGCGTTCTTCGTCACCAGGCCATAGGGCACATACCCCTTCTCGCGGGTCTCCGCCGCCGTCGCGATCGAAGCATAGGTCGTGTAGCCGCCGATGCCGTCGATCGGCTGGCCGGCCTTTAAGTCGATCTTCGCACGGGTAATGCACTCCGAAACCGGCGCTCCCATAGGAACGATCGTCGGCTCGCCTTCCAATACCGCGCGGGCTACGGTCAGAGGAGTCTCCAGGTTGCACAGATGATACGGACGGTACAGCGTCCACAGCGGGCCGGGGCCCATGCTGTGATATCCCATCTGATAAGCGATCTCTTCGTTGGTCGTCGCTACGGTCACAAATACGCCGGGAGCGATGCCGTTTACATACTCGACTACGCCGTGCTTATTCATCACGCCGCCGTCCTCTTTCAGCTTGCACAGCTGGTTGAGGGCCTTTACATCGCCGGGCTCCACTACCAGGCCATGGCCGCCGATTACGTCGGGGATCAGGCCGGTTGCGTTGGACATTGCCGTCATCTCCACCATCGTCTTGGTGCCGTCCTTAAACGCGCACAGCATCTTGGGACTCATCTTGCGGCGAGTCGCCTCTTCGAGGACGGTATCCGGATTGCAGTCGTAATCCAGCTTGTTGTTCTTGCCCTTACCCATAACCTTTACTTCCATGCCCATGGCCCTAGCAAAGGAATACAGATGCATCACTGCGCCGGGCTCGTCGCCGTCGGAGCCGGTGTAGATCACGCCGTTTTCATCGCCCAGCTTCTTTAGATAGGAGCCGATTACGATGTCGGTTTCTACGTTTAACATAACGCAATGCTTGTGGTTCTTCATCGCCGTGGTCGCTACATGAGCGCCTACGTCCGGCACGCCGGTCGCGTCGATCACACACTGCACCAGGTTCGCCTGGGAGATCATGTTGGCATCTTCCGTCGCCACATATTTGCCCTGCTCCATGTAGACATTGGCTTCCTCAAGCGTCTTCGCAACGGCGATATCATCGTCTGCCACGCCGGCATACTTGAAGGCATTGACTGCATTCTCGATTACAATGTCAGAAACGATGGCCGGCTTGATGCCCTTCATCATAACCATCTGCGATACCATGCCGCGGCCCATCTGACCGGCGCCTACGATACCCGATAAGATAACCTTTCCATCTTCCTCACACTTGATAAGTTTTTTGTCCAGATTAAGCATTTCTTTTGCCTCCTATGATATATTAGAACCTAATGGATCTCAATAGTACCCCCGACGAATACGTCCTGCGGCAGGAAGGGTTCGTCGCCCTCCAACATCATCATGCCCGGACGCTCCGCCTCGCTTCCGCCCTTAAAACAAAGCGTGCAGTGCCCCATTTCCTTCAAAGTATGCCGCGCCTCGTCGCCGATCGCCGTAATCGTATACGCTTTGTTGCAGATCAGCATAATATCGCCCGGCGTAATCTCCTCGTTCATCGGCGAAACCGTATGTACGATCGAAATTTCCGCCAACTCCGGCGGTGCGCCCTCATTGAAAATGAACACAAACTTGCAGTCCTCCTCGGTCAGGAAGTACAGCGCGTCATCGTTAAAACTCAAAATCTTTGCAAAAAATTTCATGTCACCCTACTCGATATTTGTTTTAGAACAAGCCGATGCTGAAAATGTACGCAATCACTACGGACAAAGGCCCGGTAATCACACGGGAGAACAGCACGGCAGGTACGCCCAGCTCAATGGTCTCCGGCTCTGCTTCGCCCAGGGACAGACCTACGGGAACGAAGTCGCCGCCTACCTGTGCGTCGATCGCAAACAGGGCAGGCAGTGCATACTGCGGCGGAATGGCGCCGCGGCCGATCTGCTCACCGATCAGAACGCCGACCACCTGAGCAATAACCGCGCCGGGGCCCAGGATCGGGCTCAAAAACGGCAGCGCGCAGATCAGGGAAATGACCAGCATGCCCGGAAGCGTGGAACAGAACGGGGAAATCCTTTCAGCAATCACATCGCCTAAGCCGCTGGCACTGATGATACCCAGCAAAGTGCTGGTAAAGGCCATGAACGGCAGGATGTTCTTGATTACCATGTCAATGCTCTCGCGGCCGGCCGCAAAGAACTTATTGACCACCTTGCCGACGCCGATGCCGATACGGGTCACGATCCCCTGCTTCTTGCCCTCGTTCATCTCGGCCAAACGCTCCCTGGCCGCCGCTTTCTCCGCCGTGCCCTTCTGCGTCTCGCCGGCCGAAGCCGACTTCGTGGTTGTGGCAGCGCCCTCTTTCGCATAGGAGAAGCAGCTCTCCGTCACATCCGATACATAGATATCCTCGGTGATGAATTTGGCCAGCGGGCCGGACTGTCCGACCGGCGTTAAGTTGATCGTAAAGATCCCTTTCTTAGGATACACGCCGCAGCGGGCCGTGCCGCCGCAGTCTACCACCGCTGCCAGAACCTGTTCGTCCGGCACCGTGGTTTTCCAGCCGTTGACCAATTCACAGCCGGTCATCTCCGCTAACTTCTGCGCAATCGGGCTGACGTTTTCGCCGGTTACGCACAATATCTTGTTGCAGGTCTCCGTCGCCTGAATGGTCAGAGGACCGCCCCAGCCGCTGGGACCTTTTTTAATCGTAACTGCTTTATATGCCATATCCGTATCCTCCCCTCGTCAGCTGTTTCTCGCGCTCAGGATCGCGTAAATCCGCTCCGTAACGATGCCGCGGATAAAGATCACAATGAGACCGACAATAAAGTATCTTACCGCAATGCCGCCCAGGGACAGGCCCAGGGTCGTCAGACCGGCCGCGATCCCTTGGTATACGAACAACTCGCCGGCGTTGGCGTGGGGGAACAGGCCGGTAACGGGATGTACAAAGCTGACTGCCGCATCGTAATACGCAGGTTTGTACTTCTCATCCACAAAACGGCCAAAGGTGTAGCACATCGGGTTCGCTAAAAACAAAACGCCCAGCACAGGCAGAATCAGATACCGCCCGAACACATTGCCCGATACCTTCTTGGCAAATCTCTCCACCTTCTCTTCACCAATCAGCTTGATGATGGAGTTTACAAAGGTCATCAGGCAGACTACCTGAGGGATAATGCCGGTCACCCAGCCCATGAATGTCTCTCCGCCCGCTGTGAACAGAGAGATAAAGCCTTCGGCTATAGAACTGATAAATTCCATACCTTTTCCTCCTTCTTGGAATCATACTTCTTATATGCAATAGGTGCCGTCTCTCCCCGCGGCGGGCCCTGTCCAGCGGGTACTGACGCCCTTTTACACCATTGTCGCGGCCAGCCGGCCGTCTCAGGAGCCGGCCTCCTGCGAGATCTCTGTAGGGCCGTCCTCATCGGTTTCCTCCGGCTCCTCCAGCGGATTCAAACGCATGGACAAGGCCTCCATAGCCTGGATATATCCCTTGTAGCGCTTCTTCTGCTTCTTATCCATCATCAAAAATTCTTCCAGATAGTCATAGATGCTGGCGCCTGCCAGTTCCCGGCCGAGCAGTTTTTTCAGCGGATGGAATTTACTTAGAATCGTCGCCCCGTCTAGGATCTCGGCCTGTGTGATTATGCCTTCGCCGTCACAGGCGATCAGTACCAGATAGCTGGAAAAGAAATGCCCCCGCTTCTGCCCGATTCCCACGTTTCCATATTTATGTATACGCCGGACTGCCCTTCGGTAATCCTTAATCTGTATCACGCCGCCGATGCTCTGCATCACGAACAGGGCAAAAACGACCAGAAACGCAATCTGCATCCCCTTACTCATTGCGGACTCCTCTCGTCCAGAATTTCCAGCATACGCTGAGCACATTCCATATCGGTCACCAGCACGTTGATAAAGCCGCCGCGGATCGCCCCCAGGACCGCTTCCGCTTTGCGCACGCCGTTGGCCACGGCCACGCGCCGTTTTACCTGCTTAAATTCCTCCGGGTCAATGGAGGCTACCCGGTCGTTAAACCGATGAAAGGGTTCCATATTCCCGTCCTTATCATAAAACCGCAGGCACACATCGCCGACCGCGCCGTCGCTTACGATTTCCTCCAGGGCATTTTCATTGATATACTGCGTCATAACCAGCGTAGAACCGACGGCCGACGGCTCGCCGATCCCTACCAGCACCATCGAAAGCCCGCTGTAATACTTAAAAATACTGCGAATCGGCATCTCCTTTAAAAATCCCTGCAGCACGGAAACTTCCGAAAAAATAGCCGGCGAAAAGAACTGAATACAGCTGCCTCCAAAAATTTCCGCCAGTTTTACAGCAATCTGATTGGCATGAATCCCTACGTTCGACATATCGTCCCGGCACAAACCGCCGAGGATCGGAACGAATGTACAGTGAATCGGTTCCTCACAGCTTCGTTTTACCCTGGTGATCGTCTGCAAGGCCGTTCCCATAGAAACGCCCACCAGATCGCCGTCTCCCAGCGTATGGCACATATACGCCATCGCCTTCTCCCCCAGCCGCCGACTCTTGTCCTCGTCCGTGTCAAAGGGGTCGTTCTCCGCGATAATAATTTCTTTTAATCCAAGCCGGCGCTCCAATTCCCGTTCCATATCGCCATACGTCAATAATCCCGGATTGCAAATCTCAATCTTGACGATTCCCAGTTCCTTTCCCAGCTGAAGCATCCGCGATACGCTCGCCCGGGAAATGCTCAGATACTCTGCGATTTCCTGCTGCCGCATTTCATCTTCATAATACAAACTGCAACATTTGTAAACCAGACGAATATCATCTACAAACTTTTTCATGTAACACTCCCCCGGTGGATATGCGCATTCTGCTGTATTTTCTGTCAATTTATGGGTAACATCCTATTTATTTTTTCTGTTTTTATTTTACTGATCCAAATCTCCCTTGTCAATCTTTTTAAAATAAGTAAATGTATAAGTGATGTTTTGTGATTTTTTTACTTAATCATTTGTTCAATATGGAGGGGGACTGTTAAATGAAGCATCAAAGTTTGATCCTTGATTTGTTCTTTTGGTAAAAAAGAGCCCCCGCCGCCAGCAGCAGGCCCGCGGCCGACAGCCAGAGTTTTGGCCCGTATTCTCCCCTGGTCATAGAAAAGAGATAGAAATTCCCCAACTCAGGCCCCATGCCGATATTGAGCGCGTAATACAAAATCGGCGGCATATAACCGATCACCGTATTGCCGCACAGCGCCGACGTAAACATGCCCAGCGCTCCCAAAAACCAGGAATCGGCCAGCGTTCCCAGCGCCAACAGAAGCGTCACATGGCAATTGCGCATCCCCATATACAGACTGAACAAACCGATCAGCAAAAGCACGACCGCCGCTCCGACGGCGGTCCGGATCCCGTATATCCTTGTCGTACTGATATATTTGGACGATACCAGGTCGTTGATCTCTTCGTTCTGCTCCGGCCTGAACACCGGCGTTAACAGAATGACGCCGATCAGCGAAACAAACATCTCCAGCGGCAGGGCCGCGGCCTGTTCCTCCAGATTTGACGTTCCGACCAATACGGGGGTCAGCAGGCACCAGACGGCCGCCGCCCCGATGGTCAAAAGTGAATTATGTCTCAGATTGATGCAGGCGACTTCCCAGACCGGAAAGCGCTCTTTTAAAGGTTCCCTTGCCACTGTTTTTTCCTCTCCTTCTCTTTTTTTCATATACCAGCACCGTCAGCGCAATCAGAACCAGAGACAGTCCTGCAAACAGCAGACGGTTTTTTACCAGATCGGCGGCGTGTACCTGAAAATCCCCGGTTCGAAACCACGAGTGTATTCCCGCATTGTGGCGCGGCGCCAGGCGAAACAGCGCATAGCCCGACGAGACCGTCCTCAGTCCCTGATTGAGATCCACAAGCCACCAAAGCCCCTGCACGGCCACAGCCGCCGGCGTACCGGTCAGCTCGGTCAAAAACATGCCCACTGCCGTGGATATCATCACGCCCGGCAGCAGCCAGCCAAAATCATATGCAAGCGGGGCCAGATAATCCAGCCGAATCCCTTTATAAAGGCCCCACACCTGGATATTGGACAGATACGACAGAAGCACTACCGGCAGCATGGCGGCCGTAAGCAGCGCCAGATAGCGGACCGTCACAATCCGAAGCGACGAAATCGGCCTGGCATAGATCAGCTCTTCCATCTGTGCCTGCCGGTCCTTCATACAAAGGATCACTGCCAAAAAAACCGGCAGCAGTGACAAGGTCATAACGCCGGCATAGTCGCAGAAGAGACGGGCATAGCCGCCGGTAATCCGATCGGAATAGACGGCCAGGTCGTAGCGTTCAAGCGCCTCCTCGTATGTCAGCGGAGTTGAGCTGAAGCCGGACAGCGAAGCGGCTTCATAAGAAGAGCCGCCGCCCAGCAGATCGTCCGCCTGCTGCATCCGTTCTTGAAACTGCGCATAATCCATATCCGCGCGCACCGCAGGATGAAGTTCGTCCGCATTCTCCTGCGGCTCTTTATCCGCCGGGGAGACAATCAATCCGCCGTCGCCGTCCGGTTCCATTTGCATGTTTCCGCCTATTTCCATTGTCATCTGGCCGGAATTCTCATGATCCTCTCCGGCTCTGCCGGACAAAAGCGTCTCCGCTTCGATTCCCGTAAGTTCGGAAAGGATCTCTGCCATCTGCGCCTGTTCCTGCTCATCCAGCTTTACGTGCCGGATAAATCCGATCGGATAGGTGACATAATCGTTTTCGCAAAACTCGGCCCACAGCGCTTCAAGGGCCGCCGGCATAATCTGCTCAGGAATCTCCGCCGCCTTTACGCCGTAGTTTTCGCCCGGCTGCGGCTTTTCAAGCCGTTCCTCCCCAAACCGGAACACGCCCTGCGAATACAGGCCAATAGAAACGGCCGCCACAAATAAAAGCCAGGGAACCGAGCGAACGATTTTTTTTACTTCGTGCCAAAATAACATGCCGGTTCACCTCCCTCTTCGTTTTGCGCCGGCGCCCCCTGCACGCCGTGGGCACGCAGATACAGCATATAGGCGTCCTCCAGGTTTGCCTCACAGGGTTTTGCCCCCGCCACCGGCTCATCCGCTACAAACCGAATCTGCACCCGGCCGCCCTGCGTATGCATGCCGGTAATCGACAATTCCCTCTTCCACCGGGACAGTTCTTTTCCCGGCGCCGTCAGCGTAAATACCCGCCCTTGTGCCGTCTGCAGAAGCTTCTCCACCGTACCGTTATAAATGACCCGTCCTTTATCAATGATGACGATATCCTCGCAGGCGGCTTCGATATCTCCCACGATATGCGTAGACAGAAGCACAATCCGTTCCTGCGCCAGTTCAGCCAGCAGATTGCGGAAGCGGACCCGCTCCTCCGGGTCCAGCCCTGCGGTCGGCTCATCCACGATCAGCACCCGCGGATTGTTCAAAAGCGCCTGCGCGATTCCCAGCCGTCGCTTCATGCCGCCGGAAAGAGCCTTTACTTTCTTGTCCCGATGCTCCGTCAAATTCACCCAGGCCAGAAGCGAAGAGACGCGTTCCTTTCTCTGCGCCTTCGTAAGCCCCGAAAGGATCGCCAGATAGTCCATCGCCTCCTCGACCTTCATGGACGGATAGAGCGAAAATTCCTGCGGCAGATAACCGATGATCCGGCGGATTTCCTTCGCGTTCTCAATCGGAATCCCGCAAACAAAAATCTCTCCCTCCTGTTTGGGCAAAAGGGCCGCCAGCGTCCTCATAAGCGTCGTTTTTCCCGCGCCGTTGCGCCCCAGAAGTCCAAACATTCCCGGCCCAATGGAAAGCTCCACGTTACACAAGGCCTGTTTTTTGCCGTAAAATTTGTTTAAACCTTTGACTTTAATACAATCGTCCATTCAAAAACCTCCTCAATGATTACGATATCCCTAAACATACAAAGAGATTTTCAACTTTTCATCTACTATGAAAGCCCCGGACGGCGGCTGTGTGGATGGGCGCATGTATGCGCACAGCCATACAGACATCGGACGGGCAAGACGGTATGAGTATGTAGGGCGATAGCCCGGAATACGAATACCGGCGGCGATCACGGGAGCCTAAAGGGCGGAGTGATCGGCTTTCAGCGCCTTCGCCCCCGCATCCCCAAACCTCCACTCCCTCGCCCACCGCTCGGCTTTCGCCTCACTGCACGCGGCATTCGCCGAGTGAGAGCGTAAACGCTCTCGTTCGGCTCATTGCTCGCGTAAAAGCAAAAAAAATGCGCCCCCCAGCGCATCAAAAAACCATCTTACCCCAATCCAAAAACCGCCACAACTACCGCTCCCCCGTCATTTTCCAGCCGGACAAATCCGCCATGCTTCTCGCAGAGAATCTTGCAGATATTTAACCCCAAGCCAAAATGCTCTTCGTTTGTCTCCCGCACGGTTTTATAAAACGGTTTAACGGCATCTCTCAAATCCTCGTTTGTAAATCCGTCCCCATCGTCCGCCACTGTCAGATACAAATCCCCCTCCCGCACCCGGACCGCCGCCGTAATCCTCTCCCTGGCAAAGCGGACCGCATTGGACAGCAGGTTTTCATAGACCTCCCAAACGACCGCCGTATCCACACACAAAGCCGTCTCTTCCCCGTCGCAAGCCGGGCAGACAAACTTCTTTTCAGAGCAAAGCACTTCCCCGGTCTCTGCCAGCTGCTGCCAAAGGCTGCCCAGGGAAATCGATATCCGGTGGATTTCCATATCCTCCAACCGCTGCAGAGCCCCCATCTTTTTTACATACGTTTCCAGCCTTCCGATATGACGATTCATCCGTTCGGCCGTTTCGATCACCTTGTTTTCCGACATCTTCGGCGCATACCGCATCAATAGTTCGCTCTGCCCCTTTAAGACCGTCAGCGGCGTCCGCAAGTCATGGGAAAAAGCCGCGTTCAGCCGGCGGCGTTCCTCCATCTGCCGCCAGAGCTCCTCCTCATTCTCCCGCAGCGCCAGCCGCATTTTCTCAAAAGAAGCGCACAGCTGCCCCAGTTCGTCCTCCCTGTCATAAACAACCCGAAAATCCAGATTGTTCTGCGCGATCTCGCCGGCCGCATGCGCCAAAATCGCAAACGGCTTCTGCAGATACCTCCTATAAAACAGCGCGCTGGTTAACAGGATGCTGAGGATAAAGCAAATCGGATACACGGCAAGGCGGAAAAACCCCAGCCCATCGTACAAAACCATTTCCAGGGAGCCAGAGGCTTTCATGCCGTCAAAGGCAATTTCAAATTGGACCTTTTCATGCCCCGGCATAATCCCTGTTTCGTCAATCACATATTTGTATTCGGTCCCGTACTTCTCATATAAACAGGCCTGCCCCCACTGGCAGCATCCGGAAAGCAAAAGAGACGGCAAAAGGGCCGAAAAAATGCAGCCCGCAATCGCCCTCGCAAACGCTGTTTTCAACGAGCGGCTTTCCAGCAATTGTTTCACTTTACCCATTGGTATCCTACTCCCCAAACCGTTTTTACATAGGGCCGCGCGCCGGCTTTTGCCATCTTGACCCGGATCCGGCGGATGTGTTCGGCCACGACCGAGGAATCCCCGTCGCTGTCGTACCCCCAGATTCGTTCATAAATCCGTTCTTTGCTGAAAATCTGCCCCGCGTAGCCGGATAACAATTCAATAATATCAAACTCTTTTTTCGCCAGCGCCACTTCTTTTTCCTTTATATACAGCTGCCGTTTGGTATAATCAATCGCCAGCGTATCATCTAAGTACACCTTGGGTGACCCGCTTTTGCGGCGTTCCCGCCGCAGATGGGCCGCCACGCGCGCGCCCAGCTCCTCCAGCGAAAACGGTTTTACAATATAGTCGTCCCCGCCCAGGCCAAGGCCGCGGATTCGGTCGTTTTCCTCCGTCCGCGCCGTCAGGAACAAAATCGGACAGCTGACAAACTCCCGAATCCGCGTACAGACCTCAAGCCCGTCTATGTCCGGCATATTGATGTCCAGCAGAATCAAAGAAGGCTGCCCCGCCGCCTTTTCCAGCGCTTCACGGCCGTTAGCGGCTGTTATTACGCGATAGTCGTTGTATAAAAAATAGTCCTCCAGGGTTGAAAGGATATCGGCTTCATCGTCGATAATCAAAATTGTATCCTGCATTTTAGGCGCCTCCGAAAATGAATAAAACTTTTTTCCGTCTGAACGATATCACAAAGAAATAGAATAGACAGAATGATGAAAGTTTTTTCTCCCATCATTCTGTCTTGGCCAAATTTTATAGGGTTTAACTGACAACCCCTCCTACTGAATACAGTGGCAAAGAAATTTAAAATCCAAACATTTGACGAATTTCTTCATCTGTAAATTCTTTTTCTTCATTTTCATATTTTTCTCTGGTATAATCCCCAGACCCTCCATTATCAAATTGTTCTAAAAACTTGATGGTCCCGGTTATACCTAATGCCTGTTTCAACGCACCCAATCCATTTCTCTGTATTTCTACACTATTGCTTACATTTAATCTCGCCGAAATCATAAATATAGCACCTCCAATAACCATTGATTTGGTCCTGATACGTTCGTGTATGTCTTTATACGACTACAATTATTCATAAATTTTCTATCTGTTGTCAATAATACATCTACTTTACCTGCTTCGGCACAAGCCAGATGCAGACTATCTTTATACTTTATATTGGAACAATGTCGAATCTCTTCAGACCGTTCTAAGATCTGTGAAGTAATTTTCACCTCTTCCGAACACAGTCCATATACCATTTGCAGTACAGAACGCTTATACAAATCCTGAGTATCAGCCATCTCCCTTACAAGCATTTGGCTCCCAATTATCTGAATAGCCGACTGTTCTGCCAATTCTAAAATGAGCATAATCGAATTCCGCTCATAATATATCTGTGAATAGCTACGGTCATCCAACAGACGATTATAACAGCAATTATCCAGATAGATTTTCATTTTGTACCCCCATCTGTCTTTTATTATAGAGTAAAAGTTCCAGAAAATCAACTACTATTGACTCCCTGCTCAAACATCCGTTCTGATATAATTATTGATCCATTGTTTCTATAATAATACAAAAAGAAGCAGGCCAACGAATTATTTTATTCATCAGCCTGCTTGTAGAACCGATTACCAAATTATCTTTTTATTTGTTGTCAAAAAATCCCAATCAGTTTCCCAACCCAGTACAAAAGCCCCAGCACCCAGCTGGTAAACACCCCAAACAAAATCACCGGCCCGGCAATCGTAAAAATCTTGCACCCGATCCCGAACACATGCCCCTCCTTCTTATATTCAATCGCCGGCGAAACCATGGAATTGGCGAAGCCGGTGATCGGCACCAGCGCCCCGGCGCCGCCGAATTTCACAATCGATCCAAACCAGTTAAAGCCGGTCAGCAGGATTGCCGCCCCCACCAATGTGATCGACGTCCAGGTACCGGCCGCCTCCTTTTCGATGCCATACGAAAGATACCAGGCCGTCAGCGCCTGCCCGATACAGCAGATGATGCCGCCTGTCAAAAACGCTTTCGCCATGTTGGCCGGCGTATTGTGCGTCGGCGTTACGGCCTTGACATACTGCTCGTATGCCTCCGGCGACATATTTTCGCCGGCCTGCCTGGCCATGTCCTTTGCCTGCTCCTGTTTTTCTGTCCTCTCGCCGGCCCTGTCCGGCTGCTTTTGCGTTTCGCTCTCCGCCATACCGCAACTTCCTTCCTGAATTACTGTCCCCGGTTTTCCGGGCCAAGGCGCCCTGGGATGCTTCTGCGCTCTTTCCCCTTCGCCCGTATTCCCGGGACGTTTCTTTACCCCTGTGGTTGTCAGGTTTAGTGTCAGTATGGCTGTCTTTTCTTCATTTTATGCGAAATTCCTTTTTGCTGCCGGCTGCCGCCTTTTTCAAAACGATTACCAAAAATCGTACCGCTTTCCTGTCTCTGCGTTGCGGTATTCATGCTTTTCGTAATATCCGATCAGCGTCCCCGCTTCATCCCGAAGCGCCACCATGTATATGTCCTTATTCTGCTTCTCATTATGGCTCGTATAGATACGGTTATGTTCCTTATCTTCCGCAAACCAGCAAACAACCTTTTGAATCTGTTCTTTTGACCGCGCATTGTGGCAATCCAAAAGGCTCTTTCCCAGCAAATGCCCGCCGCCCCACTTTTCGTAGTTCTTTTTTGCGGCCGGATTCATATAAAGTATCTCGTGCCGCAAATTGCAGATCACAACGGCGCAGCGGTCTTGCTCCGCCATGCTCTCAAAAAAAGGTGCCAGTTCCGTTTTCACCGCTCTTTTCCCCCTTCCTTCTCCACAAACGCCTCGACTCCCTGTTTTAGCCGCTTGAGACCGTCTTTCAGCCGTATCCGCGGGCAGGCGATATTCATGCGCAGAAACTGCCGGCCGTTCCCGCCATACTGACTGCCGGCCGTCACATAAAGACCGGTGTGCTCCCGTAAGAAGCGGCAGAAGCGCACCGCATCCCCGGTTATGCGTCCGCAGTCAATCCACAAAAGATAGGTAGCTTCCGAGGGAACCAGATAAAGCGCCGGCAATTCCTGTTCAAGGAATTGTCCCGCATACTCTTTATTCCCCTGGATGTACTCCCGCAGTGCAAGCAGCCAGGGTCTGCCCTTTGTAAAGGCGGCTGTCGCCGCCTCCGCCGCGAATACGTTCGGCTCCGCCACCTCGTCGGTATTCAGTCCCCGGTTCACCTTATGGCGCAGATTTTCCTCTGCCACCACCACTGCCGCGGTCTGCAGGCCGGCCAGATTGAAGGTTTTGGTAGGGGCAATGCAGGTAATGCTGTTCTGACGGCAAGCCTCCGATACGGAAGCAAACGGTATGTAATCCCGGCCGGGAGCCGTTAAGTCACAATGAATTTCATCGGAGATGACGCGCACATGATACTTTTGGCACAGCTCCCCCACGCGGGACAGCGTCTCCCGGTCCCAGATTTTTCCGACCGGATTGTGAGGATTGCATAGAATCATCAATGTCGTCTGCGGGTCTTTCAGTTTTTCCTCCAGATCTTCAAAATCCATCTCGTACTGCCCGCCTTTGTAGCGCAGAGGATTTTCCAGCACCCGCCGGCCGTTGTTGACGACGGAATTGAAGAAAATATTGTAAACCGGCGTCTGCACGAGCACATTTTCATTGGGGGTCGTCAATTTGCGCACCATGCTGGAAATTGCCGGTATAACGCCGGTACAGAAAATCAGCCATTCCGGGCGGATCGGAAAATCATGATATTTCTCCCACCAGCCGCCGACCGCCTCATACCAGGCCTCCGGTATGCTGGTATAGCCATAGATCTCATGAGCCGCCCGCTCCTGTATTGCCCGGCAAATCTCCGGCGCCGCAGCAAAATCCATATCCGCCACCCACATGGGCAGTTCTCCCTCTGCCACCTCCCATTTCAGGGAATGCGTATGACGCCGTTCGATGCATGTGTCAAAATCATAGTTCATCTGTCTTTGCCCTCCTTCTGTCCTGCCAACAGTATAGCGCAAAGCTTCCGGCGTGGCAAGTACCCGCCGCCGATCTTTGAAAGACCCGGCCACCGCATATTTTTCAGGCCGCTATATTATAGAAGAAATAGACCAGAGAACCGACCGTTTTTCCCAGACCGATCCCTGCAATTACATACTGAATTCCCACTGACAGACGAATGCGCCGGTTGATGGTCGGTATCGTGTCAAGGGTCTCCGCCAGCGACATCACCAGACAGCCCACAAAAACGCCGCTGCACAGCCCCCAGACTGTCAAAAATACGATTCCACCAAACAGCGGCACCCTAAACAGGTTGACCAGATTGCCAAAAAAAGCGCCCAGCACAATCCAGTTTTCATATCGCTTGATCTGCGAGGCGGTATGCGTCCGGGCCGCCAGCCGGGGGACCAGGCCCAAAATCGTAATAAACGCAAACACCCCTGCCGCCACCAGGCCGCCGCCGCTCACCCCCACAAACAGCAGCCCAGCCTGCCTTGCGATCCAGCTAATGGACATCGATTCCCGACTCCTTTCTCGACGCGTTTTGAATGATCGCCGTATCTACCTCGTCCTCGTAAAGGCGCATCTGCACCTCAATCGGCGTCGGATCGGTGGTCAGCTTCCGCTTTCCAAAATGATTAAAAAATATCAGAACGCCCAAAAGAAGCCCCAGCGAATACCCGATCTCCAGCACCGTAATGCCGTCGGACTCTTCCTTCATCACCAGGTAATAGACATCCTTAAATATTTCCGCCACCGAACCGTCGTTGTTGAAGGTCATAATCGCAAAGGCCGCCCCGAAAAACACGATCAGGCAGACCGCCGCCGTCTTTAGCCAGTCCGCCGCTCCGATCCTGCGCACCTTGGGCTGATAATCGATAATAAAATCGACCTCTCCCAGGTTCGTTACTTCTGCCTTCGGTTCCAGCTTCTGAATCTGTTCCACCACGTCCAGAACCGAACATACGTAGCGGTTCTCCTTCTTGTCGTGAATCGTCATCAGCTTAATCGCCCTGCACTTATTTTCCAGCGTGCGGTCCGTACACCATACCTTGGCCGCCTGGCTTAGAAAAACGTCCTGCTCATGCACCTCGCTGTTCTTTTCCGCTTTCAGATACACGGTGACGCTGCTCATAGTTCCTGCTCCTGCGCCCGATTCTGCATGAGCGGGCTGTCCGTCCATACCGGATTTTGCACCCATGCCCGCTCCTCCTGCGCCCGGTGTTCCACCTGCACCATAGTGCCGGCCCGCGAACGATCCGCCTGATACAGCTTAGAAAAGCAGTACCAGGCTGCCGCCAGAATCACGATTGCAAACAAGGCCGCCAACAACTTTTTTCTTACCATACGTTTCACCCTCTTCTATAAAAAAATGAGACACTCATTAGTATCTCATTTTCCGTACAGTTTATCCCGCATGGACTTCAATATTTTTTTCTCCAGCCGCGAAACCTGCACCTGGGAGATTCCCAGCATTCCGGCAATCTGTGTCTGCGTACATTCTTCAAAGTAGCGCAGGCGGATAATCTCCCGCTCCTGCGGCTTTAGCTCCTCCAATAATTCCACCAGGACCAGACGATTGACCGCTTGTTCCTGGTCGTTCTTTTCATCCTCCAGCTTGTCGATCAGGCAGATTTCATTGCCCTCTCCCCGATAAATCGTCTTGTACAGCGATTCCACCTCCGCCCCGGAATCCAGGGCTGCCGCCAATTCTTCCGTACAGATCCCCATGCGGGCCGCCAGCTCCTCGACCGTCGGCTCCCGCCCCAGTTCCCCTGCCATCTCCTCCCTGGCCGTCCGCGCCCGCGCCGCCAGTTCCTTCAGCGAACGGCTCACCTTCAGCATCCCGTCGTCGCGGATGAAACGTTTCACTTCTCCCACGATCATCGGAACCGCATACGTTGAAAAGCGCACGTCATACGATAAATCGAATTTATCGATCGCCTTTATCAGTCCGATGCTGCCTATCTGAAATAAATCCTCCGGTTCATGCCCTCGTCCCGCAAAGCGCTTGACAATGCTCCAAACCAGACCCATATTGTCTGTTACCAGCCGATCCCTGGCCGTCTTATCCCCTGCGTGTGCCGACTCAATCAAAGCCATCGTCTCGTCCATACACATCACGTCTCCTGTCCGGGGATTCTCACTCCTTTGCCCTGCCTATGGTTTTTTTCATGGTAACGGCCGTCCCCTCGCCAGGCCGCGACTCCACGGTAAGTTCATCCATAAACGCTTCCATAAACGAAAAACCCATTCCCGAGCGCTCTTCGGACGGTTTCGAGGTATAGAGCGGCTCCATCGCCTGCTTCACATTCAAAATCCCGATTCCCTTGTCGATCACCCGCACGGTCGCCTCGTTTCCTTCGATCGCCGCCTCCACACGGATGATTCCCTCCCGGCCCTCATAGCCATGGATAATGCAGTTGGTCACGGCCTCCGATACGGCGGTTTTTATATCGTCCAGTTCCTCCACCGTCGGATCCAGCCGCGACAAAAACACAGCTACCACCACCCTGGCAAACTGCTCGTTGCAGGAACGGCTTTCCATCTCAAAACTCATTCTTTCCATCCTTATCTCCCTTTCTATCCCCTGTTACTGCCTGTTCTCCCATTCCGGCACCAGCTGATCCACCCCGGAAATCCGCAGGATCCGGCGAATCCTTTCATCTGCGTTGCAGACCGCGACCCGGCCGCCGATCTCCCGCATCCGCTTATAACGCCCCAGAATCGCCCCGATCCCCGAGCTGTCCATAAAGCTTGTCCGCGAAAAATCAAACACGATCTGCCGGATCCCGCCCTGCTGCAGATACGCCTCGGTCCTCTCGCGGATTTCCTGGCTGCTGTGATGGTCAATCTCCGGCGGTAAATGCAAAAACAAGGTGCCGCCCATTCGTTCATAGTCCATTTGCTGACTCATACGATCCTCCTGTCAGGAATAGTATAAAAATAAGAGAGCATATACCGGAAAGAATTCTGTTTCTCTTTCGTAGTATATGCTCTTTAAACTCACGCATATTGCCGGTATGGCGCGCGAAGCCGCCAAACCGGCCCCCTTAGCGGATATACGTTGCCGCCTGCTGGGCAAAATTGCTCTCCGGAGCAATCTCGATGATCTTCTCAAAATGCGGGTTCGCCGACTCCTGCTCCCCCATATTCAGATAGGCAAGCCCCAGCCAGAAATGCGCCTCCACCGTCTCTTCCTCCGGCGCGAGATCCAGACACGTCAGGAAATACTCGGTCGACGTCTCGAACTGGCGGCTGTCATACTGCCGCCGCCCCGCCTCCAGCAGCACGGTATATCCGTTGGTCTTAAATTCCTCGTCCATCGACTGATATACGTCGCGAAACGTGCGGTCCGGCACCTGCGACGCGTCCACGGTCAAAAACATCTTGATCCCCTGCAGGTATTCGTCCGCGGCCAGCAGCTGGCTGGCTTCCAGAAGCTTTCCGTATTCTTTCACCACGTTCGACGTATTGTCGTCGGCGGACTGCACATTCTCCTGCAGCTTGGCAATGCGCTCATTGAGCGCTTCGATCTCGCTTTCATTGGCTGTAATAATCGCTTCCTTCGCCGACAGCCGTTCATTATACGAATTGATCGTCTGGTTAAAATCGTCGCGCAGACTGCTGATGCGCGACGGCATAATCAGATACGCCACCAGCGCGGCGCCCAGCGCCAGTCCGATCAGCACCTCTATTACGGTCTGCAGGCCGATCTTGTTCTCTTTATAGGTCGGGACAATGACGTCGTTGCCGCTCAGCTGGCGGCGCACCTGCGCATCCTTGCTGACCACGGCTTTCTCCTTGACCGCCGTCTTATGCACTTCCTTTTGCCCCAGCTCCTCCGCAAAGCGCAGAGCCATGGGATGGCAGCGGTCCACTTTCAGCGCCGCCTCGACATAGGCTGCCGCCTTGGCCGGCTGTCTGGCCTTAAAATGCAGAAGCGCCAGCAAAAGATTTGCCTTTACCATCTTGGGATTTGTGGACAGCACTTTATTTAACTGGAGAATCGCCAGATCCTCGCTGTCTCCTTTGGCATAGCGCAGCGCCTGATTGTACTTGCGGATTGTCAAGTTTCCCTTCTGCAGTTCCACCTGATCCGACTGCACCTTGACTAACAAATCCGACGCATGATGCCCGGTTTCATCCATATTATCGCTCAAAACCCACTGAATGAGCGCCTCGGTGGTCTCGCCCATCTCATAGTAAATCAGGCCCAGCAGGTTGCGGGCTTCGGTATTTTTCTTATACAGCAGAAGGCTGTTTTTCAAATCGTCAATCGCCCCGCTGAGATTACGCATCCGCGCCTTCTTCAGGGCTTCGTCGTAATAGCGCCAGGACGCCGCCACAATCTTTTTAAACAGGCGCACATCTTGTCCGCAGGTAAGGCAGATATCCCCCTTACCCAATCTGTTTCCGCAGTGAAAACAATTCATCCGTTTTCCGCTCCTATAAAGGTTCTATTGATTCTTCCGCTTTTCTTCCATCACTTCGGCCAAAAGATCCGTTATGTCCGCCGCCGTCTGGCTGCGCAGAATCGTCTCAACCTCGTCGATTTCCTTGCTCAAACGAAATTTTGCCAGCTCTTCTTCGAACTGAATCATAGCGTTCTCCTCTCTTATCCGTATCTGTAAACCTGCGGCCGGACCGGCGCAGATTAAGCTGAAGCAAGCTCATTCTTTACCAGCATACCATATCTTTCCTGTCTGTGCCATAACTTTTTCAAAAATATTTTCGACAGGTTTTCTTATAAAATGCGCTCTGCGGCGCATATGCTTCAGATTTCACCCCTGCGAAGGGCCAAAAGCGCCTGATTGAGACTTTCGTACACGCCTGCGCTGATCCGGTAGATCTCCTGCGTCGGTTCTGCCAGGTCGGGAATCATCACCGCCGCACAGCCGGCGGCCGCGCCGGCCCGAATCCCGTTGACCGCGTCCTCAAATACATAGCAGTCCTCCGCAGACAGCCCCAGTCCCTTGGCCGCCAGCAAAAAAATCTCCGGATCGGGCTTGCCGCGCTTGATCTCCTGGCCGCTGACAATGCAGTCGAAATAATCCGTGATCCCTGCTGTCCGCAGATTGTTCTCAATGACTGCCCTCGTACTGCTGCTGCCGATCGCCATCCGCACGCCGTTCTCTCTGAAAAATGTCAAAATCTCATGCAGGCCGGGTTTTTCGTCGATCGAAACCTGCGTCCGCTTTTCCACCATTTCCAGACAGCGCCGCACAAATTCCTGCACATCGATCGTAGGATAAAACGACCGGATCACCTCGAACATAGATTCTTTGCTGGTCCCGCTCACAGCCTTTAAAAACTCCGGCTTGTGCTCCACGCCAAATTCCCCGGCCAGCGTCACCCAGCTTTCCTGATAGTATTTTTCCGTATCGAACAGCAGTCCGTCCATGTCAAAAATCGCGCCTTTTTTCATCCTCGTCCGCCTCCTGCATTCTGCTTTTGATATCGCGAGGCCTTTTCTCTGCTTTTATTGTCAGGAAAGGGCGCCGCTTCCTCGTCATTATAGCACAAATTCAGGTGCGTGGAAACAGAGAGTTTTTCTGCCGTATTTTTCGTCTCTTGCAGATACGAAAGCGGCGGTGGGCCAAAGAAAGCCTGCCGCTTTGTGGTTTGCGGCAGGCATCTTGCTCTTGCTTTTTCGATTTCTTTTTATTGCGCGCGGTTAGTTTACGCTGTCTGCATACCCGGCCGCCGTGATCCCTGTCAGCCGGCCCGAGGTAAACGCCCAGCCCAGGGCCGCGCCGCCATAAGTTACATACGGTTTTTTATTGGTGTAGAGCACGCCGCCGCTTTCATTGCCCACGGCGTACAGGCCGCCAATCGGCGTCCCGGTGTCTTTTTGCAGTACGCTACAGTTTTCGTCAATGTCCAGGCCGCCGACAGTACTGAACGTCGAGGAATAGCCCTTCATGGCATAGTACGGGCCGTCGCCCAGCGCAAGCAGGCGGGAGGCATCTTTTCCATACTGTTCGTCTGCGCCGTTTTCACAGTAGGACTCGTAATCGTTCATCGACGCGGTAAAGGTATCTGCCGGTACTCCCATCAAGCCGGCCAGTTCTTCGAGCGTATCCGCTTTTACCATAACGCCCATGTCCACCAGCTTTTTTGTGATTTCCCGAATCTCCGGGATCGGCGTCTCGCCGGGCGTAGTGCCCTGGGAGGTGGAGGCATAGGTAAATACGGCTGCCGGGAAGCCTTTTTCGGCCACGCTGTCAATCAGGTCCTCCGACCAGACCGCCCAATAAGAGGGGCCGGACAGCCACCAGGAAAACATGGCGCCCTCCTTTACAAATCGTTCGCCGTGGGTGTTGACCCAGGGAATCATGTTGGTTAAGACCATTGCGTCGGGCACATTGTTCAGGGACCAGCCACGGGGCCAGCCGTACCACTGGTCAAGCGCCGCGCCGGCTTCTTCGTGGTAGGGATAATCATGGATCACTACGCCGGAGGTTGCGAAATGGACCATCGGCACCATATCTATGTTGCATGTTCCCGCACCGATGGCAACGGCCGCTTGGATCATCTTGCCGTCGTTTTGCGCCATACCGATCAAGTTCCATTCTCCGCCTAAATCGGAGTAATAGGGATTTTCGGCAAAATATTCGCTCTCCATCGCGCCGTTGCCGGCAAAGCCGCCGGATGCCAGGATAACGGCCTTGGCCTGAATCGTGTATACGGTTCCGTCATGGCCGACGGCCCTTACGCCGGTCACCTTGTTGCCGGCCGCATCGTAGATCAGTTCCGTAGCTTCTGTTTCCAGCATATACTGGCCGCCCAGCTCTGTGTAGTCCTCCAGCAGACGGGCGAAATATTTGTCGGTCTGCGTATTCTGTCCGCCGGTGATTTCTTCGCCGTAGTCGCGGCCTTCTTCTATATTAAAGGCGCTTACGTATTGATATTTACAGCGGTATACGTCCTCCGGCCCAAAGCCGGTCAGCGGATTGTTAAACAAAAAGCCGTGATCGTAGTACAGCCAATCGATGGTATCGCCGGAATTTTCCAGGAATTTTTCTACGATTTCCATCTTGGCTTCGCCTTCGGTATACTCGTTCCAGGCCGCCAGCAGTGCGTCGCCGTCCATATAATCTTCGCCGTTGTTGAATTCTTCTTTATATTTGGGGGCATTTACCGCCATCGGCTCTCCGCAGAATGCCGAGGTGCCGCCAAACCGGCCCGCCTTGTCAATGGCCAGTACGCGGACTTCCCGGCCGGCATCGGCCTGCGCCTCCGCCGCGCTCATGGCGGCCGCACAGCCGGAACCGCCCATGCCGACGACCAGCACATCGGTTTCCAGCGTCTGTTCGCCGCCGTCTTTTACTTCCGCTGTCTGGAACGCTGCCAGCGCGGCCGGGTCGGAACCGCCGGCTGAAAGCGCCGCCGAAAGCGCTTCCGCCGCTGCTGCTTTCACGGCTCCGCTGGTAGCGGTCGCGCCGGAAATCGAGTCGACTGCCACCGACTGATATTTAAGCATCCGAGGAATCATATATGTATTGACCGAGCGGACCATTGCCACGCTGTCGCGGTTGCCGTTTACCTGGATATCTAAAATACTGCTTTCGTCTACCGTAACCGATACTTCAACCGGCGCGATCTGGATGAAGCCATAGGCGCTGGCCGTGTAGGTGCCGGGCTTCATTTTTACCGGACTGCCGGCTGTCCCGGCAGCTTCAGACAGCGCGGCCTGCGCGGCCTGCAAAATGGCTTTGCTGGAAATCGTGCAGCCGCTTATGGCTTCTACCTGTGTATTGCCGGCCTCTGCGATCGCAGCCGGCAGGTTTTCGACTGCGATCGAACCCTTTCCCTGTGTCTCGTTCGGGCCTTCGGCCGTGCAGGCGGTGATTTTCTCGCTGTCTACGGTTAGGGTCACCGTAATGTCGCCGCCGTAGCCCTTGGCCGCCGCCGTATAAGTGCCCGGCGTGTAAAGGCCGCCGCTTTCTGTTGCCGCGGCTTCTGTCGCCGGCGCCTGCGTCTGCGGTACGGTCGTGGCCTGCGCGTTTGTTTCGCCTGCTTCGGAAGCGGCCGGCGCATCGGCCGGACTGCCGCACGCGGCCAGGCTTACAAGCATGGTAAGCGCCAGCAGAAATGCCGGCAGCCTTCGGTTTTGTTTTTTCATTGCCTCTTCTCCTTTTCTCTGTTTTCTCAGGGCCTAGAAGGACGCCCTTTACGGCGCCTTGCCCTTCCCGCATTTGTTATTGGGGATAGCAATATTTTAACAAAACCTATACGGGTGAAAAAGCCGTATTTTTTTGTAGCCCTCTACAAGTAAATTTTGCATGTATCTTGGCAGGAGAGGATTTTAAGATGAACAAGACGGGCTTTCGTTCTGATTTGACCAATATCGCGATCAATAATTTCATTGATTATAACATACAATAAAAGTCGCTGCAACCAATACTGGTCAAAAGGAAGGGATATACTTTGGAACAGAAATTACGACGTGATCGAAACATTGGTCAAAACCTTAGAAAGCTGAGAAATAAATATGGATTTTCTCAAGAGAAACTTTGTGCAAAATTGCAACGCAGGGCTTGTGATATCAGCCGCTCCACCTATCAGAAATATGAAGATGGGCAGCTAAATATCCGTGTCAGCGTGTTAATCGAATTAAAAAAAATTTATCAGTGTGCCTATGACGATTTTTTTGAAGGTTTGGATAAACAGACCATAAATTTGCCTGAAACCATTAAACCGGATAAAAATTACTAATAAAGTTCCGGCGGCGAGATTTCGCCGAATCCCGTCCAGTGTTCCCGCAAATAATCAAAAAGCAGTTCTGCCGCCGGGGTCTGCGGGCGGGCGGCCAAACGGCAGAGATACAGACGGCTGCGCCACAGGTCGCCTTTTAGCGGTACCATTACGAAGCGCTGCGGGTTAAAAAGTTCCTCCTGGGCGGTCAGGGTCAGCATCATTGCCTGGTTGCCGAGTATTTCCTGGCCGAGCAGGTCGAAAAGGTATTCTTTTACGTCAATAAATTCCGGCGGCGTTTTGCCGTAAAGAGCCCGTGTGATTTGATTGCGGCTTCCGGTTTCTTCTCCGGCCAGAATTACTTTTCGGCCGGACAAATCCTCTACCGACAGGCAGTCCCGGTCTGCCAGTTCATGTCCCTTTGCCATCAGCATATACCATTGAAAATCCCGTAAAGGAGTGAGTTCTAAAAACTCCAGGCGCTCCGGCATCATGGTAACGCACAAGTCAAGCCGCTGCTCCAGCACACCCTCAATGCAGCGGGCCGGGGAGTCGTTTTCCCACGCCAGGCGGATTTGCGGGTATGCGCGGCAAAATTCCCGCAGACATTCGTAGCGCAGATTGTTTCCTTCTGCCATCTGCCAGCATTGGATTCCCAGTTTGACCACACCGGAAACGATATGTTTTCGTTTTTGTACGGAATAGACGAAGCTTTCTAACTCCGGCAGAACTTTTTCTGCTTTTTCAAAAAGCATATGGCCGTATTCGGTCGCTTCGACGCCGCTGATGCTGCGGGTAAAGAGCGCTACGCCCAGCTCCTTTTCCAGGTTTTGAATCTGCCGCGAGAGGGCTTGTTGCGTTACGTTTAGCTCGCCTGACGCGCTGCGTATACTGCCTGCGCGGTACACTTGGTAAAAATAGCGAAGCTGTGTTAATTCCATGTTTCCCTCCGTTGCGGTCTGCGTTCCCGGCCGGCTCCGGCTATGTTCCGGGTCGGAGCCGGCGGGAACGAACGGTGTTTCGGGCCGCAGCCGCTGCCTGTGGTTTATTTCCTAAGCTGTGCGAGACGCTCTTTTACCTGCGCCATCATCTGCGCATATTTTTCCTGCTTGGCACGTTCTTCGGCAATCTTTGCTTCCGGCGCACGGCTGATGAATTTTTCGTTGGACAGCATCCCGTTTACGCGGGCCAATTCGCCTGCAAGCCGCTTTTCTTCTTTCGCAAGCCGCTCGATTTCTTTTTCCACGTCGATCAGGTCGGCAGAGGGCAGGTACAGAACCGCCTGATGGATCACCGCCGATACGGCATCTTGTGCGATTCCTGCTTTATCCGGCTGTACGGTCGCCTGGCTGGCCGAGGACAGGCTTTCAAAAAAGACCTTGCCGTTTTCAAAGATATTTCGTATTTTTTCGTTTTCTGAAACAACAAATACCTGCGCTTTCTTGCTGGGCGGCACGTTCATCGAACTGCGCACGTTGCGGATCGCGCGCACGGCTTCTTTGATGACTTCTACGCTTTCCTCTTCTTTGGGGAAGCGGAAAGATTCCTCATACTGCGGCCAGGAGGATACCATAATGGATTCTTCCTCGTCCTGAAGCGTGCAGAAAATTTCTTCCGAAATAAACGGCATGTAGGGGTGCAGCAGCTTCAGAGACCGGATTAAGACGTTTTTCAGGGTCCAGAGCGCCGCGGCCTTGGTTGTATCCGCGTCGTTGTACAGACGGGGTTTGACCATCTCGATATACCAGTCGCAGAATTCCTCCCAGATAAAGTCGTATATCTTCTGCAGGGCGATGCCCAGTTCGTATTTCTCAAGGTTTTCGGTCACGTCTTTAGAAAGCGTATTGCATTTTGAAAGAATCCATTTGTCGGCGTCGGTCAGGGAGGCAAGTTCTACGTCCGTCACCGGCGCTTTTTCGATATTCATCAGGATAAAGCGGGACGCGTTCCACACTTTATTGGCAAAATTGCGGCTGGCTTCTACGCGTTCCCAGTAAAAGCGCATGTCGTTGCCGGGCGCGTTGCCGGTAATCAGGGTCATACGCAGGGCGTCGGCGCCGTATTTGTCGATGACCTCCAGCGGGTCGATGCCGTTGCCGAGGGACTTGCTCATTTTGCGTCCCTGGGAATCGCGCACCAGGCCGTGGATGAGCACCGTATGGAAGGGTTCGGCGCCGGTCTGCTCCAGGGCGGAGAAAACCATGCGGATGACCCAGAAAAAGATAATATCGTAGCCGGTCACCAGCACGTCGGTGGGATAGAAGTACGCAAGGTCTTTATTTTCCTGCGGCCAGCCCAGCGTTGAGAAGGGCCACAATGCCGAGGAAAACCAGGTATCCAGCGTGTCCTCGTCCTGAATCATATGCGTACTGCCGCATTTCGGACAAACGGCAGGGCATGTTTTGTCTACTACCATCTCGCCGCAGTCCTGGCAGTAATAGGCAGGGATCCGGTGTCCCCACCAGAGCTGGCGGGACACGCACCAGTCGCGGATATTTTCCAGCCAGTGGAGGTAGGTTTTGCCAAAGCTTTCCGGCACGAATTTGAGCCGGCCGCTTTTCAGGGATTCGATGGCCGGCTTTGCCATTTCATCCATGCGCACGAACCACTGGGGTTTAATCATCGGCTCTACGGTCGTCTTACAGCGGTCATGGGTTCCGACGTTATGAACATGATCTTCTGTTTTTACCAAAAGTCCCTGGGCTTCCAAGTCGGCCACCATGGCTTTACGGGCTTCGTAGCGGTCCATGCCGGCGTATTTGCCGCCGTACTCGGCATTGATTGTGGCATCGTCGTTCAGGATATTGATTTCCGGCAGATTGTGGCGTTTGCCTACTTCAAAGTCGTTGGGATCGTGGGCCGGCGTGATTTTAACACAGCCGGTGCCGAATTCACGGTCTACATAAGGATCGGCGACAACCGGGATCTGCCGGTCGGTGAGCGGCAGCTTCAGCATTTTGCCGACCAGGTGGGTGTAGCGCTCGTCTTGCGGATTTACGGCTACGGCCGTATCGCCTAACAGTGTCTCAGGGCGGGTCGTCGCGATTTCGACATAGCCCTCCTCTCCGACAATCGGATATTTGATATGCCAGAAATGGCCGGCCTGCTCCACATGCTCTACTTCGGCGTCGCTGATTGAGGTCTGGCACACCGGACACCAGTTGATAATGCGGCTGCCTTTGTAAATGTATCCTTTTTTATATAGACGGATGAATACTTCCTGCACCGCCTCGGAGCAGCCTTCGTCCATAGTAAAACGCTCCCGGTCCCAGTCGGCGGAGGAGCCCATACGTTTTAACTGGTTGACGATCCGGCCTCCGTATTCTTTGCGCCATTCCCAGGCTTTTTCAAGGAAACCTTCGCGGCCCAGTTCGTTTTTGTCAATGCCTTCGCTTTTTAGCTTGTCGATCACTTTGACTTCCGTCGCAATGGCGGCGTGGTCCGTGCCCGGCTGCCACAGCGCTTCATAGCCCTGCATCCGTTTATAGCGGATCAGGATGTCCTGCATGGTGTTGTCCAGGGCGTGGCCCATGTGAAGCTGGCCCGTGATGTTGGGCGGCGGCATGACGATCGTGAAGGGCTTTTTGTCCGGGTTTACACGGGCGGCGAAGTACTTTTTATCCAGCCATTTTTGGTACAGGCGGGATTCGATGTTTTGGGGGGCATAGGTTTTTTCCAGTTCTTTTTTCATGTGGGAGACTCCTTTCTTTTGACGGCGGCGCACCGGGGGCTTGTACCAGGGGCCGCCGTGCCAGCCTGGACTTTGCTTTGTCCTGGCCGCGCTGCCCGCTGCTGACACAAAAAGGCCCTTCTGTGCCTAAGCGCAAAAGGGCGAATGATCGCGGTACCACCTTGTTTTCAACGCAGAACAGCCTGCGTCCTCTCGGCCTATAACGGGGCCAGTCGTGCGGGCTTATCCGTCTGCCGCTCCATTTGTCGATAAATTGGAGGGCGCGCTTTCAGCCTGCCGGTTTGGAAGCCACGTTCTGTCTGTGCTGTCCCGGACCGCCTTGCAGCCGGTGGGCCGTCCTCTCTGGGGGTGCGTGCAGACATACTCTTCTTCGTCATCACCTTTGTTTTTTACTATGATACGGGGGAAACGGATTTTTGTCAAGTCTTTACGACGCTGATTTTGTCGGATCACTTTTTTATTCTTAGTGGAGGGCTGTTTTCCCCCTTCCTGCTTTCA
Source organism: Lachnospiraceae bacterium (assembly GCA_022793375.1). Taxonomy (GTDB): domain Bacteria; phylum Bacillota; class Clostridia; order Lachnospirales; family Lachnospiraceae; genus RGIG7193. The sequence goes on from JAAWCS010000042.1 coordinate 50,151, forward strand.
ACGCGGCAAATTGTCCCTGCGTCACCCCAAATTCTCCCATGGCAGTAAGCGCTTCGCTGTGGAAATCACTGCCGCCACTTTCCAAAAGATGGTATGTACGGGCAAATTCCCTGGTCAGCCGATAATCCTCCTCTTTCATGCTGGGATGCGATCTCTCAATACCCCGCAGCCCATACGAAACGTACTTGGGGATTTCCTCATAATTCCCGTATTCGCACGGATGAGCCAGCACCGGAATGCCGCCGTCGGTTATGATCGCTTCGATTCCTTCCTTTATGTCGATATAACCCATCTGCAAATCGATTTCCCGTCCGGTTTTGCCCGCAAAAAGCTGCCGGTATTTTTGCGGTTCCCTGTATTCCGGGTATTTTTCACACAAAGCCCGAAAGATATGCATTTTAAACACGATATTGTGGGGAGCGTATTTTTTTGCATCCTCATAGGTAATCGCCAATCCCTTTTGGGCCATCTGCTCGATCTGCTTGTGATGGTATGCATCCCTGCAGGAAAGCGTCTTTTGGCACAATGCTTCCACATGTACGGGATTGTCGTTGAGCCACAGGCCCACTATATGTACCTTTTTTAATACATTAAAATCATAACAGCTCATTTCCACTCCGCGTATGGTTTCCATCCCCTGGTTTTGGCAGACCGCCTTAACCTGCTCATAGTGGAATACCGTATCGTGGTCGGTAATGGCAATCGTATGAATACCCTTTTGTCGGGCCAGAGATACGACCTCTTCGATCGTATGTACGCCGTCGCTATAGTCGGTATGCATATGCAAATCCGCATAAGGCATCACTGTCCCTCCTTTTTACGCTTCTGCCGCTTTCTGCGCCCCCTCCTCCGGATCCTCAAAACCGATCAGGAGAGTCGCAACAAAGGTTACTGCAATGGCAATCGCCATCGTTATAAACGCGTGAATCAGGTTGGCGCTCCCCTCGCCGCCGATCCACATGGGGAAATTCACCAGGCTTGGCGACATAAACGCGTAGGCTTTTAATCCGATCAGGCCGGCATACAGCCCTGCCGCGCCGCAGCCAATCATCACCGCATACATCGGCTTCTTCAGACGCAGAGTAACGCCATAGATGCACGGCTCGGTAATGCCGCCGACAAAAGCCGTAAAGCCGGCGGAAACGCAGGTACTCCTGAATTTTTTATTCTTCGTCTTAACCGCGCAGGCAAAGGCTGCCGATCCCTGGGCCATATTTGCCGTCAATGTCAAAACCCTCGACAGCGGGTCATAGCCGGTCTGGGACAAAATCTGGATTCCGGCAATCGCCAGCGTCGAATGCATCCCCGTGACCACCAGCCACGGATATACGATGCAGAGAACCGCCATTCCGATCATCCCAAACGTATTATAAATCCACAGCAGCGCCTGTCCCAGGTAGATCGAAACAATCCCCGCAGCCGGAGCCAGGAGAAGAAAGGTAAGCGGCGTCATCACAAGCAGCACGATCAGCGGTTTGGCAACGCCTTTGATCAGCTCCGGCAAAACCTTTTCCAGCCAATGTTCCCATTTGGCCATCACCCATACCGCCAGCATCGCCGGAATCAACGTCGAAGTGTAGGGCATTCCGTATAGCGGGAAAATGCCAAACATTTCACCGATGAATTTAGGGTCAAGAGCCGACACCATTGTATTCCAGTTGGGATGTATTAACGCACAGCCCAGCACAGCGGCAATATACATGTTGCATTTGAAATGCCTGGCAGCCGCAAGCGCAACAAACACCGGCAAAAACGTAAATCCCGCGTCGAAAACAAAATTAAATACGTAATAGGTCATCGAGGAATCCGCATTAGCCAGCCCCAGCATGGAAACGATCATGAGGATACATTTGCCCAGTCCCGTGCCCACCAAAACCGGGATCAGCGGCCCTATGATACCGATGATATTTGATACCAGCATACCCAGAATGTTCTTCTTTTTCCCGCCTCTGGCCTCCCCATCCAGGTTTTCGGCGATCCCTTCCTGAGCCGCAACTCCCAGCTGGGAACACACTACATCATAGACGCTCTTTACATGAGTACCGATAATAATTTGCAGCTGATCTCCCGTAATCTGGCTGCCTACCACACCCTCCACTTTATTGATTTCTTCCAGCCGCACAATGCTGAGATCTTTCAAATGGAATCTCAGACGTGTCATGCAGTGCAGGCACAACTGGACATTGTCCCGGCCGCCGACCATTTCAATAATCTGTTGCGACAGTTCATCGTATTTTTTCTTTGCCATAACAAAACCCTCTCATTTCTATAAGAATACAATAGTATCATTCAAACAATACTGCGCGCCTGTATTGCCTAAATCTCATTAAAAAAACCTCAGGAAAAAGCAGACCTCTTACTGCTTCTTCTCTGAGGTGATGCCCTGCTGGTAACATTCCTCCCGGATGCATAAGCGCTTGATATGAATCATCAGGTATAATAATTCGTCCCGATTCAATTTGTACTGTTTCATTCTTACAATATAATCGCTTATTTTCAACACACACTCGCAAATCTTTGGTTCTTGTTCTGAAAAAGACACATACATAGCGCCGTTCCCGTCGTTTAATACCTCATTTCTATCAATGCGCAAAAACAGATACTGCATATGACTTACATATCTTGCATAGTTGGCCGAATCCTTATTGATCTCCATTTGAAATTCCGCCTCGATAATTTCGATAATTTCTTCCGTCATCTGTTCGGCGCCTTTATAGATCTTATTCGATTCCAAATCAGATTCCGCGTTCAGGATATTCATTGCAATGCCCAAAATTTCATCTTGCGATAAGTGTACGTGAAATACGGCGTTTATTTTCTCGACCGCACGCTTTCCGATCGCAAACTCCTTTGGATGAAGATTGCGAAAATCCAGATACAGAGGCATCCTAACGCTGGTTTCTTTTTTATAGCGCTCAATGCAGAAGTCAATATGGTCCGCCATTGTAAACAGCAGATTCGGATTGATCCGGCCTTGCAGCTGCGCCCGGCACCAATCCAAGATTTGGCTCGACAGCTCCAGGGATTCCTGCGTCAGATCGTTAATCATTTTCAGATATCGGTTTTCTATGCCGTAGTAGCTCTTTTCAATCCGTTTCAGGTCGGTCAGTTCGTAGGGAATCTTATTGAAACCCAGTGCTTTCCCAAAAGCAACCACTTCGCGACCATTATTATCGACACAGAGAACCACGTTGTTATTAAATCTCCGAATCACCTTCACTGCCGCACCTCCCCCCCAGACAAAAGAAACGATATATGTATCCTCCCCCGAAATAGAACAACCCATACAAGAAACCTGATCTGTGGCTGTGCAGTGTGTTTTTATAAATAAAAAAACTCTTTGGGCGCAACACAAAACGGATACAATTCCGGTGATGCCTCAAAGAGTAACATTCCTTATATTGTAAAACTTTAATAGAATCCAATGGATTTGTCAATGTACAAAAATGATAAAATAGAGAGTGGATTTTTGTGAACTTTATCCAAAGGTAATTGCAGACCGGATTCCTTCTTTAATCGGATTGACTCCTGAAAGCATCGGCACATAGCAGAAAGGGGTTAATATGAAGCGAACAAGCCAACGTTATATGGCACAGCTCAAAAATCGACCAGCAGAAGCATTGTCTGCAAAGTTGTCTCTTTTTGACCCTCGCCGGCCTGACCGGGACAGGAGTATCCTTGTGCTGAAAAAAGACCTTCTCATGCTCTGCCTGCTCCACGCAAGCTTTTCGGATACACAGGAAAGCGCTATATACGCCATCTTGTGGGAACTTTGCCGAAACGGATATACCGAGCAGTACGAGGGCAGCCGTTCCGACGGCCCTGTCCGAATTCGGCCTGGAATGACGTATAGGAATTGAATTTCTTTTTCTTCTGTGTTACAATCATTGTGGTTAAAGATCTGATTATCACACTGCAATAAGGAGACATCTCATGATTGCCCTTCACTTTCCGGATATTCGTCTCACCACCAACAAACTTTTTGCTGCCGAAGATTTTGACGCTTTTCTTGTATCGGAACTCAGCTTGTCCACGCTGTGTACGTTCCAGATTGACGGCCATATTCCGGGGGACTATTTCTCCGCCGAAGAATTAGAAGAACTGCCCGATGCAAAGCTGGTCGCCTGGAAGCAGCTACGGCCGCTTGTTTTCCAGCTGATTAAAGGAAATCGTCTGCCCGGACAGTTTAAGATCGTTTTTCGGCTGGCCGGTTACAATGTGGAAAAATTTTTAAAGCAGACCGGGCTGTCGTATCGCCCCGAGGATGTCGGCGGACTGTTTTTAAACCTGCGCTATACGAACCAGGCCCTCTCCTGCTATACGGGAACTTCGCTGAACGTGTTTGATTTGTCTAAAAATCTTGACCATGAGTGGGATCGGATGGTGAGGGGGTTTTTCAGGCAGAAGGGGATTCCTTTTGAGGAGGAGCGGTGATGGGGAAAGAAGGGTTATGGGGCGAAGACACGCCGCAAAGCAGATGCCGGCCGGTTCCCCGGACATGGTGGCATGCACACCAAATCGTCCGGGGAACCGGCCGGCACCCGCTCTGCGGCTGTTTTCTGCATACCGCAAAACCTCTTTTGCATGGGCGTATCCGGCTTTATTGTCATTAGTCCTCGCAGCCCGTCGCGGCGACCGGGATTCTCTCAAAAGACAGGTATCTTGTCCCCTGAAAGGAAAGACTGCCTTCGTCGCCTTCGCTCAGCATGCCGTACTCCGGGCCGCTTACGGTAAATTCCATTCGGTCTCCGCTTTCCACCTGGAACGTGACGTAGTACCAGGTCGTGGAACCATGATGGACGTCGGTATTTGAATGGGCACCATGGGATACGTTAATCCGCTTTGAAGTAACCACGGCAAAAACCGTAAGCCGCGGGGAGTGGTTGTTTTGATTCCACTGTGCAAACCCTCTGAATGCGTTTATAACAAAAACAATCAGAATCACAACAAACATCAGGGTGAACGGGGTGCTGAACGTATTAAATGGATTAAATCCGTAATTAAGTCCCATGTCTGTATTTCCTTTCCTTTTTTGCCTGTTTCCCTCTTTTTCATTGCTCTCCGGGATACTTTTCTATTTGCTTGGTGGTTGACTTTAACCTGCCTGTTCTTTGTACAAGCAAATGCGGCTGTTTATCTTGATTCATTATACTACAAAAACCGGATAAGGAAAACTGTTTTTCCGCGAATGACATACTATAATAAAGTTGTAGCGGAAGTGGCTAATGGGATATAATCAAACTCATAAAAAATTTCAACTCTCTGAAATAGTCTTTATTGGCAGGCATATACAATAGAAGAACATAGATGTACCTGGAACACATTCCGTCTGTTGGCCTTAGCTGTCTCTATCATGCTGTAGAGTTCAGCGTCCCAATTTACGCACAAAAATTTTCTCAGACAAAGGGCTCCTTTTCCAGGCGTTTCGTTACTCTGTTCCAGGCCTAGAAGCCGGAGGTCTTTTACATCCGTTTCTGAATTTATGTCCAAGCATTTTCAGCTTGTTTTGCTGCTCGGCGGGGATGTCCTTCATGCCTGTCTTTAAAAGGCATAGCTTGTTCACAAGGATACACCTCTGCGCGATGGTCTTGCTGCTCTAGGATGCGGGAGCCTGGGACTGTATATGTATTTTCTGAGTGGCACCCAATAACATGGCCCTCCGCTTACGTGGGGAAAAGCCAGTGTTCGTCGCCGCAGACTGGCAGCCGGTGGGATCACCCCCGCCTATGCGGGGAAAAGTCGAATCCCTCGCCATAATTGCCGTTATAGATAGGAGCATCCCTGCTTACGCGGGGAAAAGTCATTGACCGCAGATTTCACGCACTCCCACGTAGGATCACCCCCGCCTACGCGGGGAAAAGACCGCAAGTATCCAGCGGCAAGGTTGTGGATACCAATCACCCCCGCCTACGCGGGGAAAAGACAGTATTGATAGCGCACTGGGCGGGTACAGTAGGATCACCCCCGCCTACGCGGGGAAAAGGAACAACTTTAAAAAATATGATAGATGACGTTGGGATCACCCCCGCCTACGCGGGGAAAAGACTCGATCCGCTACATGTATACTTTCTGCTATAGGATCACCCCCGCCTACGCGGGGAAAAGGGAGTTACAAAGTATGAGACATTACGCTACTAGGGATCACCCCCGCCTACGCGGGGAAAAGCCTTTGATTGTTAAAAAGTGCTTTTCTTACTGGGGATCACCCCCGCCTACGCGGGGAAAAGTCGACAGGGCGGTGACCGCTTGCTCCTGTCTAGGGATCACCCCCGCCTACGCGGGGAAAAGGACACCGCCATGTTGAGATTGTATTAGGACTTAGGATCACCCCCGCCTACGCGGGGAAAAGCGACAGCCTGCGGACCGCTTTTGAAGCGAACGAGGATCACCCCCGCCTACGCGGGGAAAAGCCAACCAGATGAGCATGAACACGAGAGATGTCAGGATCACCCCCGCCTACGCGGGGAAAAGGCAAGCCCTCACCAGCTGCTTTGTGACTCCCTGGGATCACCCCCGCCTACGCGGGGAAAAGGTAATACTCACGCTTCTTATCCCAGTACTTCATAGGATCACCCCCGCCTACGCGGGGAAAAGTCCCACAGCACCAGCAAGGGATTCTTCGTAAAAGGATCACCCCCGCCTACGCGGGGAAAAGGAGACGCCCTTACCTGGAGGCGGTGAGTGCGGAGGATCACCCCCGCCTACGCGGGGAAAAGTTATAACATATCTCACTTACTGGGAAAGAACAGGGATCACCCCCGCCTACGCGGGGAAAAGGTACCCGGAACACTTAAAAGGAATGTTCCATGGGGATCACCCCCGCCTACGCGGGGAAAAGCAAACGTCTCCCAATATGGCCGACCGTCGACCGGGATCACCCCCGCCTACGCGGGGAAAAGAGTATCTGTCCTTTTCAAAACCGACATAATCTAGGATCACCCCCGCCTACGCGGGGAAAAGGAATTGCACTTCCGTTATTGATAGCCTTATTAGGGATCACCCCCGCCTACGCGGGGAAAAGAGCTATTCTTATGACAGAATTAGAAGCATATGGGGATCACCCCCGCCTACGCGGGGAAAAGGTTGATCTGTCTGCATTCATCACGCAAATAGAAGGATCACCCCCGCCTACGCGGGGAAAAGTTACTCTTCGCCACTCCATAGCAGTTCGGATAGGGATCACCCCCGCCTACGCGGGGAAAAGGCTGGTATAAGGCCATTGGCGGCGGGTGTGACAGGATCACCCCCGCCTACGCGGGGAAAAGAATTTACCACGTCTCCATCCAGGTCGTTCACCGGGATCACCCCCGCCTACGCGGGGAAAAGAATTTACCACGTCTCCATCCAGGTCGTTCACCGGGATCACCCCCGCCTACGCGGGGAAAAGGGAAAGGGGAAACCATGAAAGGATATTTGGACGGGATCACCCCCGCCTACGCGGGGAAAAGAAGATGTGTCCATAAATTCCAAAACGGGAATCAGGATCACCCCCGCCTACGCGGGGAAAAGGCTCCCATCTCACCGATCTCTTCTGTGAGCTTAGGATCACCCCCGCCTACGCGGGGAAAAGCCTGAACCTCCTGCATCTGGCGTGTGGATACCAGGATCACCCCCGCCTACGCGGGGAAAAGTACCAGCTGGCCCGCGGGCATTCCTGGGAGTGGGGATCACCCCCGCCTACGCGGGGAAAAGCGCTGGGGGACATGCTGTCCCGATCCAGCACGAGGATCACCCCCGCCTACGCGGGGAAAAGTTCGATCCGCCGCCCCTTTCTTAAGCGCGCAAAGGGATCACCCCCGCCTACGCGGGGAAAAGGCTAAAAAGGTCCCTTAAAACAAGCATTCTTAATACCATGCACTTCATATTTCATTCAGTTTTAAAAACACTCTATACAACGTTTCACAATCCGACAACGCCCTGTGCTGTTTACAGGAAATTCCAAAGTACTCCGCCAAAGATCCCAATTTATAATTATTCACATCTCTAACTCTTTTTCGCGCAAGTGCCAAAGCGTCAATTACCTTTCCAAACGGAATTTCCAAATTATTCCTTTCAAACTCTCTTTCTAAAAATCGTATATCAAAACTCTTGTTAAAACATACCGCCACCCTTCCGCTCACTATATCACCCAACTGTTTTAACGCACACCCCAGTTCTATTCCTCCGCTCAACATTTCATCGGTTATATGAGTCAGCTCTACTATTTGGGGCGATAATGCCTTATCCTGTTTTATCAGAGCGCTCCACGACAGTTTAATTCTCGTTTCATCCGCAACAAGCGCCGCCATTTCAATGATTCTGCTTCTTTCAAAATCCAAACCATCTGTTTCGATATCCAAAAAAACCCATTCCTGCCCGATGCTGCCGGCGCTCCGTTTTCGCCTGCCCGCAATTAAACGTCTCGACGCATTGCTGAACCCCTTTGGCAGTACCTCTTCCGTTTGTTCCGGCGCTTCAGGGTGCATCATCAGTTTAATGCCGTCAAAATCACGAATTTTCCACTCCGTATTATGCGTGCGAAATTCCAGATGTTGTTCATTTGCAAAGCTATATACCATTACAGCCTGCCCATCCTTTATATTTTGGCAAACTCTGCTCCAGAGCATTTCCCGTACTTTTGCGCTTACCTGGCCGACATAAACGCCAGTGTGGATCTCAAACAGCCATTTGGTCAAATCACCGCGTAATTTGGGCGGACAGTTATTCATGGTTATCACTACCATTTTCTCCTACTCCCTCTTCACGATACTGCTTGCCATTCTCAACGCGGTCCTTCCTATTATCCCAAAGATAAACTGCTTCCTCCTCTTCCTTCGGATTTTCATCATCGGAAAGCAGGTACTTGATGTCATGAACCATTCGCTCCAATAAATGACTTTTTACAATCTCATCACGAAGTCTGCGCCGGATCATACCTGAGAAATCCTGAGGAATTTTATCTTCAAACTCGTCGCGAACTTTCGCCGCCGTTTCAAACGCAATTGGAATCGTTGTTTCCGCCTTATAAAGATCCGCAATGTCATAGGCAAACGAACACTCATGACCGACATGTACAAATCCTAAGCCCGCCGAACATCCCAATGCGCAAATAACCGAATGCGCCAGCCCATACAGGCATACATTTCCCGCAGAGAGAGCCTGGTTTACAGGAGTACCGGACGAAAAATCTTCCGGGTCATATTCTCTGCCCTTCCATGGTATTTTCCATTTTTTTGCGTATTCTCTATATGTTGCTCTAACCCGGCTTCCCTCTCTGCCTCGAAGCTGCTGCAGCGTAAGCCCGCTCACATCCTCCTCAGGAAAACGCATTTGATACATCTTTCGTACTACGCTGAGATGTTTGCGCGTATTGCTGACAAGCTCTGCCTGTTTTAGCAGCAGCCTGGTATGCGAATTAAGCGCACGCCCATGCGCATAATATCTCACACCATGCTCGCCTACCCACACTATGCCTATGCCGCTGTCGCCAATCAGTTCCATTGCACGGTGAGTGATCTTGCAGCCAGGTCCCAACAACAATGTCGTTATGGCCGCGGCGGGAATAAATACATCTCCGCCCATATCCGTGACCTTTACCGCGCTGTCCTCCCGGTTAATCGCACAATGCTCCAGATAAATAAACGACATTCTGTCACGGATCTGCGGCAGTTCTGCCAATTCCGGTTTTATCATTCCCGCATTATTCTGCATTTTTACACCTTATGATCGTCATCAATCCCTGTCCATAGGCCTTCTCCCTGCCTATTCCATTACAAAGCGTTTCCCGAAACCGGCCGGCGTCCGTTACGGTAAGAATCCCCTCAAATGTTACAGAAAGCAGACGAACCCTTGAACTGCCGGTACCATTCTTTTTTCGAAAATCATACCACCTTGACTGCACTGTCTGAAATTCAGCCTCATCCACCGAAAACCCCAGCTTCTGCGCACGGCTGCCTAGCCACTTTTTTTGATATTCCGGCGTGATATGCGCCATGATTTTTCCATTCATTTTTGAAACCACGGGATTCGCCGTCAATCTAAACTGCCATATTCCGCCGTCCATAATCCTGTCCAAAAGCGGCGAATAGTCTTTTGTCTCATATTCGCCGGCATAGCCGAATTGCTTTGCAAAATGTTCCAGATCGGGTATAGCTTCGCTTACCAGCAAAATATACTTCTTTCCATCTAAATCGTCAATCCGCCAAAGCCTGCGTGCCCGCGCACCGTCAAAGGATCTCTCGATCGCACCATGAAAAAGATTCGGCGATACCAGCGCTTTCATCGTTTCCCGGAGCGCAGTATTCAGTGTTATCCGCGATAAATACATTGTATCACCCCAATTCCCGCATCGCGTCATATTCCGTTTCATTTTGACTGCACTCCACAAAGCCTTCCGTGAGTCTGCGATAGCCGTATACCCGCCTGGCCGGATTGAAGGATATTGGCATGTCCTGCAGCATTCCTGCGCCTGGCTTCTTCGTTTCAATCTGTATCCGCAGCATGTTTTCGTGTTTTTCGCTAAGCGGCGGTTCTTCGCGAAGTGCAGTTTCAAGCGGCAAATCACGGATTCCTATCACAACGGGCAAAGTAGGCGGACATGACCTCCGTCCTAAAAACAACGGAAACTGCGGGTTTTGCAAAGCAATCTCCAGTTCCTTCAAAAGTTCGTATTCCCCCTCTAATCCAGCTAAAAATATCGCGTCGCAAAGATAATGACGATACGTCACATAGGAACTCTTTTCAGAATGCGCCATGTGAAAATCCGTGATATCCTCGCCCTCACGGTCGGCGCGGACTCCGAATGTAAGCATATTCAGCTTTGACAGATCGCTGTCTCTTCTCATCCCCAGCGCTGCCGCCAGCATTCCTACAACACCGCTTTTCGTCGGCATTTTTTCCGTTGTTCTTATTTCAAATTTTGAACTGCTTCCCCACGACTGCAAGGGAGCTGCAAGCCTTAAAAGCAGGGTTGCCATATCACTCACCTCTGCTTCCGGACAATTTTTCTCTTACGGCAGATTTTACTTCTTCAAGGATCTGCGAGATATTCATCTCGCCAAATTCCCAGACTTTTTCCGGTTCACATGCGAATTTATGATATATCGTATCAGCATATTCGCGGAATTTTTTCTCAGACTCTTCAAGATAGCCGTTTGTGCCGGAAACAGGTTTTTCAAAGGCGCCTGCAAGATTGACCGGCTGATCGGTTCTCAGCGCAATATAGACAAAATCGGGAAGCGTTCGATTTGCAAACGTATTCTGCTTTCCTGTAGGCATTGTTTTAATAAACGCCTCGGCAAAACATTTTACCGCTTCTTCTGTCTGAGTTCCCAAATTTTTTTGCAGCTCAATAACGTTTACGGTCGCATATCGGTAAAGCGTCGCTGAGTTAAATTCCACGGTCCCTAGATGTCCTGCTCCCGATTCTTCGCCCCGAATCAAATCGTCTACCGCGGTAAAATAATCGTACTCATTGTGTACCGCATGCGTAGATATCGCATGCGCAACCTGTGCGGCCGCGTCAAAATTCAGAGACGGGTCGGCAGCCACCATCCTGCCGAACAACGCCATATCCATAGAAGGCGCAGCTTTTAAGGCATTTTGATATTCCTTTTTGTCTTTGCTTTGTTGAATTGCCAAACGCGCCAGAGCTTTTGCCTGCGCTGCACTGAAAAACATCAATACGGAGGATAATCCTTCTTTGTCTGTTTTTATCCCTGCATTTCCTAACGCATTCAATGCAAGCGTATTTGCTTTTTCACTTTCTATACTGTCATCAATCTCTCTCATCACATTAGCAATCATTTGAGAAATCTTTTTTGTGCGGACTCCTACTTCCTCCTCACACAGCATTTCTCTGAACATGGTGCGCATTTCGTGCTTCCATGCCTGGGAAGAAACTCTGGCTCTCACCGCGCCGCCATACTTGGCTGTTTTCGGGCTGCCCGTATCATCGCGATTGATACAGCTCGGCGGAACGTTTTGCAGCACATGAATGTCTACATATAAATTATTCTTCATCTTTCTCTTCCTCTTCCGTTATCCTTCGTTTCAGCAAACCGATAAAAATCCTGGCCCCACTTCAAGCGGATTTGATCCGCTTGGTTCTCGAATTGAAACCAGTACAGGTCTTTTGCCAGTTCTACATAATCAAGCCTGATATCGTGGTTTCCAAAAAGCCGCACAAGTGTTTTTAAGTGATAGGAAAGCTCCGCCATATCATCGGATCTCGCCGCAATGCTAAGTTTTCGTCTTATATTTTCCTCATCTTCCGTACTGCGAACCAGTTTTCGCATGGCTCGTCCGAGACGGTTTTCTTCGCCTTCCTCGTTCATCGGGACGGAATGTCCCTGCTGATGAAGTGCGAACAGCGTCAATGCCGTATAGACCGCCCACTCTGCGTAGGACGGCTTGCCGTCTTTCCCCATCAGTTCCTCCGGCATGTTCTTCAGAAACACCCCCCACAATTCAGGAAGTTCTCCCGGACTTTTTCCGATGCCCCGGCGAAGCTGCGCCAGCTGTGCCTTAGAGCTGCTTTGGTCAAGAACTCTGTCCTCCTTTGCCAGCAAATCGATCTGCGCTTTCACATATTTATGAATTTTTGCTTCTGTTCCCGTTTCCATTTTTCTTCACCTCCCGTTCCTTAACTCTTTTCGGCGGCATTCAGTCCGCTTAAAAATCGATTCATAGCTCTGGCGGCCGAAAACGTCTCGCTGCTTTTCTTGTCATCAGAACCTGATTTTGTTTTTCCGAAAATAGCTGCCGCGCCCGCCTGACGTATGATTTCATTCCCTAATTTTCTAGCTGCCCACACACATTCGTGCCGCCACTCCTCTTTTTTATGGTAAAGAATATCGTCGCGGCCGGGTTCGGGGTTGAGTCCATAAAGCCATCTTCTAAAAGGCCCGTCTATGCGGTTATAAAAATCCGCCTTGACATTTTCCGCAAAAAATGCGGAAGTTCCCTTGCTTTCCTTCGTACTGTTGCTGCCGCCGCAAGCCAAATTGACATCTTTTGCAAGCGACCACACCTTTTTGGCAATACTGTCGCAAAATTCAATGCTGTCCAGCACCATGTTCCGCCACGACACATTCATATCGGAAAGCAGAGAAGCGTGCATTTGAAGGGAATCAGAGAAAACATTCGTCACAAAAAAGTCTTTATCACCATACTGTACCGACACAATTCGAACATTCAAATCATAATTCTTAATCCATCCCCTTTCTTCCAGATTTTTTATCCATACAATGATTCCTGGCTGCTGATTTTTTTCGTCGCCCAAAACAGCGGCAGGGCACTCTCTCCAAAACTGTTTGGAAGCGTCATGCCGCTGCGGGATATAAACGTCTGTTTTTTTGTTGTCCGGGTTTCTCCAGACTGTCATAGGTTCCATCCATCCTGCGCCCGGCTTTTGTTCCCTGTCAAAAAAATCTCCTCCCAGCAAAAAATATCCTGTGACTTTTTTATCGTTCTTTTTCAGGTACAGACGTCTTGACTGCAGCGTGTACAACTCGGAAAAGTTATTCGGGAACGATATCTGGGTTCGTTCGCCGTCCGCGATTTTTTCTCTCTCCCAAACAGGAATTTCTTTCTCCAAAAGCTCTCTGTTTTCATTTCCCATAATCAGATTCAGCATGAGCGTTTCAAAAAGATTATCTCCTGTGACAAAAATAATTCCCAGCTTTCCAAGCCAGCCGACGCCGACGGACGGCAGCTTCACCCCGCGTTCTTTCGATTCCCTTGAGGGTTTTGCGGAAGTATCATCATAAGCGTTCACATATAACAGCCAGCGCGCTGCCTCGGCAAAAGACATCTCTTCTTTTGCTTTTCCGCTTATATCTGCAAAAAGGCGAAGTTTATTGCTGCTTTCAGATAAATTGCCATTTAATTTGGATGCGGAATACTCTGTGCCTGCTTTTGCATGCTCACATTGATAAAACGGCCTTTCCGGATGAAACAAATAAAAATTCTCTCGTTGGGATTCCAGATACTCTGTTATCGCCTCCGCAGGAAATCTCCCGTTTTCCCACAGCACTTTCCAACGCTCCAGCGCTTCGCCGAAATCTTCGAACGGACTCTCGTCTCCGTTTTCATCATACCGTGAAAAAACCGTATGCAAAACCGCCAGCAGCAACCTCAGCATGGCAAAATCCTGCGTCGGCAGCTCGCCGCACAAATCCTTGTAGTTATGCGCCTGTTCAAACAACTTGATCAACGATACTTCATGAACATTACAGTCCCCGTCGATAACTCGGATCCATGGCTCGTCCAGCAAATTAAAATCTTTATCGTTCACCTATCTTCCTCCTTTGTATAAGTAAGCCCGCTGTCCTGCGAATAGGTAACCATAACACCGCACAGTTGTGCGCTGAGGCTTTCGTTCAGCAAAAGCACAAGCTGTCCTTTCAGCCAGCGGGATTTTTGAAATCCCGTCAAATACCGATCCATTTCTTCCAGCTCGTTTAACGTTCTGTTTATATCATAGCAAAATCTCTCCGGAAGGCGAAGTTTCTGCTGGGCAATCTGACGGCATTCATCATCCGACGGACAAATCGCAGGCCAATACCTCATCCCGTTCGCCTGCCACGGCAGCATTCCCAGCGTACCGTCCGCATATTGTACCAGAACAAGAACCTCTATAGAAAATGTTCCGTCGCGTACCGTCGCCAGAGCACTGCCTTCATGATCTCCCGCAGAGTTTTGAAGCCAGCCGTGAAGATCGCTGCCCCATTTGCTTTCCTTCGGCTTTGCCATCAAAAAACCCTTCGCTCTTTGCCTCTTGTCCTGAATCAGCATCCGATATTCTGTCCAGGCTGCTTTTTCATCTTCGCCTTCCGGCTCCGCATCCTGGTAAGTCTCATACACAAGCGGATCAATATCGCCTGGAATCGCGATATGGCAGGGAAGAAGCTTTCTTGTCCGCAAAAGCAGCCATCTTGTATAAATCTGTTCCGAAGAGCGGTCAAGCTCCTCTGTCCCCAAAACAAAGCATTCCGCCGATTCACACCCCCGCGGCCTGTCTGCGCGGGGATGGCGCCAAAGCCGTCCTATCCTTTGAAGCAGAAGATCCATAGGGCAAAGATCCGTAATCAAAAGATCAAAATCAATATCCAGGGACTGTTCCAGGACCTGCGTCCCCACGACGACTACGCCCTTTCGTATTTCTGCCGTCGACTTCTTTCCGATTCGCTTTTTCAGCGCTTCTTCGTGTTCCATTCTGTCCGGGATAATATACTGCGCGTGATACAGGATTACCTCAGCGCCGTCCACATCGCGGATTCTCCCGGCAAAACTCTGCGCCCGCACAACCGTATTGCAGATGACGCCGACACATGCCCCCAGGCGTACCGCGCATATAATTTTCTCAACAGCCATGTCCTCGTCGCCGCGGGTAATATGGATCCCTCTGCCCGTGCTTTGCTCCGGCAAAGCCTTTGTAAATACTCCGTTGCCATCCGTATAAGTAAGACGCGGATAAGCGGTTTCTGGAAGCTCAAACACTTGCTTTCTGTTATTTATATAAGCTTCGGCCAACTCTTTTCGCCGGCTGAAAGGAAGCGTCGCCGAAAGCAGAATTACGGGAACCCGGTATTCGTGCAGCCAGGCCAGCGCCGTATCCAGATATTGGTTCATGTAGGCGTCATAGGCATGGCACTCGTCTATAATTACTACTTTTTGAGACAGCCCCAAATGCAGCAGCATAACGTGTTTTTTCTTCAAAGCGGACATTAAAAGTCTATCTACAGTCGCCACCACAAAGTCTGTCAGCAACGACATCTTGCTGCCGCTGAAAAGCGAGTTCACCACCAGCCTGCTTTCCCCGTCAAAATCTGTCTGCGGCAGACAATCGTTTTTCAATTTTGCAAAAACCGGCTGAAATTCCGCGTTTCCATGCGCCAGATTGATGCCGTGAACCACCTCATCGGACTGAAACCTGGCCCACCGCACAACGCGCTCAAAAATGCCGTTGGCGGTTGCCTGCGTCGGAAGCCCAAAAAACAGACCTGTTTTCCCACATTTTGCGGCAAGGATTTCCGCCGCGGCAAGAGCCGCTTCTGTTTTTCCCAGACCCATAGGCGCTTCTAAAATAAACAGCCCTGGTTCCCGGCAGTTTTCCACCGTATGTATCACTTCTTTTTGGATTGCGTTCATAAAAAATCCGAAACGCTCTTTGAAACCTTTATCAAAAATCCGTTCCTCGCTAGACTCCCAGGATTCGGGCAGCTTCAGCCTTTCAAAGGCATTCCGGCAGCGATTTTGCGGATACTCGTCCTCCGATAAAATCACATCCTCATCCAGAAGTTCAAAATTCTCCTGATTGCTTGCCAGCCAGTCCGACATAATCAGCAGCGCCGACATCAAAACCTCGCTTCTTTTAGAAAGCGCCGGTATCTCAGAACAGTCTCCGAATCCTGCCTGTTCCAGAGAAAACGCTGTCCATTCTTCATACAATCCGTTCCACAGCCTGCGATCCGCCGGCATTCCAAAAAAATGGGCCGAATAATTCTCAATATGATGAAGCAGCCCCTCAGCCGGCATACCATGATGCGCGCCGATAATGGAAGAAAATCCTTTTGGAAATCCCAACCCCAGTAAGATCGCCTCGCCGCATTTTGTATGATGAGATTTCTCCTTGTCAATAAAATTTTCAAGGATATTGTGAATCCCGTAATGCTCAAACACAGAACGCCTTGCAGGCAGAGCTTTTAATATCTTTGACTGAAAAAGCGGCGTAATCTTTCCTATATCATGGAGATAGGCAAGCAATATGGCCGTTCTTTTAAAATCGCCAAAAGACATCCCGCATACTTCCGGAAGAGAAGAATAGCGCAAATGAATGAGTTCACTCATCACTTTTGCAGTATCCTCTGCATGCAGCCAAAGAGGAAGCCACCTGTTTTCAGAGCCGGATTTTGCAATGATCAGTTTCATTTCCCGTGAAAGCTTCATATAGCGCCCCCCAACTTGATATCTTAATTACATTTATTTTTTTAAATCCCCTATATGTTTCTTCTATTCATATAATATTTTATAAATTTTACCACACTTTTTGTCAATAATCAACAAAAAATACCTTTTCTTACTTATACAACTTCGTTTCCTTTTATCCCATACTTTTTGAATATCTGCAGCGTATCGGCAATCCTATCCCGCACTGCATACATATGATGTGTTAATAATACTAAAGTCATTTCCTCAACCCCCATTGATACCAGTTTATTATGCAATCTCATATATTCCATACTGTCAATCGGATATTTTCCTATTCCACAAATCGTTTGCCAATCCTCCCCATGCCTGTTAATCCATTTCAATAACCTCATCATCCTTGCATTCATTTTCTTTTCTCCTCCTGTGTGTGGTATATCACACTATTTTACACAAAATATTACATATAATCAAGCAAAGCATGTGAAATACCACACATTTTCGGGAGACACACATGGATCAAAAAATCAAGCAAGACCTGTGCATTGGAGCCAATATCCGCAAACTAAGATTAAAATCCGGTCTCACCCAAGAGCAAGTATCCATAAAACTGCAATTAGACGGCATCAACATGTCACGCGACTTCTATGCCCACATCGAAAACGGCACCTACAACATCCGCACAAGCGAACTCGCTGCCCTCCGCCGCCTGTTCCAATGCCATTACGACGACTTCTTCCAAGGCATATAACCTGCCAAAACCCAGCCCTCCCCACCCATTGTTAGCACTCACCAAATTCGAGTGCTAATTTTCTCTTGACATTTCCTTCCCCTCGTATTACAATAGTCTCCAGTAAATCGAACTTCCCTTCCGGCCTGCCCGGAAGAATCCAATTTTACCTACCCCACCCGCGCCGCTCTGCGCGGCGCACCACAACGAAATAAAAGAAGGAGTGACTGTATTATGGCAGCAAAAAGCGGCAATCTTTCCATCAACAGCGAAAACATTTTCCCGATTATCAAGAAATGGCTCTATTCCGACCACGATATTTTTATCCGTGAGCTCATCAGCAACGGCTGCGACGCCATCACCAAGCTGAAAAAGCTGGAGGTCATGGGCGAGTACCAGCTGCCCGACGATCTGAAATTCCGGGTACAGGTCACGGTCAACTCCGACAACAAGACCATCTCCTTTACCGACAACGGCCTTGGCATGACGATGGACGAGGTAGACGAGTACATCAATCAGATCGCTTTCTCCGGCGCACAGGCCTTTTTGGAGCAGTATAAGGACAAGACCGGCGACGAGCAGATCATCGGCCATTTCGGTCTCGGCTTCTACTCTGCCTTCATGGTTGCCGACCGCGTCACCATCGACACCCTCTCCTATAAAGAAGGCGCTACGCCGGTGCACTGGGAATCCGAAGGCGGCAACGAGTTTACGATGGACGACGGCAGCAAGGAGGGCGTCGGCACCTGCATCACCCTTTATCTCAACGAGGACAGCGTCGAATTCTCCAACGAGTACCGCGTGCGCGAAGTGCTGGAGAAATACTGCTCCTTCATGCCGACCGAGATTTACCTTGACAAGGAAAACGCCGAGCCGCAGTACGACACCATCGACGCCGACGATGTCCGCGAGGACGACACGGTGATCGAGCGCTTCACCGAGGAAGCCAAAACAGAGGAAAAGGAGAACGAGGACGGAACCAAGGAGATGGTAGAGGTCACCCCTGCCAAAAACAAGGCCAAAATCCTCCGCCGCCCGGCGCCGGTCAACGACACCGCCCCGCTGTGGACCAAGCACCCCAACGACTGCACCGAAGAAGAATACAAAGCTTTCTACCGCAAAGTATTCAACGATTACAAGGAGCCCCTGTTCTGGATCCATCTGAATATGGACTACCCGTTCAACTTAAAGGGCATCCTCTACTTCCCGAAGATCGCCCTGGAGTACGAGACGATCGAGGGCGTTATCAAGCTGTACAACAACCAGGTATTCATTGCCGACAATATCAAGGAAGTCATCCCCGAGTTTTTGATGCTCTTAAAAGGCGTCATCGACTGCCCCGACCTGCCGCTAAACGTATCGCGCAGCGCTCTGCAAAACGACGGCTTCGTCAAGAAGATTTCCGACTATATTACCAAAAAGGTCGCGGACAAGCTCACCGGCATGTACAAGACCGAGAAGGAATCCTTTGAAAAATACTGGGACGATATCAATCCCTTCATCAAGTTCGGCTATATCAAGGACGAGAAGTTCCGTGAGAAAATCCAGGATTACATGATCTTCAAGGATTTAAACGGCAAATACTTGACGCTCCCTGAATGCATCGAGGATGCCAAGGAAACGCACGAAAACACGCTCTATTATGTGACCGACGAAAAGGAGCAGAGCCAGTATATCCAGATGTTCAAGGCGCAGGGCACAAACGCCGTGATCCTGCCCCACAACATCGACTCCCCGTTCATTCAGCAGATCGAGCAGGCCAACGAAAACCTGCACTTCAAACGCATTGATTCGGAGAGCGATACCTACAAGGAAAAACTCTCCGACGAAGAGGCCGAGACTCTCAAGGCCGACGAGGAAGCCCTCACCGAAGTCTTTAAGAAGGCGCTGAAAAACGACAGCCTGCAGGTAAAGGCCGAGAAGCTGAAGGATGAAAATACAGCCTCGATGCTCACCGTATCCGAGGAGAGCCGCCGTATGCAGGAGATGTTCCGCATGTACGGCATGGGCGGCGACACCTCGATGTTCGGCGCGGAGGGCCAGACCCTGATCCTCAATATCAGCCATCCGCTGGTACAGGCCGTACTGGCCGACAAAGAGGGCGAGATGACGCCTGACATCTGCGAGCAGCTCTACGATCTGGCACTTTTGAGCCACGGCTCCCTGTCGCCGGAGCGCATGACCGCTTTCATCCGCCGCAGCAACGAGCTGATGATGAAACTGACCAAATAAAAAAGACTCCCGGGTTCTTGACATAAACGCTGTCATGCCCGGGAGTTTTTCGGTACGATATCCTCAAAACACGCGTAAACAAAAAGGAGGACCCTTTCCATGTCAAAAATTTATGTTGCCGGCCCTATGTTCAGCCAGGCCGAGCTGGCTTTCAACGAAACCCTTGCCGATTTCCTTGAATCCCTGGGACACCAGGTATTTCTTCCCCAGCGCTCCGGCTTTCAGATGACAGAGCTTCTAAAAACCATGACCCCCGACGAAGTCAGCCGGCTGATCTTTTCCACCGACTATGAAAATATCCGAAAAAACGATCTGTTCCTGTTGGTATTGGACGGCCGCGTCCCCGACGAAGGCGCCTGCGTGGCTCTGGGCCTGGCCTTTGCCTCCAATAAACCCTGCTGTGGCCTGAAAACCGGTTCCCGCAGTGAATTTACGACCGGCAACAACCCGATGATCGACGGAAGCCTTCAAAAAATCTTCCGCTCCCTGGAAGAATTGCGAAAGCTTCCCCTGTAAGCCGAGCCTTGCCGCCTGAAATCTTTCCGCCCGGAAACTTTCCAGTCAAAAGCTTCGCGGCCAACAACTTTTGAAAAGAAACTCTTGACATATGTGATTCTCCTGCTATATGATGAAAACGGCGCCCGAGGGCGCTGCCATGCGATCCCGCGGGATCTCTGTTTTCTATCAAACCAAAAGGGGGACTACCATGAAAACCGTAAGCATTTCCTTAAATTCCATCGACCGGGTAAAAACGCTGGTCAACGAACTGAGCAAGTACGATTCCGATTTTGATCTGATCAGCGGCCGTTATGTCATCGATGCCAAATCAATGATGGGAATTTTCAGCCTGGATCTGTCAAAGCCGATCGATCTGTGCATCCACTCCGACGCGGATGCCGGGACGGTGCTTGCTGCCATCGATTCGTTTGTACTGGAATAAGAAAGCGTTTCCGGAATCAAAAAGAATTCTTTGAATCCGATGAAAGAAAGGGCTGCTGCAAAACAAAGATTTCCTCCAATCTATGGAAGCCATGGGTACGCCGGCTCAATCCTGTTTTGGATACTATCTTCGTTTTGCAGCAGCCCTTTTCAGGGACAAACGCTTGCGCTTCAGCGAACCTCCACAAAATGCATCAGCCGCCCCGCGTAATCTCCCATGAGCGGCGGGACAAGGATTCCGCCCATCATCAGCGTCTCGCCCGCATAAATTTCGCCTGTCTCCTGCCACCGATACGCAGCCCGGGGATTCAGGCCGGCCAGACGGATTTTGCGGCTGTGATAATTGGCCCGCGCGGCCGTCTGTATAAACGTAACCAGCACTTCGCTTCGATCCTTTGCCACCACGCTGAAACAATCGTACTGATGGTTTTCCCTGGCGGAGGCAATGCGGTAATAATCGCCCTCCCGAATAAGCGGCTGATACGTATGATACAGGGCGATCTGTTCACGCATCAGCCGATGCTCTTCTTCGGACAGTTTCGTAATATCCAGTTCGTAGCCGAAGGTGCCGCCAAGCGCCACATATCCGCGCGTCTCAAACGGCGTCACGCGGCCGACAATGTGGTTCGGACAGACGCTTACATGGGCGCCGATCGTGCTTAACGGATATAAGAGGGCCGTTCCCTCCTGGATTGCCAGCCGTTCGCCGGCGTCGGTATCGTCGGAGCACCAGATCTGCGGGCTGAAATACAGCATGCCCGGGTCGAACCGGCCGCCGCCGCTGGTGCAATTCTCCAAAAGCAGGTCCGGAAACTCCTTCAGCAGCCGTTCCTGCAGTTCATAGACGCCCAGCACATAGCGATGGCACAGCTCCCCCTGGTGCGCCGCATCCAGGAATGTGCTGCCGATCTCCGTCATCTGGCGGTTCATATCCCACTTCACATAGGCGATCTCCGCGTTTCGCAGGATCTCCGCCACCGATTCATAGACATACTCAATGACCTCCGGCCGTGACAAATCCAAGATATACTGGCCGCGGCTCATCGTAAGCTCCCGTCCCGGTATATGGATCGCCCAGTCCGGGTGCGCGCGATACAGATCCGAATCCTTTGATACCATTTCCGGCTCAAACCAAATCCCCAGCTTCATGCCCAGCTTTTTGAGATTGGCAGTAAGCGCCGCCAGGCCGCCGGGAAGCTTTTCTTCGTTGACCTGCCAGTCGCCCAGGGAACAATGATCGTGGTTCCTCTTTCCAAACCAGCCGTCGTCCATGACCAGCATTTCTACGCCCGCCTCGCCGGCCTCTTTCGCGATTGCCAGCAGACGATCGGCGTCAAAGTCAAAATACGTCGCCTCCCAGTTGTTGAGAAGCACCGGCCGCTTTTGATGCAGGTAACGGCTGCGGATCAGATGGTTGCGATACAGTTCATGGAAGGTATGGGTCATGGCCCGCAGACCCTGGTTGGAATAAACGCATACCACCTCCGGCGCCGCAAACGATTCGCCAGGCTTTAGCACCCACTCAAACCCCTGCGGATGGATTCCCATCGTCATCCGCACTGTGTCAAACTGGCTCAGTTCTACCTGTGCCTGGAAATTTCCCGAGTATACGAAATGCATCGCATAGACCTCGCCGGTCGTTTCCGTGATATTCGGCGTAGTCAGCGCCACAAACGGCTGTGCCTGATGGCTGGAAATCCCCCGCTGGGAGCTGACCTCCTGGCTTCCGTGCCGCAGCGGCCGATATTCCATATGCCTCTCTCTGGCCCAGGAGCCGGGAAGCGTAAGCATCTGATACGATTCGTCGTCCATATCCAGGCAGGCCGATAGCACCCGTTCCAGATACAGCTCCTCCTCTCCTTCGTTGACCAGCAGGACACTGCGCATCAGCGCGTCGCTGTCGGCAAACATGCTGTAGCGCAGGATCACCTTCAGGCCGATACAGGTGTCCCGGCAGACGATCTCCAATGTCTCTGCCGCCCCGTTTTCGCCGGCAAAGGCAGAGGGAAGCCCCGGCAGGTCCGGCTTGCCCTCCAAAATCCGATAGCTTTCATAGCTCAGCTCGCAGGTCCGGCTGCCTTGTGCAGTGCGCACGCACAGGCAGGGATTGCGGAAATCGCCGACGCCCCAGGTAGAATATTCATAGGGAAACGCATCGGCAAAGGCGGCCTTATCCCATATATTTTCAGACGGCGGCAGCGGGCTCTCCTTCGTGCGCAGCAGATAACCGCAGCCGCAGTCCTCCATACGGGGGCCGTAATAAATATGCCCCACATATGTTCCGTCCACAATACCGATAAAATACGCCGTATGTTCCGTTGTCAAACGAAATATTTCTTTTTGTTCATCAAAAAAAATTGCCATCTTTGATTTCTCCGGACGCCGTAAAAGACGGCTCCTCTTCTCTTTCTCCTAGGCTTCGAGCTTCTTACTGCAGGCCACGGCCAGCGAACCGGGGCCGATGTGGCAGGCCACGCTCAGCGACAAGGGCTCGATCACCGCCTCCGTGTATCCGGGCAGCGCCGCCAAAAGCTCCTCACGGAAGGATTCGGCCTGCTCATCATTCTGCGTATGGGCAATCTCCAGCCATACCCGCTGGCCGTCCAGGCCGCCGAAACGCTTTTCGATGTCGCTCTTGATCGCCGCAATCATAATGCTGCGTGCCTGGGCCACGGTGCGGGCCTTGGAAAACGTATCCAGGCGCTCGCCCTGAATCTGCAGGACCGGCTTCAGACGCAGAAGCGTCCCTAACGTCGCCACGGCCGGTGTGATCCGTCCGCCCTTTTTCAGGTATTTGAGCGTATCCACCATAATATAAATGCTCGATTCCATCTTGACGCGTTCTAACTCCGCGCGGATCTCTGCCGCCGAATAGCCCTTGTCTTTGAGCGTCAGCGCATCGAGCACCGCCTGGTGCTGGGTAACGGAAATCCGCTGGTTGTTGACTACCTGCACGCGTCCGTCGTATTCCTCGGCCAGCATGATCGCCGTCTGGCAGGAGCCGCTTAATCCGCTGGACATCGGGATATGCACGACCTCGTCCGCGTCCTTTAAAAGTTTATCCCACAATCCCATCACCGATTCCGGCGAAGGCTGTGAGGTCGAGATCGACGCATCCTTTAAAAGCTTCTCATAAAACTCCGGCTGAGAGAGGTTAATGCCCTCAAAATACGTCTCTCCGTCAATGGTAAAAGGCATCGGCAGGACGGAAATTCCCAGCTGACCCCCGGCTTCCTGTGTAATTCCACTGTTGCTGTCCGTGACAATTGCTATTTTTTTCATGTTAATCTCTCCTTCACGGAATACTCTATCACACTTCCCCGCCCTCTGGCAAGCACAAGATTCTTAATTATCCAAAATACGTTTCGTAAATCTGGTAAAAATCCACCGGGCACTCCGGTATTTCTTCGGTAAAACGATATTTTTTCCACCCCTCTTCATCCCAAATCGAATGAAGGCCCGCGGCAAACGCCTCGTATGCCTCGAAAAAGGCCTCCGCTCTCTGCCGTTCGCGGATCACCTCTTTATTGGCCTGCGTCTCCGGCTCCAGCATGTTATTGATGCAGCGGACCACATAAAACGCCTCTGGAGTCTCAATTACGCCGCTCACTTCGCCCGAGGCCAGAGAGAAAACCGCTTTCTCCCACGCCGGCTCCACGTCATAGCGGCTTACCCGCAGGCTGCCCGGCGCATCGTCGGAGTAAACCTCCTGCAGGTTGACAAACACTTCGCCCCGCTCTGCCAGCGCCGCGACCTGCTCCGCCTTTTCTCTCTGCGTCTCCGTCTGCCCTTCTTTCAGAAAAACCACCTGCTGCACCTCAATGACCCGCGCCGCGTCGTCGCTGATCTCGTCGTTGATTCCTTCTGTCAGCTGTCGTACCAAAAGCTCCGCCAGGCGGTATTCCCGATATACATTCAGCACCTGTTCCTGTGTCATGCCGATGTATTCCGCCGCTTCGGGGCTCAGGCCTTCGGTATACGCCGCCGCCGCCGCCACGGCCCTGCCCTCCTCATCCTCGCTCAGAGTCAGGCCCTGCTTTTCCGCCATCAGCACCATTGTCTTTAAACGGACCAGAAAGTCATGCAGTTCTGTTTTCATATAATCCGCAAAATCCCCTTCTCCAACCGGGACCGCCCAAATATTCGGCCCGTAAGAAGCTTCGTAGCGGTTTTTCTGATTCATCAGAAACAGCCGGGCCTCCGAATGCGTACACGGCTTGTTTTCAATCTGAAACAATTCCCCCACATTCAGCCCGGTTGTCAGCTTAATCTCCATATCCTCCCGGCAGCCGCCAAGCAGCGCCAGACAGGCTGTCAGCAGCAAGCAGAACAGCCTTTGCTTGATTTTGCATCTTTTCTGCTTCATGGACATCCCTTCCACCTTTACAGCAGCGTTTTCAGCACCTGCAGCACGCCGTCCTCGTCACAGCGGCCGGTTCGGAAACGAGCCGCCGCCTTTACCTCCTCCAGCGCATTTTCCACCGCATAGCTGTGACCGGCCTGCCGCATCATCTCGATATCGTTGCGCTGGTCGCCGAACACCATTGTTTCCTCCGGCGCAATCCCCAGGCTGTCCTGCAGGCATGCTACGGCCTTTCCTTTATTTACGCCCTGCGGCTGGACATCCAGCCACATGGTCCCGGCCGTCACTACCTGGTAGCGGTCTCTCCATTTCTCGATAAAGCCGCGAAATGTCGTCTCTACCCGGCAGTCTCCATGGTAAAAGCTCAGAGCGATGATCCCATCCTTCACGGACAGCAAATCCTCGGTCATTGTCACCTCCATTCCATACCCGTTGACCGACCAGTCGTAAAACTCCTGGTTCTTGGTCTCCAGATACGTGGCGGTGGTCCCGTTCATGAGGATTTCACAGCCGGGAATCTGTCTGGCTTCCCGAATCATCTCCTCTAAGTCCTCCCGCCCCATGTCCCAATGAAAGAGGACGCGGCTGCAAGTCGCGATCTCCGCCCCGCCCACGGCAATAAAAAACAGTTTTTCCTCGATCGGCCGGAACAAATTCTGAATGCTGGAAAGCGGCCGGCCGCTGGCAATCGCCACCTGGATCCCCCGATCCCGCAGCTGTCGGATGACCTCAAAGATTTCCGGATTGATATCGCGGGTACCGTCCGGCACCAGCGTCCCGTCCACATCCGTGCAGATCAATTTTATCATAAAGCCATCCTCTCTTTTAGTTCCTGATACACCCGTCCTATGGGAAGTCCCATCACATTGTAAAAGCTGCCGGTAATCCCTGCCACGAACGCCGCAAAGGCGCCCTGAATCCCGTAAGCCCCGGCCTTGTCAAGCGGGTCGCCGGTCGCCACATAGCGCCGGATTTCTTCTTCGCTCATCGGATAAATATGCACCTTCGTCTCCTCCGAAAAAGTGACCTCCTCCTCTGTCCCGCCGTCCTTGTCCCGAAAGACGAGGGTCACGCCGGTAAAAACCTGGTGGGTGCGCCCCTGGAGCTTTGCAAGCATTGCCGCCGCTTCCTCCGGCCCGTGCGGCTTGCCGAGAATCGCCCCGTCTAAGGCCACCACGGTATCGGCGCCGATGACGACCGCCCCCGCCGGGGCCTGTGAAGCAATATCCTCCGCCTTCTGCCGCGACAGATCTTCTACCACGGCCCTGGGTTCGCGGTAACGCAGTATCTCCTCCTTTTGGCTGGGAACCACGGTAAAATCCAGTCCGATCTGGGTCAGCAACTCCCGCCTGCGGGGCGACCCGGATGCCAATAAAATCGGCCTCATATTTGTCCTCCTGTTACATCGTTATTTCTGAAAGCAATCCCTGTTTTTTTAGCACCGGCCGGATCGCCATATAAAGGACGACCGAAACGACCGCGGACAGCACGGCATTGGTCCCGGTTGTCAGAAAATTCCATTTCAGCACAACCTCCGCCGCCGGCTTGCCGATGATAAACAGCTTGTACACATATCCGAACAACGGATCAAAGACGGCATTAAATCCCAGACCGCATACGGCCGAAAGGACGGCCCACCGAAACACGGCTTTATGCTCGGTCTGCTCATTGATACGGCCAAATCGGTGCGCAACCGCCCCGGCAATGATACCGATGCAGAATTTGAGGATAAATGTTTTCGGCGCATACACAATATACACGGGATCCATCAGATCGCCGATCGTCATCCCGATCGCCCCGCCCAGGCCGCCGTAAAAGCTGCCGGCCAGCAGCGCCCCCAGCACGCAGATGGTATTGCCCAGGTGAAACGACGTCGCGTCCCCGCCGGGCAGCGGCACCTTAATCTGTAAAAAAGTAAATGCCACATACGATAAAGCCGCCATCAGGCCTGTTACCGCAATTTTGTACACCCGGTTGTCCCTTGTCTCTCTCATAATAGCCTCCTTCAAATCTCAGATCTTGTATCTGTGCTTTTCTTCTGCCTATCATAAGAGCGCGCCCATAGATTTTCAATGACCAGTTTTTATTTTTTTATATAGTCCAGTTGGCGCCGGCATGCGTCAATCTTTTGACTCAATCGCCAGCAGCAGCCCTTCTGCAAATTCCAGCACCGCGACTTCCTCTGCCAGTTCGTTGCTGATGCAGTGGCCGCATTCCACCCCCAGGACCATGTGATGGTCGTAGAGCGGGTATTTAAAACCGCTCAGACGCAGATGCGTTACCTCCATTGTCAGCGGAACGAACGAAATATACGGATACGGGCACTCCGCCCGGCGAAATACGGTCCGGCCCGCCGCCAGGCGGAGGCGGTTATGGCTGTCCAGCAGACAGCAGTCCATCCCCAGGTCAAAGGCCTCTTTCAGGAGATGGACATTGGCCAGCACATGATCCAGCCGCGTGCCGGTCGCTCCCAGAATCCGCACCTCCTTAACATCCTCTTCTCTGGCAATGCAGAAGGCCAGTTCCGTGTCGCTTTCGTTTTTTTCCGGCCGATGGCGTTCAAAGCGAATGGCCGGATCCGCCGTATAAAAAGCCAGGGTTTCCTCCGACACCGAATCAAAATCGCCCACCGCCGCATCCGGCCGCAGATTCAGCCGTCTCAAAGCTTCCAATCCCCGGTCGGCGGCGATCAGCAGACCGCCCTCTGAGCGCACCTGCCGCGCCTGTTCGGCCAGCTGGCCGGCATCCACCTGGCCGCCGGCCACGATCAGAGCCGTCTTTTTCATTTCCCCGGCTCCAGGATCGCCATAAATTTCCTGACATTTTCTTCGATATTTCCGGAAAATACGGCCGACCCGGCCACCAGCACGTTGGCGCCGGCTTCCAGAAGTTGTGCCGCGTTGGAAAGCTTCACGCCGCCGTCGATTTCAACATCTACCTCCAGTCCCCGTTCCGTAATCATCCGCCGAAGCGTGCGAATCTTATCCGTCACGTATGGAATGTACGACTGCCCGCCGTAGCCCGGGTTGACCGACATCAAAAGAACCATCTTCAGCTGAGGAAGCACATAGTCCAGGACAGACAGCGGTGTCGCCGGGTTCAATACCACGCCGGCTTCTTTTCCGCACTCGCGGATCTGCGCGACTACCCGGTCCAGATGCGTGCAGGCCTCCGCGTGCACCGTGATAATATCCGCCCCGGCCTGCGCCACCTCTTTTACAAAGCGCCCCGGTTCGTGCACCATCATATGCACGTCGAACACCTTGTCGGAATACGGACGGATCGATGCGATCACCGGCATGCCAAACGAAATGTTCGGCGCAAACATGCCGTCCAGTACGTCAATGTGCACGTACTCGGCGCCGGCGTCGCCAATCGCTTTCAGCTGCTGCCCCAGTATACCAAAATCTGCGGATAAAATCGACGGTGCTAAAATATTCATACTCAATATCTCCTTTTTTGTTTTAGCTCTTCGTACAGAGCCTTGTAGTTTTCATACCGCTCCCTGTGAATCCGGCCCTCCTGCAGCGCCTGTTTGACCGCGCAGTCCGGCTCGTTTATATGGACGCAGCCGGCAAAACGGCAGCTCCCTTCATAGGGGCTGAACTCGTGATAATACTCTCTCAGTTCTTTTGCTTCGACTCCGGTTGGCTCTGCCGAACTAAAGCCGGGCGTGTCCACCAGATACGTATGTTCTCCCATCGGGAAGATTTCCGCGTGCCGCGTCGTGTGGCGTCCTCTCTTGATTTTTTCGCTGACCTCGCCGGTTTTTACCTCCGCCTGCGGAACCAGCCGGTTGAGAAGCGTGGATTTTCCCACTCCCGAAGGCCCGGCCAATACCGTCGTGCGGCCGGCCAGCCGCTGCTTTAATTCCTCTATTCCCTGTCCGGTCCGGCTGCTGATTGCCAGCAGCAAAAAGCCGGCCTGCGCGCAGTACGCCAGGCACTCCTTTAGCTGCGGCCCGCTTACCAAATCCGCCTTTCCGAAGCAGACGATGCAGGATACGCCGCGCTCCTCCATCATCACTAACAGGCGGTCCAGCAGACCGTAGTTGGGCGCCGGGTCGCGGGCGGCAAAGAGGATCAGCGCCTGATCCACATTCGCCACCGCCGGACGCAGAAGTTCGTTGGAACGGCCGCAGAGCGAGCGAATGTTTCCGCTCCGCTTTGCGGCGTCTAAAATATCAAATTCCACATTGTCCCCCACAAGCGGCTTTTCCCGGCGATTGCGGAATATCCCCTTAGCCCTGCACTCGTACAAATGGCCGTACCCGTCATGGACATAGTAAAAACCTGCGATACCCTTGATGATTTTCCCCTGCATGGCCGGTATTACGGGGTCGCGGCTTCCGACGAAGCAGCTGTATCCGGTACCGGGGCCTGGGTCGGTTCCGGCCCCAGGCTGACGGTTACGGTTACTTTGGTCCCTATCTTGACGCTGCTCCCCACCGCCGGATCGCAGCCAATCACCGTCCCCGGATCCGCCGAATCATACGACTCCGTCACAGAAGGCGTCAAACCGGCATTTTTAAGCGCTGTCTCGATCTCTGCCTTTGTCCCTCTCATGGACGGAACGGTTACCATCTGCGGCCCCAGGCTCACGGTTACGTTAATCGTCGTCCCCGGCGCCGTCGGCGTGCCCGACGCGTGGCTCTGGCTGAGGATTGTTCCCGCCACCGCATCGTTATACTCTTCCGTTACATTCGGCGTCAGTCCTGCCGCGCGCAATGTGTTCTCGATATCCGCCTTGCTGCCGCTCAGAGCCGGTACTGTCACGCTCGCAGGTCCCGTGCTCAGCGTAACGGTCACCGTCGTGCCCTGTTCCACGGTCGTCTCCGCGTCAATACTCTGTCCCATCACCCGGCCGGCCTCAATGCTGTCGCTGTTTTCTTCGTTGTAGCTTCCGCTCATTTTAAGCCCTCTCTCTTCAAGGGCCTGGCTGGCCTCCTCAAGCGTCTTGCCAAGCAGGTTCGGCACGGTCGTCTGATTGGAACCCTTGCTGACTACAATCGTGATCGAAGAGCCCACTTCCGCCATTTCGCCCACGTCTACGGACTGGCTGATTACGCGCCCTTCCTCCACGTTCTCGTCAAACTGGCGCTCCACCGATACTTTCAGACCCAGCGCTTCCAGCGCATTCTTTGCCTCCTCCTCGGTATCGCCCTCCACATCCGGCACAGGCACGGTCACGACCTCCGGGCCTTTGCTTACGACCACGGTTACTTTCTTCCCGGCCTCCAGCTCGGTTCCTTCCTCCGGCGAAACCGATATGACATGCCCCTCTTCCACTTCGTCGTCAAACGCTTCCTCCGGTACCGGAATCAGGCTGACGGCCAGCAGGGCCTTGCGGGCTTCGTCGTAGGCGGCGCCCACCAGTCCTTCGGGAACGGTCACGCTCTCCGCCGTATTATTCAGGCAGACCGTCACCTTTACCTGATAGCCTTTGTTGACCCGGGTCCCGGTCTCAAATTCCTGGCCAATGACCTCGCCGTCCGGCACTCCCAGCTTCGATTCCTGATAATCAATATAAATCCGCAGTCCCAGGCTCGTTAATTCCGCCTCGGCTTCGTCGAGCGTCTTGCCGATCAGGCTCGGCATGGCAACCGTCCCGCTCTCGTCAAGGGTGCTCTCCGCCGCCGTTGTCGTCGGATTGTTTCCCTGGTTCCCGCCTTTGAAAAGGCCAAACGCGCGGCCCAGAATCCAGACGGCCAGGATCACGATGATTACCGCCACGCCAATGCTGATATATGTGATGATTTTCTCAAATTTCGGGTCGGTTTCTTCCTCGTCCTCGTAATCTTCCGGATCCGTCATTTCTTCCTCCCCTTCCTGTTCATACTCTTCCTCGTCGTCCTCGTAGCCCATCAGGTACGCTTCCTCATCCTCATCGACCACCGAAGCCGGGGCGGACGCGCGGACTTCGTTTTTAATCTGCTCCACCTCCTGCGAACTCATAACCCGCGTCGGGTCATTGCTGCTGATCATGGGGGTGATCTTGACAAAATCTTCGTCCGGCGTCATCAGCGCCCGCCGCAAATCCGCAGTCAGCGCCGCCACACCGGAATAACGCGCCTCCGGTTTTTTCTGCGTACACTTGAGAATGATTTTTTCCAGGCTCACGGGAATCATCGGCTCATATTTACGCGGCGGCACCATCTCGCTCTGAATATGCATCAGCGCGACCTGTACCGTGGATTCACCTTCAAAGGGAACGGTCCCGGTGAGCATCTCATACATGACGATGCCCATCGAATAGATATCGCTGCGCTCGTCGCAGTAGCCGCCGCGCGCCTGCTCAGGCGAAATATAGTGGACCGACCCCATCGCATTGGAGCTGATCGTCTGCGAAGAAGCGGCGCGGGCAATCCCGAAATCTGTGACCTTTACCTTGCCGTCACGGGAAATAATAATATTCTGCGGTTTGATATCCCGATGGATGATACGCTGCTCATGGGCCGCTTCCATTCCCTGGCATACCTGCATCGCAATGCCGATCGACTCGCGGATCTCAAGCTTGCCTTTCTTTTCAATGTACTTTTTGAGGGTAATCCCCTCCACCAGTTCCATGACAATATAGTAAATGCCCTGGTCGTTGCCCACGTCGTATACGTTGACGATGTTGGGGTGCGTCAAGCAGGCGGCCGACTGCGCTTCGGCCCAAAATTTCCCGACAAAATTTTTGTCCGAGCTGTACTCCTGTTTGAGCACCTTGATCGCCACCAGCCGGTTCAGCTTATGGCACTTTGCCTTATAGACATCGGACATGCCGCCAGAGCCTATTTTTTCCAGAATTTCATATCGGTCCGACAACAGCATTCCTATTCTGACCATCTTTTTACCTCGCTTACTATCGTTCTATCAAAATAACCGTGATGTTATCGCGGCCGCCGGATAAATTAGCCGCCTCGATCAGCGCCTGCGCCTTCTCCTCCAGAGACAGGCCGCGGTGCACAATCGCATAGATCTCGCTGTCTGTCACCATATTGGTAAGACCATCGGAACACAGAAGGACCGTCTCGTCCTCCAGCACTTTTACCTCAAAAAAATCCGCCGTCACCTGCTCGTCTACGCCGACGGCGCGGGTAATCACATTCTTCTTTGCCGCGTACTCGGCGCTGCCGCGCACCAGCCTTCCCTGGGCAACCAGTTCCTCGACCAGCGAATGGTCTTTCGTCACCTGGTGAATCTCATGGCCGATCACATACAGGCGGCTGTCCCCAATATTGGCGACGGTCATCAGCCCGTCTGCCAGCACTGCGGCCACCAGCGTAGTCCCCATACCGGCCAGTGCCGCATCCTCCCTGGCCCGGCGCCAGAGAATCCGGTTCATCTTTTCGATACACCCTTTCAATATGACGCTGGGGTCATGGCTGGAGTCGGCTTCGATCAGCTGCAGCAAAATCTTTACTCCCTCGCGGGATGCATAGTCGCCGGCCTGATGCCCGCCCATTCCGTCCGCCACAACAAACAGACTGGGAAGATTCCCGACCGGTTTTTCACTGTAGAACAAAAAGTCCTGGTTCAGCTGACGTTTTTTTCCTATGTCCGTGAGCGCACAGGCATGCATTGCTACCGCCCCCTTTCTTTAGAGCCGGCCGCCGATCGCTTCCCTACAGCGGTCCGCAGGCTTTGCTCATATCGCGCCCTGATTCTTTCATTATAGTAACCGGATACCATTTTACTATCCGTATTCTAGCATAACAACAACAAAAGGGCAAGTACTCAAGGTTTCTCTTGCCCCTTTTGTAAGTATTTCGTAATGCATTTACAGCGTTTTTCTCTCTTCGGCTTCCTTTTTCAGATAGCTTCGGCGCAGCTGGCCGCAGGCCCCGTCAATATCGCGGCCCATTTCCCGCCGGATCGTTGCGTTGATGCCGCAGCCCTCCAGCGTTTTTTGAAAGGCCTCGATCTGTTCACGGCCCGATCGTGTAAAGTCCCGTTCTTTGATCGGATTGACCGGAATCAGATTTACATGGCAGTTCTGCCCGCTTAAAAGCCGGCCCAGCGCCTGGGCTTCTTTTCGCGTATCGTTTACGCCGTGCACCAGGCTGTATTCATAGCTGATCCGACGGCCTGTCTTATGGAAATAGGCCTTGCAGGCGGCCAGTATCTCCGCCAAATCGTATTTTCTGGCAATCGGCATCAGCCGGCGCCGCGTCTCATCGTCGCTGGCGTGCAGCGACAGTGCCAGCGTAATGCCAAGCCCCTCGTCGGCCAGGCGGTATATTTCGGGAACCAGGCCGCAGGTGGATACCGTAATCCCGCGGTTGCTGATATCCTGCCCTTTGGGATTCGTCGCCAGACGGATGAAGCGCACCAGCGCGTCGTAATTATCCAGCGGCTCACCGGAACCCATGACTACAATGCTGTCCACCCGTTCGCCGGTAAGGCTGCCGATTCGGTAGACCTGCTCCAACATCTCCGAGGCCGTAAGCCCACGCACCAGCCCGTCCAGCGTGGACGCGCAGAAACGGCAGCCCATCCGGCAGCCGACCTGTGAAGAAATACAAACGCTGTTGCCATGACGATACCGCATCCAGACGCTTTCAATCACATTGCCGTCCGGCAGCTCAAACAGAAACTTTTTGGTTCCGTCTGTCTGCGAGGTTAAAATCCGCACCGGGCGCAGCGTCACCAGCGAAAACGATTCGGCCAGACGGCCGCGCAGGGCAGCCGGCAGGCTGCTCATCTGTTCAAAACTCTCCGCCCGGTGCCGGTGGAGCCATTCAAAGATCTGCGCGGCCCGGAATTTCTTTTCTCCCATTGCCGCCAGTTCTTTTTCCAGTTCTTCTTCTGTCATGGAACGGATATCGGTCATCGGCTTCCTCCTTGCTGCTCCCTTTGCAGCGCCGACATAAAAAAGCCGTCGCTGTCGTGGAGGCCCGGCAGAAGCTGCAGACAGCCGGCCTGCAGATCGTCGGACGAAAACTTTGCGGCCGCCGGCAGCCATTCGTTTAAATCCACAGTCTGAAAGGGATAATTTTCCTGGAACCAGCGGACATTTTCCTCATTTTCTTCGGAATGAATCGTACAGGTGCTGTAAATCAAATATCCGCCCGGCTTTACATAACGCCAGACCACCGAAAGAATCTGCCGCTGCAGCGCGGCCAGTTCCCGCAATTTATCCGGTGTCAGCCGGTACTTGATATCGCTTTTGCGGGACAAAATCCCCAGCCCCGAACAGGGCAGATCCGCCATCACCACATCGGCCCTCTGCTCCCAGGAGGGGTCAAAGACCAGCGCGTCCCAGACCTCAATCTCCCAGTTTGCCAGGCCCAGCCGGTCCCGGTTCTGGCATATCAGCGCCGTCTTCTCCTCGCTGATATCCCGTGAGACAATCCGTGCCGGCAGCTTTCGCGCCAGGGCCGCGTCGGCCACATAGGCGCTCTTGCCGCCGGGCGCCGCGCATACGTCCAGCACGCAGAGCGGACGGCCGCTGTCTGGGCACGGCCCGCCGTTTTGAAGAGACGGACGGCGGATTTCCGGACGCGGCTCGCCGCTGTCGGAAAACGCAAAATGCTGCCGGCTCTCAGCAAGCGCCCGCACCGCCAGCGACGATGCCAGCTGTGAACTGATGTCCTGCACCTGAATCCAGCCTTTTTGGAACGCTTCCAACTCCTCAAGGCGTGTACTCCCCTCGCCCGCCAGAACCCAGGCCGCCCCGTCATAGGGATGAGGAGACGGCTGCACGCCCTGGGCCAAAAGGCTCTTGCGGATCGTTTCCGGCGATGTTTGAGACGCGCTTCTGTGGACGATCAGCGGCCGCTCCCTCAGCAGTGCCTGCAGGATCCGTACCGTCGCTTCTCCATACGCGTCCTGCCATTGTTCGACAATCCACTCCGGCATCGAATACCGTACCGATAATCCCTGCGCCGTATCCTCCGGCGGGTATACGATCGTCTCCTTCTCGGCGGCAATCCGGCGCAGGGTCCCGTTGACAAAGCCCTTGAGCCCGCCATAGCCCCGCCTAGCCGTCAGCTTCACCGCTTCGTTGCAGACAGCCGAATCCGGCACGCCGTCCATGTACAAAAGCTGGTAAACCCCCATGCGCAGGATCGCCCGGATCGCCGGCTTCATTTTCTTTAAAGGCGTGCGCGAATACCGGCCGATCACATAGTCAAGTTCCAAGGCCCGCTCCACGGTCCCTTCCGTTAAGCGGGTTAAAAATGCCCGCTGCTGCCGCTCCAAGCCGGGATTTTGAGCAAGCCCCCGGCGCAGGGCCAGGTGGCTCAACTCTCCCTTTTCAAAAATTTCCAGCAGAATCGACAGCGCCAAAGCCCGCTCAGTCACGGCGTCCTCTTCCCCCGTACAAAAGGATCAGACGCACCAGCTGCATCACGGAAACCAGCACCGAGGCTACATAGGTAAGCGCCGCCGCCCGCAGAACCTTGCGGGTCATGCCGACTTCTTCCTCATATAAGATTCCGTTGTCGCCCAGCAAACGCAGGGCACGGCCGCTGGCATTAAACTCCACCGGCAGCGTTACCACCTGGAAAAGCACCACGGCACAGAACAGCAGGATTCCCGCCTCAACAAGCACTTGTCCCAGAAAGAGACCGGCAATAATCAAAAGCATCGAAAAATGAGAGCCGAAGTTTGCCACCGGCACCAATGCCGACCGCAGAGTCAGCGGCATGTAATTCTCCTCGTGCTGCAGGGCATGGCCGCACTCATGCGCCGCCACGCCGATCGCCGCCACCGAAGTCGAATTGTAGGTGCTGTCCGACAGGCGCAGCACCTTGCTGCGGGGGTCATAATGGTCGGTCAGACTGCCGCTTACGCGCTGCACCGACACGTCATAAATCCCCTGCGACTGCAAAAGCCGCTTGGCCGCCTCCGCCCCTGTAAGCCCTGTGCGGCTGCGCACCTCGTCGTATTTGCGGAACGTCCCCTTCACCCTCGCCGAAGCAAGAAGAGAAATCAGCAGTCCCACAATCACCAAAATATAATAAGGATCGTAGTAATAATAATAACCTGGCATAAAAATACTCCTTTCATTATATATGTCCATATTCTCAGGACATAATGGGACACCCTTGCGGTGTTTCATTGTGTACGTCCGTGTTTTCAGGAAATAGTGGCGCACATAAGCACGTCTCCGGCCTCCATACGGGCGCCCCGCAAGAAAGCGTCCGCGTCCATCCGCTTTTTGCCCTCCAGCTGCAGTTCCAAAATCCGCAGTACCCCTGCTCCGGTCTGTACCAGGATTCCGTCCTCCACGCTTAAAACCGTGCCGGGACACACGGCGGCTGTTTTCCGGCTGTTCTCAGTCTTGTCAAGTTTTTCCCCGGCCCCGGCTTCTTCTGCGCCGGCGGCCTCCTTCCTCATTTCCTGCGAACTAGCTTCTTCTGCGGTTTCTTTTGTACCGACGATTTCCGTCCGCCACAGCTTCAGTGTCTTTCCCTTCCAATGCGTGTAGGCCGAGGGCCAGGGATTCAGCCCCCGCACCAGCCGCTCAATCGCCGCCGCGTCCCGGCTCCAGTCGATATCGCCCATTGCCTTGTCAAGCATGGACGCATAACAGCTCTCCCCGATCTGCGGCTCAGGCGCTGCTTCTCCTGCTTCAATCTCCTTTAATGTCTCCAACAAGAGCGGCCCGCCGGCTGTCATCAGCTTATCATGGAGACTGCCGCCCGTCTCGTCAGGCGCCAGGGGAACTGTCTGTTTTTTCAGCATATCTCCGGTATCCAGGCCCGCGTCCATCTGCATAATCGTGATGCCGCTTTCCTTTTCCCCATGGATGACCGCCCACTGAATCGGGGCCGCCCCCCGGTAACGGGGAAGCAGGGACGCATGAATATTGATACAGCCATAGCGCGGAATGTCCAACAGCGCCTGCGGCAAAATCTGTCCGAACGCAATCACTACGATCGCCTCCGGCGCAAGCTCCCGCACCGTTTCCAAAAATTCCGCCGCCCGCACTCGTCTGGGCTGGTACACCGGCAATTTCAGCTCCAGCGCCTTTTCCTTCACCGGCGTATACGAAACCGCGCCCCCGCGCCCCCGCGGCTTGTCAGGCTGCGTCACGACGCCGACCACTTCGTGACCGGCACGGTACAGACATTCCAGCGTCGGCACGGAAAACTCCGGCGTCCCCATAAAGAGAATCCGCATATTATTCCTCCTCGTAATCGTCCTCGTCCTCCACCAGTTCGCCTTCCACCTTATCGATATACAGGCCTCCCTCCAGATGTTCGCACTCATGGCAGATCGCTCTTGCTAAAAGTTCGGTGCCGGTGAGGGTAAATTCCTCCATGTTCTCGTTAAACGCCCTGACCGTCACCTCGTTCGGCCGGGTGACCTGCCCCGATTTGCCGGGAATGCTCAGGCACCCTTCCATACCGGTCTGCGAACCGGACTGGGCCGTAATTTCCGGGTTAATCAGCACATATGGCCCTTCTCCGATATCGATTACCACAATCCGTTTGAGAATGCCCACCTGGGGCGCCGCCAATCCCACTCCGCCGTACTCATACATCGTGTCCAGCATATCCTCTACCAGCGTTTTCAGCCGGGGCGTCATCACCTTTACCTCCTTGCTCTTCTTGCGCAGGATCTCGTCGCCCTCCAGGCGTATGGTCCGCAAGCTCATTTCCTTTTCCTCCTCATCCATTTTTCTCTTATCCGCTGATATCATATTGGACAGATACGTCTGTCCGCTCTGATTTCCATGGCGCCAGGCTCTCCAGCCCGTTCTTTATTGTAACCAGCACCCGCCGGTCTACATGCTTAATATACAAAGTTTTCCGATAAATATCACTGATTTTGGAAACCGGCGCGTCACAGGGGCCGATCATTTCCGGTTCCCGCGCCCGGTCCGGCGCATACGTCTCTTTCCAACGCCCGATATAGCGCTCCACCAGCGCCTCCGCCGCCCGCGCCGACCGCCCGGCTGCCGCTTCGTCCTGCGAAGCGAACAAGATCGTCATCATCGCGTACACCGGCGGATAATGGAGCATCTGCCGATAGGGCAGTTCTTCTTCGTAGAAACTTTCATAATCCTGGCCGGCCGCCAGACGAATGCTGTAATGCTCCGGGCTGTACGTCTGAATCACCACCTGCCCCGGCAAACGTCCCCGGCCGGCCCGGCCGGCCGCCTGGGTCAAAAGCTGAAACGTGCGCTCCGCCGCCTCATAGTGGGAACCGTGCAGGGACAAATCCGCGGCCAGCACTCCCACCAGCGTTACCTTGGGAAAATCATGCCCCTTCACAATCATCTGCGTACCGATCAGGATGTCGGCCTTTTCATCCGCAAATGCGGAAAGGATTGTCGCATGTCCGTCCTTTCCCGCCGTCGT
This sequence comes from Lachnospiraceae bacterium, assembly GCA_022793375.1. GTDB lineage: Bacteria > Bacillota > Clostridia > Lachnospirales > Lachnospiraceae > RGIG7193. The sequence goes on from JAAWCS010000042.1 coordinate 88,620, forward strand.
ATCCGCGTCCATCCGCAAAATCCGCGCCCCGGGAAACTGCTTCGCCACCATGGTCTCCACCTTCTGCGTGCCGATCCCGAACCCGGCAATGTAGCGGGAACCGCAGGAGGGGCAGACACGCGGCGCCGCTTCCTCATAGCCGCAGTAGTGACAGATCAGCCGGCCGCCGCGATGCAGCGTAAGAGACACGTCGCAGTGCGGGCATTTCATGGCTTTGCCGCAGGAACGGCAGGAAATAAATCCCGAAAAGCCGCGCCGGTTCAAAAACAAGATGCTCTGCTCGCCTCGTGAAAGGCGCTCGTCAATCCGCTGTGCCAGACAGCGGCTGAGAATCGATTTATTGCCGGCTTCCAGCTCCTTTCGCAGATCGACGACCTCCACCGACGCAAGAGCCGCCTCGCGCACAGCCCGCTGCTTTAACGTAAAAAGCCGGTATTCGCCGGTATGACAGCGATAATACGATTCCATCGAAGGCGTAGCCGAACCTAAGACGACGCTGGCTCCCGCCATTGCCGCCCGCCGGCGCGCCACCCCGACCGCATGATAACGGGGGCTTGTCTCGCTCTTGTAGGATGTCTCATGCTCTTCGTCCACTATAATAAGCCCTAAATGTGTAAAAGGTGTGAACAACGCAGAACGCGGCCCCACCATGATGCGAATATCGCCCTTTTGGGCCCGCACAAACTGGTCGTAGCGCTCTCCGGCCGACATGCGTGAATTGAGGATTGAAACCTGATCGCCAAAGCGGCGGTAAAACCGCATGACGGTCTGGTAGGTCAAAGCAATTTCCGGAATCAGCACAATCGTCTGCCGCCCTGTAGCCAGCATATGGGCAATCAAAGACATATATACCTCTGTCTTGCCGCTGCCGGTCACGCCATGAATCAGGTATGTTTTGTGAATTCCCTTTTGATCGTCTGCGCAAACCGAATCCGCTATGTATTGCTGTTCCTCGTTCAAGACGGCCGCCTGGTCACGTCCCACGCCGCCGGCAATCGGATTGCGGTACGGGTTTTCCTCCTCCACGCGGATGATTCCCTTTTCCTGCAGGGCGCGTATCGTCGGCACAGCGATATGCAGCTTCTGCGTAACCGTTTCATACGGGAGAGTATCCTCTTGCGTCAAGGCGGTCAGCAGACGCAGCTGAGCCGCCTGGCGCCTGGGGTTTACTCCTCCCAGAAACGCCGCGCGCTCCTGTTTTGGCAGTGCCCAGCTCACCCGGCGCTTCCGCACGGGCGCTACGCTCTTTCGCACCGGCAGTACGGTTTTTAACGCCTGCAGCATCGAAGAACCGTATTCCTCCTTCATCCAGGCCGCCAGCCGGATCAGCTCGCTTTCGACGGCAATGCCCTTTTGTGCGATGCCGAAAAGTTCTTTTACCTGGGCCTCCTCATATGCACAGGAATCGGACAGTTCGACGACATAAGCGCTGACCCGCCGGTTTGCAGGGCCAAAAGGGACTTCCGCCTGCATGCCTACACAGAGCCGGTCCGCCAAGGCCTCCGGAATGCGGTAGGTAAATACTCGATCCAGTTTTCCGCCTGAGATGTCTACTATGACGCCGGCATATTTCATAGGTGCTTGTCCTCGCATTCTTTAAGCAGGGCGGCTTTGGCCGGTTCTTCGGCTAAAGTCCCCTGTAAGTCCCTTGTCATCGGAACCGGACGATGTATAAAAACAATTTATTACTCCCAAATTCAGCGCGTACATCTGTCCATCCCGCTCTTTTTCCATTTTTACTCCAGACGGCCCCCGTTTTGCACGCCCGACTGCCGCATGGTTTCGGGAGAACTCCGCCATGCTTTTTCGCTCCATTACACGCTGGATCTTTTCCTTTCTTATGAGTATACCCGGAAGGCAGATACATTTCAATCATTATTTCCGATCCGCGATTTTTTTTCGACCGAAAAAGGCGGCGGCCGGTTCCCGGTTTCTGTGAAGGATGGGCGGCAGACATTTTGCCAATTCGCCTGTACCGATAAAATCCGCTTGCGTTTATGCACGAAATATGTTACACTTCTTTTACACAAATCCCATACAGGAGCCTATCTCACTCTTTCAGAGGACAAAGGCATGATTCTCCACCAGCCTTTTCTTTCATGCCGCTGTTTACAAGTTCCCGTTACGTGTAGTAAAATAAAAAGGAGCAACTCAGTATATGGCAAAAAACTCAAACCAGCCAAGGGCGGCGCGGCCGGTTTCCGTCTCTGAGACAAGAACTTTAAGACGGCAGGCGGTCGTCAAAACAAACTTATCCCAGGCGCTTGAGACAACAAGCGGTTTGGCCTCCTATGATACGAATGTTAAGTTCCTGCTGGCAGACAAACAGATACTGGCATGGATCCTCAAATATGCCGTCCGGGAATTTTCGGATATGCCGCTTAAAGAAGCCGCGGCCAGCATCGACGACCGGATTGAAGTCGGAACCAAATCGTTAGAGGGGCATCCATCCGATACAGGGCGTATACGAGGGGAAAATACGGAGGACGCGGTACCCGCAGAAGGGAAAATTTTTTATGACCTCCGCTTTACAGCGACCCATAAACACTCGCAGATAAAATTTCTGATCAATCTGGAAGCACAGCGGTCGTCCGACCCGGGAAAACTTGGATACCATCTGGAAAACCGCATTCTGTTTTATCTGGCGAGGATGATTTCGGCGCAAAAGCAAACGGAGTTTTTTCATAGCGATTATGACAGCCTAAAACGCGTGCGCAGCATCTGGATTTGCATGGGCAGCCGCGAGGACGGCGATTCGATGGAAGAAATTTATCTGGACCGAAAAACAGTTTTTGGAAAAGAAGCGCTTCCATTCAACGCTGATCTTATGCGGGCAATTATAATTCATATCCGAAGGGGGCACGTGGGAAAGGCTTCACGCCACAGATTGATTTCCATGCTTGAAAGGCTGTTTTCCGACATCGATGCGGAAACGAAAAAGCGTATTTTGACCGACGAATATGGAATGATAATGACAACGCAATTGGAAGGGAGGTTGCAGACTATGTGTAATCTGTCGGAGAATATTTTGGAAGAAGGGATTGAACGAGGCATTAAACAAGGCATTGAACAGGGCATTGAGCAAGGTATTGAACAGGGTATTGAACAGGGTATTGAACAAGGCATCGACCTGGGTATCGACAAAGAACGTCTGCAAGCCATTGACCGCATGCTCAAAGCCGGCGCTTCAAAGGCACAGATTTTGTTATACGGCTATACCGAAGAAGAACTTGCAAAAGTTACCTTAAAATGATCCCCCTTCCGCCCATCACGGGCACCTCGTTTCCGGTGATATCAAGCCATCGATTTTCAGGGAGGGCCGGCAGCCCTCCCTGATTATACAGGCCGCAATCCGCAAAACCCGGCCCTTCTACTCACTCATACGCAATCTTCAAAAGTTCTTCCGGCGTTGTAATCCCCTTTTTCACCAGCTCCAGACCATTCTCCCGCAGGGTACGCATCTTCTGCCGTTCCCTTGCATACGCCAAAATCTCCTCCGTAGACGCACGGCTGCTGATCATGCGGCGCAGCGGCGCATCCACTGCCAAAATCTCATGAATCGCAATCCGGCCGCGGTAGCCGGTGTTGCTGCACTGGTTGCAGCCGCGCCCCCGGCGGATCGTTTTTACTTCCTCGCCCAGTAAAATCCGTTCCTGCGACGTCGTCTCCATTTCCTGCGCACAGTGCGGGCACACCTTGCGCATCAGCCGCTGGGCCACCAGGCCGACCAGGGAATTTGCCACCAGGTATGTCTCTACGCCCATGTCCTCCAGGCGGACGATGCTCGAAGCCGCGTCATTCGTATGCAGCGTGCTCAGCACGACATGGCCGGTGATGGCCGCGCGGACGGAAATCTGCGCCGTCTCGCCGTCTCGTGTCTCGCCGACCATGATGATATCCGGGTCCTGGCGCAAAAGCGCCCGCAAGCCCGTCTCAAATGTCAGCCCGGCCACCGGGTTTACCTGGGTCTGATTGACGCCCGGCACGTTTTTTTCCACCGGGTCCTCGATCGTTGAGATATTAAGCCTGCGCCCCGATAAGTATTCCAAAACCATGTACAGAGTCGTCGATTTGCCGCTTCCGGTCGGGCCGGTAATATAGATGATTCCGTTATTGCTGTTCAAAAGCGGCAGAAAGCGCTGATAACTCTCCGCGTCCATGCCAAACTGGTCGGCATAGTCCAGCTGCCCCGACGAAGTCAAGAGCCGCAGCACCGCTTTTTCACCGAATACGGTCGGCATCACCGAAACACGCACGTTGACATAACCGCTCTCCGTATGCACCCGAAAATGTCCGTCCTGGGGAATCCGCCGCTCGGCAATGTCCAGGCCGGCCATAATTTTGATGCGGGCAAGCAGCGGCAGGTGCACGTTGCGCTGAAGCGACACATATTCCATAATCACGCCGTCAATGCGCATACGCACCTTGGTCTCCCGGTCAAACGGCTCAATGTGGATATCGCTGGCGTTGCTCTTGATCGCCCGCTCTACCAAGCTGTTTAACAGATGGATGATCGGGGCCTCTTCCTCCACGTTTTCCAGCGCTTCCAGGTCCAGATCCGGCAGTTCCTCCCCGCCGAAATCCGCGTTGGCCTCGCTTGCCGCCTGCCAGGCGCCGACCTCCGCAAAATAGTAGGAAATAGCCTGTTTCAGCGGTTTTTCCTCGCTTAAGCGAATGTCCAAATAGCAGCCGGTTTGCTGGCGCACCTCCTCCAGGGCAAAATAATTCAACGGATCGTTTGTCACCAAAGTCATGGTGCGGTTCTTGACCGAAAGCGGCAGAAACAGGTTCTTTTGCGCCAACTCCTTATCAACCATGGCCACGGCTTCCAGCTCCACATGTTGGGACGCCACGTCAATAATCTCCAAATCCAGACGGCTTGCCAGGGCTTCCAGCACCTGTTTTTCCGTCACAAACTGAAGTTCAATCAAAATCTGCCCGACGCGCATGTCCCGATGCTCCCGCTGATAGGCCAGCGCTTTCTCCATCTGCCCGGCATCGATATAGCCTTTTTCTGTCAGTATTTCCCCAATCCTCAGATTTGCCGCCACCGCTCTTCCCTCCTTTACTTCACTGCGTCCGGATCGCACATATAGACGGCCAGGGAAAAGCTTGCGTTCATCTGCTCCACCGTATTGCCGTTTACAGTAAGATAATCCTGGTTTTCCAGCCGTACAGAACGTACCTGCACCGCCGGATAATTTTCTTCTATTTCATCCAAAAAAGCAAAAACCGCTGTCTCTTCTCCGCGCAGCACCATATTCGCGCTGGCCGTGCACATATAATCCTCGGAAATCGCTTCCTCGCCCGGCGCCGTCTCCCCGTAGCGATATGCCGCCGGAACGCCGGGAACCGCTTCGCTGATGGATAAAGAAACCGGAAACAATCCCAGATTTACGGCCGCGCCTGTCAAAAGTTCGTCAATCTCGCGATTTTCCAACTTTCCGTAGTACGGCTTTGAGACTTCGTCAAGCGCCGACAGCCGATCCTCCACCGACTTTTCCAGAACCGGAACCGCCTCGATGCACGCTGTCCGCTCGTCGACCGTATCCGCCAGCATCTGATTCTCAATCGAAAGTTCCTGATAACGCTCCAGGCCCGGCATCAGCAAAAACCGCACCAGCAAAAACACCGCCAGGACGCTGAAGGTTATTTTCAGCAGCCATATATCCCTCTCTGTCAGTTCCAGCCTCATCTTGCACCTCCCGTCCCCTGCGATACGCCCGCCTGCATCGTACAGGACAGCGACAGCGTGTACCACTCATCTTCAAATGCGTAGCCGGTATAATCCACCGAATAAAACAGGCCCGTATCCTGCAATTTCAAAATATAATCCGGAATGTCGATTACTGCCTGGCTGCTGGCTTCAAACGTCAGCACGCCGGTCTCGGCATTGTACCCCCGCACCTGCAGCGAGACATCACGGCCGCCTGCGCTCTCGATCCAATGCAGGACGTCGCTCGTGAGCACCGGATAAACCGAGAGATTTTCATCTGCCTGCTCCACCGCCGCTATGGCGCTGTCAATCGCCGCCGCCTGATTTGACAGTTCCTGCCACCGGTTATAACGCTCCTCGACCGACGGGCTTTCCAGCCAGGACTGTTTTTTCTCAATTTGTCCCATCTTATGCCAATTTAAAACCGTCACCGCCAGGATCGGAATCAGGCACAACACCGACAAAACAATCGGCAGCGCCAGATGCCGGGCCACATGCTTCGTCTCTTTCTCCTCCTGCACCGCCTGCCGCCAGGCCGCATACAAATCGATCCGCCGGTCCCGCGCATTCTCCCGCACCAGGGCGCCCAGGCAGGCCAGCCAGTCCGCCGCCTTCACACCGGACGGCATCGAGAGCCGGGACGGTACCGGCATCGGCTGCACCTGCAGACCCAGGCCGCGAAGCCCTTCTACGCTGGTCTCAAAATCCGACGCCGCACAGCCTGCATAACGCACCTGTGTAATCGGCGCCCCCTGCTTGCTGCCTGTGTAAAATTGCAGAATACCCGAAACCGCCCGCACAATCTCCGTTCCAAAATCCAGCGTTCCCGGCTCGCTGAACAGACGGCTGCGGCTGGAATACAGATAACGTCCCTCCTGACACAATACGCTGGTCATGCTCTCCCCTTCAAAAAACAGATGGATCGCCGTTCCCTGCGAAAAGCCCTCGGTCAGTCTGAGAATCCGCAGATACCCCTCCATGGGAACCGTCATGCCGGCTACCCCGAGCCCGGCTTCTTCGCATATCCCGGCAAATCGTTCCAGATTCCCGCTGTCCACGCCGCCCGCGCAAAGATCCATGCCGTCCTTTTTCTCGGCGTAAACCACCGAATAATCGGCCGTCACGTTACGAAAATTATCCGTTACCTCCCGCCCGGCCATCCGGGCCAGCTGCCGCCCCTTGCTGTAAGGGAGCGTCAATACGCGCACCGCCGACAGCTCCGCCGGCAGCACAAACCGCGCCTCCTTTAAGTCCCACTCCTCCTTCAGCCGGACAAGCGCCTGCTGCCAGCGGGCAAACGAATCCCCGGTTCCCGTAAGCCCGATCCTTTTTACCCGCGTCAAAGACGGACTTTTTCCCTCCTGGCCCGTTGCCGCTAACAGGCAATCCTCCTGAAACATTATGATTGTCTGGCTCATTCTGCCTCCCCTCGCATTCTGTTCTCTTGCTACGCCGCTCCCTCAATTGTACTGTAGGACTCATAAATCGGAAGCATAATCGCTACAATGATAAAGCCCACCGCCAGCGCCATCACGCAGATCAGCACCGGCTCCAACATGGTCACCAGCCGCTTGGTCGCGGCTTCGGCTTCCTCCTCCATCGTCATGGCAATCGAATCCAGCATTGCATCCAGCCGGCCGCTTTCCTCTCCGACCAGAATCGTGCTCGACAATTTCCGCAAAAATCCGTCCACCTCCCGCAGCGCTTCCGACAGCGGAACGCCGCTTCGCACCTGCGACACCACTTTGTCAAACTGCTCCTCCACATACACATTGCCGACCGTCCCCGCCGCTGTCTGCAATGCCGACACAATCGGCATTCCACTCGCGTACAGGCTGCTCAGCGTCCGCGAAAAGCGGGCTGTGTAAATGACTTTGTTTAATTTTCCGACCACCGGCAGATGCACCTTGCCGTAGTCAATCATCCGCCGTACTTCGCGGATTTTACACACGATCCGCAGAATCACGGCCAGCAAAAAGACCACAAACAACGCAACATACCACTGATTTATCAGAAAATCCGACGCCCCCATCAAAAAGACCGTCACGCCGGGCAACGTTTCCATCTGCGAAAACAATTCGTCAAACTGAGGCAGAATAAAAGTCACGATCAGAATCACCACCGCAATGCTCATGCACAGCAGCACGACCGGATACGTCATCGCCGACTTCACCTGTTCCCGCAGGCGGTTCTCCCTGTCATAATGCAGGGAAAGGCGCTTTAACACCGCGTCAATATTGCCGCTGCCCTCGCCCGAGCGGATCATCCCCAGCATCAGTTCCGGAAAACACTTCCGTTCCTCCAGTGCCTCCGCCAGGCCGACACCCTTTTTCAAATCGGCAAGGATTTCCCGGTACAGCGCCCGCTGCGAAGATGCCAGTCCTTCTTCGTCGGCCACAATCTCCAGGCCCCGCACAATACTGACGCCCGACGACAGCAGCGTTGACAGCTCCCGGCACAATTCCGACAGCTGCGCGGAGGACAATTTTTTATTCCTCCTCGATGCGGCCGCATCCCTGGCCCGGATTAGATACAGCCCCTGTTCCCGAAGCTGCTGTCCCAGCACGGCTTCGCCGGCCGCTTCCATCGTGCCGCGCACCGTCTTGCCTTCCATGCTTTTTGCCGTATAACGGTAATTTGCCATCGGGAGACTCCTTTCCTTTTCTATTGCCCGTCTTTTCAGGGTATAACAGGATATTTTCAAGTTTCTATAGTTTGCCCATATCCTCAGACATAATGAGATCCCCTGCGGGTTTTCCTTCTATTATAAAATCGACAGATACCACTGTGCGGCAGCGTCCCCAAAAAAGAACGACGCCGCCAGGCCTGCTGCCAAAAAAGGGCCAAACGCAAAGCGGTCTTTCCGGGACAGACGCCCCTTCGCCAGCATCCACACGCAGTAGAGCCCACCGCTTATCAACCCTAAAAACATCGCTGCGATAATTGCTTTCCAACCCAGCAGAAAGCCGCTTGCCGCCATCAGCTTAATATCGCCGCCGCCAAACGCCCCCTCGACGCACAGCGTTAAGACGAGCATCGGCAGCGATACGGCCGCAGCGCCGATCAGGCGGTCGACAAGCCCGTGTTCCGGAAACAGCCACAGAGCGGCCGCCCCCAGCACCATTATCGCTATATGAAAACGATCGTAAATGATCCTTGTATCCCAGTCAATTCCGGCTACCGCCATCAAAATTGCCAGATAAGCAAAGGCCAGCAGCCCGCGCAGGGACAAAAGCCCCGCTTCTCCATAGCCAAACCAGGCGCCGCAGCACAAAAAAGCCAGGCCGCCCAGGCATTCTCCCATGAAATACCGCCCGGAAATCGGCTTTTTACAGCCGGCGCATCTTCCTCTCTGCACAAGAAAACTCACGCAGGGAATCAATTCCCGCGCCGTCAATATCCGCCCGCAGGCCGGACAATGGCTCCGCCCCAGCACCACGCTTACCCCGCGCGGCAGGCGGAAAATTACCACATTGATAAAACTGAACACACAGGCCCCCACCGCAAAGCGCAAAAGCGCCAGCACTCCTTTTAGCACGGCAATCATGGCGTTGACTCCGTTTGGAAATGCTGTGTACGGATGTAGGATTCCTGATAGTATACTTCGTAGGTCAGCGGTTCTTTGCAGTACATTACCGTGAAATCGCCTTCCTGGTAAAAGAAACGTATTACCTCGTATCCCCTCTCGTCGGTTTGCAGTACCCAAAAATCTCCCGGTACTTTGCTGTCGGTAATGACCCTTGTCCAAACGGTTTCCGTGACGCCGCCTTCGCAGGAGGTGTCCTGGAACGGGTCGCCCGCGGCATAGCATTCGGTCGCCGCTACCTGCAGCGCAAGGCGCAGGGATTTGGCGTTGCCAAGCACGACTTGCGCGTCAGCCCGGCGCATGATGAAAAGGGCGCTGGGGATGGCGGCCACAAGGATTGCCAGAACGATTGTGATGACCGAAACGGTGGTGATGACCCATCGGTGTTTTGTGGGGTGAGAGAGGGGGGTTTTGTTTGGCATAAGTATTGTCGTCTTTCTCTTTGTTTGTGGGTGGGTGGGGAAGCGGCGGGGAGGGACGCCAGCCCCCCTGTGCAGTCCCTGTCCGGGCCCGCTCTCGCTTCGTGCCGGACGCAGCGGTGCTAAGTTCGCGCTTCGCTTCGCTCTCCGCTCACTAAGTACCGGCGTCCGGCAAGAGCCCGGTCATGGACTGCACAGGGGGGCTGGCTGTAACAGGCGGCTTCCCGTAGCATAAGCAATTGGGAAGGTTCCTTTCCTTTGACATACTGTCCGTTATGGTCTCTGTCTTGGGAAAGGCGCCGTTACAGCCGGAATTATGTTTCCCCTGCGGCTCCTCTGAAACGTTGGCTGTTACTGCATGCAGCGTTGGTTAAGGCGCTTAATCTCTGTATTGCTGCATTTGCAATTAGTTCCGAATGGGACAGGAATGGTAATTGCAAACCTGGTGTCCTGCGGCCCTCTTCTGGTCATTCGACGCTGTAGCAGACTAACAGAATATTTCTTTTGTAAAAGGATGGTTTGGTTTTATAGATTATAGGGTCGTAGTCGCAAGGTCAATCAAAATTATATCCACCATCTGGCGTATATGTACAGGTAATACCGCTATTTGTGTATTTTACCTCACTTATTTTGCCATCTTCAGCAGTAATGCTGGTAATGTTTCCATCTACTTCTGCCAGTTCCGCCACTTTAGTAAGCTCAATATTCGCACCGGCACCAAATGTTACATTATCCACATCTTTAGCACCATAATATTCATCCGCCAACGTCTGCGCCGCCATTACTACCTGCCGGGTTTCTGCGATAATCTGCTTCTCCTTCGCCTTGTCAATATACCCCGTCAACGCCGGAATCAGCAGCGCGGCCAGGATCGCCAGGATTACCAATACTACGATCAGTTCTACCAGGGTAAAACCCTTCTTTTTGTTGTTCTTCAAGCTTTTTAACATCTTCTTCCTCCTTAATAATTTAGAAGTGCTTCATGGAGCAGTTTTCTGCCCGCATGTGTGTGCAAACAATGATTTTTTCTTTAAAAGATTCCATCATGGATTTGCTGTCAACGAGTATCGGTTTTACGGTTACGATCCACAGCCGGTTTCCCTGGATACGGCGTGTTACAGCCTGAGTTTCTGGGCATTGCCTGCCCGGGCCCTTTACAAACGCCGGCCCTTAGTGAGCGCAAGCGGCAGCGAAGCGCGAACTTAGTGCCGCTGCGTTTGTAACGGAGCGAGAGCGCGCCCGGGCAGGCAATGCCCAGGAACCCAGGCGTCACTCCCCGCCCCCTGTAAACCATAACAATCTATATAAAATGCCCCGCCAAAAAAAACGGTACGCATCACTTTTCTCTGCCTCTTCCAACCCACAGGCCCTTCTTTGTTCAAGACCCTGCCGTATATATGTCCGTCACAGTCAGAGCATCGTTTCTCTTTACCTCATAACGGAAATCTATTACCGCCGTATCCCTGGTCACCAGCTGGGTACGGGCCGCGTCGCTGTAAAGACACACCTCCGCCAGCAAATATTCTACAGGGTCGCCCACCTGCGGGGTCGTGCCGTCGCTTTTGGGCGGGTAGGAAAAGGTGATTTCCAGGTAGTTGCCCATATAGTAGCCGTCGGTAAAGATGCCCGCTACCGCCCGGGCCACGGGGGTTCCGTCTTTTTGGCAGACGTAGCGGTTCTGTTTGTCCTGGGAGTAATAACGGCCAAGCAGACGCCCGGGCGTTATCCCCTCTTCTGCCTGCAGCGAATCGTCGTCGTCAGTGCGCAGATAGATATCTGTCTCTTCACAGCCGCCTGTTGAAATCACAAGCAGATAATTTTGCGTCGTGATAAACTCCAGGGCCTGGCCTCTGTCTTTGCCGGGCTTGTTTAGAATTTCGGCGTTGCCTGCGACCTCGTCGCCGGCCTGCGTGGCTTTTTCGTAAATCTTTACGTAGCCGGTCGCCTCCTGCGCCAGGCCGCGAAGCTCCTGAATCGTATTGTCCACAATGATCTGCGCATACTGCAGTTTCTGCATCCGCACAAACATTTTGGCCGCCGGGCTCAGGATTCCGATGATAAAGGCCATCATAATGCCGAACAAAAGCAGCGTGACCACCATTTCTACCAGGGTGACGCCGGCTTTACGGTTCTCCCGCAGTTTTTTCAGTCGTTTCACGGAGTCCCACCCCCTTGGGCCGGATCGGACCCGAATACATAGAAATCGATGGTCTGATACGCGCCGGCTTCGTCGGTATATTGGGCCTTAATTGTCCCCAGGTCTACGTTTACCGCAAAAAGGATTTCCGTTCCCTCAAGGCTTCCGTCATGGGAGACTGCCTTAAAGACAAGTTCCGCCGACTCGCTGCCCGGGATGTATGCCGCCTCGCGCAGGCTCTGACAGATCTGCGAATTGGTTTCGCGAAGCTGCTCGCTGCGCCGCTGTGCATTGCTGCAGAAAACAATCGCTCCCTGCAGGATCCCTACCAGAATCAGGAATACAACGGCGCTTACCATGATTTCTACCAGAGTCTCTCCGGAACGGGAAACGTCTTTCTTTCTTTTCATGGATTCCCTCCTTCCGGCCCGGCGTAGGTTTCCTTGATGAAATGGCATGTCTGAATATCGTCCGAGGAGGGATCAAACTGATAGGCGATTTGATCGCCGGACCCCAGCGAAATTATCTCGCCCTCCGCACTGGACATATGCCACGCATTATTCGCCCACACGACTATATCTCCCTTATAGCGGAAGGTAACTCGATACGTCGCCTTCTGCTGATACTGCGTCCGGTAACTATAGGAAACGCCGTCCAGCGTCGCCGTCACCTCCACCGTAAAGGTACGGCGGTTAAACAGGGTTCCTTCTAACTGGGTTATGGCCGTCGCGTCGGAGTCGCCGTTGATAAATCCCGACATACCCGTATCGGTTTCCTCAAGCCCCTCTTTGTACAAGGCGATCCGGATCACCCCGTATTCGGGGTTTTCGTCGCCTGCGTTGCCGCCCGTGTAGTGGAACACGGTCGCTTCCGGATGGTTCGGGTCGTACTCCCCGTATATGCCCTCCAGAAATTTATAGACATATTGATAAAAGCTTCTCTCCGGAGCCGCATCGTCTCCGCTGGTTTTTGTGTAGCTTGCCAGCTCTTTCTCCAGCACCTGGCTGAAGCTTTGCGCCAGCTGATAACTGCGTTCCTGCCTGAGCCTTTCGTTTGCCCGGGAGAGCAGGACGCCTGCCGTATACAGCATTGCAAGGGCAAATGCCATCAGAAGCGCCGCCACACAGATCACAACGACAAGGGAAGCGCCTTGTCTGGCTTCTTCTTTTCCGGCCGGCCGTAGGTTCGTCTGCTTTGGCATATGCCCCTCCTTTCTTTTGGTTTCGCAATGCTTTTTAGTTTCCAAAGGTTATTTCTTTTATATCCGACGCCACATATGCATCGCTCTGGCCGGAGCCGTCCGGAGCGTTTGCCGCCACGTCGCACCAGATCTTAACCGATTTTGTGGGCCGCAGGCTGCTGTCGTCTATGCTCACATTCGATGACGCAGGCTTCAGGCTTTCGGCATCCGGCAGAACCAGCGTGTAGATGAGCCCTGCGCCGTCCTGTCGTACCTCCAGCTGTGCCGCGCATTCCAGGGTATAGAGATTGGTAACGCCGCTGTTTTGGTAGCTGCCGTCCGCTTTCATGACATATCCGGACAACAGGAAAAATTCGTTCCCGTTTCCGTCTGTCTGCGGCGGTATCGCTTCCCATGTATTGTTGTCCGGATTATTGCGGAATATCTGCACGGAATCCGCGGTTTCTACAATCCTGAACTGAGCCGCGCTTCCGTCGCTTCTCGTAAGTTCCATAAAAGCGCTGTCCGCCAGTTCCGTATTACTCCAGGACAGCACGCGCCGGTTGGCTGTCCATGTCTCCTCCTGCGGTGGTAAGTCAGGGTTCAGCTTCGTCTCGACCAGCACTTCCCTCTCCTGCGTGGCAAGCGCCACCGTCGGCATCTCCAGTTTGACAAAGGGAAGCTGCCATACATCCGTGTTCGCCGTCCACAGAGAACTTACCTGTCCGCCGCCGGAGGAAATTCTTGTACCAAATACGATCCATTTTCCTGCATATTGAGGCGAAAGGTCGTTCAATGTATGGCCACTGACACTTTCGCTGACCGGATCCATTGCCACCGGGGGCGACGCTGTTCCGGCTTCCGCAAACGGATAGAACGCGATGGCATCCGCTGGCTCTGTTCCGGACTCCCATGCCGCTATCGCCGCTTGTGCGGCCGCTTCCGTATCAAATACATACCCTTTCAGCAGATAGCTGCTTTCGCCGGACGGGGGCGGGGCCGTGAGGGGTCTTGTCACTTTCACCTGCAGGCCGTTTTCCCGGAACGCGTCCATCGACACGGGATTATTTCTCTCATAGTTCCAGGACTTCTCCCAATTCACCACCGGTTTTTCAATCCGGCTGGGTACCGTCAACTCAAAGGTCACGCCGTCCACACTGTCTACATAGGCGGGATCGGTATCTGCCGCTTCCGCTACCACGTAGATCTGTATCCGGCTGCCTTCATACGGTTCCAGATTTACATCGTTCTTTTCATAGGCCGGCTGTCCCGCAGGGATCGGATCTCCCATTTTTACAGGGGTTCCCCAGCCTGAGACTGCCGGATCGTAAGGCCGCACATAGATCTGGTATCCGGTACAGCCCTGCTGGTTTCCGACCGCTTCAGGGGTTACCGGACTCCAGGTCACCGTATAGTAGAGTTCGTCCGGCTGTGTATTTTTCACCGCCGGCTGAGCCGGCTGCGGCAGACGCTGTCTGACCGCGTAGGTCTCCACCGAGGTCAGCCCTACTCTGCCGGCGCCGGCATCGCCGATGCGGGTCAAGGAAAGTTCTACCTGTCTGTAATTCCAATTCTCCGCATCCGCCGTCAGGCTGTTGCCGTCCACTGTCTGGTTTGTTGCAATGGCAACTCTGGTTCCGTCGTCGCGGATTCCCGTAAGGGTGACGCTGTATCGCTGTCCCGGCGCGTAGCTGGTTTCATCCCATTTGAATTCATATTGCAGGCGGTTATCCTGTGTCAGGATCGGCGTTAAGCTGCCGGCCGCCGCCATCGGGCTGGGAGCCGGAAGCCATGTAAACAACCCCCCTCCGTTCGTCGGGTAGTTTTGCCGATAATCTGCAAATGTTGGATCGCTCAGTACCACGCTCTCCCCGTAGGTCCAGTCTCCTGTCTCCAGATCCAGCATACGGAAACTCGCGTTCCCTGGCCCGTCGTTCTCTGCCCCATACCAGCTGTATACCGGCCCCAAACCGGAATTTACGTACCATACCCGTATATACAAATCCGACGCTTCGGAAAGAGTCTCCGGCAGGTTGGCAAAGGTCGCCGAAGCTTTTCCCTTTGACGCGGTTAGGATATCCTGGCTGACGAAGGTTACACCCTCGCGTTCGTCCGGGGTTCCCGCTCTCCAGGTTCCCACAAGTTCTGCCCGGTAAACAGGCGGTGTTGTGATATTTCCATCTCCTGTTTCCAGCGTAACGACGATGCGCAGGTCGGAAAGATTGGTTCCCGTGACATCACAGGTAAGCTGTGCCACGCCGGCGGCCGGCTTCGTGCCTAAGCGAACAGACGGCGTGTAGCCCGGCAGATATACCGGTACGGATACCTGCGCCGAATCCTGGAACGGATTCGCACCCATTGCGACCGCCTGAACCAGAAGCTGATCCAGGGACGCGGAGGACGACAGGGACGCGGTCAGCGTCGGATCGCTTCTCCACATAAGGAGACCGTCGGCTCCCGGTACAAGCTGCAATTCCAGGCCGCTCTTTGGCTGCACCGAGATGTAGTAATCGGGGATACCGTCAAAGTCCACGGCGTTCAGCAGCCGCAGGCGGTAGCTATATGTACCGCCGTCGCTTGCCAGTTCAATCCGCAAATCCGGGACCGGAAGCATTTCCTTATTGTCTACCGAATCCGTTGAAGCGGCTTCTTCTGACGGCTGTATATCGTCGTACATGCTGCAGGCGCGCACCTTTGCTACCAGGATGCCCGGACGGGCAGCATCCTCTTTTGAGAGTGTCAGACTGTAAGTCTCGCTGTAAAACTCGATGTCGGAAACAAGAAGCTCCTCCTGGTCTCCGTTTACGATATACAGCTCGGCTATGTATCGGAACGGGTCGCTGTCCTTGGCCGGCGTTACCTCAAGCCGGATCTGGCTTCCGTTCCGATCCAGGGTCACGGACGACGGTTTCGCCATCCGGCTTCCCGTCGGGCCCGTTTCATACGGCCCTTCGATACGGCGGTAGGCTTCGCGGACGTATTCGTCAAAACCGGAATCTTTCCCGCAAATACTGGCGATAGTTCCATAACGGCTCGCTTTGCTAACGTCCACGGTAAAGAGGACAAATCCTACATCTTGGTTGTTCAGCCTAACCGTTTCGTCGTTTACAATCACCAGTTGATTCTTTTTAGTGGTCTCTGTTTTATCCTTCAAAAATATAAAATATCGTTTCCCATCTTTTGTAAGCGAGTGGACCAGGCCTGTAAAAGCCCGCGTCGCGTCCGATCCGTTGTTAGTCAACCCATCAAATGTTGCTACTGCATTGTTTTCAAATCGGAAACTATTCGCATTCCACCCGTTTGTTTCACTATCTCCTAAAAAGTAATTGCACCTACCATACCCGCGATCCGTACCTCCTATCAAGTCCGGTTTGCTGTTGCCATTACGATAAGAAATGATCGGATAGCCGGGATCATGATAAAACTCATCCTTACGGGTAATTGAATAGCAGTCCTGCAGAATCGTATGTCCAGAATCCAGGTCATACTTATCGCCCAAAATTCCGGCAGAAAATTTATTGCTGCCGCCTCTTAGTACCGAAGCAAAATTACGGCAGCGCTCGATACGCAGGTCAATATTCCAAACCGCATTCGGAATCGGATCGCCATTTTTTCCCGGATGATCGCAGGAAAAGAACCCCACAATCCCCGAAGCCATTGACTGGGAATAAATCTCCACCCCCGGCTCATTCACACAATCCAGTACCTGAATCGTAAAATGCTGGCCGTTTCCCTGTGCTGCCGCATCATACGCCGTCACGTTTCCCAAAATGCCGGCGCTGTCATTGGCACACTTCTCTGTATCCGTCTTATTCCGCCCGTAAATACTTCCGTAATTCCGGCAGCTGATAATATTGTAGGTATGGTTCTCATTCGCATGATATAGCTGGGCTACAATCCCCCCCGCTGCCCCAAGCCAGCCTTCCACATGGGTCGTCTGCAAAATTCCATAGTTATAACAGCTCTCGACCGTTCCGCCCGTTCCCGTCCACTGTCCGAGAATTCCGCCCGAATAATGGGTGTTAAAACCATAGACTGTGCCGTAGTTCAGGCAATTCCGGATTTTCCATCCCTCTATCGTACTGTTGTTCTGATTGCCGACAATGCCGCCGGCAAAACGGTTGGTAGACCCCTTCGACAGTTCCCGGCCGACAAACGCCTGGTTTACCAAAAAGGACAGGTCATGGTCGGACTCATTCATGCCGATGATGCCGCCGGTCCCCACACCGATGGCGCTCGATTGATTATTCAGATACCAATTGCCCGTGGCGCAGTAATCCACCCGTCCGCTGGGCGCGTTATAAGCCGTAATCCCGCCTATATTGCCGTTGGTAGACATGACAAGATGCAGAGTCCGGTTGGCTATTACTTCTGTGACTTTGTCCTCATACTTCAGTTCATTCAGACAATTGCCCGACGCATAAATAACCATCTGCGCATCCCCGGATAACCCCTGCTTCCCTGCCTTTTCCAAAAGTTCCGGCATCGTCTGCACCCGCGCGCCGTTTCCCGCCGCCATCAGCGATTCCGTCACCGCGTCGCCGGATAATTCGATCTGTCCTTTATTATAGCCCGCAATTCCGCCGGCCATGCCGCTTCCGACCCGGATATGGGACGGATTTTGGGTATCGTTTTTAAGCAGGCAGTCCGTGATTACGCCTGTCTCTTCGTTTTTGCCGGCCACGCCGCCGACGTGGGAAGCCTGCCGTTCTTTCTCTTCTGCCGTGCTGGTGCTGGTTGCCGTATAGATACCGTTGACCTCCATCCGGATTGTCTGCACCTCACAGCCTGCCAGCGTGCCGCGGTTTTCTCCGGCGATCCCGCCGTAGCAGGCGCCGACCGCACTGCTGCCCGCTTCTTTTATGGTTCCCTCTGTAAAGGAACAGCTTTCCGCCCGAGCGTTCTCTCCGTTTTGCCCGGCAATGCCGCCCAGATAACGGTAATTGTTAAAGTTCTCAAACGTTACTCCCGAAACCGTCACCGCGCTTATGATACCGGAATTCCCGGCCGTACCTTGGGCCGCGTTTTCATTGCGCCCGGCCGCCGCGCCGACCGTGAGGGCCTGCGTCGTAATCGTAATTTCCGGCATCTTCTCTATTTTCATGTCCCGGAGAATTCCCTGGTTTAAACCTGCCGCGCCGCCGACGTAATCCGAAGCGCCGGAAAGGCGGACCTGGCTGTTTGTCGTCTGCAAAGAACTTTGCTCCACCACGCCGCCAGCCGCGTTTAACGCGCAGATCGCCCCGATTGCACGGACATCGCCCTCCTGCTCCGTTCCCTGGCTTTGGATTGTCAGGCCGAAATTTTCGTCGCCGACCTGGCATTTTGTAATCGTTCCGTAGTTTTTGGCAGCAATCCCGCCGGCATAGCCCTGGTTGCTTCTGACCGTTCCGCCGGCGCTTATGCAGGCAGACAGCTCACATCCGGGCTGATTGACCGCCACAATGCCGCCGGCCGGCCCGCGGTCCGCAGTTACCTCCTCACACTTGTTGTACACCGACGCAATCGAGCCGTTCGACTCCCCGGCAATTCCCCCGACGTATCCCGACAGGGCGCGGATCTGGCGGGCCGAGCAGACGATCCGTCCGCTCCCCTCCATTTTCAGGACCCCTTCGTGGAGTCCGACGATGCCGCCGACTTTTTGCCGGCCGATGATATTCGTATTCTCGTTTACCGCTACGACATCGCTGCCGCCGTTCTCTTTCACGACGATCTGGCCGCCGGCTCTGTTCCATCCCACGATCCCGCCGATTCCCGTGCCGCCGGTTTCCCCGCTGCCGGTCGCGCGGATTGTACGGCTGGTGTCGCTGTCGTCGGCCGTAATCTCGATCTTCCCGGCATTTCCGCCGGCGATCCCGCCGGCATAGTCGCCGGCCGCCGTAATGTTGGCATTATTTTTATTGTTTTTCAGCGCCGCTCCCGCCATATTGTAGCCGGCAATGCCGCCGACATAACTGCGTCCGGAGACGTTGCTGCCGGCCCACGTTAAACAGGACTCAATCAGGCCCGACGCAAAATCCGTATAGACGTCCATCGGCGCCGTGACCTTCTCAGCCAGGCACACGTTCAGCCCGGCAATCCCGCCCAGATAATCCAGGTCGGCGCTGCCGAAATTATCCTGCAATTCACAGCGGGTCACCATCCCGCCGTTAAAGCCGACGATGCCCCCCAGCCCCACAAAGCCGGTCATGCTGCCGGTGTTGGCGCAGTGGTCGATCACCTGGTTCTGCAGATTGGCGCTGATCATGCCGCCGACCAGATAAATTTTCATATCCTCCTGCTTTGCCGCTTCCTCCTTTGGCAGGCCGGCGTAGACCAGGTATTCTCGCAGCGATATGCCGTTTTCCGCCAGGTCCTTTTGCTCTTTTGTCGCCTCCGCGCCCAGCGGCAGACGGGAAATCGAGCCGGTATTTTTACAGTCTTTGAGAACCAGGCGGCTCTGCTGCTCGCTGCTGCCGATCAGGCCGCCGCTGTAGGCAAGCGCCCGAATCGGGATGCTGTTGGCAAGAACCGGCTCGCCGTCCGAATCCCCGTCACGAGTCAGCAGCAGACAGACCTTATTCTCCGATTCCATCACCGGCTGCGGAAGGTTGCTGGCAGTCAGACCCGGCAGCAGCGCAAGATAGCCCGCCTCCGGGGTATCATAAGCGAGCAGGAGATAGTCGAGCATGGTATCCTGCCCCGTCTCCTGCAGCTGCTCAGACAGCTGTGCCTGCGTATACGTCCGGTGGTAGCCGATGAGACCGCCGACAAAGGCCGTGCCGTTTATGCTGCCCAGTCCGTTGTTTGCTTCCAGGCCGGCTGCGGTGACCTCCGTCTGACCGTCCTCTGCCCGCAAGTCTACTACATTGGCCCCGATCACGCCGCCGACATAATAACGCCCGGTGACGCTGTTTGGCCGGATCGGCAGCTTTTGCGTAAGGATCTCCTGAGACGCGTTCAGGCCGATACAGCCGCCGACGCCGTCGCCATAGCCGTAGATACGGCCGCCGATCAGAGTGTATTGTACCGAAAGAGTTCCCTCTTCGTCGTTGAAGCCGATCATACCGCCGACGTAGTTTCTGCCTACCACAATGCTGGAGACCGATTTTACCGTGATATTCTCGCCCTTTTCAAACACAATCTCCCCATTGTTGTACCCGGCCAGACCGCCCACACAGTCCCCGGTCGTTTTCCAGTCGTTGACAATCCGGTCAAAGACGGTTCCGCTGTAGTCCGACAGATAACTGGCACAGTCCACCAGCTGGCCGTTGACCCCGTTACAGCCGACGATGCCGCCGATATATCGGCCGTATCCGGCCGCCACCCCGTTATTGATGCAGTTCTGGATCACCGTCTTGATATCCCCGGCGGCGCTGTTGTCCCCTTCGTTCTTGCCGACAATGCCGCCCACGTAGTTGTTGCCGATTACATAGCCGGCATTGGTCGTCACCTGGATGCCGCCCTCCTCTACGCTCCCCTCGATGACATCCTGCACTACGTTCGCCAGGCCGCCGGCGATGCCGCCGACATAGTCCGAGCCGAGGATATAGCCGCCCCGCTGCGTGCTGCAGCCGCTGACATGGCATGCGGTCCCGTAGCCGATGATTCCGCCGACATACTGCCCCTGCAGTTTGTCGTAGTCGTTTTCCTTAGTATAGGAGAAATTAGACGCGCGCCCCGTAGCGCTGGCCGATTCGGCAATCCAGATGCGTTCGCCAAAGCCTAACAGGCCGCCGAAATATCTTCCCTCCAGCTCCCTTTTTTGATCCTCGTGCCCCGTCGTGCACAGAATCAGCCCGTCGCTGAAGCAGTCTTTCACCGTGATATACTTTGCCTGTGCATTGGTATCGTCCTTCTGCTCATAAACGCCTGTCAGACGGCCGCCGATGCCCCCGACAAAGAGGTTGCCGTTTATTTGGGCATGGTTCCGGCAGTTTTCCAGCATTACGTTTGCATCCGCGCCGCTCTTTCCCAGGAATCCATAGCCGAAAATTCCGCCGATTCCGTAGGCATACCTCACGGCGGCTTCCTGCACCTCATCAAGGATACGGGTACCGCTCACGGAAGCCGGCTTCGGCAGCGTCCCCTCGACGCGGCCGGCCATCGTCAGACGGTTCAGCACCGCATCGGTAAGTTCCGTAAGCGTCCCATCCGGGGTTGTTTCGGCAAGCACGCCGACCAGGCCGCCGATTCCGGCCGGCTGCCGGTCCCGTGCTCCTGCGCCTGCGCTCTCCCGGTCGGGCAGGTGCACCGATACCAGGGCCGTCTTTGTCTCGTCGGCGCCGCTTGAGCGTACCTCGATATCCGTAAGCGTCCCCTCGCTGCGGCCGCACAGGATCCCGGCCCCGTACAAACGGGCAAAATCCGCCGCCTGTTTTGCGCTGTCCGTCCCGGTATACAGGCAGAGCCGTGGATTGGAAAAGGCGATATTGCGGACCGTCCCTTCAATTTCACAGAACAAGCCCACGTACCGCGTATAATCCTCCTCTTCGGCAGAATCGTACAGTTTTCCCACCCAGGTATCCCCGGACATCGAGCCGCTGCCCAGCCGCAGGTTTGATACGAGGGCCGTCGTCCCGCTGCCGAAAATCGCCGAGGTGTCGCCCGTAAGCGTCTGCCCTTCTGCCAGCAAGGCAATGCTTGGGAAGTCAACGGTCCCCAAAGAAGCGCTCTGCCAGGCGGGTACGGCAAGAGCCGCGCCGTCCGGACCTGCCGGGCTTCCCGCCGTCAGGCCGTAGAGACCGGTACCGGCCGAGAGCCAGTCCATGTCGCGGGCCGTGAGCGCAAAAACCGCCCTGCCCCCGGTATCCTCCGCAGCCTGCTCCGTATAGTAACGGATATTGGAAAGGTGGCGGTAACGGTTGATGCCGGCCTTGAGCACCGGCTGCTGCTGTCCATCCTTGTCCTCTGTTTCGATTTTAGTTCCGGAGGCAAAAAGCGTATTCTCCGTATTTGACCTTGCCGGCGTACCGGCCTGGTATTCGGTCATGTCCCCCTGCGCGTTGGTCCCCGGTTTGATCGACACCACCGCATAGATATCCTGCGGCGCCGCCAGGCCCTGCAGGGCAGGCACGGCTGCGCCGCCCGTCCGGGCCTGCGCAAGCCGTGTAATACTCGTACTGTAGTTTTGCAGGAAACCCGTCAGTTCCTCTGCCGCTTTCGACTTGGCTTCGATGCTCTTTAGCAAATCCGCCGACATCATCGCATCCAGCACCAGCGAGAAACGCCCGTCCTGATAACTGAGGGGGAAATTCCACGTCCCGTAGCTAACCGGAGCGCCTGGATCGGCCGGATTTGGTTCTCTGAGTTCCAGCGCCGCAAATTCCCCGCTGCCGGCGCTTCGCAGTGCCAGCCGGTTCACAGACAGCGTAAACAAAGCGGTATCCGCATTTGTGCCGCCCTCTGCCGTTTGGTAAAATGTAATGTCATAGATCACGTCCAAGCTGTCGTGCCGGGAATTGCCGGACCAGTTTAAGCACAGCGTTTCGCTGTTGACCAGATTGACGTTCGTCACCTTCAGCCGCACCGGCTTGAGTTCCACGACATGCGCCAGGTCTTCCACCGAATAATAGCCTAAAAGGACCTCGCGCCGGTTTTGGTAGGCGCGATTATCCCCGGCCGCGCTGATGCTCAGCACGTCCTCCTGCGCCGGCTCTTCGTATGTCAAACCGCTGCAGCGCGTCCCGTAAAAGGCGGAATACACCTGCCCGGTCTCAATATCGATCTCGATGGCGATCGCCGCCTCCAGCGTATTTCCGTCCAAAGCGCTGTCCGCTAAAAGCCGCTCCACCAGCCAGCCGTCGTCTTTTGCAGACGCGCTGTTATGTAACGTAACGGCATAGATACGGCCTTCCCGTTCGTCCCCGGCCTCAAATGTCGTATTCAATGTCCCGTTATCTTTCACTTCCCGCTGAAACTCTTCCCAGCTGCCGCTTGCGCGATACCAGGTCAGCATCGACTCTGCCGCCAGGTACGCCGTCTTGGCATTTGATTCATTCTTCCTGAATTCAGCCAAACGCATATACCGCATGGCAGTAGGAACCGCAATCGCCAGCAGGATCGCCAGAATCACCATTGCTACGATTACTTCAACCAGGGTAAACCCCTTCTTGCCGTTTTCTTTCATCTTTCTCCTAAGGTTCCGTCAAACGTCTCTCTTCGCTCTCGCCTCCAAGGTCTGTTCTTTTTTGTCAAATCCGGCCCTCCGCTTTCGCCGCCGGAAACTTTCCCGTCAATCGCCTGCCTACGGCCGGCTCTCCATTGCCGCAGGGTCCTGCGCAAAGGCAAGGGCCATCTGCCGCGTAATGCGCCCTTCTCTTACCAGCTGGGCAATCGCTTCGTCCATTGAAATCATCCCCTGGCGGCGCCCTGTCTGCATTACGCTCGGGATCTGATAAGATTTGCCCTCGCGGATCAGATTGCGCACGGCAATACTGGCATGCAGTACCTCAAACGCTGCCACCCGTCCCGCGCCGTCCGCGCGGGGAATCAGCTGCTGAGAGATAATCGCCTCCAATACATTCGACAGCTGCACGCGGATCTGCTGCTGCTGATGGGGCGGAAACACGTCGATAATCCGGTCCACCGTGCTGGCCGCGCCGATCGTATGCAATGTGGATAAGACCAAATGCCCGGTCTCCGCTGCCGTGACCGCCACCTGAATCGTCTCGTAATCGCGCATCTCACCGACCAGAATCACATCGGGGTCCTCCCGCAAAGCCGCCCGCAGAGCGTCGGCATAGCTGCGGGTATCCTGGCCGATTTCGCGCTGATTGACCATCGACCGCTTATGCGGGTGCAGGTATTCCACCGGATCCTCCAGCGTAATAATGTGCGCGTCCCGGCAGCTGTTTACCTTGTCAATGATCGCCGCCAGCGTCGTTGATTTGCCGCTGCCCGTAGGCCCTGTTACCAGGACCAGCCCTCTTTTGCGCTGATACAGGTCTGCGACGGAGGCAGGCAGGCCCAATTCCTCTGTCGAGGGAATCCTCGTTGATATGAGCCGAAACGCCATCGCCACATTTCCCTGCTGGCGGAATACGTTTACACGGTAGCGTCCCAGCCCTTCCAGGGAAAAAGACATGTCAAATTCGCCCTGCGTCTCAAAGCGGCGCAGCTGTTCTTCGTCCATGATTTCACAGGCAGCTTCCCGCGTATCGGCGGCCGTCAGTTTTTCAAACGGCTGCGCTGTCAGACTGCCATGGATACGCATCATCGGCGCAAGCCCTGTCGTTATATGTACATCGCTGGCCCCGGATGCGGCAGCCAGACTCAATATTTCTCGGATTTTGGGCATATTAACTCCTCATTTTTCAGAACGATTAAAATTCATATTCTATTTAATGTTTTTATTATAGCATTTTAACAAAAAATTTACAACCAAAAGTTTATTTTGGGGATAATAGACAAATCAGGAAAAATCAGACTTTCTTTCCGGACAGAAATATGTGAAAATAAACAAGAAAATAAAGGCTGTTTTAGATTTTATCCTACTTAATACACGGACCATATGTTTCACGGCAGAACAGACCCTATCCGGGAAGAAGGTTAAGATGCTCGGCCAAAATCTTCATTCCCATCAGAATCAGGATTGCCCCGCCAAGCAATTCGGCTTTGGCTTTATAGCGCGCGCCAAAAAGATTGCCCGCTTTTACGCCGGCCGCCGACAAAAGAAACGTGATCACGCCGATGAAGGCCACGGCCGGTATAATCTCCACCCTGAGAAACGCAAAGGTAACGCCGACCGCCAATGCGTCGATGCTGGTCGCCACCGCCATCGGCAGCATGGTTTTGGGGCCAAAAGAAGCGCTTAAGTCCTCCTGCTCCTCTTTTCCCAGCGCTTCCCGCACCATATTCGCGCCGATCAGTCCCAGCAGGATAAACGCGATCCAATGGTCAATCCGGCGGATTGCCGCCTGGAAACTGACCCCCAGCAGATAGCCAAGCAAAGGCATCAGAGCCTGAAAACCGCCAAAATACAGCCCGGCTGTCAGCGAATGCTTCCACTGCACCCTTCGCACCGACAATCCCTTGCAGACCGAGACTGCGAACGCATCCATCGATAATCCGACCGCGATGACAAACAATTCCCATAAACTCATAGTTACGCCTTCCCCTCCGGCATCGTCGTTTCGCTCAGCCGCCTGGTGCTGAAAAAAAAAGACCAATCCGCTTCTTTGCAGATCCGTCTCATCATTTAAAGCAAAGCCAGGGCCATGCCCAGTGTGTTGACCTTGCTGCGCCGCGCGCCGACTACTCCCTTTTCTGACGGTTATTTTACCATGAAATAAGATATGGGTCAAGAGTCAATTCTATGCCAAAAATGTGCCGAAAAACAATCCGTCGTTTGCTTTTTAACAAGAAAAGGCTGCTGCAACGGGGCCGTTTCTGCCGGCTATGGCCGTGACGCTGTCTAAGCGCGCCGCAGCCGGCGAAAGGCCTGCCGTTTGGCAGCAGCCTTCTGATTCTTTCTCAAATAACAATACCGCACTCTTTGACAAGCGCTAATGCAGGTACTTGTAATAATCCACTTCCACAAACTGCCGTGAAATCTTCAGCGCATTGCTGACCCGCTTGCGCGTGGCGCTCACATAGTCCTCCGACACCGCTTCCCCGGTCAGAGAAGTCGCGCCGCGGGCATCCTTGCTGTTGTTGTACATGGCGGTCTCCGTAATCCAGCTGCCGTTCGGGAAAATGACCAGGCCTTCGGTATCGGAGAAAATATCGTGTCCTACCAGTACACGGGAATCGTACTCCAGGCCCAGCATATTGGCGATTGTCGGCAGGATATCCATGCTGTAGCAGGGTTTATCCACGATAATATTCTCTCCTTCGGCCATGCTGCCGGTCCAGATAATCAAATTGTTTTTGTAGCGCTCAAAATACTGGTCGATATGATACTCGCTCACACCCTTCTGATAGGCGGCAATCTCGTCGCACATATCGCGGTAGCCGTCGGCATAGGGAATATGGTCGGCGGACAGCACCACCAGGGTATGATCGGCAATCCCGGCCTCCTCCAGCTTGTTTAACAGGCTTTCCAGCGCCTTGTCCAGTTCAATGTTGCAGGCGATATAAGCTTTGGCGGTATCCGACAGTGGCAGGTCCGCTACGGCGTCCTTATTGCGGGCCGACATGGCGTTGCCGCCGAAGTTGTACTCCGCGTGGGCGCTGACCGTCATATAATAGGCATGGAACGGCTCGCTGTCCGCATATATATCAAAGGTCGTATCGATCAGATGCAGGTCCGACTGCGGCCAGTAGGGCTTGCCGGAGGAATTATTCTCGGTCTCAAAGCCCGTGCCGACGGCGATCCAGTTCTCGTAGCCCATATTCGGATGGGACGCATCGCGGCTGTAGTAGTCAAAGGTATGGTTGTGGAAGCCCCACAGATTGTATCCGGCCCGTTCCATCATACGGCCCAGGCAGAAATACATATCGGTCTTGTTCTCTCCCGTCACCTCCATCGAAATACGGCCGCCGTCTAACGGGATCTGGCTGACAAGGTTCGCATATTCGCCTGAAAGGGTGCTGCCGTACCACAGCGGCGTATAGAAATTGTTGAACACATAGCCGGTATTGACCAGCTTGTACAGCGTAGGCGTCAGCTTTTCATCCACCGCATAGGGCGAAAACCCTTCCGCTGTCAAAAAGATCAGGTTGTAACCCTCGTAAATCCCGGTGTATTCGTTTTTCTTGGTCGGTTCCTGGTTACTGTAATAGCGGTGCATGGTCGCCAGGTCGGAATCCCCCGCGGCCTCCGCCTCTTCGATCAGCTTGTCAAAATCGATATCCGTAAAATTGTACAGATCGTGGATGTCCGGCTCTTTCTGCGGTTCGGTCTCAGCCGGAAGCGTCTCGCCTCCGCTCTCTGTGCCCGCGCCCGACGTCTCCGATGCATCGACGGTTCCGCCGACCGGATCATTCTGCACCATCCAGTCGCTGCCCTCGTCCGACACGTCAAGATCCCCAAGACCGGAACTGCCGTTGCCAAACAGCACGCTCTTTAAATCCAGGCGCATCGAGGTCGCAATCCCCAGCTGCTCAACCGAAGCGGTCAGCGAACTGTTGTGATGATACAGATCGTATACGGAATCGGTCTCACGACTCCCGAAATTGACCAAAAGCAGGCAGATTACATGCGACAGCACAATGCCGCCGGCAATTGCGCCGTGCACCGGCAGCTTGCGCTGACGGAAGCTCAGCAACGTGCGGCCGATCGTTAAGATAAAGATAAACGGAATCACAATCAGGATAATCCCGAAAATATTGCTCCAGATATTGGCGATTGCCTGCATCAAGAACGGACCGAAGCCCAACGCCTGTGTGGCCTGTCCCTGCGCAAGCATGCTGAACACGGCCACGTAGCTGTCAAATACCGAATGATACACAATATTGGCGCCAAACACCAGACAGCAGAAAAAAGTCAAAACACAGGTAATGATATAGTTTGCCTGTTTTGACGGCGTCAGGTTGCACAAAAACCCGAAAAACGCCCCGATCGGAATCGAGAAGATCACCGGGAAGAAGAAGCTGAGGCCAAAGCTGCCAAACATTACAAAATGGAAGGTCAGCTCCAACCAGAAAATAACTCCGATAAAATACAATACCGTGCTGAATACCAGCAGCAGATTTTCTCTTCTGGTTCTTCCCACCTGCCGGAAATTCAGCTGGCTCTTTTTTCGACTCATCGTTTTGCTCACCTTTTTCTTTCTTGCCTTTAGTTCTTTGCCACAATATTGATGATACGGCCGGGCACGTAAATTTCTTTTACGATCGTACCGGCCAGCTTGCTGCCAAGCGCCTCCTTAGCGGCCGCCAGCGCGTCCTCCTTAGACGCGTCTACGGCAATGGTCACGGTAGTACGCATCTTGCCGTTTACCTGTACGCCGACCTCCACCATGTTTTCCACGGTCTTGGCCTCCTCGTACTCCGGCCACGACGCCTGGTACAGCCGTCCTTCATAGCCCAGCGTCTGCCACAGCTCTTCGGTGACGTGGGGCGCTACCGGGTTTAAGAGAACCAGCAAAGTCCTGAATTCTCCACGCGTCACCGAACCGTTTTTATAAAATTGGTTCAAAAGCGCCATCATGGCGGCAATCGCCGTGTTAAACTTCAGGTTTTCATAATCGCTGCCGACCTTTTTGATCGTCTGGTGCATCTTGGTCTCCATTGCCGCCGAATAGCCCTCTTCGCCGTTTACCAGTTCCGAAAGCTTCCAGACGCGGTCCAGGAAACGGCGACAGCCGCGCACGCCCTCCTGCGACCAGGACGCGCTTAAATCAAACGCGCCGATAAACATCTCATAGGTGCGCAGCGTATCGGCTCCAAACTCGTCGACGATGTCGTCCGGATTGACTACGTTGCCGCGGGATTTGCTCATCTTCTCGCCGTTCTCGCCGAGGATCATGCCGTGCGAGGTACGCTTCTGATACGGTTCCGGGCAGGGTACGACTTTCTGGTCGTAGAGGAATTTATGCCAGAAACGGGAATACAGAAGGTGAAGCGTCGTGTGCTCCATACCGCCGTTGTACCAGTCTACGGGCATCCAGTAAGCAAGCGCTTCTTTACTTGCCAACGCATTTTCATTGTGCGGGTCCGTATAGCGCAGGAAATACCAGGAGGAACCGGCCCACTGAGGCATGGTATCGGTTTCCCGCTTCGCCGGTCCGCCGCAGCAGGGACAGGTCGTGTTTACCCAGTCCGTCATCGCCGCCAACGGCGATTCGCCGGTATCCGTCGGCATGTAGCTCTCCACCTCGGGAAGCTCCAGCGGCAGTTGCGACTCCGGCAGCGGCACATAGCCGCACTTTACGCACTTGACGATCGGGATCGGCTCGCCCCAATATCTCTGCCGGGAAAATACCCAGTCTCTTAATTTAAAGTTTTTCTTAGGTTCGCCAACTTTATTCTCCGCCAGCCAATTTGTAATCGTTTTTTTAGCTTCCGCCACTTCCAGACCGTTTAAAAATCCGGAATTTACCAGCGTGCCGGTCGCCACATCGGTAAACGCGGCCTCCTGCACATCGCCGCCGGCCACCACCTCGATGATCGGCAGGCCGAATTTCTTTGCAAACTCCCAGTCTCTCTCGTCGTGAGCCGGCACCGCCATGATCGCGCCCGTGCCGTAACTCATCAGCACATAGTCGGAAATCCAGATCGGAATCTCCCTGCCGTTGACCGGATTGACGGCCGACAACCCCTGAATCTCCACACCGGTCTTTTCCTTGGCAAGCTCCGAACGCTCGAAATCCGATTTTCTGGCAGCCTGCTCGCGGTAAGCGGCAATCTGCTCCCAGTTTTGAATCTCGTCTTTGTACTTATCAATATACGGATGCTCCGGAGACAGAACCATATAAGTAACACCAAACAGCGTGTCCGGACGCGTTGTGTAAATCCGCAGTTTTTCTTCTTTATCTTTCAGCGAAAAATCCACTTCTGCGCCGTGCGAACGGCCGATCCAGTTCTTCTGCGAAACCTTGACCCGCTCGATATAGTCCAAACCGTCCAGATCGTCGATCAGCTGGTCGGCATACTCCGTGATTTTCAGCATCCACTGACTGCGGACCCGGCGCACCACCTCGCCGCCGCAGCGCTCGCAGACGCCGTTTACGACCTCCTCATTGGCCAGTCCCACCTTGCAGGAAGTACACCAGTTGATCGGCATTTCCGTCTTATAAGCCAGCCCGGCCTTAAACAGTTTGAGGAAAATCCACTGCGTCCACTTATAGTAATTCGGGTCGGTCGTATTGACCTCCCGGTCCCAGTCAAAGGAATAACCAAGCGATTCCAGCTGTTTCTTAAAATGCCCTACGTTATTATGCGTCACAATCCGCGGATGAATGTGATTTTGAATCGCGTAATTCTCCGTGGGCAGGCCAAAGGCATCCCACCCCATCGGATACAGCACGTTATAGCCCTGCATACGGCGTTTTCTGGCAACGATATCCAGCGCCGTGTACGGACGCGGATGCCCTACATGCAGACCCTGGCCGGAAGGGTAGGGAAACTCCACCAGCGCATAATATTTGGGCTTGGAATAATCGTCGGTCGCCGCAAAAGCCTTCTCCTGTCCCCAAATCTCCTGCCACTTTTTCTCAATCTGTTTCGGTTCGTAAGCTGTACTCATGGTTTCCTCCTTTTTGCCCGTGTTCTCAGGGCATAATGGTACACCCTTAGGGCATAATGGCACACCCCTGCGGTGGATTCTTTCGTTCGGACACAACAAAAATACGCGTGCTGCCCTTACACATAAGGGTATTCTACTCACATTCCCAAAGTTTGTCAAGCAAAGACCCCTGGCTTTCCTTACGCTTTCCTTAATCCTTTCATAACGTTTTTTGCTCTTTGGAACAGCAGACACACCTCCGCTCCATAAAATATGGTGCGAAGGTGTGTCCGTCTGCAATCATGCGTGCGCCAAAGAAAACGCCCGGCCGGCTCTCATGCCTGGCCTGTGTGCCGCCGCATCTGCCGGTTATTCGTCTGTCCCGCTCTCCGCGGTCTGCCTGGCGGCTGCCGCGCGGTCCGTCTTATCCTTTCCCTTGCGGCCCTTCTCCGGCTTCTCCACCGCGTTTACGGTATCCATCGAAACCGACGACACCGGAAGGCTGAATTCCTGCCGGACGCGGTTCTCGATATCGGACATGATCTCCGGGTGCTCACGCAGAAACGCCTTGGCGTTCTCGCGCCCCTGGCCAATCTTCTCGCTGTTGTAGGCATACCAGGAGCCGCTCTTGTCCACCACGTTGATCTTGGCCGCCAGATCGAGAATATCTCCTTCGCGGGAAATTCCCTTGCCGAACATGATGTCAAATTCGGCTTCTTTAAACGGCGGGGCCACTTTGTTCTTTACGACTTTGATCCGCGTGCGGTTGCCGATCACCTCGCCGCCCTGCTTGAGCGATTCGATGCGGCGCACGTCGAGACGCACCGAGGAATAGAACTTGAGCGCGCGGCCGCCGGTCGTCGTCTCCGGGTTGCCGAACATGACGCCCACCTTCTCACGCAGCTGGTTGATAAAGACCACCACGCAGTTGGAGCGGTTGATCGCCGCCGTGAGCTTGCGCAGGGCCTGCGACATCAGGCGCGCCTGCAGCCCTACATGGGAGTCGCCCATATCGCCGTCGATCTCCGCCTTCGGCACCAGTGCCGCCACCGAGTCCACGATCACAATGTCGATCGCGCCCGAGCGGACCATCGTCTCGGCAATCTCCAGCGCCTGCTCCCCGTTGTCCGGCTGGGAAATGTACAGATTGTCAATGTCCACGCCGATATTCTTCGCGTATACGGGATCCAGCGCGTGCTCGGCGTCGATGAAGCCGGCGATTCCCTCCCGCTTCTGCACCTCCGCCACCATGTGCAGGGCCACCGTCGTCTTACCGCTCGACTCCGGGCCGTACACTTCGATGATGCGCCCGCGGGGCACGCCGCCCAGGCCCAGCGCAATGTCCAGGCTCAGCGAACCGGTGGGAATCGATTCGATATTCATATTGGCGCCGGAATCGCCCAGCTTCATCACAGAACCTTTCCCATATGCTTTCTCAATCTGGGCCAGCGCCGCATCCAATGCTTTTTTCTTGTCTTCGTTCACCATAGTATCCTCCACATACGAACTAACGTTCGATTCTTGATATCATCATACCTTACTTTCCATGGATTGTCAACTGGTTTTGGTGAATAATGAGGAGTAAATTCAGTATATCTCTTTTTCCGGGAATTGTAAAGCCGGCCTGCGCGCGCTGCCCCGGCCCGAAGGCCGCTAGCCGATCAGCTGCAGCAGCTCCTCTCTCGACATGCCCGCAAGGCCGCCCGTCTCTCCGCTGAGGATTTCATCGGCCAGGTTCTTTTTGGCCTCCTGCATCTGCAAAATCTTTTCCTCAATCGAATCCTTGACAATCAGCCGGTACACCGACACTACCTTTTTCTGGCCGATGCGGTGCGCGCGGTCGGTCGCCTGGTTCTGTACGGCCAGGTTCCACCAGGGATCGTAATGGATGACCACATCGGCTCCCGTCAGATTGAGCCCCGTGCCGCCGGCCTTTAAAGAAATCAGGAATACCGGCGTATCGTCCTCATTAAAGCGCCGCACCAGCTCCACCCGCTTTTCCTTTGACGTCGCCCCTGTAATTTTATAATAGGTAATCTTTTCTGCGGCCAGGTCCTCCTCCAAAAGTTCCAGCATGCTTGTAAACTGGGAGAACAAGAGGATTTTGTGCTCGCCCGCAATCGCGCTGCGCACCAGGTCGATACAGGCCTCCCGTTTCGCCGAACCGCCGCTGTAATTCTCCAGATAGAGCGTCGGGTCACAGCAGACCTGCCGAATCTTGGTAAGCTCCGCCAGCACCCGCATCTTATTCTTTTGGAAATTTTCATCGTTCTGCTCGTTTAAAAGCTTGCGCATATGGACGACCTGCGCGTCGTACAGCTTCTGCTGCTTGTCCTCCATGCGGGCAAAGCGCGTTTCCTCCAGTTTCTCCGGCAAATCTTTCAGCACCTCTTGCTTTAGGCGGCGCAAAATAAAGGGCGATACCATCTTTTTGAGACAGGCCGTCGCCTCCTCGTCGTGGTTTTTGGCAATCGGTATCTCCAGATCCTTTTTAAACGTCTCATAGCCGTACAAAAAACCAGGCATCAGATAGTCGAAAATACTCCACAATTCGCTGAGGCGGTTCTCAATCGGCGTGCCGGTCAGCGCAAAACGCGTGCGGCTGCGCAGGATCTTTACTGCTTTTGAGGCCGCCGTCGCATGGTTCTTGATGTACTGCGCCTCGTCAATCACCTGGTAAACAAACCGGCAGTCCTCATATTCGACGATATCCCGCTTCAGGAGATCGTATGAGGTCACCAGCACGTCGTACTCTTGATAGCGACGCAGTTTGCCGGCCCGCTCCTTCTGCGTGCCGACGATCAGGCATACCGACAGTTCCGGCGCGAAACGGCGAAGTTCCTCCTGCCAGTTAAACACCAGCGACGCCGGGGATACGATCAGCGACGTGCCGTCTCCGCCCTCTTTTTTATGCGCCAGCAGTACGGAAATCATCTGCAATGTCTTGCCCAGTCCCATGTCATCGGCCAAAATCCCGCCAAATCCGTATGCGTCCAGCGTCCGCAGCCACTTGTAGCCCGTGGTCTGATATTTGCGCATGGTTTTACGCAGGCTTTCCGGAACCTCAAAATCCGACTCGTTTACGGTCTTGAATTCCTTGACCAGTTTCTTAAAACGGCGGTCGCGGGTGGCGTAGAGCCCTTCGCTTTGCTCCATCATCTGGTCCAAATACAGCGCCCGATACATCGGCAGCTGCACCTTGCCCTGCACAAATTCCTTCGGCGAGAGCCCGAGCCCCTCCATCATCTGGCAGAGCGCCTCCAGGCTGTCGTCCTCCATGTTGAGAAAATCCCCGTTTTTCAGACGGAAAAATCTCTTCTTCTGCCGGTAACCGGAAAGGATCTCCAAAAGTTCCTCACGGGAAATATCCTCCGAGGAGATCTCCAGATCCATCAGGTCGCTGCCCAGCGATACTCCCACCGAGACCTTCGGCCGCCGTCTTATATGCAGATGGCGGAAACGGTCCGTGCTGTGGACCTCTCCCAGCATCAGCAGCTGATCGACGCCCTGGTCCAATGCCCTGTACACGGCTTCTTCGTCCCAGCCGCAGTGAAACACATCCGCATCCCGGTCCGTCTCCGGAAAATACCTGCGCACCTGGCCGATCATCTCCCGCTCGCGGTTCACATCCCGGAAATCCTCCTTGGCCGCCACATGGCGTTTTGACAGCAAGTCCATCACCGAGACGTCCTCTGTCCCGTATACGGCGCGGACCTGGCAGGATGCGTTGCGCCCTTCCACATCCAGATAAAAATGAAAGACGGCTTCCGGCGGCAGGTACTCGGCTACCTCTTTCGCATCCGCTTCCTCGACCGTACCATAGCGGCGCAGAGCCGGAAGCAGGCTGTAATAGAATTCCGCAAGGTTTTTGCGGCCGATACGGAACGAAACCCCGTCCATTGTTTCCGCGCCGTACAAGGGCAGAAATTCCTCGACGTATTCCGGGCTGACACGATTTAAAAATCCGTTCTCTATATAATAGTAATAATGCGCGCCCTCCCACAGCCGCGACAGCTGCCCTTTCACATGCACGCCCTGGAACACGCCGTTCGAATCTATGTCCTTTTCAATGCGCAGCCGCAGTTCCGGCGCCTGATCGCGCACGGACAGCACGCTTTTTTCGCGCGTCCTTGCCACTCCCGGCCGGTTGCTCTCCAGGTATTCCGCCGTCCTGCCTTCCAGCAGCGTATATACCTCGTCCAGCCGTCCGCCGAACAGATCGATGCTTCCCTTGATAAAAAGCCCGGGGAGGTTGTAGCGGTTGATGTACTGGGATAGGTTTTCCTGCCTGTACTCTTCATCCTTTACGGCCTGCGCAATAAAATTATAATATCCACGGGATTCGCTCTCAAAGCGGTCCCGGGCAAAATTTACCCTCAGATTCGCGCCAAAGGATATCTCCTGGCGGTCGTTTACCGCATCCACCAGGATCGTAAGGTTTTTTACCAGATACATCTTCTCACGGCCGATGCGAAATGAAATCTTCAGCTGCTCCCCATTATTTTCCAGACGCGGTTCCAGCTTCAAATCCTCGCCCTGTTCCTGTGTCTCCGGCTGGCCCTCCAGCCCCCGTTTGCCGCGAAACTGCCACAGGATCCGCGCGCCGCTTAAATCAGTCGTATCCCCGGGGCTGTATTCCTTCAGATAATCGGCCAGCAGATACAAAAGCGCCAGCTCATGCACACACAGGCCGCGCCCTTCCCCATAGCCTCTCATATAGCCGGTACCCCAGAAAAACCGGCCGCAGCCAGGCGTCTCACAGCGCGCTTCGCAAATCTGCTTTTTATCAAAGGTGATCCTAAGCCCATACGAACGGCCGCCGGCCAGGAAGCGGCCCTCGGCCACACCCTTGTTTTCTTCCCGGCGGTTCTCATTCAGGTATCCGACGGTCACCTGATCCAGCACAACCAGCCCTTTATCAATCATTCCCTGCGCTTCCCGGCAAAGCCCTTTTGTCAGCTGCAGGGATTTTGTCATCTCTGCGAGATTAAAATAGGAATATCCCGGCATCTCCTGGATGATTTTGGCAAACGGATCCTCCGCCTGCTCTTCGGCATCGTCCGGCGCCGATGCCGCGTCCTCCTTTAATTTTTCCTGTGCCCGCCGCCGCTCGATCGCCGTCAGGACGGCCGCCATATGCTTGCAGTAACGGTGCTCCTGCGCATACGGGCAGGTACAGCTCATTGAGCGGATCACCTTTCCGGAGATGCGTATTTCCACATGATATGGAATGCTGCCCCGTACCGTGGCCGCGTAACCGCCGCCCATATATGTTAAATCCTTCACCTTTCCAGAGTTATAATACTGCCTTCCTCGTTCCAAAATCTGTTTGCCGAATATAATTCCCCAATTCATCCTTTTCTGCCTCCGGTTCTTCTGTCCGCAAAACGCGGCAAGCCGCCCTCTGCGGTGTCTCTATTGTAGCCTTTCTTTCACAGCCTGGCAACTGTTTTCACAAATTTGCCGTTTCCGGGCGCATAATACGGCCCTTATTTTAAAATACTAATCGCGATATCATTATGCCCTGAGAACACGGGCAATAATAAGGAAACACCACAAGGGTGTACCATTATGCCCTGAAAACACGGGCAAAGGAAAGGAAATTTGCAATGTCAGAATTTAAGGAAAAAGAACCCCGCAGATACCCCGAGGAATGTCCGGCCCGGCCCGAGAAATATACCCGGGAGTTCGTCGCCATCGACCATATCGAGCTGGGCGGGCCGCTGGAACTGGACCGCAGGCTGGACGGGTCTGCGACCTGCGAAACATTTTCAAACTGCCATCGGCACAAAACGCAGGAAAGCCGCCAGGAAAGAGCGGCCCACGATGCCTGCGTGCGCCAGGATTCGGATTATCACACAGGCGACAAAGCCGCGCCCGACAACAACCTCTTTTTTGAAGAGCGCAGCAACCCGTTGAGCAGCAAAGGCAACGAATGACGCCCTGAAAGTCCTTTTCCTCTTTCTCTTTTCCTTCATGTATGCTACACTGGTATCATCGGGAAAACATTGACGCCGCGTGCGGAGCAGGCACGCGGGCCGTCAAAATGGCTTGCGCCCTGCGGGGCGGATAAAAAAGGGGGAGGGATTTCAATGAAGAAACGTAATCATGAAGTGACGGCCGTACAGCCGCTGTTAAAAGAGGATGGCAGCCTGCGGGAACCCGGCTGGTCGAGACAGCTGTATCAGGTCTATGACCGCCGCCAGATTAAAGCGCCGACCTTTCGCATCAAGGAATGGGATTATTATCTGGTGCTTAATCCGCAGTTTGCCGCGGCTTTTACAATCTCCGACGACGGCTACATCGGCCTGCAGTCGGTCTCGCTTTTGGACTTTGGCACGGCTCCCTGGGAACATACCGAGACTCTTCTCGGCGCGTTCCCAATGGGAAAGCTGCGTCTTCCGTCCACTTCCCGCGAGGGCTGCACGACTTACCGCGACAAGCGGCTTAAAATGCAGTTTCGCGCCGATCCGCAGAGTCATGAGCGCCGTATCCTCTGCGAATTTCGCAATTTCCACCAGGGACAGACCCTGACCTGCGATATCCGTCTTGCACAGCCGCCCATGGATACGATGGTCATCGCCACTCCCTGGGCCAACAAGAAAACCGCCTTTTACTACAATCAGAAAATCAACTGCATGCGCGCGGAGGGAACGCTCACCTGGGGAGAGCACCGCTACACGTTTTCGCCGGAGGATTCCTTTGCCACGCTGGACTGGGGCCGCGGTGTCTGGACATACGACAACCGCTGGTACTGGGGGTCCGGCAACGGCCTGGTAGACGGCAGGCTCTTTGGTTTTAATATCGGTTACGGCTTTGGCGATACCTCGGCCGCGTCCGAAAATATGCTGTTCTACGACGGCGTGGGCCATAAACTTGACGACGTGACGTTCCACATCCCGGGTGACAGCTACACCAAACCGTGGACCTTCTCCTCCAGCGACGGGCGCTTTGAGATGGATTTCGTGCCCGTTCTCGACCGGGCCGCCCGCACCAACGCACTGTTCATCGAGACGGACCAGCATCAGGTGTTCGGCCGTATGAGCGGCAAGGCGGTGCTGGACGACGGGACGGTGCTGGAAATCAAAGACCTGATGTGTTTTGCGGAGGATGTACATAACCGGTATTAGCGCTCGTTTTTTGGCTCACTGGCTTCGGGGTTCTCCCGATGCTCCTCGTTCTTTTGCGCCCGGATCGGCGGGATTCCCTTGCCGTCGGTCAGGGCTGCTTTGGCCAGCCGGTCCGCTTCTTCATTATAGCGGTTGCCCGTGTGCGCCGCAACTTTTTGAAACGAGATCGCCAGCCGTTTTCCGTGCTCGCTCATAAAGCGGGCATATTTCTGCGTCAAATCGTTCTTGGCCCGCCAGCCGCCCGTAGCCCACATCTCGATCCCCATATAATCATAATAGATTCGCAGCGCCTTATACCCGTTTGCCTCGCACCATTTTACGGCAAACATCGCGCCCAGCATCTCTCCCGTTACATTGCGCAAAGCCGCCGATTGCGGATTATCTCCGTTTCCCGCCTCACGGATGATTTCGCCGGAGGGAGTCAAAAACACGCAGCCGAAGGAATAGCGGCCCAGCTTCACGTCAAAACTTCCATCCACGTAAGCAATCAAACAGTCCCCGCGCGGCGCCTCCGAAAGCGACGGCTGTGCGGCCGTCTCCGCCTGCTTTTCCATGCACAGCTTGCGGCCGCCCGCGTCCGGGCTTTCACCGGACGCCTTCTCCGTCAAATACGCCTGTGCTTCGCTGTCCGTTGAAAAACTTTTATATTCCGCCCCCGGATAGCCCTCGACCGAAACCCGGCACTCCTCCCAGGTCCGGAAGATGCCGGTTGTTTTTCCTTTTTTTACGGCGTAAACCTTTTTTTTAGCCATTTATCTCAAACCCAAAAATCCTGTCAATCGCCTTCGCCAGCCCGTCCTCGTCAATCCGCCCGCACACATAATCGGCGGCCTCCTTCGCGGCCTCGCAGCCATTGCCCATGCAGACGCCCAGGCCGGCTTTTTTCAGCATTTCCACATCGTTGGTACTGTCGCCGAACACAACGCAGTCCTCCCAGCTTAAACCCTCTTTTTTGAGGACCGCTTCGATGCCCATGGCCTTATTCTGCCCTTTGCGAAACACGTCGAAGCACCCCGGCCAGGGACGGTCGGTGCGCATATCTGAAAGCGATTCCACAAACCGCAGCAAATCCTCTTCGTCGTCGGTCATAACGATCGCGTTGTACGGATAGGGCGATTCGGTGTTCGTCAAGTGGCGGTCCTGGGACGGAAGGAACCGATAGACCTCGGAGCCTTCCTTGACGCGGGTATCATAATGCCAGGCGATCTGATCCATATTGTCATAGAGGTATGTCTGCTCCAGAAAATGGAACCCCAGTCCGGCCCCCTTCTCCCTTGCATAACGCCGGAGCGCTTCAAAGGATTCCGGCCGGATCGGCGCGCTGTACACCAGGCGGTTCTCATGATCCAGCACACAGCTGCCGTTGCAGGTCACTTTGTAGGAAACATACTCCATGGCTTCCTCTACCGCCTTTAAATGAACCAGCGGACGTCCCGAGGCAATCCCCAGGCAGACGCCTAAGGCCCGGAGCCGCCGAAGGGCCTCGGCCGCCGGACGGCGGACGAAGCCCTCGCTGGTAATGACCGTAGTTCCATCTACATCAAAAAATGCGATTTTATAGTCACTCCGAAATTTCATTTTTATTTCAGACCATCCTTCACGGTTTCGATGATGTTCTCTTCCGTTAAGCCGAACTCTTTGCACAGATAGCCGTAGGAACCCACCTGTCCGAATACGTCTTTGGCGCCGATTCTCTTGAGCGGAACGCCTGCGCCTGCTTCTGCCAGGACTTCCGCTACCGAGCTGCCAAGGCCGCCGATCACGCTGTGGTTTTCAAAGGTCACCACCAGTTTCTTGCCGGCTGCTTCCTTGCGGATCAGTTCCGCGTCAAACGGCTTTAAGGTGAACATGTCGATCACTTCGACGCTGATGCCTTCGGCAGACAGCTTCTTTGCCGCCTTGTAAGCGATGGAAAGCATCTCGCCCATGGAGACTAGCAGCACGTCGCTGCCTTCGCAAAGGACATTGCCCTTGCCAAACTCAAAGGTCGAACCTGCCTCGTACATCGTCGGATTGCCCTTGCGGTTCGCACGAATATAATGCACGCCCGTAAGTTTCGCGCACTCGCGGATCGTCCAGGCCAGCTGTACCTCATCGGCCGGCGCCACGACAAGCGCCTCCGGGATCGCGCGCATAATCGCGATATCCTCAAACGTATTGTGCGTACCGCCGTTGGCCGCCACACAGACGCCGGGGTCGGAACCGTAAATGTTGATCGTGTTCTTCGCGTAAGCGCCTTCCAGGAACACCTGGTCCAGCGCACGGCGGGTTGTAAAGGGGGCAAAGGTATGGATAAAAGGAATATAACCTCTCATCGACATGCCGGCGGCTACACCGACCATATTGGCTTCGGCAATTCCCATCTGGATGAACTGCTCCGGATTGGTCTTTAAAATCTTGGTAAAGCCGGAGGCGCCGCCCAGGTCGGCTTCCAGGGCCACAACCTTCTTGTTTTCCTTCATCATCTCCTGAAGGGTCTCTACAAATACCGCTCTTAATTCTTTGCCGGTTTCACCAGGAGCTAATTTCCACATATTACATACCTCCATTCTCGTCGATAAACGCTTCCAGTTCTGCCATCACAGAATCAAGGGCAGCGTCCGCTTCTGCGCCAAACTTAGGAGAATGGCTGTCGGAACGATCGTAGTAATAAGGAACGCCCTGCGCTTTGACGGTATCCATCACGATGCAGACCGCCGAATCTTTCACAGCCTTCGCTTCGTCGATGGCATCGGAAATGGACTCTTCGTCCTGGCCGTTGGCCCGGATTGTACGGAAGCCAAAGGCCTCCATCTTCTTCTGAATATCAAAGGGATTGATAATATCCTCCAGCTTGCCGTCCAGCTGCTTCTTATTGTAATCGATAATCACGATCACTTCGTTCAGCTTGTTGTGAGCGATAAACTGGAACGCTTCCCAGCACTGGCCCTCATTCAGCTCGCCGTCGCCGACAATCAGATACACCTTCTGAGAAGATTTCTCCATCCGCAGGGTGTAGCCCAGTCCTGCCGCCACCGAAGTGCCCTGGCCCAAAGAACCGGTCGTCGCATCGACGCCGGGCGTCTTGGTACGGTCGGGATGGGACGGAAGCCGTGTGCCGCCCTCATTTAAGGTGAAGAGCATCTCCTTGTCAAAGAAGCCGTGCACCGCCAGTGTGGCGTAAAGGCCCGGGCCGGCATGGCCCTTAGACAGCACCACATAGTCGCGCTCCGCCCACTGGGGATTGGTCGCGTCGTACTTCAGCTGTTTGTTGTACAGAACCGACATCAACTCTACAATCGACATAGCTCCGCCCAGATGACCGTACCTTCTCCACTTTAACATTTTTAAAGCTTCCAGGCGGATCTTTGCAGAGCCTTTTTTCAATTTCAATAATTCTGCCTTGTCCATTTCTTTCTCCTTGTGACAGCCCGCTTATGCGGGCCGGATCCATAAATTATTCGCCTAACTCCGCAAACATCGCTTCCAGCTTCTCCTGCAGTTCCTTCTTGGACATGATGTTCTGCAGAACGATCTTATGCGGCAGCTTGTCAACGAAATCGGCTAAATCGGCCCCCACTACAAAGAAATCCGCCGCGCCGGGCTGGGCATCGGAAGTCGTGGAATGGACTACTTCAATACCGGTCTTGCCCATGGTCTTTAAAACCGCCTCCACGTTCATACGAACCATCAGAGAGGAACCGATCCCCGAACCGCAGCAGCACATGATTTTCTTAACAGCCATAATAATACAATCTCCTTTCAACTTTTCCTTTTATAGATTAAGGGCGTGCGCAGGGCACGCCCTCTTTCTTATTATAACGGATAGCTCTGCATTTATCAACCGTTCGTCACGTTTTTTCTATGCGTTTTTCTCCGTCTTTTTACGCCTTTTTCTTAGGAGCTACAAAATTGTATACAATCGGGGCTGCAAACAGAATGATGCAGACAACCAGCAGAGCCGGACCCTGTGCAAACTTGGCGATGTTGCCCATCACGATACCAACGCCGCAGAAGTCGGCATCGGAGAAGGTGGTGGAAGCAAAGCCCAGAGCGCCGATAACAGGCATCGTGATAACCGGCAGGAAGGTAATCAGCAGACCATGTAAGAAAGAGCCGATTACGCAGCCCTTGAGGCCGCCTTCCGCATTGGCGAATACGCCGGAAGTAGCGCCGCAGAAGAAATGAGGAACTACGCCGGGCAGGATGATCGGCAGAGTGTTGCCGAAGCTGGGGTTGATGCCCAGCAGGATGAACATACCAACCACGCCGCCTACGAAGGATACCAAAAAGCCGATCAGTACGGCATTCGGAGCATAAGGGAATACTACGGGGCAGTCGATCGCGGGCTTCGCATTGGGAACCAGCTTGTCGGCA
This sequence comes from Lachnospiraceae bacterium, assembly GCA_022793375.1. Taxonomy (GTDB): domain Bacteria; phylum Bacillota; class Clostridia; order Lachnospirales; family Lachnospiraceae; genus RGIG7193. The sequence continues at coordinate 130,233 of JAAWCS010000042.1, forward strand.
ATACCCTTGAAAGCCGGAACGATCTCAGCCAGGATCAGACGCACGCCGGAGAGGATGATGTAGATAGCGCCGGCGAAGTTCATGCCGCATACCAGCGCATATACAAACCAGTTGGAGTAGCCGGTCAGAGCCGTAGCGCTCAGAGCGCCGCCTGCCAGAGCATCCGCATAGTCAGGTCTTGCAGACGCCACCGCACATACGACAACGAAGATAATCATCATCGTGATGGAAATGGCAACCGTGGTGTCTCTCATGAAGGCCATCCACTTAGGGAAGTTGATATCTTCGGTGGATTTGCCCTTGCCTTCCTTCATGGCCTTGCCGCCTACCAGCTTGCCGACCTGAGCCGCAAACCAATAGCCGATCGTGGAGAAGTGGCCGAAGCCTACCTCGTCGGTGCCGGAGATCTTGGTCATCGTGGGCTGTGCCATAGCCGGGAAAATAACCATAACCAGGCCTAACAGCAGGGAGCCGCCCAGGATCAGCATCCAACCGGACAGGCCGCCTACGCTCAGCACAACGGCGATCATGCAGGCCATATACAGGGTATGATGGCCGGTCAGGAATATGTAGTTCAGTCTGGAGAATCTGGCCATCGCGATGTTAGCCAGCATACCGAACATCATAATCATAGCGGTATCGTTTGCATACTGCTCCAAAGCGGTGGTAACAATCGCTTCGTTGTTCGGCACAACGCCGTTTACGTTAAACGCATAGTTAAACAGTACGCCAAAGTCGGTCAGGGAACCGCTCTGTACGAACGCCGCGCCGGCGGACAGTACCAGAAAACCAACAATCGTCTTGATGGTGCCCTTTACAATGTCTGTCGTGGGCTTCTTCTGGAGGGCCAGGCCTAACAGGGCCATCAAGCCGACCAGAATGGCAGGTGTCGAAAGAATTTCTTGGATAATCAATAATACTTTCATGACAATCTTCCTTTCCTTTAATAGAGTTAATAAGATGTATGCTTATTCTGCTTCCGCAGTATCCGCATCTAAGAAAATCTGATAGATCTCGTCGGTGCTCTGCGACTGCACCAGCTGCTCGATCTTCTCCGGATCCATAAACAGCTCGGCCAGCGTGCGCATCACGTCGATGTGCGCTTCTCCGTCCGTCGCTGCCAGCGCTACCAGCAGCCGCGCTTTCTTCTCGGTATCCTTACCGATAAAGACCACCGGCTCCCGCACGATCGTCACCGCCAGCTGCTTTTCGTTGACGCCCTGCTCGGGACGGCCGTGGATCAGCGCCACATCGTCTACCAGTACATAATAAGGGCCAAACTCAATCGTATTGGCAATCACGCCGTCAATGTAGCTGGTCTCCACATAGCCGCCGTCCACCAGCGGCTGGATACTGACCTGGACGCCTTCCTTCCAGTCGGCCACGCGGTCAATAATACGGACATTCTCTTTTTTTAACATGTCTGCAATCATTTTTTAATACCCTCTTTAGACCTTTTAGATTTTTTTAATAATTACGATTTAAGTTTAACACAGCTGCTATCAAAAGAAAAGAACAATTTTCCCAACCCGTTTGTGCATTCTTTTGTACTCCATTCTGTACGGCGTGCAATCTTTGTTCAACTTGCACATTTTTCGCTCTATGTCTCCGACTCCTCCTCTTCTTCCCCCTGATTTAGATAGCTTTCCATGTTTTCCAGCACCTCATACGCTGTTTTTTTATGCTGCAATTCGTCGATTCGTGTCTGAACGGCAAAGATGCGCATCAGATCGCGGAGTATTTCCAGATGGCTTTCCTTGTCGACCGGCGCCAGCACAATCACAATTTTTGCATGGCGATAGCGCGAAAAACGGACCGGACTGCGGAAAATCCCCATTGCCACGTCCAGACGGTTTACGCCGCTGTCCGGTCTTGCGTGGGCCAGTACCAGCCATGGCACAAAGAACATGTAAGTCCCTGTATTCTCCAGCATGGTTATGATACTTTTTACATAGGACGGCTCAATGCTGCCGGAGGACAAAAGCGGCGCCGACACCCTTTGAAGCGCTTCCCGCCAGTCGAGCTCCTCCTCCGACAGATAAATCTTCTCCTGATTCAAATAGCGCAAAAGCCCTCCGTGCCGGCCGGCAAAACGCCGCTCCCCGGCGCGGGCTTTCCAGTTGAGATACGCCTTCAGATCTTTTTCCAGCGCTTTTCTCGCCGTGTCCGGTACATATCGCTGCACAACCTCCATCAATTCCTGCACATTGATGGCCTGCACCGGCGCCGACAGCATTCCCAGCGCGCCGGCCCCCATTCTGAGAAGCGAAATCCGTTCTTTGTCCGTCATAATCGGATGGACGACCTCCACCGGCACGTCGCTCTTGACCGGCACCGTGGAAACCACCACGTCGCAGATATCCCTGACGTTGAACACATCCTGCTGGGCCACCACATCCACAACCCTGGCTTTCGGCAGGAGCGTACTGATCTCCCAGCGCAATATATGCCCGGTCGTCATGCCCTGGCAGCAGACGATCAGAATCCGCATTTCTTCGGCCGACTGCACGGATTGTTTCATATAACCGGCAAAATTGAGCGCCAGATACGCCACCTCGCTGTCCGAAATCGGCAGCGCCAGTTCGTTCTCCAAATATCCGCAGGCCTTGCGGGTATGGTTCAAAAGATCCACGTTGGCACGGATTAAATCCTGTAAAAGCGGCGCGCCGTCCATGCGGATTCCGTATCGCAGACGATACCACGAACTTTTCAAATGCATAAACAGCGCCCGTTCGATCTCCGACTCATTGTCAAAATGAACGTCCGCCGCTTTTTCAAATTCCGCTACCAGCGAGCGGGCGGCCGCATACAGCTCCGTATCCCGGCTGGCCAGATTGATCTGGATGCGGCCGCCCAGAAGATGCAGCGCCAGATAAATCTGCTCGCTTTCGATCAGTTCCGAAAAATATTCGGCCACTGCCGCAAATTCCCGGGAGCCGATCACGTCCTGGATCCGCACGTCGCGCAGGTCCAGCACATCCTCCCCGGCCATCATCATCGGCAAAAAGGCGGACAGCGCCAGCAGCATTTCCTCCGGAAAATGCGTGTTCAAGCTGCTCTCAACAGCCCGGAAGCACTCCATATATTCCTGCACAAACTCCCTTTTTTCAAAAGGAATGATACCGCTCGTATACAGAGGGATCATCGAGTAGAAGAAATGCAGGCAGACCGCCCGACGGCGGACCGCGTCTCCCGCGATGTAATAGCCTTTCTTGTTCTCATATAAAAGCTGCAGATCGTATTTCTGGAGCGTTGTCGATACCACCTTCAGATCGTTGAAAATCGTGTTGCGGCTGACCTGGCAGTACCGCATCAAATCCTCAATACGGATCACCTCCGCCCGGCTGCCGATCAGGCAGATGATTCCCCCTACCCGCTCGCCCGGCGAAAGCACGTACCCCGCCGCTTCGTCCGGCTGTTCGCTGACCTTGGCAATGCGCCGGTTCTGTTCAGGCGTCAGACAAATCCCCCGCCCCCGCTCCACCTCGATCAGCGGAATCTCATGGTACTCCAGCCATTCGTTGATTTTTGCACAGATCATAGTAGAAACTCCGGCGGGAGATCATCTTGGCCCTGGCGATCTCGTCCACCGTCATGTATGTACCCGCTGTCATCAAAAGCTCCAGAATTTCCTTGCACCTGGCATTCAGATACACCACTACTTCCATTTCTTCTCCCTTCCGATCAATTTCTCATAGATAGGCAGCATATCCGGTTCGCTGACAAACTCCTCAAGCCTGCTTACCGGCAGCCAGCCCACCCGGCTGTTTTCATCCTCCTTGATCCGCAGCGCTTCTTTCTCCTCCGCCCGCAGCAGGTAGGTAAAATTGAGGTGCTGATGGGCGCTCACATACTGTCCCCGTTTTACATGCCCCCACACCGGTATCACGTCCACCGCAGCCAGACCGCCGCCGATTTGCGAAAGCGTGCGGATGCCTGTCTCCTCCCGCGCCTCCCGAAACGCTGTCTGATACAGGTCCCTCTCCCCGTCGGCATGGCCGCCCGTCCAGGACCAGGAGCGGAATATATTATGGTAAATCATCAGCACCTTGTCGCTGGCCGCATTAAAAATCATCGACGAAGCCGTCATATGGGCAAAAATATTTTTTCGGGACAGCAGCGTATCCGGAAAGGCCCGGATATACGCAAAAATGGTTTCCCGATCTGCTTCTTCCTGTTCATTCTGCGGACAATAACGCCGTAATTCTTCGATAAAATCCATCGTTTTCTCCTGTCTTTTCATGATGGCCCGACGCACAAAGACCGCCGGCGGGGGACATGAGTTCCGTCTGACGGTCCGTATTTCCTATAAAAGCCTTCAAAGGCAACTGCTTCCTGCCCGGCCGCATCCTGCCTTTTTCCAGCTGTCCCCGCCTGTCACGGACGGGACAGCATCAGCTCCAGCTTCCCTTTCAGCTCATAGTCTCCATAGCCGTTCGGAAGCAGGAAATGATCCCCCTTCTTGATCGATACCCCGTTGATTGTCCCTTCTCCGTCCAGCACGTCGATGATCTCATAAAGCGGCTGGCCCTTGCGTTTCAAAGTCCCGTGTATGTCCGCGTGCTCCACCGTATAGTACCCGCACGCAATCAGCTGCTCCAGGCAATATTCCTCCGTCTCCTGCACGCTGCGCTGCGGGCGGGCCTCCCGGCAGGGACAGACAATCACGTCCATGCTCTGTTTCAGATGCAGCGGGCGCGGCTTTCCGTTCTGCAGACGGCCATAGTCATAGAGACGATAGGTCACGTCGCTGCTCTGCTGGGTCTCTAAAATCAGCGTCCCGCCTTTGATCGCATGGACCGTCCCCGGCTCGATCTGGAAAAAGTCCCCTTTATGTACCGGGCAGAGACGCAGAAGTTCCTCCCAGCGCTCTTGGGCAATCATCTGCGCCAGTTCCTCCTTTGACGAAGCATTGTGCCCGATCACAATCGAAGCGTCCGGCTCGCAGTCCAGGATATACCAGCACTCTGTCTTTCCCAGAGAGCCGTTTTCATGCGCCCCGGCATAGGCATCGTCAGGATGGACCTGGATGCTCAGATCTTCTCTGGCATCGATGATCTTTACAAGCAGCGGAAACTGCTCGCCCGGCTGATTGCCGAACAATTCCCGGTGTTCCTGCCAAAGCTGCCCCAATGTCCGGCCGTCGTACTGTCCGCCGCGAATCCGGCAATCGCCGTTTTGGTGGCCGCTGACCGCCCAGCATTCCCCCGTCTTGTCGCTGGGAATCTCGTACCCGAAGCGGGCGCCGAGTGCGTCCCCGCCCCATAAGACCTCCTTAAAAACCGGTTCCAAAAAAAGTAGTTCCGACATATCTGTTTCCTCCTGTCCCTTTTGATTGCCAGCCTGCTTATTCCCGTCCAAACTCCGACAGCCTGAGTCCGGGATTTCGCTCCAGCACCATACCCACGCTCCAGCTGTTGACAAACAGCAAAAGCGGATTGTCCCTCAAGTCCTTGATCCGTTTCATATCCGAGGTTCCCTGCAGTTTATTGACATCGATCTCTTCTTTATTTTCAATCCAGCGGATGTATTCATAAGGAAGATTCTCTAAACGCACCTCCACATTGTACTCGTTCTGCAGACGGTACAAAAGCACGTCGAACTGCAACACGCCCACCACGCCGACAATAATTTCCTCCATGCCGGTATTAAATTCCTGGAAAATCTGAATCGCGCCCTCCTGCGCAATCTGGCTGATGCCCTTGACAAACTGCTTGCGCTTCATCGTATCCACCTGGCGCACCCGCGCAAAATGTTCCGGCGCAAAGGTCGGGATCCCCTCAAACCGGAAGCGTTCGCTGCCCGCGCACAGCGTATCGCCGATCGAAAAAATTCCCGGGTCAAACACGCCGATGATATCGCCCGCATACGCCTCCTCCACCATCTTGCGGTCCTGGGCCATCATCTGCTGGGGCTGGCTTAAACGGATCTTCTTACCGCCCTGGATATGGTTTACCTCCATGCCGGCTTCAAAACGGCCGGACGTGATGCGCATAAACGCGATGCGGTCGCGGTGCGCCTTATTCATATTCGCCTGGATTTTAAAGACAAAGGCGGAAAAGTCCGGCCGGAAGGGGTCGATCAGACCTGTGTCTGCACGACGCGGCAGCGGCGAGGTCGTCATAGTCAGGAAATGCTTTAAAAACGTCTCCACACCGAAATTGGTCAGCGCCGATCCGAAAAAGACCGGGGAAATCTCGCCGGCCCGCACGGCTTCCATGTCAAACTCCTGCCCGGCCCCGTCCAACAGCTCAATTTCTTCGCAGAGCTGGTCGTAGTAGTCCTGCCGGATCGCACAAACTGCCTCCGGACTGTCGATCAGAATCTTTCGCGATTCGATTTCTTTCTGGCCGTTCATCGCCGCCGTAAAGGTGGTGATCGTCTTTTGGTCCCGGTCGTAGACTCCCTTGAAATTCTTGCCGCAGCCAATCGGCCAGTTGATCGGACAGGTCTGAATCCCCAGCACGTTCTCGATGTCGTCCATCAGTTCAAAGGGGTCGTTGGCCTCCCGGTCCATCTTGTTGATAAAGGTAAAAATCGGGATATGGCGCAGTACGCAGACCTTGAACAGCTTGATCGTCTGCGCCTCGACGCCCTTAGAAGCGTCGATGACCATCACGGCCGAGTCGGCCGCCATCAGCGTGCGGTAGGTATCCTCCGAAAAGTCCTGATGTCCCGGCGTATCCAGAATATTGATGCAATAGCCGCCGTAATTGAACTGCATGACCGAGGAGGTCACGGAAATTCCTCTCTCCTTCTCGATTTCCATCCAGTCTGACACCGCGTGGCGCGCCGCCTTGCGGCCCTTTACGGAGCCGGCCAGGTTGATCGCGCCGCCATAAAGCAGAAATTTCTCGGTCAGCGTCGTTTTGCCGGCGTCGGGATGGGAAATAATCGCGAAGGTCCGGCGTTTTTGAATTTCTTCCGTCATAGATGCTTCCATCAGATGTTTATCCTCCTAAACTAAAGCGTATATATCATACCGCTCTTTGTCAGCCGCGCAAACGGCTGCCAAAGCCCGCCCGTCAGAACAGCGGGGCAAACAGACGCATAAATCGCTGCAGCGCCCGAATATAAAACGGAAACGATCGGCAGAAAGCCAGATCGATCTCGCTGCACTCGGCCATGGTTTCCAGATAATCTTTCTTTAACTCGCCGACAGCGGCCGCCTGATATAAAAATGTACCACATTCAAAGTGCAAATACAAGCTTCTGTAATCTAAATTTATCGTTCCGATTACCGCCAGCTCGTCATCCGCGAGAAACGTCTTGGAATGCAGGAAACCGGGCAGATACTCATAGATTCGCACGCCGGCCTCAAGAAGCTGTCCGTAATAAGAGCGCGACAGCAAAAAAATCAGCTTTTTATCCGGCACATGGGGCATCATAATCCGCACGTCCACGCCGCTTTTGGCCGCCAGCGTCAAAGCCGTCATCATTTCGTTGTCAATTAACAGATACGGCGTGGCAATGTAGACATAGCGGGTCGCATGGTAAATCATATTCAGATATACGTTCTCGCCCACAGTCTCCATGTCCATCGGATTGTCGCAAAACGGCTGCACATAGCCGGCCCGGCGCAGATCTTTTGCCTTCTTTCCGGCGCCGGGCTCCTGCCCGTCGTCCGCCGTTTCCGCCGGCAGGACATCTATGGCCGCATCCGCAGGCGGCCGGTATTTCTCAAAATCCTCCTCCGACAGGCGAACCGTATTCCACATCTGCAGAAACATCACCGTCAGATTCCATACCGCTTCGCCTTTCAGCAGCACGCCCGTGTCCTTCCAGCGGCCGAAACGCATGACCCGGTTCATATATTCATCTGCCAGGTTGATGCCGCCGGTAAACCCGACGTACCCGTCGATGACGACGATCTTGCGGTGGTCGCGGTGGTTCATAATCGCCGAAATCACCGGCACAAAGGGATTGAATTTGTGACAATGAATTCCAAAACTCTCAAGCTCCTCCGGATAGCGCATCGACAGACGCTGGATGCAGCCCACGTCGTCGTACAGTACCCGTACTTCTACCCCCGCCGAAGCCTTCTCTTTTAAAATGCCGAGGATGGTATCCCATACGTACCCGTGTTCAATGATAAAATATTCCAAAAAGATAAATCGCTGCGCCTTTTCCAGTTCCGCAAGAAGCGCCGGAAAATAGTCCTCTCCGCTGGGCAGAAAATGCGTGTCCGTATGTTTGTATACCGGATATCCCGCCTTGCCGCGGATATACGCCACCTGCCGGGCCACGGCCGGGCTTTGGGCCGCGATCTCCTTCTCCGCCTGCGTATCCTGTACCAACGTTTTGCGAAGTTCACTGAAAATCTGCTCATGACGCTGTTCCGCGCTCGCAAACAGCCGCTGGCGACCGAAGAACAGATAGAGGATGATTCCCACAAAGGGAACCGCCAGGATCAGGATGATCCAGGACAGCTTAAACGACGAATTGCCCGGCTTGCCCGCGATATGCACCGACAAAATCCAGCTCGCCAGAATCAAACACAACGACGCCAGCCGATGGTACTGACTGATGGTCCACACCGACAGGCTCAGCCAAGTCAGCTGTACAAGGATGGCCAGCGCCACCAGCACCACACGACTTGTCAGAAATTTAAACAGTTTTTGCATAATCCCTCATTCGGTCTAATAAAACATGCGCCACCTGCTCCTTGGCAAGAAGCGGCAAAGCTTCGCTCTTTTCTTTGGTAATAATGGTCACGCGGTTGGTATCGACGCCAAACCCCGCGCCCTCCTCCCGCAGATTGTTGGAAACAATCAGATCCACATGCTTTTTGGCCAGTTTTGCACGGGCATTTTGTTCTGCGTTCTCCGTTTCCATGGAAAAGCCGCACAGCACCTGGCCCGGCCGGCGCGCCTTCCCCAGCGCCGCCAGGATATCCCATGTGCGCGTAAGCGGCAGCGCCAGGCCCTTGTCGGATTTTTTGATTTTCTCCGCGGCAGTCTCGGTCGGCCGGTAATCGGCCACAGCCGCCGTCTTGATAATAAAATCCGCTTCCGGCGCGCACTCCAGGACGACCCGGTACATATCCTCCGCCGACTCGACCGAAATCCGCTCGACAAAAGGCGGCGGTTCCAGCGATACCGGCCCGCTTACAAGCGTCACCTCGGCGCCCCGGTACATGGCGGCCCGCGCTACGGCATACCCCATCTTGCCGGTGGAGTGATTGGTAATAAAACGCACCGGGTCAATCGCTTCGCGGGTCGGCCCGGCCGTCACCAGCACGCGCCGGCCGGCCAAGTCCTTTTCGCAGGCAATCTCCCGCAGGACATACTCCACCAGCAGCTCTTCGTCGGGCATCCGGCCGTCGCCCATATCGCCGTTGGCCAGCATCCCGTGCGCCGGGGTCACGATCTCATAACCAAAACGCCTCAGACGGCACAGGTTGTCCTGGACAATCGGATTATGAAACATATTGTGGTTCATGGCCGGGGCCACGATCGTTTTGCAGGTGCAGGCCATAATCGTCGTCGTCAGCATATCGTCGGCGATGCCGGCGGCGATTTTGCCGATTACATTGGCCGAAGCCGGCGCCAGCAGCACCGCGTCCGCCCGCTTTGCCAGCGCCACATGCTCCACACTGAATTCAAAATTGCGGTCAAAGGTATCGACCAGGCATTTGCGGCCGGTCAATGATTCAAACGTGATCGGATGGATAAAATTTGTCGCGTTTTTTGTCATCAGCACTTCTACGTCCGCCCCCAGCTTTTTCAAGCGGCGCGCCAGATTGGCGCTTTTATAGGCCGCAATGCTGCCGCTGACAGCCAAAACAACGGTTTTTCCTTTTAACATAAGCCCTCCCGAGGTGTGAATAAAACGTGATTCAAACGGTTTTTGGATTGTACTTCCTATAATAGTATGGTATAATGTCTGGCGACATTATACCTGCGCCGATTCGCGGCCGTCCAAAGGACGGACAGATTCTTTTGCGAATCGTGTGCATCCGCCGGCGGCGGCTTGTGCGAAGCACATGCTGTAATGTCTGGCGACATTATACCTGCGCC
>JAAWCS010000043.1 GCA_022793375.1 Lachnospiraceae bacterium
CAGCCGCAGTCAAATCCGCTGGAGGATTGCAGAAATGCGGGAAAGAGTATCCAGAAAAAACTGGATGGGTTCGCTTCCAAAAACCTGACCTTGTATGAGCAATACCGCGACGGCAAATTTGATAAGGAGGTATTTCTGAAAAAGAAAAACCAATTATTGCAGCAGAAGGAGGAATTACAGGCACAGCTTGTAAAGCTGCAGGAGCAAGAAGAGGAAATAGCCAGACAGCACAATGGCGAGGAGCGAAAAACACAGGCGCTAAAGGCCTCTGAGGATATGCTGGCAAAGGAAGAGGGTGAGATGCGGATTCAGATGTACGATGCAATCGAAAAGGTGATTGTATATGTTGGAAAGGAGATTGATATTCATTGGAAGTTTGACCTCTCGTTTGAAAATGTTCCATAAGGACAAAATTTGTCTTATTATATCACATGGGGCAGCCTTATTTTTTGTATGGGTGTTTTTTGAGGATTTTCTGGAAACCCAGTATTTATGCGGGTTCGCAGAAATTTAAAAAAATGTTTTGTGAGGACTTGACACAATCAGACGATCTCGGCCGTGTGGTCGTCCCCAAAGAAATCCGCCGCACCCTTCGCCTGCGCGAAGGAACCCCGCTGGAAATTTTTACCGACCGTGAAGGCGAGATTATTCTCAAAAAATATTCGCCCATGGCGGAACTGGGCGTCTTTGCCAAACAGTATGCGGAGGCCTTGTCGCAGACTACGGGCCTTTCCGTGTACATTACGGACCGCGATCAGATTATCGCCGTGGCCGGAGGCCGAAAAGACATGCTGCAAAAGCCGATCAGCAAGCAGCTGGAACAGATGATTTTGAACCGGGAGAGTGGGACGGCGGTCAAAGAAGACAAAAAGTTTGCGCCCATTTCCGCAGACGATCAAGAAGAGTACACGGCGCAGGTGGTCAATATTATCCTCTCCGAGGGCGACGCCATTGGCTCGGTAGTGCTTTTGAGCAAAGAAGCGCGGCCGAAAATCGGTGAGACAGAGCAGAAGCTTGCCGCTACGGCCGCGAGTTTCCTCGGGCGTCAGATGGAATCCTAAAAGAGGAAAGCCCCGCTTTCTTGTCAATTCTTCCCTGATATGGTATAATGTCGCCAGACATTATACCAGCGCCGATTCGCGTCCGAGCAGAGCGAGGACATTCTTTGGCGAATCGTGTGCATCCCCCGGAGGGAGCATGTGCGAAGCACATGGTATAATGTCGCCAGACATTATACCAGCGCCGATTCGCGTCCGAGCAGAGCGAGGACATTCTTTGGCGAATCGTGTGCATCCCCCGGAGGGAGCATGTGCGAAGCACATAGTATAATGTCGCCAGACATTATACCAGCGCCGATTCGCGTCCGAGCAGAGCGAGGACATTCTTTGGCGAATCGTGCGCATCCCCCGGAGGGAGCATGTGCGAAGCACATGGTATAATGTCGCCAGACAGGGCAAAATCCGGGCCGGGAAGCAGTTATGATCCGACAAAGGACAGGGAGGGTATCAATATGGAAGAAAAAATGCACTACAGCTTTGAAGAACTGACCGATATCATCGCCAGGCTGCGCGGCGAGGGCGGCTGTCCGTGGGATCGAAAGCAGACCCACGAGAGCCTGATTCCCTGCCTGCGGGACGAGACCGAGGAGGTCGTGCAGGCGATTGAAAAGCAGGATAAGGAAAATCTGTGCGAGGAATTAGGGGACGTGCTTTTGCAGGTGCTGATGCACAGTCAGATCGCGAAAGAAAACGGCAGTTTTACACTGGAAGATGTCATTGACGGTCTCAGCCGTAAGATGATCCGCCGCCATCCCCATGTATTCGGGGACGCAAAGGCTGCTACGCCGGAAGAAAGCCTGGAACTGTGGAAACAAATCAAGGCCGAAGAAAAGAAAGAAAAGGCCAAAAAGTGACAAGTTTCCCGAAAAAGCTTCCTATATTTAAAAAACAGAGGGAGAGAACCCTGCGGCTTTCTATGTATTCCCGGTATTTTGGGGAGAAAAAGCCTTGACAAATATAGAGCTTCCGAGTATAAATAGTATGCAGTGGCTTATAGAAAATCATTAGTTTTAGGAGGAAATTATGAATAAGACAGAATTAGTGGCGGCGGTTGCTGAGAAATCCGGTTTTTCAAGGAAGGATGCGGAGAAGGTAATTGCGGCTTATACAGACGTCGTGACAGAAGAGTTGGTAAACGGCGGCAAGGTACAGCTGATTGGCTTTGGCACCTTTGAAGTAGTAGAGCGCCCCGAGAGAATGGGCCGTAATCCCAAGAGCAAGGAGACCATCACAATCGCGGCTTCCAGAGTGCCCAAGTTTAAGGCGGGCAAGGCTCTCAAGGATAAGGTCAACGCATAATTTCTACAGCAGACACATAGAGGGGTGGCGCAGGCCATCCCTTTTTTGAGGTGAAGAAAATGAGACTGGACAAATTTTTAAAAGTTTCCCGCATTATCAAGCGCCGCACCGTAGCAAACGAAGCCTGCGACGCGGGGCGGGTACAGGTCAACGGTAAGACGGCCAAGGCATCGACAGAGGTAAAAGTGGGCGATGTGATCGAAGTGCAGTTCGGCAGCCGCCCGGTAAAGGCGGAGGTGCTGGGCATTCAGGAAACGACCAAAAAGGATGAGGCAAGCGAACTGTTCCGCTATCTGTAGGGTTCTAAAGCTGTCCCTCCCGGCATAGACTAATCAAAAGAAAGCAGGCTATGCCTGCGGCCAGGAGGTATGGTATGGCGTTGGAAGAAAAACAAAGCCCGGCGGCCAGGGGACAGAACCCGATACATAACCAGGCGCACAAGCTGAATCTGATTAACAGGGAAAGTATGACTATCACGGGAGTCAGAGATGTGCTGGCTTTTGACGTGTCGGAAGTGCTTTTGGAAACAGGGCTGGGTATGCTCAGCATCCGCGGAAGCGATCTGCATGTGAGTCGTCTGACATTGGAAAAGGGAGAGGTGGACGTGACCGGAAAGATCGACGTTCTGACCTATTCCGATGTAGGGACGTACAAAAAACAGGGTGAATCGCTGTTAGGCCGTCTGTTCCGTTAGCCTATGAGTGAAGTAATAACGGGAGAACTGCGGTTTTTGGCAGTATCGGTCCTGTGGGGCGGGGGAATCGCCGCCTGCTATGAAACGCTGCGGTTTATGCGGCTGTTATTCCGCCACGGCGAAATGTGGACCGGATTGGAGGATTTGTTGTTCTGGACGGTCTGTGCGGTGCTGGTTTTTACGATGGTTATGGAAGAAAATGACGGACTACTGCGCTGGTATGTGATTGCCGGCTGTGTGGCCGGGGCCTGCATCTATCAGTTTTTGCTGCATCCGCTTTTGCTGTTTTTACTGCAGCCGCTGTTGGGGCCGGCCCGGTTTTTTCGCCGTTTTTTTAGAAACCTATTGAAAAAAAGGCCAAAATCCGCTACACTGGAAAGAACAGACGACGTAGCAAAACCCGGTACAAAGCCGCGCAGAGATATAGAAGGGAAAACGCAGGATGGCCAAATACGGAAAAAGAAAAAAGAAAAAACAAAACAGATTGGCCATGTTCGCAATCACCCTGGTCGTGGCGGCGCTTCTGGGCGTACTGGGACTGCAGACCGTCCGTCTGAAGCAGAGACGAGACGAGTACGCCACCAAGCTGGAGGCCATTGAAAAGCAGATGAGCGAGCAGGAGGCGCGCGCGGAAGAACTGGAAGCCGAGCGGCTTTATGTGCAGACAAAAGACTATATTGAGAAAGTGGCTCGTGAACGCCTGGGGCTGGTAAGTCCGGATGAGATTATCTTAAAGCCGGAAGGAGACTGAGCTTTTCCTGGGAATCCTTCCAAGCCATATAGATGTTCACAACCAATCCGATAGACAGATACAAGAACCCCGCCGGCTAAGGGGTTCTTTTTTTCGTGCCGCCAATGGACAGCGCGCTCTGCGAAGCCTGCGGTCAGATTTATTTCCTTTCCGTCTTTCTTTGACAAAATATTCCGTCCTCGTTGTCTATAATAAAAGTCCGGCGCATATGGGAAAAAATGGGAATAAGGTGGACAGGCTATGAAAAAGAAAAAAAATCTGTGGTTTGCCAGGATCATAATCATTTTGTTTCTGGGGGTTTCTCTCGCCCAACTGATGCTGGATAGCCCGGCTGTCCTCTCGGCGGTGCGGGCGCTCATGTATTTAGGTGTATTGTATGCGGGATTTACGTATGGGGCGGGAGCCGGCGGGAGCGTGGGGGCAGTCTGCGGGATGCTGGAAACTTTTCATCAGGAAAATTTAACTCCGCTGGGGATTTTTTGCCTGATGGGCGTGCTTAGCGGCGTATTCAGACCATTAGGGAGAGCCGCGTCGTCGATCGCCTTTTTGTGCGGCGCGGTGGGGATTGGCATGTCGTATGCCGTGGATTACCTGACAGCCTCTGTTTTTGAGATCGTAGCGGCTGTCCTGCTTTTTTTTCTGCTTCCGCAGGAACTTTTAAAAAAGCCGCAGGAAAAGCACAGTGGTCAGAACGGCCTGGAAAAGATGCAGAGACAGCGCCTCAAAGAGACGGCCAGTTCCTACGGCCGCCTGGCACAATCGCTGCAGAGCCTGGAATCGAGAGAGCGGTTCCTCTCGCAGGAGCAGGCCGCGCAGGCCATTGCACGGGCTTCGTCGATTGTCTGCGGCGGCTGTCGTCTGTGCAGCTTAGGCAAGCAGGACGCGCCGAAAGAAATCCCCTCTCTCTGTGACGACTGGCAGGAGAAGGGGCGGCTGACGCGGGAAGATATGCCGGAGGATTTCCAGGGGGAATGCCGGCGGCAGGATCTTTATCTGGAGACGCTTTCCGATTGCCTGGACAGCATGAATTATGAAGAAGAGTGGAGAGGACGCTTTTTTGAGAGCCGGGAGGCGGCCTCCCTGCAATTTAGAGAGATGGAGCGGACGCTCAATGGAATCGCACAGGAACTGGACGAGACCGTGGATGTGACAGCCCGCGTCGAGAGGGGCGTGCGCCGTATGCTGAGAAGGCGGCGGCTGAAAATGGAACAGCTTTTGGTGCTGGAAGGAGCCGAAGCCAGAAAAGAAGCGTTCGTGACGGTCAGCGCCGCAAGCGGAGGCTGTGTGACGGTGAAAGAACTCAGTGAATCGATGGGAAAAACTCTTTCGCGCAACCTCCGGGCGACTGACAGCGGACGCACGGTCGTCGGAAAAGAACCCTGCACAATCCGTCTGGTAGAGGATACGAAATTTCGGCTTTTGTCGGGGGTGGCCCGGGCCGTCAAGGGGGGAGAAGAGCTCTCCGGCGACAATTTTTCCTGCCATCTGCTGCCGGACGGCCGCATGATGCTGTGCCTGTCCGACGGAATGGGGTCGGGCCGCCGGGCATTTGCGGAAAGCGAGCTGGTAACGGAACTTCTGGAAGAACTTCTGGAAGCCGGCTTTTCGGCCGAGCGCGCGATTTCGATGCTGAATGCATTTTTGCTGGTGCGTAAAGAGCAGCGGCCCGCGACGCTGGATCTGGCGCTGATCGATCTGTATACGGGACAGGCCCGGTTTTATAAGCAGGGAGCCGTCAGCACGTTTATCCGGCGGGGCGGCCAGGTGCTGGAGATTGCGGCCGGTTCGCTGCCGATCGGGGTTGACTGCGGCGCCACGCCGGTCTGCGTACAGCAGTGCCTGGAGGACGGGGATATGATCGTAATGGTAACGGATGGGATACTTGATTCGTTAAACGGAACGGATAAGGAAGGGGTTATGGAAGAATTTCTCGCCCAAAATCATGCCGACAATGCCAGAGAGCTGGCCGAACAGGTGCTGACGGCAAACTGGTCGGCCGATATGCCGGCCAAGGACGATATGACGGTACTGGCAGCCGGACTGTGGAAAAAATGAACGGTGAGAAGGTACGCAGGTGCTTTTGCCGCAACGGCTTGATTTTTGGAAAAGAAATGGTATAGTATAAAAGAAGCGTTTACAAAAACAGGAAAGAAAGCAGCCGGGAGACGGCAGCCAAAGCAGGGGCAGCGGAAATGGTGACAGAGCAGGTGCGGCGGCAGATCGAAGAATATGATATGATACAGACGGGAGACGTCGTCGTCGTGGGCTTGTCCGGCGGCGCGGATTCGGTCTGCCTTTTGTCCGTGCTGAAAAAATTGTCGTCGGAACTTTCCTTTTCGCTGGCGGCGCTCCATGTACACCATGGAATACGCGGGCAGGAGGCTGACCAGGACGCCGCGTTCTGTGCGGATCTGTGCGCCGGCTGGAAGATTCCTTTTGAAATAGGATACGCGGATGTGCCGATGCTGGCGGCCGTAAATAAACAGTCCCTGGAGGAAGCGGGCCGGCAAGAACGGTATCGGCAGCTGGAATCCTGCCGGCGGCGGCTTAGAGCGCGGCGGATTGCCGTAGCGCACCACCAGGACGACCAGGCGGAGACCGTGCTGTGGAATTTGCTGCGAGGGGCCGGACTGAACGGGCTGGCCGGGATGGAGGCCGTAAACGGGGCGGTAATTCGGCCGCTTCTGCGCACGTCCAAGGCGGAGATTCTTTGCTATATGGAAGAACAGGGCCTTGGCTGGCGCGAGGATGCAACCAATGCGGAGGATCATTATACCCGCAACCGCATCCGCCGCCACATGCTGGAGTATGCGGCGCAGAAGGTCAACCGGCAGGCGGCAAAACACATCTGCAAGACGGCGGATATGGCATTGGAGGCGGAGGCGTATCTGCGGGAGCAGGCCGGCCGCTGGCTTTTTCAGTACGGCCGGATCCAAGCGGGTGGGCCTGAGCCTGCGCAAATTTCTTTGGAAATCGAGGCTGTCAAAAATGAACCGCTTATCCTGCGGCGCTACATTGTGAGGGAGGCATTGAGCAGGTGCAGAGGGCGCAGGGATTTGGAACTCTGCCATGTGGACGCGGTATTGTCTCTGATCGAACAGCGGCCGGGAAAGAGCGCGTCGGCCAGAGTGAATTTGGGCGGAGGATATACGGCGTGCAGAAAGTACGGGACGCTTACAATAAAAAAAGATGTTTCACCCGGTAAAAAAGCGGAAAAGGAGATAAGCGCGGCGGAAAAAAGAATTTGCCTGGGCGAACTTCAAAAAGAACCTTTTCAGCTTCAAATGGGCGGAGAAAAGCTGGAACTAAGGGTCTTTCCCCGCGATAAAGTGCAAAAAATTCCCACAAACCAGTATACGAAATGGTTGGATTATGATAAAATAGGAAAATCGCTTGTATTCCGCTTCCGCCGTTCAGGCGATTATTTTCTCCTGCCGGGCGGAAGAAAAAAAACGATACAGGCGTATATGATCGACGAAAAAATCCCGTCTGAGGAGAGAGACCATATCCTGCTGGCCGCCGAGGGCAGCCATGTGATATGGATTGCGGGACGGCGCCTTTGCGCGGGTGTAAAGCTTACCGAACATACAAAGCAGATCCTGCAGATTACAAGGTACGGAGGAAAAGAAGATGGAGAAGATTCGCGTATTGATTCCTGAGGAAGAAGTAGACAAGAAAATCGGTGAGATTGGCGCGCAGATCAGCCGCGATTACGCAGGCAAAGAAGTGCATCTGATCTGTGTATTAAAAGGCGGGGTATTTTTTACCTGCGAGCTGGCAAAACGGATTACGATTCCGGTATCCCTGGATTTCATGTCCGTGTCCAGCTACGGCGACGATACAAAGTCCAGCGGCGTCGTGCGCATTGTCAAGGATCTGGACGAATCCCTGAAGGACAAAGAACTGATTATTGTCGAAGATATTGTGGATTCCGGCCGCACGCTGGCATATCTGGTGGAGATGTTAAAGGACCGGGGGCCTAAAAGCATCCGGATTTGTACGCTGCTTGATAAACCCTCGCGCCGCGTAAAGGCCGTCAAAGTGGATTATACCTGTTTCTGCATCCCCGATGAGTTCGTGGTGGGCTACGGCCTGGATTATGCGCAGAAATATCGGAATCTGCCTTATATCGGCGTGGTGGAAGGCGTAGAATAAGGAGATACCGCGGGGTGTCCCATTATGCCCGGGGAAACGGGCAGTAATTACGGAAAGGAGACACTTTTTTGGAAAAGCAGACAAGGGGCATCGGACTTTGGGTGCCCATATTGATTTTAATGGTGGCCTGGATGCTCTGGATGCGGGGCACGGCCTCGCAGACGCCTGGAATCACCTCGCAGGAGTTTGCGCAGTCTTTGCAGGAGGGGACGATCCGGCAGGTCACGGTGAATCAGTCGCGGACGGTGCCGACAGGTACGCTTTTGGTTACGCTTACGGACGGGTCGTCGCGGACCATGGCCGTATCGGATGTGAATGCGGTGCAGGAAATCCTGCTGGGGAAGGGTGTGCCGGTGACGGTCAATGCCGTGCAGGAGCAGGATATCGGCATGACGGTCGTGATGCCGATTTTGCTGGGCGTTTTATTGATTATGGCCGGCATGGTATTTATTATCAGCCGTATGATGGGCGCCGGCTCAAACAGCAAGATGATGAATTTCGGCAAGAGCCGGGCGCGTCTTTCCAAAGATGCGAGCGAGATGGATTTAAGCAAGGTGGCCGGCCTGCATGAAGAAAAGGAGGAGGTCAAGGAAATCATTGATTTCCTGCGGGAGCCGGAGAATTTCACGCAGATGGGGGCCAAGATCCCCAAGGGCATCCTGCTTGTAGGCCCTCCGGGCACCGGCAAGACGCTCTTAGCCAAGGCGATCGCCGGGGAGGCGGGCGTGCCGTTTTACAGCATATCCGGTTCGGATTTTGTGGAGATGTTTGTCGGCGTGGGCGCCTCCCGCGTCCGCGATTTGTTTGAAGAGGCCAAACGCAACGCCCCCTGCATTGTTTTCATCGACGAGATTGACGCCGTGGCGCGCCGCAGAGGCAGCGGCATGGGCGGCGGCCACGACGAGCGGGAACAGACGCTGAACCAGCTTTTGGTGGAAATGGACGGCTTTGCGGTCAATGAGGGGATTATCGTCATGGCGGCGACGAACCGGGTGGACATCCTTGACCCGGCGATCCTGCGTCCGGGCCGTTTTGACCGCAAGGTTATGGTAGGCAAGCCCGATGTGCGCGGCCGCGAGGAGATTTTAAAGATTCACGCCGGCAACAAACCGCTGGCGGACGATGTGGACCTGGAGAAGGTCGCCCGCACGACGGCCGGCTTTACCGGGGCCGACTTGGCAAACCTGTTGAACGAAGCGGCGATTGCCGCCGTGCAGGCCGGCCGCCGCTTTATCAAGCAAGCGGATATCGAGCGGGCGTTTGTAAAAGTCGGCATCGGCACGGAAAAACGCAGCCGCCTGGTTTCCGAGGAGGAAAAGCGGATTACGGCGTACCATGAGGTAGGCCATGCGATTTTGTTTGAGTGTCTGCCGGATGTAGGGCCGGTGCATACGATTTCGATTATTCCCACCGGCGGCAGCGCGGCCGGCTATACGATGCCGCTTCCGGCCAAAGACGAGATGTTTAACAGCCGCAAAAAGATGCTGCATCATATTATGGTATCGCTGGGCGGGCGGATTGCCGAGGAGCTGGTATTTGACGATATTACAACCGGCGCGTCTCAGGACATCCGGCAGGCTACGGAGGTGGCGCGCTCGATGGTCATGGAATACGGTATGTCCGACCGGCTGGGCCTGATCCATTATGGCAGCGACAATGAATTCGTGCTCGGAAACGAGCTGGGACACACCAGGAACTACGGCGAAACCATCGCCACGGAAATTGATGCGGAAGTAAAACGGATTGTTGACGAATGTTATGCGCAGGCACGGGAACTGATTTTATCCCATCGGAATGTGCTGGATGCGGGAGCAAAGCTTCTGCTGCAAAAAGAGAAGGTTGGCAGAGAGGAATTTACAGCATTATTTACTACTGCCGGACATGCGGAAATGTGAAACTGCACAAAAAGAAAATGGTGTTTTTTGAAAGTTTGTGCACACTTAAATGGGGACGGGTGCTATACTAATGATCGTAAAACAACCCCCCCAATACAAGTTTTACAAACCCCATAAAATGAAATACCTTCTCCTAAATCGGACAGCAATTCACTTTGCTGTCCCTTTTACTATCTCCCCAATATTGTTGTGTGAGGAAATAAGAAATGAATTATGAGGCAATATTTTGTGACGAGACAGAAGAGTATCGGATCCCCGCGGAACCAAAGGCCGGCAGTACCGTAACGCTGCGGGTGCGCACGGCCAAAGACGATGTAAGACAGGTTTTTATGGCCACGTTCAGCGGCGAAAAAGAACTTGTAAAGACAGAATGCGCAGGCGGTTTTGATTATTACGAGACGCAGCTGCAGGTAGGAGAGGAGCCGATCAGCTATTGGTTCTGTATCTCCGGTGAGCAGGAATTTATCGAGTATAATCGTTTGGGCGTAAGCAGCGACAAGAATGAATCGGTTTTGTTTCATATTGTTCCCGGGCGGCAGACGCCGGACTGGGCCAAGGGCGCGGTGATGTATCAGATTTATGTGGACCGTTTCCGGGACGGCGACCCGGCCAACAATGTGCGCGACGGAGAATACCGTTATCTGAACCGCGACGTAGAAGCACCGCAGTGGGACAGTATGCCGGAGACAATGGATGTGCACCGCTTTTACGGCGGCGATCTGCAGGGAGTTCGTGAAAAGCTTGATTATTTGCAGGATCTTGGCGTGGAGGTGCTGTATCTGAACCCGATCTTCGTATCGCCCTCCAATCATAAATACGACGGGCAGGATTACGATGCAGTGGACCCGCATCTGGCGGTCATTATTAAGGACGGGGATTACCGCACGCGCGTCACGGATCCGATGAATCTGGAGGCGTCGAACGCATATTTTGCTTCATTTGTAAAAGAGGTGCACCGCCGCGGGATGCGTGTCATTATCGACGGGGTGCTCAATCACTGCGGTTCGTCCCATAAATGGATGAACCGCGAACGGCTGTATCGCCGGGAGGAGGGATACGAGCCCGGCGCTTATGAATCCGGGGAAAGCCCTTACCGGGATTATTTTCGTTTTTCACATCAGCACTGGCCGGACAACGGCAGCTACGAAGGCTGGTGGGGGCATGAAACGCTGCCTAAACTCAATTACGAGGGCAGCGGGGAACTATGGCAGGATGTTCTGCGCATCGGGCGCAAATGGGTGTCGGAGCCGTATTGCGTGGACGGCTGGCGGCTTGACGTGGCGGCGGACTTAGGACACAGCCTGGAGACGAACCATACTTTTTGGAAGCAGTTTCGCGAGGAGGTGCGCAAAGCGAATCCGCAGGCCATCGTGCTGGCGGAACACTACGGCGACCCGTATCCCTGGCTTCACAACGGGGAATGGGACACGGTGATGAACTACAGCGCGTTTATGGAGCCGGTGACCTGGTATCTGACCGGGATGGAAAAGCACAGCGACGAGCATCGGGGAGATTTGCTGGCAAACGGAGCCGCCTTTTGGGCGGCGATGGAGGCAAATATGCCGCGCCTGGGCGGAGGCCTGCATCTTGCCATGAACCAGCTGTCCAACCACGACCATTCCCGGTTCTTAACCCGCACCAACCGCCGGGTCGGCCGTCTGGGACATGCGACCAGCGAGGAGGCGGCGTCCGGGATTCGCTACGGTACGATGTACCAGGCCGTTGTCATGCAGATGACGTGGCCGGGAGCGCCGACCTTGTATTACGGCGACGAAGCGGGCCTGTTTGGCTGGACGGATCCGGATAATCGGCGCACCTATCCGTGGGGGAGCGAAAATATGGACCTGATTGCGTTTCACAAGACGGCAATCGCGATCCACAAAGCGCACAAGGCGCTTCGCACCGGCTCCCTTTTCCGGCTTTTATGCGACGGGCCGGTGATTGCGTATGGCCGCAGCCAGGGGGAAGACCGGATTGTGGTAGTTGTCAATGCGGGACATGAGCCGCGATGGGTTCATATTCCGGTCTGGATCGCGGGAGCGGATCCGGCGGGCCGTTTTGTAAGCCTCTTAAAAACTTCGCCGCTTGGTTACGAGCAGCATCCGGAGGAGTTGCAGGCGGCGCAGGGGATGCTTGCGCTGGAGATAAAAGAGGAGTCGGCGATTATTTTGCAGGAACGCGTGTGAAGCGGCGCGCCTGAAATTTCAGAATTTAAGTTTCGTTTGTCCGCTGGCTTACAAATGCTGCACAAGCGTGAAAAATAGGCTGATTGTGCCGGAAATGTTGAAAAATGACATTGCATCACGCAGTCGATATTGTTATAATAACAACGTAGGCAGGGGACGGAGGCCGCTGTACCGCCGTCTCGGGCCTTTACAGCAGAGATAAAGGGAGAAAACGGAATGAAAAAGATTCTGAACGGGATTCGTTCCATGAAATTCGGCATTATCCTTTTAGTGCTTATCATGGCGATTTCCTTTTTTGGCACGGTAATTGAGCAGGGAAAAGCCGAAGAATTCTACTTGGCAAACTACGGCGCCGGCCATTTGATTTTGGCGCTGGGGCTGGACAATCTCTACTACACGCCGTATTTCTTGTTTTTGGGCGTTTTGCTGATTGTGAACCTGACGCTGTGTTCATTGGTGCGCTTTCGCAGCATTTTTCACGCGGGTTCTAAGCGTTTGGCGGCGGCGCTTAAAGTAAAGCAGGGAAACAATGTGGCGGGCCCGCAGCTAAAGCGGCTGGAAGCGTATCTGGAAAAAAAGCATTATCATAAGAAGAGCGAGGACGGGCAGACGGTATTCTATAAAAACCAGATCGGCCATATCGGCTCGTTTCTGGTTCATTTAAGCCTGGTTCTGGTTCTATTGCTGGGCGCGCTGGTTCTCTATACGGGCAAATCCCAGGTTTACGGCATTGGCTATGACGAGCCGGTGACGCTGGAGGACGGGACGCAGATTCGCCTGGTGGATTTCGTTGTGACGGACGAAGAGGGAAACGTCCATTATGAGAGCACGCTGGATATAACGACGCCGGACGGGCGGTGGATAACCGATGCGACGAGCGTCAACTATCCGATTAACTTTGCCGGCAAAAAGTACTTCCAGGAAACCTTTGGCTATGCGGTACAGCTGCGGATTCTGAACACGGTCACCGGCATGGACGACGAGGTGCATTTGACGGAGCCTGTTTTTTTGCAGACTTCGGACAGCGGGGCCGGGATTTATTATATGGCGGCCTATACCGATTACCGGCAGGAGCCGGACGGACAGCTTTCAATTTTATCCGATCAGATCGAACCAGGTAAGCCGGCTGCTTTTCTGATCAGCACGATGGACGGGACAGAGAGCGGAATGTCGACCGGTCTGGTAGAAGAGGGAACGACGCTGGAGGTGGAGGACATTCAGTTTACCTTTGAAGCGCTGCGTCCGTATCCGGGGATTCGCATCAAGGAGACAAGCCGGGTGCTGATGGGCTGCCTGTATGTAAGCTTCGGCATTATGATTGCGGGACTCTGGTTCTGCTTTTTCCAGCAGCCGGTCTATATTACGACGGCCCGAACCGGAAAGGGCGGTTTTTATCAGATCAGCGGGCCGCGCAGCACGCAGGGGCTGGAGATGGAACTGGTACTCTGTATGGAAGAGAGCAGCGGTCAATAAAGGAGGCCGGGCCTGCCGGAAACACGGGCAGAGACGGGGAGACACCGCGAAGGTGAAAGGAAGGAGATTTCCATGTTAAACAATGTTTTTTTTGCTTCGATCGTCTGCTTTTTCGTAACGGCGGTTGTGCAGATCGGCGGGACGGTTTTTAAAAAAGAAAAGATAGCAAAGACGTCCTGGATTTTGACGTGTGTCAGTACGGTGGTGCTGACGGTTTATCTGGTCTGGCGCGGCGTGGAGGCCGGGCGGCTTCCGCTCGCGAATCAGTTTGAATTTGCGACGGCCTTTGCCTGGGGAATCGCGGTAATGACGATTATCCTGCATCTGAAGATGCAGATCGATTGGCTGGGCGCCATCTCAATGCCGGCGATCTTTTTGATGCTGTCGTATGCCGCGCTTTTGCCAAGGGATATCACGGAATTGATGCCGGCGTTAAAGAGCGCCTGGTTTGGCTTACATATCAGTTCGGCGGTGTTTTCGTATGCGGGTTTCGCGATCGCTTGTTTTGCGGGGATGCGTTACCTGACAAATATAGGAAAGGGCGTGCGGGAGGACGATGTGGCGATGAAAAAGCTGGATTATCTGATGTACCGCATGATTGCCTTCGGGTTTATCCTGCTGACGGTGGTAATTTTATCAGGGTGCATTTGGGCGGAACAGGCATGGTCTGCGTTCTGGTCCTGGGACCCTAAGGAGACCTGGGCGCTGATCAGCTGGATTATTTATGCGATTTATCTGCACCTGCGCATCAATAAAAAGCATTCGGGACGCAAGATGGCGATCGTGGCCGTAGTGTCGATGATCTGCGTGATCTTTACCTTTATCGGTGTAAACCAGCTGCTTCCGGGGCTGCATTCTTATAAATAAACCTTCATGCGCCGCTGGCGCGGCGCACCTCAAGGCATGAAAGAAAGGGCGGCGGACGGCCGGAATGGATTTGAGAAATCATGTGGGAACTGTACGATGAACTGATCGAGGGAATCCCGGCCGGGCTGACGGCGGAGGAAATCCTCGTGTGCAGGAGCCGAACGATGGTGCGAAGCCAGTGCGGCTGCGGGATGGCAATGACAATGGACAGCGGGGCCTTTGCCTCCTGTATTGAGGGAAGCCCTGTCGGCCGTCCGCTCAAAGATTTGGCGGTGCTTATCAAATCGTGGAACTTTACTGATGCCTCGATCGGCCTGGCGGCAATGAACGCCTACTATAATTCGCAGGGCCATGTGACGGAGCTGGCGGCGCGAATCTCCGAGATGTGCCCCGACCGGGTCAATCAGACCGAGGATGCGTTTTTGTATTATCAGCCGCTGGTGAGGGGAAAGAAGGTGGCGACGATCGGGCACTTTGCCTATCTGGACCGCCGCTTTGCGGGCATCTGCGACTTGAGTATCCTGGAGCGGGATCAGCAAAAAGGGGATTATCCGGATTCGGCCTGCGAGTATATTTTGGGCGAGCAGGATTTTGTGTTCATCACAGGCACGACGCTGATTAACAAGACGCTGCCGCGTCTTTTGCAGCTGTGCGGCCGGGCGCAGGTGATCCTCTGCGGCCCCAGCACGGTGATGTCCCCGGTGCTGTATCGCTATGGAGTGGATGACCTGGCCGGCTTTATGGTGCTGGATGCGGATTTGTGCCGGCAGTTTGTAAGCTTTGATACCGCCAGTGTGTTTGCCAGCGGAAAGATGATCCGCGCGCTGCGGCCGGAGGGAGCGGGGCGTAAGCGAGGATGAACATGTAGCCGGGAACAGCGGTTTACGGGGAAGCGGGGCCTGAAAAGCGGGCTTTGACGAAGGCGGACAGGGGTTTAAGGATATGGAAGGGACGATTTTGTACCTGGTCCGTCATTGTGAGTCGGATCGGAAGGTGGACGAGGATTTGCTGCGTCCGCTGACGGATAAGGGGCGGGAACAGGCCGCCCAGGTGACGGAGCATTTGAGGAATAAGGCAATAGCGGCTATTTACAGCAGCGACACACGGCGCACGCTCGATACGATCGATGCGCTGGCGCGGGCGACGGGTCTGGCGGTGCGCACCGATGTGCGGCTGCGGGAAGGGGTCCTGGGCTGTCCCCGGGAGGAGAACCCGCTTCATTCCAAGAGACAGTGGAGCGATCCGGAGTATCGTTTGCCGCAGGGGGAGAGTTTGTCGCAGGTGCAGGGCCGGATGCGGGAATGCCTTTACGAGATTGTGCAAAAAGAAAGCGGCCGTGCGGCGGTCGTCTGCACACATGGGACCGCGATCTGTACATTGCTTCAATATTTCTGCCCGCCGTTTGGCTGGGAGCAGGCAAAAGCGGTGAAGAAAAAATGGCCCTGGGTTTTGCGGTTTGAGTTTGACGGGGAAGGGCGCTTCGTGCGCTATGAGGAGGAAATGTAGGGGTCTGGGAGACGGCTTTGCCTTTGGGATTTATAAACAGGAAAAAGTGAAAACTTCAAATAAAAAAGCGCTCTGTATGGTTTGAGGAAGAAGGACCGTACAGGGCGCTTCTTTATCTGGATAGCAAAGTGCTATACTTTTGTTGCCTCTAAGGGTTGCCGGCTGTGATTTTGCCGGCAGCTTATGTTTTATTTTCCGGCAAATATTTGACGGGAATTACCGATGTGGCGGCAGAGGATGTGCAGGTGGAGATTGTCTATTCGCAGGACGTGATTACACCGATTGAGAATATGTTTTTTAAGTGCACCAAAGTTGTCAACATGGAGCCGGACGGATGGTATACCGGGCGCACATAAGCATTATGAACGACGCCGGAAGGGTGGGTCTACTGGTACTTTGGCGATACGCCGGAGACTGCCGGTACGTATAAGCTTACGATGCGGGCACGGACGGCCGAAGATGTGGTATCGCCGCTGGCTTCGTCGATCGTATTCACGGTTGACGAGACAGGCGGGGGATAAAGACTTCCTTTTGTAAAAAAAGACTGACATATGACGGTGGGTAATGCCTGCTGTCATTGTTGTGACGAAAAATGTTCGCGATCGAAACATTTTTTCATAAAATGTTCACAAATTGCTTGTTTTTTTGCAAACGGGATGCTATACTGAATCTGTAGCTGAGGGTTATCGGCCGCTATATTAGGGCCGGTAACCTGTGTTCGTTTCTATACACGTTTAAGGAGGAAAGGATATGTGTAAGAAAAAGGTGTTTGCCTTGCTGCTGGCGGCCTCCATGATATTGGGGCTGGCGGCCTGTAGCAATACGGCAGCCACGGAACCGGCCGCGACGCCGGAAGCGACCACGGCCGCAGAGACGGCGGCTCCGGAGACACAGGCTGCGACAGCGGCGCCGGAGACTACGGCCTCCCCGGAGACCACGGCGGTTGCGGAAACTACGGCTGCCCCGGAGACGGCGGGCTCTTATAACAGCAGGGAAGCCGCTTTGCCGGATACGTACCCGCGCGAGGAAAAAAATGACGCGGCGGATGCGGCAAACGCACCGCGGGTAACGACGCTTCCAAGCGGCGTGCAGGTGCAGAAAACGCCGTTTGACAACACGGTGAAGGACGGCAAGTTTGTTTCTTCGTGGAATAATCTGTATATGGACGCGGACAACCGCGGTTGCAATGCCTGCCATACGCTGGAGGATGCCCTGGAGATGATGGACACCTACCACGGCATTATCTATTTTAAGTATGACACGGAGCAGACGTATGCCAACTGCATCGGCTGCCATACGTTCTATGAAGCGGAGCTGAAGGAGACGATTCACACCATACATATGAAAGCAGGATCAACGTTCCAGGGTTCCTGCCAGTCCTGCCACTATATTGATCCGGACGGGAATTTCCTGCGCTGGGATTATGTGAAGTATGACGTGCTGGCCGGTATTACCGATATTGCGGCCGAGAACGTGACGGCGGAGTTTAACTGGAACCAGACCGAGATTACGCCGGTGGAGAAGATGTATTTCAAGTCCATCAAGTCGGCTCCCTCGGAGTGGCTGACGGATGACAGCCAGATCAACGAGGATATTTTCAAGAACTGGACGATCAAGATCACGGGCGATGTGGACAATCCGTTTGAGATGACGCTGCCGGAGATGATCGAGGAATTCGGCCTAGTGACGCAGGTCATGAAGAGCCATTGTACGGTAAACGGGCCGGGGCAGGCGACGATCTATCAGGCGGAGGTGACCGGTATCCCGGTGGCAAAGATTCTCGAAAAGGCCGGCGTGCAGGAGGGTGCAAACTGGTTTGAGCCGATCGGCGACGACGGGTATTGCTATCCGTTAGATACGCAGTATGTGCTTGAAAACGACGGCTTGATCGTCGTGGAGATGAACGGGCAGACGATCCCGGCGAACCAGGGATATCCGAACGCCTTCTGGTGCTACAACGCGTCGGCAGGCGATTTCACGAAGCGGGTTGTGGAAATCTGCGTGAGCAACAAAGAGGGCGAGCCCTGGGGCCTGTTTAACGGCGACTTCATCGATCCGGCCAATGGCCTGTCCTTTGACAAGCCGAATTCGGCGGTGCTCAACGCGACGGTCGGGCAGATCTTTAAGCAGGGCGAGACGATCCATCTGGAGGGCTATGCCGACGCCTGGAACGAGCCGATCAAGAAGATCGAGTTTTCCTTTGACCGCGGCGAGACCTGGATTGAGTATGAGCTGGAGAACGCTGTCTCCGAGCAGTGGGTATACTGGACTTACGACATTACGATCCCCGATGCGGGCGCGTATGTGATGGAGATCCGCGTGACCTCGGACGGCCCCGACGGCGATCGGGTCTGCGTGAACAATACGGTATTTGAGTTTAATATCCAGTAAGAGGGAGGAGCTGCCATGAGCAGAAAACAGAATAAGAAGATCATGTCCGGTCTGGCTGGCGCCACTCTGCTGTTGTCGGGCTGTGCCGCTGCGGCGCCCGTACAGGCCCCGCCGGTGGCCCCGGGGACAGAGCAGGAGGCGCCAAAGACGGCGGCTGGCTTAGAGTTAAACGGATATCAGCTGGAGGCACTTGCGGCCGAGGAGACGGAGTATACGAAGGTTGCGAATGTAGAGGGAGAATTTTCTTACAATCAGGATGTGATATCCCCCTCCAACGATGTGTTTAACCTGTATGGGACGGCGCTGACCGGCGCCTGTGCGAAGCCGGCTTTTGCCCTGGCAAAGGAGCAGGAGAGCGTTGGCGAGTATTACATCAACGTATCGGGCAGTTTAAAATACAGCCAGAGCATCACATTGGCGGATTTGGAGGAGAAGGAAGAGACTCGCATAATGGCCTGCGCCTGCGCGACGGGCAGCGCGGTAGCCAATGCCGAGGTAAGCGGCATTCCGCTGAGCGCGATTCTGGAGCTTTCCGAATTGGAAGCCGGAGCAAATACCGTGACCGTGACGGGCTCGGACGGCTACGGCATTCCGATGCCGCTCAGCTATGCGCTGGAAAAGAACGCGATGCTGGTCTACAAAGTAAACGGAGAGACCCTGCCGGACGGACAGACGTCTCAGCTGTGGATGCCGGGGACTGTGGCAAAGTATTTTACGCGCAATGTCGTCAACATCGAGGTGACGGCGGAGGATGAGGTCCCCGAGGTGATTACGGCCGGCGCGGACTACCGGGCACATGTGAGTATCATGAACGATGCCGGAGAAGCGGAATTTACGGTCGGCGAGAAGATCGTCTTTGAGGGGTATGCCGACGATTACGATGTGCCGGTGACGGCAATTGAAGTATCGATGGACGACGGCGAGACCTGGACGGTCTGCGAAGTGAAGGACGCGACGGCGGAGAAGTGGGTGTACTGGTACTTTGGCTATACGCCAAAGGAAGCCGGCACCTATAAGCTGACCGTGCGCGCACGCACGGCCGAGGATGTGGTATCGCCGCTGGCTTCGACGATCGTGTTTACGGTCGGTGAGGGCGACGGCGTATAAAGGCCTTTGAAGGAAAAAATATGGAAAGCCGGGCAATCGCTTGCAATCGAAGCGATTGCCCGGCTTATTTATGTGCCTCGGATTTAAAGTGCGGCGGGGCAGGACACACACCGGAATGCATTTTGACGCATACCTTACTAGTGTAATTATGCCAAAATGAGGTATGCCTTTTGAAAAAACGATTGGAATGTCAGCGCAGGTGCTGCGGCCTGCAGGATCGCTCCTGCCTGGGCCGGCGGTATTCGCATCCGTGGCTTCAAAGCGCCAGCCGGGAGGTATGGACGCCCGCAGGCGGAAATGACAAAGAAGAAAAGAAAGATCTGGAATATTGGAAACAGTTGTATCCGTCCGAGGTGCGGCAGGTGCAGCGCGAAGTGGAGCATCAGTGCGATCTGATGGATTACAGCGGCAGCGTGATCTACGACGAATACCCGGACCGCATTGCCCTGTCAAAGATTTGCGAAGCCGTGTACCAGGCTCTGATGCAGGAAAAGGCCCGGGGGATGGCGGAGGAATACCCCTCCGGTATGCCGTCTGCGCCGTCCGGCCGAAAAACCGCCGGGCCGGAGGAGGGCCAGGTGGAAACGGAAGAATTTATTATGCCGGAGGAAGAAGCAGAGGAGAGCGAAGGGATGACCGGGCCGCCGTCCTCTTTGCAGATGGAGACCATGCAGTACCGTCGGGATGACCGCTCCCTGCAGGATATGATCGAGGTGCTTTTGTACAACGAGATCCACCGCCGCCGCTGTGCAAGACGACGCGGGCGAAGCTGGTATTTTGGATAAAACCGGGAGAAAGAGCAAAGAAAACCGACAGCCGCCGAAACAGTGACGGCTGTCGGTCTTTTGCGCGAGCAATGAGCCGAACGAGAGCGTTTACGCTCTCACTCGGCGAATGCCGCGTTCAGCGAGGCGAAAGCCGAGCGGTGCGAGCAACTCTTATAAAGAAATCTTTAAGAAAAAAACGGCTTGTACTTTTGCACGCAAATTGCTATAGTTATAGGAAGAAAATCGACTGAAAAACGAAACGTTATTGAGATAAAGGAACGATTGCATGAAAAAAGGGATTCGTAAAGCGCTGATTTTAGTATTTGTATTTTTGGCGGCGGCCGCTGCCGTCTTTTATTTCACACAGCGGGAACAGGAGCCGGCGACGGTTTACGAGGGCATGAGCGAAGCCAGCCTGCCGGTGATCTACTCCCTTTATAATGGAAGAAAGATCAACCGCCTGTACGGATATACCTCGGAGATGAAGGAAGAATATATGCGCGGGAATGTGACGCCGTTGGGGGCGGACGGCCAGATGTCGATCCAGGTGGACTGTTACGACAACCGCTTAACCAGCGTCTCTTATGAGGTGCGCGACGCTCAGACCGGCCGTCTGATCGAGGACACCGCCGTAGAACGCTGGCGTGAAACGCAGGCCGAGGACGGGAGCCAGATCATGGTAACGCTGCCGATTCAGAAGTTGATTGAAGAAGGAACAGAATATCTGCTGCGGATCCGTCTAACGACCGAAAAGCACAGCGCCGTGTACTACTATACCCGCATTGTCTACAACAAAGGCCTTCATGTGGAGGAAATGCTGGATTTTGTAACGTATTTCAGCGCGCGGACCTTTCAGGCCGAGGAAAAGCAGGAGGGAAAAAGCGAACTGGGCCTGTATCTGGAACCCGACAGTACGGGGGATAATTCCTCTTTTGCGCATGTAAATATCCATTCCAGCCACCGCATGCTGACCTGGATGAATCTGGAGCCGGAGCGCGTCGGGGAACCGCATGTGGATATCCGCCAGATCAGCGAGACGGTGGGCACCCTGCGCCTGTCTTATCAGATTCGGGCGGTGGGAGATACGGGGCTTACGGAACTTTATGATGTGGAGGAAGTGCTGGTGGTCCGCTGGTCGGAGATGCGTTTCTATCTGCTCTCCTATGAGCGGACGATGAATCAGCGCTTTGCGGCGGATACCTCGACGATTGAAAACGGGGTGGTAGAGCTGGGCATTGTCGAAAACGGCACGACGCTGTTAAAGACAAGCCCGTCCGGCGCCTATACGGTTTTTACGGCCGGCGGCGAATTGTGGGGATATAACGGCAAACTCAATGAAGCAGTCAATATTTTTTCGTTTAACCGCAGCACAGACGAGGATATTCGTACAAGGCACGGGGAGCACGGGTTCCAGATTGTCAAGGCCGAGGACAACGGGGACGTGTCCTTTATGGTGTACGGCTATATGAACAGCGGCAGCCACGAGGGTGAAGTGGCGATGGTCTTTTACCTGTATGACAGCAGCGAACGGGCGCTGCAGGAAATTTTCTACATTCCGGTGCAGGTCCCTTACGCTCATTTGAAGCAGGAAATGGGAACGCTGAGTTTCATATCAGATACCGGACTGATCTATGTGATGGTGGAAAACAGTATTTACGCCATCGATGTGGTGGGCACGGAGCATGTGGTCGTGGTGGACGATCTGCAGGAGGGGAGTTTCGTAATCAGCGAGGACAGCTCGGTGATCGCCTGGCAGGAGGGCGACGATCCTTATGGCTGCACGGCCTTGTCGGTGATGTATTTAACGGACGGGCGGAAAAATACGGTCCGCTGTGCGGCGGGAGAATTTTTAAAACCGCTGGGCTTCATGGGGACGGATTTTGTGTACGGGATCGCGGACAGCGAGGACATTACGGTAGATATCAGCGGCCGCACGACATTTCCGATGTACGCGCTGGAAATCGTCGACGAAGAGGGCAAGGTGCTTACGCACTATGAGAATCGAGGCAACCATATCCTGAGTGTGGAACTTGGGAAGGGGCGGATTCAGGTAAACTGTGCCTCGCTTACCTATGAAAAACAGCCGGTGAATCCGTTTACCGATGTGCTGCTGCAAAATGAGGCCGAGGAGAAGGACACCGCTTCGGTACTGCGCACGGCGGTCAGTGACAAAAAACGCACGGTGCATTCGATTAACCTTTCAAACTATGCGGACCCCGAACGGGCGCTGACGATTTCTATGCCGGTCCGGCTGTTAAGTCCCTCGGCAAACCGGGTGGATTTGGCGTCCGATATCCGGCGGGATACGGATCCCCGCTATTTTGCCTACGCATATGGGGAGCTGACGAAAATTTGTTATAATGTTTCGGAGGCCATAAACGCGATTTATGAGCAGGTAGGCACCGTGGTCGATGCCGGGCAAAACCAGGTATGGGTCCGGGGGGTTATGAAAACCGAGACGCGCATCACGGTAGCGGCCGGCTGTACAACGGAACGCGCGGACCGCACCCTGGCCCCCTGCATCCAGGCGCTTTTGTTCCAGCAGGGGATCACAGCGGAAGTCGACCGGATGCTCGATGAAGGCCGGTCCGTGCGCGATATCCTGGAGGAAGCGCTGCCGGGACGGGCGCTTGATTTAAGCGGCTGTACGTTGCAGCAGGCGCTCTATTACATCAGCAACGGCCATCCAGTCATCCTGCTGACAGGAGAGACGACCGCCGATCTGTTAGTGGGCTACGACAACTATAACATTACGTTTTATAATGTGCTGGACGGGACGTATTATAAGATGGGGCGCAACGATACGGCAGAATACATTCGCAGTGCGGGCGGGCATTTGTTCAGCTATCGGTAGTAAGATTTTCGCTAAGAAGAGTTAGGAATGTCAAATTCTGTCTTGCATCTTTGAGAAATCCGTATTATAATGAAACAGGATTTCCCTTTGCAGCTTTTTTAAAGGTTTGGGACAGAGTGATGGAGACAAAAATCGTTGCAATTGACGCGGGGCAGCCGCAGCCGGAACGGATTCAAGAAGCCGCACGCATTATACAAAGCGGCGGGCTGGTAGCGTTTCCGACGGAGACCGTATACGGTTTGGGCGCAGATGCGCTTAATCCGCAGGCGGCGCAAAAGATTTATGCGGCCAAGGGCCGTCCCTCGGATAATCCGCTGATTGCGCATATTGCCGATTTTGAGGAACTGCCGGCGCTGGCAGCGGAGATTTCCGATACGGCCAGGACATTGATGCGGCTGTATTGGCCGGGCCCCTTAACCTTGATTTTTAAAAAGACAGAAACGGTGCCTTTCGCCACGACGGGCGGCCTGGATACGGTAGCGGTGCGGATGCCTTCGCACCCGGTAGCCCGGGCGCTGATCCGCGCGGCGGGGACGCCTATAGCTGCGCCTAGTGCCAATCGTTCTGGGCGTCCGAGCCCGACTAAAGCCTTGCATGTGCGTGAGGATCTGGACGGGCATATTGACATGCTTTTGGATGGAGGCGAGGTAGGGATCGGCCTGGAATCTACGATTATTGATGTGAGTTCTTCAAGGCCGCTGCTGCTTCGTCCCGGTTTTATTTCGGAAGAGACGCTGAAAAAAACGCTGAAACGCCTGGCGGTGGATACAGCCTGCATGGAGCCGATGGCGCCCGGTGTCCATCCGAGAGCGCCCGGCATGAAATACCGGCACTACGCGCCGCAGGCTCCGCTGACCATTGTCCGCGGAACGGATGCGCAGGTGGAAAAGGCGATCTGCTTCCAGGCAAAGGAAGCGCTGTGCGCGGGGAAAAACGTCGGGATTCTCTGCGCATCGGAAAGTCTTTTGACGTACCGGCATCGCCTGAAAAAGGAGGGGTGCAGGGACTGTCAATCGGGCAGGCTGCTTGCTTCCTGCGTCTGTTCTCTTCCTTATAAAGACGGGGAAGCCCGGCTCATGCTGGAGGTATCCGGCTCGCGCAGGGAGCCGGCAGAGATTGCGCATCATTTGTATGATGCGCTTCGTTCCTTTGACCGTG
The DNA here is from genome assembly GCA_022793375.1 of Lachnospiraceae bacterium. Lineage (GTDB taxonomy): Bacteria > Bacillota > Clostridia > Lachnospirales > Lachnospiraceae > RGIG7193. Next base: position 24,162 of record JAAWCS010000043.1, read on the forward strand.
CCAGAATGGATGTGATTTTTTCCGAGAGCTTTGAATGCGGCTCCCTGGGCGGAGCCATTATGAACCGATTAAAAAAGGCAGCCGGTTATCATATTCTGGAGGTGTGACAGCGAGGTGAAGCCGGCTGCTTTGAAAGGGAAAATATATGATACCCTACAAGAAAGTACTGTTTGTCTGTACGGAAAATACATGCCGCAGCATTATGGCGGAAGCGATTTTGAACGCGGTCAAAGGAACGCGTCCGCTCACGGTCGAGTCACGCGGGCTGGTAGTTTTGTTTCCGGAACCCTTAAATCCCAAAGCCGTGGCTATTTTAAAAAGCAAAGAGATGATGCCTGCCAAAGAATACTCACAGGAATTTATACCGGAACAGGATGTCGAAGAAGGCACGCTGATTCTGACAATGTCCGAAAAAGAAAAACAGCAGGTGCTCTCAATGGCCGGACGTTTTGCGGTGCCGGCCGCGATCGGTACGCTGGGTGAATACGCCGGCGAGCGGCCCGACGTAGGGAGCCCTTACGGCGGAAGCCTGGCCGATTACGGGGCGTACTACGAATACATCGATATTTTGGTCAAGATGGCGGCCGAAAAATTATTTAAGGAGGAAAAACCATGATAGCGATTGGAGGAGATCACTCCGCATTAAGTCTCAAAAAGGAGATTATGGCCCATTTGGAGACAAGAGGTGAAACGTACAAGGATTTCGGCACATACACGGAGGAATCCTGCGACTATCCGGATATTGCAAAGGCGGTGTGCCGGGCAATTCTTTCCGGTGAGTGCGAGCGCGGAATCCTGATCTGCGGCACCGGCATCGGGATTTCCATTGCGGCCAACCGTTTTAAGGGGATACGCGCGGCGCTGTGTGGAGATTGCTTCAGCGCAAAAGCCACGAGAGAGCACAACGATTCCAATATACTGGCGCTGGGGGCGCGGGTCACAGGAGCCGGCCTGGCACTGCAGATTGTGGATACCTGGCTGGATACGCCGTTTTCAGAGGGGCCCCGTCATAAAGCGCGCATTGCAAAGATCGACGCAGACTGACAGGCGGCCGGCGGCGTTTTAGGCAAATGAAAGAAAAAGCACAAAGATCAGGCAACAACGGGGCAGTGTCGGTTGCAGCGATTTTCCGGCCGCCGTATAATGGTTGCATTGCTTCCATAAAACAGGTTACCCGTTACTGCATATAAAAATTTTAAGGGGAAGAAGGTGAGAGGATGGCAAAAGAAACCGTAGAGGCAATCCGTAAGGCCGAGACCAAGGCAGATCAGATGATACGAGATGCACATATAAAGGCAGACGAGATTATAATGGATGCCAGAAAAAAGGCAGCTGATCAGCTGTCTGAGGCGAAGAAGGATGCCGCTGCCCGCTTGAAACAGGCAGGCGAACAAGCTGCCGCCACGGGAGCCGGTGAGGCAAAGACGAGCAAGGCGGAGAGCGAAAAAGATGTAGAAGCGCTGAGAACACTGGCACGACAGAAGGAAGATGAAGCCGTAAAGCTGGTGCTGGCGCAGGTCATCTAAAGAGAGCGCCCTGCCCGGACGATTACGGATCTTCCCAAAGTTTTCACAGTATTAGAGTAAAGAAGGTGATTACACTATGGCAGTGTTGCAGATGCAAAAAATTCATATTTGTGCATTGAAAAGCAACCGCAAACAGATATTGGAAGAATTGCAGCGAAAAGGAATCGTAGAAGTAGACAACAGCGGAGAAGAGGACCAGGTTTTTAAGCGGATGGAGACGGCGTCCATGAAAAGCGGCTATGAGAAACGGGCCCAGAACGCCGAGGCCGCGCTGAAAATCCTGGATACGTATGCTCCCGAAAAAACGGGCCTGCTTGCTTCGTTTGAAGGCAAGAAGGCGATCAGCAGCGATCAGTATTACGAACAGGTGAAGGATCAGGAAGGGATCTTCCGCACGGTAAACCGCATCCTCACGCTGGAGCGCCACATCGGCGAGGACCGGGCCGGCCAGGTAAAGGCCGAAGCCACGCTGGAGAGCCTGGTACCGTGGATGAGCCTGGATGTTCCCATGAATTACCGTGGAAGCCGCACAGCGGCCGCCTTAATCGGGACGCTGCCCGGCGCCTGGACGACGGAGGAAATCCTGCCTGCCGTGGCAAAGGAACAGCCTGAGCTGGATGCCTGGACACTGGAGGTGCTGGGAGCCGACCGCGACCAGACCTGTATTTTTGCAATGTGTCCTCAGAGCGAAGCCGAAAAACTGGAGGACGCCCTGCGCGTCAACGGTTTTGCGCGTGCGGCGATTCAGACTTCCCAGACCCCGGCCGAATACGCCAGGGAACAGGAAAAGGTACGCGACGAATACGCGCTGGCGGAAAAAGGCGCGATTGAAAAACTGCAGGCATTGGGTTCTGAGCGCGAAAAGATCCGTTTCGTGGCCGACTACTACACCCTGCGGGCCGAGAAGTACGGCATTTTAGGCGGTCTCTTACAGTCGAGCCACGTATTCTTCCTAAACGGCTATATCCCGGCGAAAAACGCCGAAGCCCTGAAAACAAAGCTGGAGAGCAAATACAACTGCCAGGTAGAGCTGGAGGCGGTCCCCGAAGGGGAAGAGGCCCCGGTGCTTTTGCAAAACAACGGCTTCTCCGGCCCCACGGAAAGCGTGGTGGAATCCTTCGGCCTGCCTCATAAGGGTGAAATTGACCCCACGAGCGTGATGGCGGTTTTCTACTACTTCCTGTTCGGCCTGATGCTTTCCGATGCCGGCTACGGCATTATTATGACTGTCGCCTGTCTGTTCCTGGTAAAGAAATACCCGAACATGGCAAACGGCATGAAGCAGATGATGAAGATGTTCTTCTACTGCGGCATCTCCACCACCGTATGGGGAATCTTGTTCGGCGGCTACTTCGGGGACGTGATCCCGATCGTCGCCCAGAACTTCTTCCATACCGAAATAACCGTACCCGCCGTATGGTTCGCGCCCTTAGACGACCCGATGAAGCTTTTGATCTACAGCTTCCTGTTCGGTATCATCCATCTGTTTACCGGCCTGGCCCTCAAGGGGTATATGCTGATCCGGGATAAAAAGTACATGGACTGCCTTTGCAGCGTGGGTTTCTGGTATGCTCTGCTGTTCGGCCTGATCCTGATGCTCCTGCCCAGCGATATCTTCGCTTCGATGGCTGGTTCTGCGATCGCGTTCCCGGCCTGGCTGAGCGCGGCGGCGAAATGGCTGGCAATTATCGGAGCCGCGGGCATCGTACTTATGAGTGCCAGAGACAGTAAAAACATAGGCCTGCGGATCGCGCTCGGCGCTTACGAGCTCTACGGCGCTACCAGCTGGCTGTCGGACGTATTGTCCTACTCCCGTCTGCTGGCTTTGGGCCTGGCGACCGGCGTTATCGCCTCGGTAATCAATACGATGGCGGCAATGGTCGGAGACGGCGTTGTGGGAGCGATCCTCTTTTCGATCATATTCCTGGTCGGCCACACACTGAACCTGGCGATCAACGTGCTGGGCGCTTACGTACACACGAACCGTCTGCAGTTCGTGGAATTCTTCGGTAAGTTTTATGAGGGCGGCGGCAAGGCGTTCACTCCCTTCTGCGCAGCCCAAACAAAATATATTCAATTCAAGGAGGAAAATTAAAATGGAAAATTTAGGATTGGTATTAGCACTGTCTGGAGCAGCCCTGGCAGCCCTGTTAGCAGGGATCGGTTCCGCCATCGGCGTAGGAATGGGCGGCCGTGCGGCAGCCGGCGCCGTAACTGAAAAACCCGAACTCTTCAGCAAAGTCCTGATTCTGCAGCTTCTGCCCGGTACACAGGGTATTTACGGCCTGCTGGTAGCTTTCGTGGCCCTGAGCCGCATCGGCGTCCTGGGCGGCACGGCTCCCTCCTTTGAGACCGGCCTGGCTTATTTCGTAGCCTGCCTGCCGATCGCGATCGTCGGCCTGTTCTCCGCGATCCATCAGGGCCAGACCTCCGTGGCTTCCATCGGCCTTGTGACCAAGAAACCCGATCAGTTCGGTAAAGCCATGCTGCTGCCCGCCATGGTTGAGACCTACGCCATCCTGGCTCTGTTAATTTCCATTCTGGCGATCTTCAACCTGTAATGGATCACAGAAAAAGGAGAGCTTAGAATGACTGGATTAGATAAGATTTTACATCAAATCGAAGAAGAAGCAAAAAGCTCTGCGGATAAGATCATCGAAGAAGCAAACGCACAGGCACAGGAAATCCTCTCCGAAGCAGCCGCATCCTGCAAAGAGCTCGAAGAGGCTTCCGCCGCCAAGACCGAAGCGGCGGCCCGCGATATTCTCAGCAAAAGCCGTTCCGCGGCCCAGATGCAGCGCAAACAAGAGCTGCTGGCCGCCAAACAGCAGATCATCGGCGAGATCATCGACAAGGCCCAGGCTTCCTTGTATACCCTGGAGGATAAGGCCTATTTTGAGCTGATTGCCCGGATGCTTGAGAAATTCGCGCTGGCTGAAAAAGGCGAAATCCGTTTCTCGGAAAAAGACAGGAAACGTCTGCCTGCCGGCTTTGACAAAGTAGTTGCCGAGACGGCTGCCAAAAAGGGCGGGGAACTTACCGTTTCCTCCGAGACCTGCGCGATCGACGGCGGGTTTTTGCTGGTGTACGGCGGTATCGAGGAAAACTGCTCCTTCGCGGCCATGTTTGCGTCCGAGAGAGAAAATCTGCAGGATAAGGTTCATACATTATTGTTCGCGTAAAGCGGCCGCATAAAGGAGGTTTTATCAATGAGCAAAGATTACACCTATGCGGTTGCACGGATCCGCGGCAGGGAAAATTACCTGTTAAGCGGCCCGGCCATGGAGCAGCTGGCGGCGGCCAAAAGCTACGACGAAGCCCTGCATTTCCTGGCCGACAAAGGCTGGGGCGACCCCGATGAGCGCCTGACGGCGGAAAACCTGCTGGCGGCCGAGGAGAAAAAGACCTGGGAGCTGATCGGCGAGCTGGAGGAGGACCTCTCGGCCTTTGACGTATTCCATATTGCCGACGACTACCACAACCTCAAAGCAGCGATCAAGCTTGCCTACACCGGCGCGTCGGTGGAAGCCGATCGTCTTTTCGTGACGGGCGGCACCATAGATCCGCAGGTAATCAACCGCGCGATTCAGGAGAAGGACTACAGCCTGCTGCCGGATGCGATGGCCGAAAAGGCGGCCGAAGCCTACGACACGCTTCTGCACACCGGCGACGGCCAGCTGTGCGACGTCCTTCTGGACCGTGCCAGCCTGGAGGCGACCTACGAGGCCGGCAAGCGCGCCGACAACGAAGTCCTCAAAGAATACGCCGTATTGACCGTGGTAGCGGCAGACATTAAGATCGCCGTGCGCTGCGGCCAGGTCGGCAAGTCTTTAGACTTCATCCTGCGTGCCCTGGCCCCCTGCGGGGAGTTAAATGTCGAGGCCCTGGCCCACGCGGCCTTAGGCGGTACGGAAAACGTAGCCGAATACCTGTCCGGCACCGACTACGCCCCCGCGGCCGAAGCCCTCAAGGAATCCCCGGCCGCTTTTGAGCGCTGGTGCGACAACCTGATTATCCGGCATATGAAACCGCAGAAATCCAATCCATTCACCATCGGGCCGCTGGCCGCCTATATCCTGGCGCGCGAAAACGAAATCAAATGCGCCCGCATGGTGCTGTCGGGAAAGCAGAACGGCCTGCCCGATGAGATTATACGAGAAAGGCTGAGGGAAATGTATGTATAAAGTGGCAGTAATGGGAGATTACGACAGCATTTACGGCTTTGCTGCCCTGGGACTTACCACGTTTCCCGTAGAGACGGCTGAGGAAGGCGCGGCACAGCTGAAAAAAGCGGCCGCCGACGATTTTGCCGTCGTCTACATGACAGAGTCTCTGGCAGCCAGCCTGCAGGAAGAAATTGAAGTATACCGCGACCAGCTGAGGCCCGCCGTCATCCTGATCCCCGGCGTATCCGGCAATACCGGCGCCGGCATCGCCCAGGTGAAAAAGTCGGTCGAGCAGGCGGTTGGTTCCGACATAATCTTTAACGGAGAAAATTAGAAAGGTGGGTGATGGACAAAAATGAGCAAAGGCATCATTAAAAAAGTAGCCGGACCCCTGGTAATCGCCGAAGGAATGCGCGACGCCAACATGTTCGACGTAGTTCGCGTGTCCAAACAGCGCCTGATCGGCGAAGTCATCGAAATGCACGGTGACCAGGCGTCCATTCAGGTATATGAGGAGACCGCCGGCTTAGGACCCGGCGAGCCCGTAGAGTCCACCGGCATGCCCTTAAGCGTAGAGCTGGGGCCCGGTCTGATTAAGAGTATTTACGATGGAATCCAGAGACCTCTGGACGACATTATGAAAGTAACGGGAGGAAATCTCCTGAAACGAGGCGTCGAAGTTCCGGCCCTGAAGCGGGATCTTGTATGGCACTTTACCCCTGTGGTCAAGGCAGGCGACGAGGTCGAAGCCGGCGATATCATCGGCACCGTGCAGGAGACGGCGATCGTTCTGCATAAGATCATGGTCCCTTACGGCGTAAGCGGCAAGATCAAATCGATCACCGAAGGCGACTACACCGTCGAGCAGGCGGTGGCCGTCGTGGAGACGAAGGACGGCGACAAGGAAGTCACGCTGATGCAGAAGTGGCCCGTGCGTTCCGGCCGTCCCTACAAGGAGAAGCTGCCGCCGGATATGCCCTTGGTCACCGGACAGCGCGTGGTCGATACCATGTTCCCGATCGCCAAAGGCGGCGTGGCGGCCGTACCCGGCCCCTTCGGTTCCGGTAAGACCGTAATCCAGCATCAGCTGGCAAAATGGGCCGAGGCCGACATCGTGGTCTACATCGGCTGCGGCGAGCGCGGCAACGAGATGACCGACGTATTAAACGAGTTCCCCGAACTGAAAGACCCCAAGACCGGCAACTCCTTAATGGAGCGTACCGTTCTGATCGCCAATACCTCCGATATGCCCGTGGCGGCCCGTGAAGCCTCCATCTACACCGGCATCACGATCGCCGAGTATTTCCGCGATATGGGTTATTCCGTGGCTCTGATGGCCGACTCCACCTCCCGCTGGGCCGAGGCTCTTCGTGAGATGTCCGGCCGTCTGGAGGAGATGCCCGGTGAAGAAGGCTACCCGGCCTACTTAGGAAGCCGCCTGGCGCAGTTTTATGAGCGCGCCGGCCGCGTCATTTCCCTTGGTAAGGACGGCCGCGAAGGCGCCCTGTCGGTTATCGGGGCCGTATCCCCTGCCGGCGGCGATATTTCCGAGCCCGTATCCCAGGCCACCTTGCGTATCGTAAAAGTGTTCTGGAGCCTTGACTCCGCCCTGGCCTACAAGCGTCACTTCCCGGCCATCAACTGGCTGAGCAGCTATTCGCTGTACGTAGACAACATGGCCAACTGGTTCAACACCGAAGTTCACGAGGACTGGATGGAGTGCCGCAACCGCCTGATGCGCCTTCTGCAGGACGAATCCGAACTGCAGGAAATCGTACAGCTGGTCGGCATGGACGCCCTGTCCGCGCCTGACCGTCTGAAGCTGGAAGCCGCCCGCTCGATCCGCGAGGACTTCCTGCATCAGAACTCCTTCCATGAGGTGGATACCTACACCCCTCTGGAAAAACAGTATCTGATGATGAAGCTGGTGCTGGCCTACTACGACAACAGCGTGGTAGCCCTTGACAAGGGGGTAAACGTAGAGTCCTTAGTAAACCTGGCCGTCCGCGAGCAGATCGGACGTTTCAAATATGTGGCAAACGACGTTCTTAGCGAGAACTATGAAAAGATCCAGAAGGAGCTGGCCACAGAACTTGGCAACTTAACGGCAAAGGAGGACAGATAACATGCCTAAGGAATACAGAACCATACAGGAAGTGGCAGGGCCTCTGATGCTGGTGAAAGGCGTGGAGAACGTAACCTACGACGAACTGGGCGAGATCGAGCTTGTAAACGGCGAGACCCGCCGCTGCAAAGTGCTTGAGGTCAACGGCGACAACGCTATGGTGCAGCTGTTTGAAAGCTCCACCGGTATCAACCTGTCCAACAGCAAAGTACGCTTCCTGGGACGCAGCATGGAGCTGGGCGTATCCGAAGATATGCTGGGCCGTGTATTTGACGGTCTGGGCCGTCCCATTGACGGCGGTCCGGAGATCCTGCCCGACGCCCGCATGGACATCAACGGCCTGCCGATGAACCCGGCGGCCCGCAACTACCCTCAGGAGTTCATTCAGACCGGCGTATCCGCCATCGACGGACTGAACACGCTGGTACGCGGACAGAAGCTGCCGATCTTCTCGGCCAGCGGTCTGCCCCATGCCAACTTAGCGGCGCAGATCGCCCGTCAGGCCAAGGTGCGCGGTACGTCCGAGCCCTTCGCCGTGGTATTCGCGGCTCTTGGTATTACGTTTGAAGAATCCAACTTCTTCGTACAGAGCTTTAAGGAAACCGGCGCGATCGACCGTACCGTCATGTTTGTCAACCTGGCCAACGACCCGGCCGTTGAGCGTATCGCCACCCCCAAGATGGCGCTGACCGCTGCCGAGTATTTGGCTTTTGAGAAAGACATGCACGTACTGGTTATTCTGACCGATATCACCAACTATGCGGACGCCCTGCGTGAAGTCAGTGCCGCCCGCAAGGAAGTGCCCGGACGCCGCGGCTATCCCGGCTACATGTATACCGACCTGGCGACGATGTACGAGCGCGCCGGCCGTCAGAACGGCAAGAAGGGATCGATCACCATGATTCCGATCCTGACGATGCCCGAGGACGACAAGACGCACCCGATCCCCGACCTTACCGGTTACATCACCGAGGGCCAGATCATCTTAAGCCGTGAGCTGTACAGAAAGAACGTGACGCCGCCGATCGACGTACTGCCGAGCCTGTCCCGTCTGAAGGATAAGGGTATCGGCGAAGGCAAGACCCGTGCCGACCACGCCAACACGATGAACCAGCTGTTTGCCGCCTATTCCCGCGGCAAGGAAGCCAAAGAACTGATGGTCGTACTGGGCGAAGCGGCGCTGACCGAGATGGATAAGCTGTACGCCAAGTTCGCCGACGCCTTTGAGGAGGAGTACGTATCCCAGGGCTACGACGCCAACCGCGATATCGAAGAGACGCTGGAGATCGGCTGGAAGCTTTTGTCGATCCTGCCTCGCGCCGAGCTGAAACGTATCGACGACAAGTACCTCGATCAGTACTACGGCAAGTAAGAAAGGGGTGATCATATGGCATCAACCCAGGTTATCCCTACCCGGATGGAGCTTGCCAAGCAGAAAAAAAAGCTGGCGACAGCGACCCGCGGCCACAAGCTCTTAAAGGATAAGCGCGACGAACTGATGCGTCAGTTTTTGGAGCTGGTCCGTGAAAACAAGACCCTGCGCGAAAAGGTGGAGGCCGGTATTGCCGCCGCCAACAAAAACTTTGTCCTGGCCAAGGCCGCAACCTCCGACCAGGTGCTGAACACGGCGCTGCTGGCTCCCAAGCAGGAGGTCTACTTAGAGACCGGTATGAAGAACGTCATGAGCGTGGAAATCCCGGTTTTTGAGTACAAGACCCGCACGGCCGACACGAACGACATCTATTCCTACGGCTTTGCCTTTACCTCCAGCGATCTGGACGGGGCGGTCAAATCCCTGGCAGACCTTCTGCCGGATATGCTGCGTCTGGCGGAAGTCGAGAAATCCTGCCAGCTGATGGCGGTCGAGATCGAAAAGACCCGCCGCCGTGTAAACGCGCTGGAACATGTGATGATTCCCGATGCACAGGAAAAGATCAAGTACATTACAATGAAGCTGGACGAGAACGAGAGAAGCACGCAGATTCGTTTGATGAAGGTCAAGGATATGATGCTGGAAGAGGCCAGACAGGAGAGGATCCGCGCCGACGCAGAAGCCGGTATTCTTACCGGAGACGCGGTGTAAGGAGGGTCGTTTTCCGATTCGGAAAGAAGAATAAAAAATTGCGACGCCCTGTTTGTATGCGGGGCGTCGCTTTTAAATGTTTCGGCCTTGATATTGAATTGTCACAATGTAAACGATTCGAGACGTTTCATCAATTCGGAAAATAGCGGTATAATTGTCTACAAGCAACTGTCGATAGCCCTTTCCGGCATATCGGCCTTCGCAGCGTTTTTGATGAGATTGGGGAAAAGCATCTAAGCTTAAAATAGCAGTTTTGATTCTGTTGATTTGCCCCCTTGCATTTTCGGGAGCTAGCTTTTCACCAGCGAGATATGCGTAGATCTGATCCAATTCCCGTATTGCTTTTGGGTTGATTTTAACTTTATATTTATCCAAAATGCTTTTTCTCCAATTCCGCAAAAGCAATATGGGCATCTACCGCTTCGGCTCCATTTAATAGTTCCTGTTCGGATTCGTAAATGGCCTGGTCGATTCGATTGATTCCGGCAAATCTATCATAAAGTTCGCTGCTCATGACAACTAAATCGCTGTATCCGTTTTTAGTAATAAAAATAGGTTCTTGTTCTTTATGTGCCAGGTTTGAAATCTCGGCGGTGTTGCGTAAATCTTTAATCGGTATTATTAGAGGCATCAGGCTTCGCTCCTTTCGTTGGCGTAATTATACCATAATTATGTTATTTCTGCAATGGAAGCATGTGGAAAAAATTTGCATATAGGATAACAAGGAGGAATACGCTTGAAAACAAAGCAGGAGAGATACAGGAAATTATTCTTATCGACCTTTCAGCTGAGCGCCTGCACCTTCGGCGGAGGTTTTGTGATTATCCCGCTGATGCGAAAAAAATTTGTGGAGGAACTGCACTGGATTGAAGAGCAGGAGATGATGGATCTGACAGCCATCGCGCAGTCCTCGCCGGGGGCGATTGCCGTCAATGCGTCGATTCTGGTCGGTTATCATGTGGCGGGGCTTCCCGGAGCGCTTTTGACGGTTTTAGGAACCGTGCTGCCGCCGCTGATTATTATTTCAGTTATTTCGTTTTTCTATGCGGCTTTTCGCGACAGCGCGATTGTCAATATGACAATGGCCGGACTGCTGGCCGGCGTGGCGGCTGTCATCTGCGACGTAGTCATTACCATGGGTAAAGGGATCCTGCGGGAAAAGCGCCTTCTGCCGGCAGCGGTACTGTTTCTTTCATTTGCGGCTGTCCGCTTTTTTGAGATCAATATCATTGCGGTGATCCTGGTCTGCGGCGTGATCGGAGCGGCGGATACGCTTCTGCGGGAGCGGGCCGGAAAGGAGAAGCTATGATCTATCTGAAACTGTTCTGGAGCTTCTTTCAAATCGGCCTGTTCAGCATTGGCGGCGGATACGCCGCGATGCCGCTGATCGAACATCAGGTGGTCGAACTGCATTCCTGGCTGACAATGACGCAGTTTGCGGATATCATGGCGATTGCCGAAATGACGCCCGGCCCAATCGCGATCAACTCCGCTACGTTTACCGGCATACAGGTGGCGGGGCTTGTCGGGGCGCTGGCGGCGACTGCCGGCTGCGTGCTGCCCTCCTGTGTAATTGTAATGACGCTGGCCTGGGTCTATTACCGTTTTCGCGGCTTAACGATTGTGCAGGGGATTTTGGCGGGACTGCGCCCGGCCGTGGTTGCCATGATCGCTTCCGCGGGACTTTCCCTGATGAAGCTCTCTTTCTTCGGTCCGCAGTCTCCCTCAGGCGGCGGAAGCGGTGTGGACTATGTAGCCGTGGCGATTTTTGCGGCAGGGCTTCTTGTCCTGCGAAAATGGAAGGTCAGCCCGATTTATGTGATGGGAGGCGCCGGGCTGACAGGGGTGCTTCTTTATATTCTTTTGTAAGGTGAACTTGTATAAAACACCCAGCCTTTTGCGTAAAAACCGAAAAAAATTGTGCACAACCGCCAAAAACGCTTGACAGTCACTTCACGTAGCGGTAAAATGGGAACAGCTGTAAAAAGCAAGGGGGTTCCCTTACTAATATAGAAGGAGGATTTATGTTATGAAAAAAGCAATTTCTTTGATTCTGGCGCTGGCGCTCATGTTTAGCCTGGCGGCCTGCGGTTCGGGCGGCGATACGACGACGGCAGCCCCCGCCACGCAGGGAGGCAGTGAAACCGGGGCCGCCGACGGCGAGACACAGCCGGCGGGCGACGTGTCGGTGCCGATTACGACCGATGACCCGGCCTACATGGCGGAATTGATCGCCGCCGCCCAGTCCGAGGGCGAACTGGTCGTATACGGTTCCTGCGAAGAAGAGTATTTGGCGGTAGCCTGCGAGAAGTTTGAAGAACTTTTCGGCATCAAGGTTTCGTATCAGCGTCTGTCCACCGGAGAGGTGCAGGCCAAGATCGAGGAGGAGAAGGGCAATCCCTCCGGCGACGTATGGTTCGGCGGCACAACCGATCCCTATAACGAGGCTTCCGTATCCGGCCTTCTGATGGCCTATGAAGCGAAGAACGCCGCGCATTTGAGCAGCAGCGCTTACCGCGATGCCGACGGTTACTGGTACGGCATCTACAAAGGAATCCTCGGCATTATGGTCAATACCGACGAGCTGAGCCGCATGGAGCTGGAGGCTCCGCAGGACTGGCAGGACCTGCTGGATGAGAAATATCAGGGCCTGATCTGGCTGTCCAACTACAACACGGCCGGCACGGCCAAACTGGTAGTCAATACGATGATCCAGAAGTACGGCCATGACGAGGGCATTCAGTACCTGGTGGATCTGGATAAGAATATCGAGGTTTACACGAAGTCCGGTTCCGGCCCTTCCAAGAACATCGGCACGGGCGAGTGCGTGGTCGGCATCGGTTTCCTGCATGACGGCATCACGCAGATCGTGGACAACGGCTATGGCAATATCCAGCTGATTATCCCTTCAAGCGGCACTTCGTTCGAGATCGGCGCGACCGCTATCTTTGAAGGATGCGCGCACCCCAATGCCGCCAAGCTGTGGATCGAGTATGCGCTGTCTCCTGAGTGTGTGGAGCAGGCGGCTCAGAACGGCTCCTATCAGTTCCTGGTGATCGACAATGCCAAGCAGCCCGAGCAGGCGGCTGAGTTTGGCCTGGATCCCGACAATGTAATGGAATATGATTTTGAGGATGCCAAGAATAATACCAGCACCTATGTAGAAGAGGTGATGGAGGCGCTGGGCGCTGCGGCGGACGATCGTTTCCAGACAGAATAATTAAAAAAGAAATACCAACGCCAATGAGCAAAGCGGTGGGAAGGCGGTGCCCGGTCACTGTCTCCCCGCCGTTTCTGTAATTGGGGGAATGTGCGCGCAGGCGGTGAAACGAAAGCCGGCCTGCACTGCGGCAATGCTGTTGGGCGTGACTGACTGTGATGACTTTATGAGGAGGGTATTTGTATGAAAACACGCCAGGGGGCAAGGCTGGACCGCAAAAAGCTGATGGCCGACCCGATTATGATGTCGACCATCGTTGTCCTGATTGCCTTTTTAACCTTGTTTATCCTCTATCCGCTGGCGATTCTGCTGGTAGACAGCGTCTATTCGCCGGAGGCGGGGCTGACAACCTCATTCTTTTCCACGGTGCTTGATATGGGCACCTTCCGCACCGCGATCAGCAATACGCTGAAGGTGGGCTTTTTGGTGGGCATCGCTTCTACCGTGATTGGCCTGCTGTTTGCCTACGTTGAGGTATATGTAAAGGTGCGCACCCCGCTGATGGGCGGGCTCTTTAAGGTGGTATCGATGCTGCCTGTGGTATCGCCGCCGTTTGTATTATCCTTGTCGATGATTATGCTGTTCGGCAAAGCGGGCATTATTACCCGCCATCTGCTGCACATTTACGATAACAGCGTCTACGGCTTCTGGGGCATCGCGATCGTGCAGACGCTGACCTTTTTCCCGGTCTGCTATATGATGCTGAAAGGCCTTTTGAAGAATATCGACCCTTCTTTGGAGGAGGCGGCCCGCGATATGGGGGCTTCCCGCGGCAAGGTTTTTTCCAGCGTGACGCTGCCGCTTTTGCTGCCGGGCCTTGGCAATGCGTTTTTAGTGACCTTTATCGAATCGATCGCCGACTTTGCGAACCCGATGATTATTGGCGGTTCCTATGATACGCTGGCGACGACCATTTATCTGCGCATCACCGGCGCCTATGACAAGAACGGGGCTTCGGCGATGGCGGTAGTGCTTTTGACAATCACCATGCTGATGTTTATGGTGCAGAAGTACTATCTGGAGCGCAAGACGGCGGCGACCCTGACCGGCAAAGCCTCGCGGGGGCGGATGCTGATCGAGGATAAGAGCGTGACAATTCCGCTGACGGTCCTGTGCGGGGGCGTGGCCCTGTTTGTCACCCTCATGTACATCTGCGTGCCCTTTGGCGCCTTGTTTAAGACCTGGGGCTACGACTTCCATCTGACGACCAAGTGGTTTGTGATGGTGTTTGAGCGCTACAAGGGCTTAAAGGCCTTTAAGGACTCCTTTATCCTGTCCTTTATCTCGGCGCCGATCACCGCGCTTTTGTCGATGATTATCTCGTATCTGGTGGTGAAGAAGCGTTTTCGGGCCAAAGGGTTTATCGAATTTGTCTCCATGCTGGCAATGGCCGTACCGGGCACGGTGCTCGGCATCGGCTACATCCGCGGCTTTTCGGGCGGTCTGTTCCGCACCGGCCTTTTGCAGGGACTTTACGGGACAGGGGCCATTTTGGTCATTGTCTTTGTGGTGCGTTCGCTGCCGACGGGCACGCGCAGCGGCATCTCGGCCCTGCGCCAGATCGACAAATCGATCGAGGAGTCAGCCTACGATATGGGGGCCAACAGCCTGAAGGTCTTTATGACGGTGACGCTGCCGCTTATTAAGGATTCTTTCCTGAGCGGCCTGGTGACTTCCTTTGTCCGCAGTATCACCGCCATTTCGGCGATCATCTTGTTGGTAACACCGCAGTTCCTTCTGATCACCGTGCAGATCAACGAGTTTGCCGAGAAGGGCTCCTACGGGATCGCCTGTGCCTTTGCCACGATCCTGATCTTGATTACGTACAGCGCCGTATTGCTGATGAATCTCTTTATCCGTTTCTTCGGCACCAGTAAAAAGCTCAAGGAGGTAGACTGACCATGTCAAAAGAAAAGAAAGGCGTAAGACTGGAACATATATCGAAAATCTATCAGGATCCCAAGACCGGCAAGGATTTCTATGCGGTAAAGGATACCTCCCTGGATATTGAGCCGGGCAGCTTTGTGACCCTCCTGGGCCCTTCCGGCTGCGGCAAAACGACGACGCTGCGCATGATTGCCGGCTTCGAGAGCCCGGACGAGGGAGAGATTTATTTAGACGACGAGCCGATCAATGAGCTGACGCCAAACAAGCGTGATACGGCGATGGTATTCCAAAGCTATGCGCTCCTGCCGCATTACAATGTGTTTGACAACGTGGCCTACGGACTCAAGCTGCGCAAGATCGCGAAAGAAGAGATTCAAAACCGCGTTCTGCGGATTCTGGATCTGGTGGAGATGAGCGGTATGGAGAGCCGCATGACGAATCAGTTGTCCGGCGGCCAGCAGCAGCGTGTGGCGCTGGCGCGGGCCCTGGTCATCGAGCCGTCAGTGCTGCTTTTTGACGAACCGCTGTCCAACCTGGACGCCAAACTGCGCGTCAACATGCGTACCGAGATCCGCCGCATTCAGCAGGAGGTCGGCATCACGGCAATTTATGTCACACATGACCAGTCGGAAGCGATGAGCCTGTCCGACCAGATCATTGTAATGAACAAGGGAGTGGTGGCCCAGATGGGCACGCCGCAGGAGATTTACTATCATCCGGTTGATGAGTTCGTGGCAGATTTTATCGGCGAGGCCAATTTCCTGAAGGGGAAGCTGGTGGAGAAACGGGGAGACGACGGCGTGCTGGAGGTCCAGGGCCAGAAGTTTGCGATGGCGGGAGCCGGCAGCCTGCCGCAGGGCAAAGACTGTACGCTGGTCCTGCGTCCCGAGGCGGCGGTTTTGGCCGACAGCGGCATCCTTCCGTGCCAGGTCGTGCTGTCCTGCTTCATGGGCTCCTACCAAAATTATCATGTGATGGTAGGGGATACGCTGGTGAAGATTACGGAATTTAACCCTAAACACAAGAAGATATATAATGCGGGAGAAAAGGTGTGGCTTGATTTTAAACCGGAGGATGCGCATGTGCTGTGACCGGCCTTTGGCCGCAGGGAGTGGTTGTAAAGCATAAGAGAAAGACGAAACAGGACAGCATATTCTTTTGGCTGTCCTGTTTTGAGCAATTCGTCGCGTGAAACACGCAGCCGGCGGCTGTAACCGATAAAAAAAGATTGTATCCATAAGAAATGTGTGTCATAATAGTTCTGACAGACAAAAGGACGGCCGGGCAGGGATTTTGGGTCGTCGGCTGTCGGGTAAGGAGCGAGAAGCATGGAGGACGAAAGAGAAAACGGGGAACGGTCCCGGGATCAAGCGCTGCGCGAGAGCGTGCGGGTACAGAAAACCCTGTATATGCAGGAGCAGCTTGCCAAAAGGCACCAGGCGGAGGAACGGCTGCTGGAGCAGCTTCTGAAGGAACAGCGCGTGATTGACGGGCTGCAGGGCTCCCTGGAGGAAAACATAGAGCGGACTGTCGAGACGCGCCATTACAACCAGGAGCTGCAGGAGAGCATGGAGCAGCAGGTATATGCCCTGCACGGTATCAGCGGGGATATGCTTACGGGGATGCGGGAATATAAAAATGCCTATTACCGGGGCTGTGCGGCGGCGCTTTTTTTGTTGTCGGCGGGCCTGACCGTACTGTGCGGCCTTCTGCACGGCTTCGGCGGGCAAATCACCCTTTTGATGCTGGCTGGCACGGCGCTGGAGGGGGCTTTGCTGGCGCAGGAGAAGAGACGGATTTTATGCTTGGATGTGTTTTGCAGGCTGTCGTATCTGCTGTTGTTTCCGCTGATGCTTGTTCTGTTTGTGTTTTATGAACTGGGCTATGCGCAGTACGAGCAGCTGCTTCCGTATGTATCGATCGGAGCACTGGCGCTAGCGGTGCTGGGCACCTTCTCTTATTTTCTATACAATCCCTACCGCAGGGAGCGCCGCCGCGTGCGCAGCGCGCGCGGGCAGATCGGCGAGATTGAGAAAATAGCCGGAAAAGAGGTCCGCAAAAGCCGCCGTATGCGGGAAAAAGCGGAAAAGCGGTCGGCTCGCCAGGCCGGCCAGGAGGATGCCGGCCCGGAAGGGGCTGGCAAAGGGGAAACCGGCAAAGAGGAAGCCGCCGTGACGGCGGAGGAAACAAGCCTTGTATTGGACGGAGCAACCGAGAATATATAGGAGAGAAAGGCCATGGATATCAGAAATTACGAGAAAATTTTAGATGCCATGCAGATGACCGGCGTGTATGTAATCCGCGAGGACAATCATCGGATTCTGTATCACAACAAGCATATACAGGAAGTGATGCCGTACATTCGCGAAGGAATGGTCTGCCATGAGGTATGGACGGGATCCTGTGACGCCTGCCCGCTGCTGACAATCGGGGAGCGGCAGGAAAGCCGTTCCATTAAATTTGACACGCCGTTTGGGCGGGTCGTGGATACGGTGGCGTCGCGGATTTTGTGGGGAGACGATATTCCGGCCTTTGTCATTACGGTGACACCGCACATGGAGGCGGCCAGTTTTACGTATCATAAGATTCTGCGGGCCAATTTGACAAAGGACCACTATGACATTGTCAAGACAGTCTTTCCGGAGGAGATGAACGGCCGCACGGCCGGCCAGCTTTCAACGTGGCTGGCGGAGTTTGCCAAGTCGGGAAAGGTATATGAGGACGACGTGGAGCGTTTTGTGGGCTTTATGGATCTTGCCCATCTGCGAAAGGCGTTTCGGACGGAGCGGCGGACGCTGACTTGTACATACCGGCGGCTGTCGGGAGAAGAGTTTCGCTGGAATATCATGGAGATCGTGCCGAGTTTTGATTATACCAACGAAAATCAGTCGGTGATGATCTACACCCGAGACGTGCACGATATATACCGGGAAGGCCTGGAACGCGAGGATATCAATATCCGCAGTCAGGAGATCATTCGTTCGCTGGGCGAGCAGAACTACGGTATTTTTATGATTGACCTGCACAGCGGTACGGTAGCGGCGCTGCGGGTGGACGGGGAGCTGCGGATGGATATGCGGCCGGAGCGCCTTCTGTGGGATGAGTACATTGCCGCCCGTCTGCGTCCGCGGCTGCACGAGGCCTACCAAAATGAATTTACGCGTCGATTTGCGCTCGAGGCGCTAAGACAGGCACGCGATGCCGGGGAGAAAAAGATCGAGCTTTTCTGCCAGCGCCGTCTGGAGAATCGTTATAGTTACATATCGGTGACCGCTTATACGGGAGAAGAAAGCAAGAGCAAGAATTATGTGGTGCTGGCGCTGCAGGATGTGGATGAGCGGATGCGCTGTGAAATCGAACATACGCAGCACGATATGCAGCTGGCCGCGATCGTGCGTTCGCAGTACAGCGTGATGAACCGCGTTGATCTGCAGAGCGGAAGCTGTGAACGGATCAATTTGAACGAGTACGGAGGGCAGGAAAAAACAAGAAAAGGCGATTACAGCCTTCATGTGGAAAGCGCGCTGGCGTCTCATGTCCATCCGCAGGACGTGGCAGCTGTGCGCGCGGTCCTGTCGCTGGATCATCTGCGCAGGCAGGCCGGGACGGTCGAAGATTTCCGGGAGGAGAACTGCCAGTACCGGGTCAGGGGGCCAAAAGAACAATGGCTCGAGGAGCATGTGCTCTATGTAAGACAGGGAGAGCAGGTACTGGTCAATATCTTAGGGCGTGATATCACGAAAGAAAAACAGCGCGAAGCGGAGAACCTGCGGGCAACACAGGAAAAGGTCGATATCATCGGCAGTCTCAGCAGCATGTTTTCCAGTGTCTATTATATCGATTTACAGACAGATGAGTACCGCAGGATTACACAGCTGGATCACGTCGGAGAGGCGCCGGAACAACAGGCGGGCTATTCACAGGCGATCCGGCATTATTCCGAGGAGTATGTGCATCCGGAGGACCGTCGGGAATATCTGCGCACGCTGGCAGTCGACAACCTGCGCCGGGAGCTGGCGGATAAGCCGTATGTGGTCGTAGAATACCGCTGGCGGTCGCCGCAGGATATGCGCGGGGAGAACGCGGCCGCTTCCGAGGAGGAAAGCCACAAGTACGGATGGTTTCGGGCTTCGGCCGTGCTGGCGCAGGCCGTCGGGGGAGAGCCGCGGACCGTCGTATTTGTAACGCAGGACGTGACGGAGAACCGCCGCAAGGAAGAACAGGAGCAGAAAGCGCTGAAGGAGGCCTGCGAAGCGGCCAACCACGCCAACGCCTCCAAGAGCGAATTTATGTCGCGCATGAGCCACGATATCCGCACACCGCTGAACGGGATTATCGGCATGACGATGATTGCCGGGGCACATCTGGAGGAACCGAAACGGATCTGGGACTGCTTAAATAAGATAACCATTGCCAGCCAGCATCTGCTGTCGCTGATTAACGAGGTGCTGGATATGAGCAAGATCGAGTCGGGGAAAGTCGATCTGCTGGAGGAGCCGTTTAGCCTGTCCGAGCTGATCGGGAATCTGGAGACGATGCTGCGCCCGTCGGTACAGGAAAAACAGCATACGCTTCGGATCTATCCGCTGGAGGTAAGCAAGGAGCAGGTGCTGGGGGACCGCATGCGGATGCAGCAGGTTTTTGTGAATATTTTAGGAAACAGCATCAAATATACGCCGGCCGGCGGCCTTCTGGAACTGCGCGTTACGGAGAGGGAGTCCGGGGAGCAGGGGTATGGCTGCTATGAATTCACCTGCTCGGACAACGGCATCGGCATGGAGGAGGAGTTTATCCGAACGATCTTTGAGCCCTTCAGCCGGGCCGAGGATTCGCGCGTCAGCAAGATCGAAGGCACGGGACTGGGCATGACGATCGCGCAGAACATTGTCCGCCTGATGAACGGCAGCATCCATGTAAAGAGCCGCCCGGGAGAGGGATCGTGTTTTACGGTCACCCTGTTGCTCAAGCAGGCGGGAGAAGCAGCACCGGCCGGAGAAGCCGAAGAGGCGGCGCTGTGGCTGGACAGCGTTTCGGAGACGCCGTTTGAAGGCTGCCGCATTCTGCTGGTTGAGGATAACGAACTCAACCGGGAGATTGCCGAGGAAATCATCGGCGGTACGGGGGTGGAGATCGAGAGCGTGGAAAACGGCGCGGAAGCGGTTCGACGCTTTGAAGAGACGGAGGCCGGCTATTTTGACCTGATCTTTATGGATATCCAGATGCCGGTCATGGACGGCTATGAGGCCACACGGACGATCCGCGCGTCGTCACGGCCAGACGCGGCGACGATCCCGATTGTCGCCATGTCGGCAAATGCCTTTACGGAGGATATGCGGACCAGCCGCGAGGTAGGGATGAACGAGCACCTCACCAAGCCGCTTGATGTGGAATTGCTTTTAAACTGCATGGGACGCTGGATTCGCCGGCAGCAATGAGTGAGTAAAAAAGAACAGGAGCCGTTCAAAGACGACTCCTGTTTTCATGTATTTACTGGTGCTTGGCCGCGTTTTCGCCGGCAATGCGTCCGAATACCATGCAGTCGGCGATTGCGTTGCCGCCCAGACGGTTGGAACCATGGATGCCGCCGGTCACTTCGCCGCAGGCGTACAGACCCTCAATGACCTGATCCTCGGCGTTTAACACCTCGGCGTTTTCATTGATCTTTAAGCCGCCCATCGTGTGATGAACCGTAGGCACTTTCTTGCAGGCGTACCAGGGGCCTTCCGTCAGTTCAACGTCGGCCTGGTTATTGGCCTCAAAGCCCAGTTCGTCCTCGGCTTCGCCGCGGACAACGGCATTGTAATTGTCGATGGAAGCCTGGAGGTTGTCATAGTTCATGCCGGTCTTTTCGGCCAGCTCTTCCAGGGTATCGGCTTCGATGACGCTGCCCTGGGCGACCATGTTGGCGATCGTCGCGCCGTTGGCATCGACCCACTCGCGGTCGGGATAGCGCACGGAGTTGACGACGATCCAGTAGGTGGAATCCTGCTGGTCAAAAATAGCCTGGGCCAGCACGTCGCGGGCCGCGCCCTCGTTGACAAAGCGGTTGCCCTCCTGGTTGACAAAAATACGGTTGCGTCCGCTGGTGCGGATGTTGTTCATCAGGCCGGTGCCGGGGGTGCCGCAGGGATGAAGCTGAATATCGGACATCCCGGTGACCTGAGCGCCGACCGCCGTAGCCATGGCGATGCCTTCGCCCTGAGCGCTTAAATACATATTGGTGCAGCCGATGGAAGAATCCAGGCTCACATGCGACCATACGCCGGTGTTGTATTCCTGGCGCATTTCAATATTGGCGCCAAAGCCGCCGGTTGCAAGGATTACACCGTTGGCGGCGTGGATCGTGATCGTCTCGCCGTCCCGTCCGGTGGCTACGATACCGGCCGCACGGCCGTCCTCCATGAGGATTTCCGTAGCCTGCGTATCGGTCAGTACGGTCAGTTTGTCGGACTTGTCGATGTAGTCGGCAAATATGCGGATATAGCTGTTGCCGGAGGGCGTGGACGGATAGTGGCTGCGCTGCCAGAGAGCGCCGGTCGCGGTACCGACCTCGTCCTTGAAGGAAACGCCCAGGGATTCAAGCCATTCTACGGCGCCGTAGGCATTGTCCGTCAATACATGTACCAGCTCGGGAGTACCGATATTGTGGCCGCCCTCCAAAGTCTGCGTGTAAAATTTTTCAACCGAATCCTCGATATCCTGGGCCGACTGGCGCTTTTCGTCCACGGCGTTTAACGCGCCCTCGGATACGTTGGTTGAACCGCCTAAGATGCCCAGCTTTTCCACAACGATAACGTCCGCGCCGTTTTGCTCGGCAGAGATCGCGGCCGCAAGACCGGAACCGCCGCCGCCGATGACAACGACGTCGGTGTCATAAGAAGCATCCTTTGCCGGCTCTTCATCAAGAGGAGCGGTCCAGGCTTCCAGATCCGCGCCGGCTTCGGTCAGGCACTGCTCTAGCGCGGAAATGACGGCCCGGCTGGTGATGGAAGCGCCGGTGACGGTGTCTACGCTCAGAGACTGCGCATCGAGAATGCTCTGGCTCATCTGTGCAAGGGCTACTTTGCCTACGCCGATCGTTTCGTCCTCGACCGTTGCGTCGATGGCGGCCAGCTTGCCGCCCTCAACCGTTACGGAAAAGGTGATCGGTGCGTTATGTCCGGTGACCGTGGCTTCGTATACGCCGTCGGTCATGCCGGCCGGGGCGGGAGCGGTCGTCTCAGGGGCAGCCGGAGCCGTCGTCGCCTCCGCCGCGGTCGTAGCGGCCGGAGTTGTATCGGGGGCCTGGGTGGTCGCCTCCGGCGCCGTGGAGCAGGCTGCGAGAGACAGCGTCATGCCGGCAGCCAGCAAAAGTGCGAGAAACTTCTTTTTCATGTTTCAGATTACCTCCTGTGAATGCAATGATACGGTGGGGATATCGCTGCAGCCGATAAAAATTCCCTGGCAGTACTTGATGCTGCCAGGGAAGAGTATACAGTCTCAACCAGGTGTAGAGTCAATAGGGGTTGTTAAAAAATATTCGTTTTAAGAGGTGACGGGCAGCCAGATCTGGCGAAAGCGGGTATAATTGCCGCCCTTGTCATAGGATAAAAACGTGCGGCAGTAGGGATCGTCTGCCGGCGTAAGGCCTCGCTCCCGGCAGTAATCGAGGATAAATTCAAAAGACTGCGGAGCGTCAAAGCGGTTCTGATCCTCGCTGGATAGGGTATATACGCAGGGACGGGCCGGAAAATAGACAACAGGCGGTCCCAGATAATAGGCCAGTTCGTGCGCATACTCCTCCGGAACACAGAGGGAGGCGATGAAGTCGGTCTGCCCCTGCAGGATGAGATCTTTATTCCAGCGGATGGAGAGGGCGGAAAAGGGCACCCGTTCCATCCAGTTTGAAAAATAATCCCAGACCTTGCCGGAGAGAGTCAGAACGTCGTTTTGCATGTACTCCAGGCTGTAATAGGGCGGGCAGACGGTCTGAGAACATTTCTGGTAATTGTTTTGGATGCTCTCGGTCGTGCGCCGTATATCCTCCAGGTAGCGCAGCATCAGGGAGTCCATGCGGATGCGCTCCCGCAGGCTGTCCTCGCGCTCTTTGTATTTGTCGATGATGAAATCCAAATCCCTGGTATTCATCAGGCCGGCGATTTCGTTCATGGAAAAACCGTAGCGATGGTAACTGCGGCAGCGGATCAAGGAGGTAATATCGAGCGTACCATAGTAGCGATAGCCGTTTTCCTCGTCCTTTACCGGCGTAATCAGGCCCCGGCGTTCAAACTTGCGCAGTGCCTCCTGCGACAGGCCCAAAAGCTTTGCCATATCTCCGATTTTGTAAAGCAAAGAAAGAACCTCCTGGTATGATAATGATATAGCCGCAAGAGCTATATAGTTAATAAGCTGCAAAATCATATCGGATGAATAACGGAAGGAGGGTTCCTTCCTTCTATCAGATGGAATTGATAAGCCAGACTTGGAGTTTCCTTATATACGAAAAATGCCGAGAGAGAGGCGTCGTCCTCACCCCGGCATTTTATCTGCACAGCCGAAAGTTGATATTCAATTGATAAATCGGAAAAACAAGGGATGGCTGCTATTTGGCGCCGGTCTTTTTGACCTCGGCTTTTTGGTCCTTATCTTTGCGGAAACGGGAGAAAAAGCCTTTTTTCTTCTCAGGAGCCTGGATGGTTTTGCCGCGGACGCTCTTGACTTCCCGGATGTAGATGCCGCTGATGACGACTTTGGCCTCGCTCTTGACAGGCAGGATCTCGTAGGCGGCGTTGTCCGCCAGCATGACCATGATGCGGTTGCCGACCTTTCCCTTGACAACCGGTACTTTGGCCCGGCGCATATACTTAGGCGTCTGCTCCAGCACGGCCGGCGGCAGCCCCGATTCTTTCATCCGCAAGATTTTTTTGTCAATGACCAGCATGGATACGGTCTGAGCCATCTGCTCCATCAGCTGTTCCTGTTCCAGCTGACGCGTCTGCATTTTGCTGCCTACAAAATATAAAATAACAACGCCGATGAGCAGTACTGCAGCGATGCCGATTAAAATGGAAGCCCACAGTGGCACGATACATTCCTCCCTTTTGTGTAATGAGGCCGGCAAACGGCCTGACAGAATAGATTATAGCATTCATTTTTGAAACATGCAAGGGATTTTGTCACGGCTTTTGCCCGTTTGGCGGCGTGCAGATTTTGGGTATAGATTTGTGTAAGTTGTATAAAATAATTAGAAACTTTTTATAAAAAATGCCGGATTGACAGCAGAAGCCGGCTCACGTATACTGATACCATAAAAACCGAGGCAAGATAGTGTGTTACTGGTAAGGCAGGCATCAGCTATCATAGAACAAGTGTGTTTTATGGTAGAAGATGTCTTTTTTGTTGTCGAAAACAGCGGCCTGACCGGAAAACGGCGCGGCCTTGGAAACTATTTGATACAAGGAGGGACTCTATGAAGGACAAAATTTTTGGGGTGCTGCAAAGAGTAGGGCGCAGTTTTATGCTTCCGATCGCTATTTTACCGGTAGCGGGGCTGTTTTTGGGAATCGGCGGCTCCTTCACCAATGCGACGATGGTGGAAGCGTATGGGCTGACGGGAATTCTCGGGGAAGGTACGTTTCTGTACCGGATTCTGACCGTTCTCAACCAGTGCGGCGATATTGTCTTTGGCAATCTGCCGATTATCTTTGCCATGGGTGTGGCGATCGGCATGGCTAAAAAGGAGAAAGAGGTAGCGGCGCTGGCCGGGGCGATCGCTTTCTTTATCATGCACGCGGCCATCAGCGCCATGCTGTCGGTGACGGGAATCGGGGCGGACCTGCCAAACGGTTCCGTGACCATGGTGGTGGGCATTGAATCCCTGCAGATGGGCGTATTCGGCGGTATTCTCGTGGGCCTGGGCGTAGCGGCGCTTCACAACCGCTTTTATAAGATTCAGCTGCCGCAGGTACTGTCCTTCTTTGGCGGGACTCGTTTTGTACCGATTATTTCGGCGGCGGTCTATATGGTGGTCGGTATTGTCATGTTTTATATATGGCCGGTGATCCAGTCGGGAATCTACGCGGTGGGCGATCTGGTGCGCAGTTCCGGCTACGCGGGAACCTTCTTGTACGGCCTGATGGAGCGGGCTCTGATTCCGTTTGGCCTGCACCATGTATTTTATCTGCCGTTCTGGCAGACAGCCGTGGGCGGCACCGCCGAGGTCGGCGGCCGTCTGATCGAAGGCGCGCAGAATATTTTCTTTGCCGAACTGGCGGACGGCTCCATTGCGCAGTTCAGCGTGGAAGCGACGCGGTTTATGGCCGGGAAGTTCCCGCTGATGATTTTCGGCCTGCCGGGGGCGGCTCTGGCTATGTACCGCTGCGCCAAACCAGAGAAGCGCAAAGTGGCGGGCAGCCTGTTGATGTCGGCGGCGCTGACATCGATGCTCACCGGCATCACGGAGCCGCTGGAATTTACGTTTCTCTTTGTGGCGCCGGCGCTGTATGTCATCCATTCGCTGCTGGCGGGCGCGGCCTATATGCTGATGCACGTATTTAAAGTAGGCGTGGGCATGACCTTTTCCGGCGGCATGATTGACATGACGCTGTTTGGAATCATGCAGGGCAATGCAAAGACAAACTGGATCTGGATCGTGTTTGTAGGAATTGCATATTTTGCCGTATATTATTTCCTGTTCTCTTTGCTGATTACAAAGATGGACTGGAAAACGCCGGGGCGCGAGGACAGCGACGATGTGAAGCTGTACCGCCGCAGCGATGTGGAAGCCAAAAAAGGCGGCGGCAAAGCAGAGGGCGGCGCGGACGATCCGGTATCGGCGCTGATCTGCCGGGGGCTGGGCGGCAAGAAAAATATCTCGGACGTAGACTGCTGCGCGACCAGGCTGCGCTGTACCGTATATGATTCCTCTCTGGTATCGGAGGCTTTGTTAAAAGAAAGCGGCGCTTCCGGCGTGATCCGCAAAGGGCAGGGAATCCAGGTAATTTACGGACCGTCGGTTACGGTGATTAAATCCAATTTTGAGGACTATCTGGCGACGGCTCCCGACGAACTGGCGCAGCCCGAAGCTGGAGCGCAGGAGAATACGGCGCCTGAGGACGATACAAAGACAGCGCAGTCGAAAATGCCCGGCGCGGCCAGGCAGGCATCGGCTCATAAGACGAGGGAACTGTGCTCGCCGGTAGCCGGAACAGTGGCGCCGATTTCGGAAGCGCCCGATGAAGCGTTTGCGGCCAAGATTATGGGCGACGGCTATGTGGTAACTCCTTCGGAGGGCACGCTGGTGGCGCCGGAGGACTGCCAGGTCGTGATGGTGTTTCCGACCGGACACGCGATGGGGCTCAAAGCCGCGGACGGGCTGGAATATCTGCTGCATATCGGCGTGGACACGGTACAACTGGAGGGAAAAGGCTTTACGGTGCACGTTTCGGAGGGGAATTTTGTAAAAAGGGGTGACAAACTGGTCACGTTTGATTTAGAATATATAAGGAAGAATGCGAAATCCGATGCCTGTATGGTCGTGCTTACAAGTCTTACGGAGGGCGAGGAGGTACACATGAAGGCCGCCGGCCCGGTGAAGCTTTTGGAACAGGTGGCAGAGGTATTGTCATAACGGATTTGGGGCGGAATGTGAGGAGAAAATGTATAAGGTCGTCAAAGCGCTGAACAACAACGGGATCCTGGCATACGATCTGAAACTGCGCCAGGAGGTGATTTTCCTGGGAGCCGGGATCGGCTTTGGCAAAAGGCCGGGGGAACAGTTTGCGGGAATTCCGAAAGCCAAGCTGTATACGCTTTTGAACCAGCGGCGGGAGCTGCCGCTGATTAAAGTCGTAAACGGAATTCAGCCGGTCTATCTGGAGGCCACGGGACGGCTGCTGGAGCTGGCGGAAAAACGGTTCGGAAAGGTCAACAACGATATCCTGCTGCCGCTGGCGGATCACATCGCGCTGGCGGTTAAGCGGATGAAAGAGGGAAAGGAGCTGCCCAATCCTTTTACGGCCGATATCCGTACCCTCTTTCCGGAAGAGTTTCAGACCGCTTGTGAAGGGGCAAAGCTGCTGGAGGAGATGGCAGGATGCCAGATCAGCAAAGACGAGATCGGCTACATCACGCTCCACATCCATTCGGCCCTTTCAGACGAGGATGTGGCGCAGTCCCTTACCATGGCCCGGCTGGCCCGGGAGTGTATCGAGATGATCGAGGAGGGGATGGGCGGCAGACTGGAGGAAAATTCGCTGGGCTACAGCCGGCTTTTGAGTCATATCCGTTATATGCTGGCCCGCATCCGCAAAGGGGAGAAAATCCCTCTGGATGTGGAGGACTATGTCCGGGAACAGTTTCCGAAAGCCTACGCGCTCGCCGGCCAAGTGTGCCGGCGGATGGGAGAGAAACTGGGCCAGCCGGTGCATCCGGAGGAGAACGGCTTTTTGGGGCTTCATATCCAGCGTGTATGGACCGGGGAGGGATAAGCGGGTTTGGCCGGCGGCAAAAGCAGGCGCCGGCAGGCTCAGACAGCCGCAAATGTGCTGAAAAACTTTGCATTCCCTGATTGCATAAGAGACAAAGGAA
>JAAWCS010000044.1 GCA_022793375.1 Lachnospiraceae bacterium
TTGCATTGATGCCGTTTCTGCCCTGTGCCCTCGCTGTATTCGCTGTTCTGCTACCTCTGTCAATCACACAATTTGGAAAAAAGGAAATGAGGTAATCGTATGGAAGCCACAAAAAAACTGCAAAAGCTCAGTCTGGCCGCGCTGATTGTCAGCCTGCTGCCACTGGCAACACTTGTCCCGGTGTTTCTGAAAAACACCCTGCCGGATGGTGAACGCATGGATTGGGCGATCTGCAACATCGTCCTTGCTCTGGCGGGTCTCCTGCTCTCTGTGATCTGCGTAAAGAGTGAGGAAAGCCGGAGTGCCGTCAACATCATGTCCACGGTAATCAGCGTGGCGCTGGTGTTGATGATGCTGGGGATTGTCGCCCTTGCCCTGGTTCTCAACTTTTTGCAGTAGTCAATGGCTCAAGGTGAATGCCTGAGCGTGATCGACCATTTCGCGACAGATGATAAGAACAACCGTTATCAATCCATAAAGGAAATCTTCAAAAGGCCAAGGCCGGTCAAGCCAAAACCAGAAAATATAGAACCTTCTAATACGGCACTGCCTGCATGAAAGGCGGGAAGGGGGGCTCATGAGAGCCCCCTGTTATCGTATCCTATATCCCCACCCCGTGAAAAGTAACAATCTTCGTGAAACAACCCGAGGCGCTGCGGCAGAATCCTTGCCACTTTGTCTGTTTTATGGTACAATATGTACAAATCTTTTATGGCGGGACAAGGCTTCATGAACAAATTGCGCAGTATCTGGAAAAATAATGCGGCCGGCCGGATATCGGGTATCACCATATCCAGCCGGTTATTGATATGCTTTCTGGCCAGTACGCTGATTCCCGCCATTTTGATTACGGGGCTTCTCTGTCTGCATTACGACCGCAGCTATCGCCGCACCGCCTTAGAGCAAATGCAGGTTTCCCGTAATCTGATCGGCGAATATATTAAAAGCTATTTCAGCGAAGTGAATACCATTACAACGGCTCCTTATTATCACAGCTATTTTTCATCCGCGCAGATTCTGGATCCCTCTGCCCCCGATTATCCGCAGAAGCTCAGCGATTTTCAGACGGAAATGCAGAATTTGATTAACCTGACCACCTATTCCCACACCGACATTGCCGATTTACTGATCTGGTCCGACGGCCAGTATCTGTTTTTCTCTCCCCTGTATAACGAGCTCTGGTATTTTTCTAATCGGATGGTTGTAGAGGAACAGCCGTGGTACGCTCACGCTCTGGATGGAAATGGTCGTATGGTATTCACTCCTACCTATCCAAGACCCGATTCCGACCATTCGTCCGAGGCAATCTATGATACCTCCTCTTTTTATGTTACTCGTTATATCCACAACATATATCGTCCGGATCAGATCAATCTCATGATTCTGAATCTGACTTCCCGTTCTTTTGACGCCCAGCTAAAGGATTTTCATCTGCTGTACGATTCCTTTGTCGTTATTACCAACGAGTACGGCGATCTTATATATTCCAGCAAACCGCTGACCATCGACGCCCTTGACAATATTCAAAACGAAGAAGAATTTCTTTACGACAGGAGCCGCTGGAACTGCATTTCCTCCGATGTGCCTGACTTTCCTCTGCGGCTTCACGTCGTATTCTCCCTTGACGATATCCGTCAGCAGACGCTTTCTCTGATTTTTTACGCCGCCCAAATCTATTTGCTGGGAATGCTTCTGGCTATGGTCCTGTTCTACATTTTTAATAAATGGATTACCCGCTCCGCCCGAACGCTCTTAGCGACTTTTTCCGAACTCGAACAGGGCAATCTTGAGATAACCTGTCCTTCGGTAGACGTAAAGGAATTCAACCAGATCGGCAGTTCGATTAACGACATGATCGCCAAGCTGAACGAAAAAATCAAAAATGAATATTTGCTGACCATTCAGCAAAAATCCCTCCAGCTTCATGCGCTGCAGTCTCAGATTCAGCCTCATTTTATGGTCAATACGATCTACGGCTTTATCGCTTTAAATCAGATCGGAGACACCCAAAAGCTCAACGACGGACTCTACAATCTCGCCTATATGCTGCGCTATGTCTTGAGCCGCGAACGCTTTACTACCATCGGACAGGAACAGGCTTTTCTGGAAAGATATTTGAGTCTGCAAAGATTGCGCTTTGGCGACCGCCTCTCCTATCAGCTCGACTGTCCGCAGGAACTGCGCGGCATTCAGCTTCCGCGGCTTCTGCTGCAGCCGCTGGTTGAAAACGCGGTCATCCATGGAATCGAGCCCTGCGAGCATTCCTGTCTGTGCCGGGTGGCCGTATCCCGGCAGGAAACCAACCTGCATATTCTGGTAGAGGACAATGGCATAGGCATTCCGCCAAAGACTCTTTCACATCTGCTTGAAAGCAGAGAAAACGATTTCACCGCAGCAACGTCCCGTGATGAAAAAACGTCCATCGGTCTTTCTTATGTAAAAGAAAGACTTCATATGTGGTCTGCCCGGGCCACGCTCCATATTGACAGCCGGGAAACTACCCGCGTGGAGATTCAAATTCCTTGGGAGGAGGTACGTTATGAACCTGTTGATTGCGGATGACGAGCCGCTGATTCATGTATCCATAGAATACAGTTTAAAAGAATTGGATCTTTGCGATGTGCAGATTTATCACGCCTATAACGGCGCGCAGATGCAGAGCCATATGGAGGAAACCGCTATGGACCTCGCTTTGGTCGATATTCGAATGCCCGGCGTCAGCGGCCTGGAGGCCATCGAATTTTGCCGGGAACGCTGGCCGGATACTTTTTATTACATTATGAGCGGATTCAGCGAATTTGAATACGCCAGAGAAGCCGTGCGCCTTAGCGTAACGGAATATCTTTTAAAGCCCCTGGAACCCAAAACGCTCGCCCGGGTAATTTCCCGTGTACGCTCTCAAAAAAACAGCCGGCATTCCCATGTTCGCGATGCATTCCGCTCCTGGCTGGAGGGCGCCTTTCACCGTCACGAGGTAGGATATTTGTACGCGCCGCATTATTATACCGCCGTCATGCTGCTGACCTATGACCTGACGCCAGAGCAAACCTTATCCTGGACGCCTGGCTTTGTGTATCTCTATCATGAACACATTCTCTCTCTGTCCTGCGCGCAGGGACTCCTTCTTTTGGCATTTTCCGCAGATGCCCGGCTGATCCACGAGATTTTACAAAAAGCGCCCCGCCGGGACTATCCGCAAGGCGTCACCTGCTTTCTCTCCTCCGTCAACAATATGCCGGACAAAATGGCCGGCGAACTTCATATGCTTCTCGCTTCTTCCGCGGTCCGCGTATTCTCGGGGCTGGGCGTTCGTTACGATCTTTTGACGCTTCCTCAGACAACGCCCGAAAAGCTAGCTGCAGCAAGACAATGGCTCGCATTGCGTGACAGCTATTTTAACAAAGATTACGCGACCTATACATCCCTTGGCTCCCGCCTGCCCGCGGCGGCCATGCAGCTTACGCAGATCGAACGGCAGAACCTTATATCCTTTCTGCAGACGATGACCGGCCTCCCTTTTCTAGGGACGCCGACTGCCGAAACGCTGCGCCAATATCTTCTTCAGGCCGGGCAGCCGCTCTTGAAGCCACAAAGCAACGGCGGAAAAATCGAGGCGGTTCTGACCTATGTGGAAGAAAATTTTTTCCGGGATATCTCGGTCGCCGGTCTGGCCGATCAATTTGAACTGTCGCCCAACTATTTAAGCACTCTGCTTAAACAACGCCTGGGGATGAAGTTTACCGACTATCTGGCCGGACTGCGCATCACGCACGCCAAAAATCTCCTGCTCACCACCCGACAGTCCTTAAAAGAAATCACCAATCAAATCGGCTATTACAGCGAAAGCCATTTTATCAAAATCTTTACGGAGCGGGAGGGGTGCTCCCCTACCGAATTTCGCACCTCGGTCTCCCGGATTTCCCCGCGCGAATGATTGCGGCGGCATACGATTCCTTTCAAAAGAACCCCGGAGAAAGGCCAATTTCTTCCGGGGTTCTTTTTGGTTGGGAGGTTACATGTCTGTATTACTTATAAAACTTGCCCGCTTCTTCATACATATGATCGACCGCCTCCTGCGCAGACATGCCGCCGATGATGCACTCCTGGACATATTTACCTACCACGTTATCCTTGATTTCCGTATATGCCTCGTCAAAGGGCATTTCCACAAAGGAATCCAGCTGCCCTACCGCCGCGTCCAGATACGGATACTTTGCGAGCATTTCCTGATATACCGCCGAGTTCAGCGCCGCGTCGCTGGTAGGCACATAGCCGGTACCTGCCGCATATTTTCCGGCCACATCGCCGCTGCACATATATTTCAGGAATTTCCAGGTCGCCTGATTTTCTTCTTCGCTCTTGCCGCCGAAAGCGATCAGGTTAGAGCCTCCGGGAACATATGCGTTCGTAACTTCCTTCGGAATATAAGCCACGCCCACCTCAAAATCGCTGTTATCTACCAGGCTCTTATACTGGGCGCAGCTCTGCATGGTAATCGCGCAGATTCCCGCCATAAATGCGTTGCGCAGAGCCGAGTTGGAAGCATAGTCGTCTCCGTCCGGAATGTACAGAGAACCGTCCTCAATCATATCCAGCCACAGCTGCAGCGGCTTCGTTCCGGATTCATTGTGAAAACCAATGTTATTGCCTTCGTCATTGTAAATCTGTCCGCCCGCCGTGAGCATCAGAGTCAGATAATACCACGAATCGCCTAACGGAGCGCCGTAGCCGTACACGCCGTCTTTTGTCAATGCCTTGGAAACCTCGCGCAGTTCTTCCCATGTCTCAGGCACATCGCACCCGGCCTCTTTCAGCATGTCCGCATTGTAATACATGACGGGAACGCTTCTGCCGTTGGGAAGGGAGATCAGCTGTCCCTCATAATAGGAATAGTCCATAATGCCGGGATACAGCGCGTCCAGATCAAAATCGGCGTCGTTTTCCGCATAGGGCATCAGATCCAGCAGCTGATCCTGAGAGGCATACATGCCAATACGCGTCAGCTCCGACTGTACCACATGAGGCGTACTTCCGTTCGCTACCGCTGCCTGCAGCTTCGTGCCGGCCGTCGTATAGTCGCCCTGATAGATGCACTCGACATGCACCTCATCCTGGGAAGCGTTAAACTCGTCTACAATTTCCTGAACCAGTTCGCCGGTCGCGCTGCCCATGGAATGCCAGAATTCAATATTGACCGTGCCGGAAGCGCTGCTTTCGTCTCCGGCCCCGCC
The DNA here is from genome assembly GCA_022793375.1 of Lachnospiraceae bacterium. Lineage (GTDB taxonomy): Bacteria > Bacillota > Clostridia > Lachnospirales > Lachnospiraceae > RGIG7193. The sequence goes on from JAAWCS010000044.1 coordinate 5,232, forward strand.
GCCGGCCGTCGTCAGTTCGTCTTTGCTCCCGGAGCAGCCGGTCAGCAGAGAAAACGCCAGCGTGAAAGATAATAGGATTGCAAGTACTTTTTTCATTTTGTCTCCTTTCTGCATATGTCCTTAATACGCGGACATAACGATACGCCCTCCACAGAGGTCCCTATACGTTATCTGAGCTCCGCTTTGCGGAGAATCTCATTCATTTTTCAACGCCGCCTTATACGAGCAGCTCCATAAACGCCTGTCCCTGCGCTTTAGGCATCTCCACGCCCAGCACCGCCGCCCAGGTCGGCCCTTCGTCGATCAGACGCCCTTCCTCACGAATCACGCCTGTCTTTACCTGCGGACCTGCCATGAAAAAGGTCGGCTGCGGACCTTTTTCTGGCATATGGCCATGCGAGGATACCGAAAGCTTATAATCGGCGTTATCCGTCGGCTGAAGGAAGCCGCCGGTACAGGCGTTGCCAAACGCCGTGCCGGGACGCGCCTCCAGCGCATATTCAAAGGGACCGTCCAGATGCCATTTTTCCTTCAGTGTATTCTTATCCAATATTTGCTCGCACCCATAGGTCTCGTCAGCCACAAAGCCCTGAAGAATCTCCAGCGCCTGCCTGCGCAGCGCGTCGTCTTTCGGATCTGCCAGTACCACATGCGCGGAGAGCCCCGCCGAGTGACAGTAGACCCGCCAGCTCTCTATACGCCCGTATTCTCCGAGCTTAATCAGTCCCTTCTCCCGCAGCAGCACATTCGGGTGAAAAACCTGGCGCACCGGCAGATGCCCATGATCGCCCATCACGGCAAAATTTGTTTCTTCATAGATTCCCAGCCGCTTCAGCTGCTTTACGATTCTTGAGAAACGTTCTTCGCAGGCCAGCAAAGCCGCCTTAGCCTCTTTCGAAAAACCGCCAAAGGCATGGCGTGCATGATCCAGATAGGACAGATGCAGCATGACTACCTCCGGTCGATGGGCCTCGATGACTTCCTCCAGGCACCGCACGCCAAATTCATCCAGCTCCGGCTGGTATTTCCAGCGAAGCAGATGGCGATACTTATCAAACAGTTCTTCCATACCCGGCGAGCATACGCTCAGAAAACGAGGGCGGGAATCGCCGTCCGGCGTTTCAGACCAAATTTCCGGGATGTTATAAGCGATATTGGCGTCCGCCCCAGTTACCGGCCAGTTTACTACGCAGAAGCGATACCCCAAGGGCGCCGCCGCGTCCATCAGCGTTGGAACCCGCAGTTCCTCCCGCCGCCAATGCCAGTCCGGAAAAGGATTATCCACCTGCACCTTTTCGTTATGATAAATACCGTGTGTATCGGGATAACAGCCCGTGAGCATCGTAGCGTGGGCCGCATAAGTCATCGCCGGATATACCGATCGAATCCGGCATACCTGGGAACCCTTCTGTAAAAGCTCATACAGGCAGGGACATTCCTTCAGCCATTCCATGTCGTCGTAGAACAACGAATCGACAGATAAAACAAACAATCGTTTCATAGCAAACTATTCTTCCTTTCAGATCCAGGCGGCGCGCACAGGCTTTACTTGATACCGGAATACACAAAGGCATTGCGGATTTTTCGACTGGCAAAGATATACAGACCCAGCATTGGCAGAACCAAAAGCAGATTACCTGCCATGATTTCGTTCCAGCGCTGCAGGTTATCGGCGTCCTTTAACAGCGCGATCCCGATCGGCAGTGTGCGGTAAGCCTCTTTGCTCGTCATAATGAGCGGCCAGAAATAATTATTCCAGTTGGTAATAAAGGACAAAAGCCCCAGGGTGATCAGCGCAGATTTTGCCATCGGCATCATGATCTTAAACATGATCTTGATATCGCTCGCGTTATCCAGCTTAGCAGCCTCGATGACCTCCCCCGGCACCTGCATAAAATACTGCCGCAGCAGGAAAATTCCGAACGGATTGGAAATAAACGGAATAATCAGCGCCGTATACGTATCCATCAGCCCCAGTCTGCCAAACATGAAATAGATCGGCAAAAACGTAATCTGCATCGGAATCATCTGTCCGAGCATGACAAGGGCGAAAAACGCGGGCTTTGCCCGAAACTCATACTTTGACAGGCTATAGGCCGCCGGAACGATAATAAAATATTGTAGCACGACGATACACACACATACAATCAGCGAGTTGCGCAGATACGTATCTACGGAAATCGTCTTAAATACCGCGGCAAAATTATCCCACTCCAGACCCGACGGAAAGAGCGTCGGCGGAAAAGCCAAAGTCTCCTGAAGCGTTTTAAAAGCCGTGCTGATCATCCAGAAAAAAGGAAAGGCCATGATAAGGATTAGCAATACCTTTCCTGCCAGATCCAGGCCGTTCAAACAGCCATGCAGAAGCTTGTTCTGTTCTTTCATGCTCACATCTCCTCCTTACTGATAATGGACGCGCTTCTTGCTGACTCTAAACTGGATAAAGGTAATGATGCAGACCAGAATCAACAAAATTACGCCTGCCGCGCAGGCCTGCCCGGGCTTGCCGTAACGGAACGCATACTCATAAATGTAGTAAACCAGAGTATTGGTCGAGTTCAGCGGGCCGCCGCCGGTCATAACGCTCACACTGTCGAATACCTTAAAGGAAGCAATCGTCGCCACTACCGAGGTAAAGAGAATCGTCGGCGAGATCATCGGTAAAGTAATCTTGAAAAACACCTTGAGCGACGGCGTATCGTCCATCTCTGCCGCCTCGTAAACGCTGGTCGGAATGTTCTGCAGCGCCGCCATAATGAGCAGTACATAGTATCCCAGTCCTTTCCAGACGGATACCATCGCCACGGAAAACAACGCTGTCGCCGGCGAGGACAAAAACGGAAACGATTCAAAGCCCAGCGCGTTCAACACCACGTTCAAAAGCCCGTATTTGGAATCCATCAGCCACAAAAACAGCGTCGATACGGATACCATGGAAATAATATGCGGCGTAAAAATACAGGTCTGTACAATCTCGTTCAAACGGCGGTTCTTTTTCGAATTCAGCCAGGCCGCAATCACAACGGCCAGAACCATTGTAAAGACTACGGTAATCAACGTATAGACGACCGTATTGCCAAACACCTGATGAAAATCCTTCGATTCGAGCAGATTCAGATAATTGTCAAAGCCCACGAATTTCGGGTCTTTCGTGATCAGGTTTCCGCCATACAGAGAGCGGTAAATCAGATACCCCAGCGGATACACGGTAAAGACCGTCAGCAGAATCACCGCCGGAGCTGCCAGAATATATCCCTTCAGCCGCTCGTTTTGCTCGCCGGCACTCCGTGAAAGAGCCTTTTTTTTCTTCTGCTCTTTCATAGGCTTCCACCTCCAAAGATCTCCGATACCGCTTTTTTCGCCGCCGCGTCAAAAGGCAGGCGCTTCGTATCGGAGTCAAACAAATACATCTGCTCAAAATCAACGCTTGCCGTTACCTTCGCATTATCCGCCACGTCCTCCCCGCTCTTGCACATAATGACTCCATAAGGCGTCGCCAGCGAGTAAATGATCTCGGAGCCAAGCAATTCCTTTGTCTGAACGGTCGCCGGAATATTGATGCCGGACTCCGGCTTTACCGCACACAGCTGCACCTTTTCCGGGCGGAAGCCCAGTTTCCGTCCGTCGGCCAGCTGACCGTCCAGAATATTGGTCTGCGGGCTTCCCACAAACTGTGCCGTATAAATACAGTTCGGGTTATGATACAGCTCCTTCGGGCCGGACTGCTGAATGATTTTTCCTCGGTCCATCAATACGATATCGTCGGCCATCGACATGGCCTCCACCTGATCGTGCGTTACATAGACAAAAGTGGTCCCCATGCGCTTATGCATATTGATCAGCTCTACCCGCATCTGCGCCCGCAGCTTCGCGTCCAGATTCGAGAGCGGCTCGTCCATCATAAACACTTTCGGCTGCTTGACCATGGCCCGGGCCAAAGCTACTCTCTGGCGCTGTCCGCCGGACAGATTCGCCGGCTTGCGCCCCAGATATTCCGTCAACCCCACGATCTCACATACCTCTCCAATCCGGCGCTTACGTTCTTCTTTAGGGATTTTTTTGTTTGCCAGGCCAAACTCAATGTTCTCCTCCACCGTCATCGTCGGATACAGCGCGTAGTTCTGAAATACCATTGAAATATCTCTCTTGCCCGGCGCTACGTTATTTACGCGTATGTCGTCAATAAAAATATCCCCTTCCGTCACTGTCTCCAGGCCCGTAATCATCCGCAGCGTAGTCGATTTTCCGCAGCCGGATGGTCCTACCAGCACGGTAAAGGAACCGTCCCGGATATCCAGGTTCAGATTTTCGATTACCACGTCGTTTCCATATGCCTTTTTGACATTTTTTAAGGAAATCGAACTCATTTCTATTCCCCCTCCTATGTATGTTTTTTCTGCTCTTACTATAGCATCCGGGCAGACGGCAAGACGTTGCGCTTTTCTCCGATCGGTTTGCTGGTTTCCACATTTGTAGAAATCAGCAGGCTGACCGGAGAAGGAAACAGCCCCCTTCCTCTTTCTCGAACATTATACTAAGGTACAGACAGCACAAAACCGGACTTTTAGTCCCATATACGTTTGGATAACAAATGCGATATTGCAAAAGAAAGGATAAAGTCATGAAAAACAAAGAATTACCGGATGCAGCGCGTATCATCCCATTAGAAGGAGTACTCAATGTGCGAGAATTGGGCGGGCTCCCGCTAAAGGATGGCCGAACGGTCCGTTGCGGACGGCTCATCCGCTCCGGACGGCTGTCAGATCTGACAAATCTTGACTGCCGGATATTGGAAAACCGTTGGAACGTGACGGAAATCGTTGATCTTCGCGACGATCAGGAGGTTCGGGAGCATCCGGACCCGCCTCTGCGCCAGGCAACGCTGCGCCCTTCTTTTGTGGGCGCTCGGCGCGTCGTGGGATACGATTCTTGCGGACTATCTCTTTACCAACCGGCAGACAAACGCGTATCGAGACGCGCTCTGTCGGGATATGGAAAAACACGGGGCGTGCCCGGAAGATGTGGAACAGATTTACATTCTCGAATCGGTACGCGCAGTTTATCTGGAAAAGTGCTTTTCTATGATCCTGCGCGATTATGGAAGCGTAGATCGTTTCATGGAGACAAAGCTTAACATGACAAAAAAGAAAACTGCAAGATTGCGGGAACTATATGTATCGTGACGATGACACACTCTCATGGGCGGCTATTGTCAGCGCATCCGTCATCAGGTTATCGATCTTCCTTGCGTTCCCCTTGCTGTAACTGTGGACCGCGCTCAGCGCGCCTCCCTCCAGGATACTTTGCTACGATCATCCGGGAATGGTCATTCAGGATCATGATCACCACAATGAAACACAGTACATGAAAGGAATCCTGATTCGTCGATAATTTTATATTATTGGTATAATGACAAAGCCCCCAAAACGTGCTATAGTAAGGATAGTTAAGAACAAAGCGGACCAAGCGGGTCCCGGAAAGGAAAGAATCATGGCAGCAGTAGATTTCGCCGCGAATAATTTCGCCGCAAATGGATTTGCGTATTATCTGCATAGCGAACAATACAGGGCACTGTTCGGCAAAGAAATAGAACAGAGTCTGGTTAAGATACGCTCATGTAAGATAAGGAAAAGGCGAAAAACTGTGTGACATTCGCAAGGCAGGACTGTAAAAAGTCTGTCGGAAGCAGAGCATGGATTTATGTACCGTTTATCTTACATGAGGTAGGCGGTATTTTTTATGCTCCATTCGCTCAGCTAAAAGGGCACAGGTCCTATAATCGAGTGGCCGCGGGTCCGAGGTCTTGGTCTGTGCTAAACGTGGTCCGCCGGACCACAGCACCCCATATGGAGCATAACCGCCTGGATATTGAATTTTGATAACAGGAGGTGAAAGACAGGATGACACTGCCAACCATAGATATGATAAAGACCGGACAAAACATCGGCAGACTGCGTAGGCAGGCGGGATTGTCCGTAAAAGATTTGCAGGATATTTTTGGTTTTGCCACACCGCAGGCGATTTACAAGTGGCAGCAAGCTTCCATTACTTATAGAGATTCTCATCTCCCCATTGTTTCATGTGTTCAAAAACAGGAATAAAACTTTTTCCCAGATCGGTAAGATTGTATTCCACATGGGGAGGTACTTCTTTGAAGTCATAACGGGAAATAAAGCCGTCTGCCTCCAATTCACGAAGCTGTTTTGTCAAGCTTGATTCCGTAATTTCACCGATCTGTCTGCGAAGCTCTCCAAAGCGATGTATGTCTTTAAAGGCAATATAATAAATAATTTCAATTTTCCATTTACCGCCTAAAATTTTTTGTATGGCAGAAACGGTTTTACAGCGTTCTACAGCCAAAGTACTTTTTTTCATTTCTGCGGCTCCTTTTTTAAATTCACATGCGCCTGGCGCGGCGCAGCGTCAAGGGATGAAAGCCGATCACGACAAAAGCCAGTCCTTTCGGGCTCCGTGCCTTAGGCCCTCCCCGGGATCGCTGCCGGGGCTTTTCTTGTAAACAGTATAACACATCTTTTCTCAAAAATCCACGTACCGTTTAAGTATGCGTACTGCAAAAAAGTACAGTACTTGTAAAATCATTGTACAAACGTATAATTAGCTTAGATTACGGAAAAGGAGATATGTTTATGCACTACACAGGAACCATTTGGCGGCCGCCATATGAAGCGGCGTCCCTTTTGATTGAGGCAACGGCAGGCTGTACGCATCACAAATGCAAGTTTTGTACCTTGTACAATGATTTACCGTTCCCGTTCAGAATGTCCCCGATGGAGGATATAGAGAGCGATTTACAGGAGGTTAAACGCGCAGTCAAAGGCTGCGGCAGCAGGCGTATCCGCCGGGTGTTTCTAACAGGGGCGAATCCATTTGTTTTGTCGTATGACAAATTAGCGGCGATTGCAAAACAAATCCGCAGGCGCCTTCCGTCAGTAGAATCGATCGGTTCATTTGCAAGAATCACAGATGTTACCACTAAAACCGACGAGGAGCTTGCCGAACTGCGGGCTTTTGGATATGACGGTCTGACGATCGGAATAGAAACGGGCGATGAGGAAGCTTTACGGTTTATGAATAAGGGCTATACTTCGCAGGACATCTGCAGTCAATGCCAAAGACTGGATGCGGCCGGGATTCGTTACAGTTTCTTTTATCTGGCAGGCATTTCGGGAGCGGGCCGCGGGGAAATAGGGGCCAAACGGACGGCCGATCTATGCAATCAGACGCACCCTGTGCTCATCGGGGCCAATATGCTTACGGTTTATCCCGATTCCGAGCTTTATGCGGAAATACGGCGTGGGAACTGGCAGGAGGAGGGAGAGCTTGAAAAGTACAAAGAGGTACGCACGCTCATGGAAAACTTGCAGATCCCTACGGTCTTTGCGGCAATGGGCGCTTCCAATGCGTATCAGTTTCAGGGGCAGCTGCCAAAAGATAAGAAAAAGCTGCTGTCGCTTCTTGATGAAATCATAGGAAATATCAGCGAAGAAGAATTACGGCAATATAGAGACAGTGTGCATCATCTGTAAAGAAAAGAAGTGGCGCCCGCCCTCAAAAAATGGTATACTGTCAATACGCTAAGGCAATACATCTGCCCCGGCTGGCGCTCGCGACCGGTGGGGGCAAAGGTGTGAATGTGCTTTTAGCAGAGGGTTAAAAGGAGCAGGATCCATGTAATGACAGGGGGATCGTTACTGTGATAACAAATAAGAGCAATCAAGTTCGCTCCATTGTCGTTGCGAATGGAAAGGCCGCTGTTCTCGATGCCGATGGAACGCCAATCCGCCATTCAGACAGTATATTGGAAAACGATCGAATTGTGGCGCCATACCGATACGTGAATCCTTCTCAAATAAGGGGCATCTTTGTAAACAGCGGAATCATACGATTTGAAGAAAATGGAGCATTTCTCAATTTTGTTATACAAGAAAGCAGCAGCCGCACCATAATGTCGCAGCTGGGAAAGATTGCAGAGGCGGTAATTGTAAAAAGATGCGCCGAATCCGAAGAAAGTAATTATGAAATGTTTTGCATTGCGACCGGCAAACGGGCGCATAGAAAAACCGCGAGACAGTTTAAGGCCATTGGCACCGGTTTGATCGATACGAAAATAAGCCATAATCAACACTATAATCCAAAGGATACGCAGCGGGATATCCTCTTTGTCAATGAAGGCGATGTACCGGCATTGATGAGCAATGCTACGCTGCTCGCAGGAAATTACGCCGGACTGCAGGTCAAAACAAGCAATGAGATTATCAATTACATTCTCTCGGATGTGGTCACGGTTCGGTACTGCGTACCGATGATTTGCTTGCCGGTAATGGATGTTTCAGGTTCGGTTTGGATAAACAGACATGTAAACGGCGGTGAGACCCTCCAGGTGGTAAATATTTATGACAAGCTGATTCAAAGGATTGTAAGAAATAAAAATTACACAGACAAGCTGATCGAAAAGAACCAGGACTTTTTCGGAGATGATTTAAGCACCGGTAAATTTGAGAGCCGGCTGTATGAGTATCTGAGAAGCAGGGTGTACGATATCAGGGACATCGATGTGGCGGCTTTTGAGGAAGTAATGATTATGAAGGACTTGCTGGAACAGCTTGTCCATGGCAAATTAGGTCCTGGAGATCTGATGCTTGAAAGTGAAACCCTCAAATCATACCTCATGTCATTGGGCCTATGGATCGCGGCTCCAAACGTGGAAAACAACAATTTGCATATGGCAATCCGGTAGTCCGGCATGAAATAAAAGAACAGGAAGCGTTGAAAAATGAGACAAAAGAGAACGATTTTAGGAATCTTACTGGCGGCCCTGCTGTTTCTAACAGCCTGCACAGACACGCTGTCCCTTGTACAGGAGACAAATGGGGCGCCCGCAGAAGCTTCTGCGGGTGTGAGGGCGGAGGAAACCGCCGGCTTTTGGTACGAAGCAATTCCACCGTACACGGGAAACGCAAGTGTTTCTGTCAATGAAGGGATTCCGTTCTTTCTGGCCGAGGAAGTGCCGGAGGGAGTTTTTGAAGAATATGCGCCCTTGGACGCGCTGGGCCGCTGCGGTACGGCGTTTGCAAACGTATGCCCGGAAATCATGCCGACCGAGGAGCGAGGAAGCATCGGTACCGTGAAACCGACCGGCTGGCATACGGTGAAATATGAAGTTATTGCCGACCGCTACCTCTACAATCGCTGTCACCTGATCGGCTTTCAGCTGGCCGGGGAAAATGCCAATGAGCAGAACCTGATTACAGGAACCCGCTATCTGAACGTGGAGGGAATGCTGCCGTGGGAAAATCAAGTGGCGGAATACGTGCATGAGACGGGAAATCATGTACTGTACCGCGTCACCCCCTTCTTTGAAGGGGATAACCTGGTCGCTTCAGGGGTCTTGATGGAAGCCTGCTCTGTAGAAGATGAGGGGGCCGGGATTTGCTTTAACGTGTATTGCTATAATGTACAGCCGGGTATTGCGATCGACTATGCGACCGGGGAAAGCAGTCTGGAGAAATCAGGCGCCATGCAGGAATCTGCCGCGTCAGACCTGGAATACGACTACGTGCTGAATACGAATACCAGGCGCTTCCATGATCCCTCCTGCTCCAGCGTTTCGCAGATGAAAGCCAAAAACAGAGAAAACTATTCAGGCGGGCGAGAAAACCTGATCGAAGAAGGGTATCTCCCCTGCAATCTCTGTCAGCCATGAAAAGGGCAATGTTCCCCTAAAACAATATTCCCCTGCGGCCACCGGCCCAAAAGCCTGCGGCCGCAGGGCAGATATTAAGAGGAGGAGACCCCTTTTGACGCCTCGGAAAAGCTGATAATCGCTTCGTTCTTTTTCATAAACAGCAGACCAAACGAATTGGGGCCGCAGTTGCAGGCAACGGCTGCCGAAGCTTTCTGCAGATAAATCCGCTCAAAAGGACAATATTGCCGTACCAGCTCCTGAATATACAGCAGTCTCTTTTCACTCAGGCCTGAATAGGTAATAAATAAGATTCTTCGATCAATGTTCCGGGTGTCTAAAAATACCTTTCTTACATAACGCTTTGCCATATGCGCAAAATCGCCGGTCAGCATAGCGGAGACGCTCAACTTGCTTTTACGAAGAACGATGACCGGATGCAGCAGCAGGGAGTCGCAGGTAATCTGGATCCTCTTGGATAGTTTCCCGGACTGGCACATCATATGAGTAGTGTCGAGGATGAAAGCAGAGGAAATATAACGCCGCAGTCGATTTACAACCTCTATAATATCTGCTTTTGCCGCATGATTTTCCGCCATGGAAGCTGCGTAGAGAACAGTCAGGCCCATGCTGCTGGAAATGTGGCCGGAATCCAGTACCGTGACATTCTCAAAAGACTTTGCCGCTTCCAGGGCATTGTGATATCCCTGGCTGGCATGCTTGGCCATGGTAATGTGGATGATGTTCTGGGCTTCGGTCAGCTTCTCGGCAAAAAATCTCTCGTAGTCCTCAACAGACGGCGCCTGCGAATAGCCGATTTTGCCTTCACATACATGCAGCAGCAGTTCGTCGGCCTTCAGCTCCAGCTCATCGAGGAAGCGTCCATGGTCGGTGCAGACATAATACGGACAGACCGAAATATTAAACTCCTGCTTCAGGGATTCGGGAAGATCGCACACGCTGTCGGTTGTCACGATCAGCGAACGTCTCTGCGCCTGCTCAAAAATAAGGATATCCTTGCCGATTTCCGACGGAGCGGCTTCGTTGTTTACTACGACCAGCTCTTTGGGAAGGATGCTCAATACGGAGGCCTCCAGCAGAGCGCCGCTGACGGGTTTGGCCAGGTAGCCGCTGAATCCTTCTTTACGATAGAGGAGCTGATTGTCGCTGCCGGCATTGGCAGTTAAGGCGATGACCGGGACATCCTGGCACAGGCCGCCCGGCTGTGAGCGCAGTGCGTGCAGACACTGGATACCGTCCATCTCCGGCATCAGGTGATCCATCAGAATACCGTCATAATGCAGTTTGCGTGTCAGTTTGAGGCACTCAAAGCCGTCGGAGGCGGTGTCGATTTGGATTTTAGTCTCAGCGAGCAGCTTGCGCACGACCATCAGATTCATGTCGTTGTCGTCAACAACCAAAATGCGGGCCTCAGGCGCTTCAAAACTTTGTTGGTACTGCTCTGCTTCGTGGACCTTTGTACGGGATTCGAGAGTAAAAGTCCCCAATTCACGCTCATCGACGATATCCTGTTCCAGCATGACAAGGAACGTTGAGCCCTTGGTATAAACGCTGTTGACGCTGATTTCGCCGCCCATCAGTTTTATGAGCTGGTGGACAATGCTAAGGCCCAGGCCGGTGCCTTCGATATGGCGGTTTTTCTCTTCGTCTACGCGCTTAAAGGCATTAAAGATATGGGGGATATTTTCCTTTTTGACCCCCATGCCGGTATCCTCTACGGAATACCAGACCCGCACGCGGTTTAAAGTCAGCCGCTCACAACGCACGGAAAGCGTAATATGTCCTTCGCTGGTATACTTTACGGCATTGTTCAACAGGTTGATTAAAACCTGCTTAATGCGTACCTCATCGCCGCAGAGCATACTGGGGATCGAAGAATCCACATGCAGACGAAACTCCAGCCCCTTTTCCCGGGCTTTGATCCAGATCATGTTGACGACCTCTGAAAAAAGCCGTCCGGTTTCATAAGAGACATTGACAATCTCCATCTTGCCGGACTTGATCTTGGACAAATCCAGGATGTCGTTGATCAGGGTAAGCAGCATTTTGCTGGCGCCCTGGATATTTCTGGCGTTTTCGGCCACGTCGTCGGGGATGTCTCCGCGCAGGATGATTTCATTGAGACCGATAATTGTGTTGATGGGAGTGCGGATTTCATGGCTCATACTGGAGAAAAAATGATTCTCCGCTTTGTTTAATTCCTCGATCTCTTTTTTCTGCTGCCGGGAAAGTTCGTTCTCCTCTTCATACATACGATTTAAAAAGGAGAGCAGTACGCTGGTCAGCACGCCCATGAGAATTACGGACGAAGCCGAATCAAAAAAGGAGTGCTCCTGTGTATTATTGGAGACAAATTCCGGAAAATAGAACGCAATATAATAACAGAGAATCGTCTCCAGCATGCAGAGTGCAAAGAAAGCATGTTTACGCCGTCCCTCCAATGTAATTATAATATAAATATAACAAAGAATAAACCATTCCGGCATCCCGCTGTAAAATCCGCCGGCGGTAAAAAAGCTGATCGGAAACACCAAAAGCAGCAGGACTGTAATGAAGGTAGCGCCCGTATGAATCGAGTCCTTTTTGATACTGATCCTGACGGCGGTTGCGATACAGAAAAGGCTGGCTGCCAATATCAGCAAATTTACAATGTTTCGACCCATAGGCAGTATAATGATCAGCGCGATCATGCAGATGCCGGTAACCAGGCGGAACATGCGCTCCCGCAGACTGATCCTATGGTCGTAGATGATATCAAACCATTTTTTCAACATGCAGTGCATCCTCCTGAATTATAGTTTGGCAAGACTTGCGCAGACTTTTTCGTGCAGATGTAAAAGCTGCGCATGATTTTCGTGGATGAATTCGGTTTCTTCCTTTTTGGCGGCCTGTTCCAATGCCCTGGCGTGTTCGGAGAGTTCCAGCGCGCCGATGGTCAGCGAGGTGCTCTTTAGCGCGTGAACTTTGACCGCATAGTCCGGCCAGTTATTTGCCTCATAAAGAGAGATGATCTCGTTGCGTTTTTCCAGGCCCTGGGCATAGAACATCTGCAGCATCTCCAGATAAAAATCTTCGTCGCCGCCGCAGTAATCAAGCCCCATCTGCAAATCGAATCCGACCTGGGCCAGATGAGCAAACGGCGGGGCGGTATCCGGATCTTTCTCGGCGGTTACTTCCTCGACAGAAACATCGGCAGCAGAAGGCTCTTTAATCGGCTCTTCAAAAGCGGCGGGAGCCGAACCGTAGCGGATGCGGTCTTTGGGCAGCACCCGGCGCAGTACCCGCTCAAGGACGGCGCGCTCGATCGGCTTGGGGATAAATTCCGTAAAACCCTCGCTGCGGAACATTTCCCGCGCGCCGCTTATTGTATTGGCGGTCAAAGCAATCACCGGCAGATCCTGATAGGCCCCGTCGTTGATTTCCCGCAGGCGCTTCAGCGTTTCCACACCGTCGAAACCGGGCATCATGTGATCGAGAAAAACAATGTCGTAGGCAATCCGGCCGCACCGCTCCAGGGCTTCTCTCCCGCTTAAACAGGTATCGACCTGGATCCCGTAACTGCCCAGGACGCCCTTGGCTACGACAAGGTTCATCTCCTCGTCATCGACGGCAAGGGCCCGGATCCCGTCACAGAAGAAAGGCCTGCGGCCGCCGGCCTGGGATTCGTCAATCTGATTGATTTTCAGAGCGCCGTTTAGCAGATTGACAACCGAAAGAGCAAAGAACGGCTTGCGGATGATCTGCAGCCGGCTGCTGTGGTCTAAGGCAAAGTCATGTTCCGCAATGATTATGACCGGAAGCCGGAAAGAGAGATCCTCATAGTAGGAGGCGTTCTCCTCATATTCGGATTGCGCGATAAACACATGTGTAATCTTGTGATTTCGGAGCAATTGGAGCAGTCCTTCAAAATTGTGCGCCTGATACCCTTCAAGTCCCAGCCCCTCCACCATATGGAGGATCATTTTATCATAGTATTTGCGGACTTCGTCGCTGTTGTATTTTTCCGGCTGGAAATAGCAGGCGATACAAAAACGTTCGGGATGAGAAACCTCAATGCTCTGCCGGCTGTCCTCTATGCCCTGCGGAATTGTGATATGGGCCTGCAGACCGCGCTGCTCGCTGCTTTCAAAATGAATGAAGCCGCCCATGGCATGAAGCAGGCCGCGGGCAACCGGAAGCCCCAGCCCCAGTCCGCTTGCGAAGCGGCTGCTGCCGGAATCCGCCTGATAGAAATCTTCAAACATCTGCCGGATCTGCGAATGTGTCATGCCGATCCCGGTATCATATACGTCGATCACCAGATTTCCGCCGTATTTTTCGGACCGGAAATCAATGCAGAGATTGATACCGCCTTCGTCCGTAAACTTGATCGAGTTTTCCAGAAGAATTTTTAAAACATGGGAAATTTTTTCCGCATCGCCGATAAGAATGGCCGGCGTTTTGGGATTGATGTCAAACACCATTTCCAATTGATGTTTGTTGGTCTGCATGGCCGTGGTCGTAATGACGTCGTTGAGCACGGAAGTAATCATGTAAGGTTCCTTTATCGAAGTCAAAGTACCCTCCACAATCTCCGTATAGTCGAGGATATTGTTGATCTGATTGGACAGACGCTTGCCGGCCATCTTTATGGAGCGCACGTCGGCCTGAACTTCCGGGGAAATGTTTTTTTCCAGCGTGACTTCGCTGAGTCCGATGACCATGTTGATTGGCGTGCGCAGCTCATGTGATACGTTGGACAAAAACTCCGCGTTCTGCCGCCCGGCTGTTTCCAGCTGTACAAGCGCATTGTCGTACTGAGTCTGGCTTTCCCTTCTGCGCAGGATCCGGTATCTGGAAATGACGGTCGCGAGGATGACGACCATCGCGCCGAATCCAAGCCGGATCAGCTCCTGGATTCCCATCTCTTTGGTGATGGTATGCAAAATCAGAAAATGATACAAAATTACAAAGACATATAAAGCGGCTGTCATATACAACAGCCGTTTTTTGTCAAGCATGGAGAAAACAAGGAGCAACATACAAGCTACCGCAGCGATATCAAAAAGGATAGATTTATGTACTCCGAAGAAAAAGAACCCAACCATCAGTAAGCTGGAACAGAGACTTTTAAAAAAAGAATCGGAACCGGCTTTTGTGATGTGAAGAAACCATACAAGGGTATTGCCAATCACAAAAATCGGAACCATCCACAACTCCCAGGACAAGGCAATCGTAAGCAGCAGCAACATGATGCCAACGACCGTAACGATGCTGGCTAAGAGCAAGTGTTCGCTTGTTTGTCCTTCTGTTTTCATTCCGTTCCAAACTCCTTTGCAACCCGTTTTAACAGTTCCTGCGGCAAAAAGGGTTTTTTAATATAATTTACCGCACCCAGGCAGATGGCGCTGCGCACGTCGTCCTCATCTCCGGACGCTGTCAGGAAGATGACGGGTACGTTGATATGATCTTCCTTCATACGCTTGAAGGTCTCGATCCCATCCATATCCGGCATCGCAATGTCAAGAAGAACCAGGTCAATCCATTCGCGGTTCAGTTTTTCCAGCGCCTGTACTCCGGATTCGGCAAAGACCACATCATAATACTTTTCCAGGATGATCTTTGTCCGCTTGAGATTCATGCCTTCATCATCAACTACCAAAATACGTTTTTGCATTATAAGAGCCTCCCTCATTCTGTCTGGAAATCTTCCATATGATGATATATTTTACAATAGGTTAAAGCTAAAATCAAGTCTTTAAGGAGGCCCCAAACGGTATTTGCGGCAAGGGTTTTTAGCTGAATTTTCCCGCTATATTCAAAGGAAAGCTCCTTTCAGAGGGAGTATCCCGCCGGCAAATCCGGGGCGTATCCATAAAAGGAGCAAAAGAAACGGTTTTATTCCTCCCGGAAACTTCTGCGTGTCACAAAGAACAGGTTTACAAGGCACAGCAAAAGCATAATGTGATTCTGGATCATCAGCATGGATATGTCGGCCTGGTTGTCGGCGAGGACGCCTAAGAAGAGGTAATGTGCCAGGGTCGAAAAAAACGCCAGGATTATGGCATAAAAGGCGTAGGTTTTGCGCATCTGCCCCTTCAGGCTTTTGAAGCAGCAAAACTCCATGAGGATGAAAACACAGTATAACGGGATCAGCGCAAAGTGATAGTATTGCATCACATCGGTTATGGGATTGATATCGATCATGTCAGTACCTCCTATTTGATTGGTTTGTTGGCTGCAAGGCTATCTTTTCCTTTATTCTAGCATAAAATGAAGGTATTTGCCAGGGAGCGGGCAAAACATTCAAAGGATTGCAGAGCCTGTATTTTGTGTTTAGAAAAACTCATGACTTGTATCATAAACATATCCGGTTAGTGCATCCAGGTATAAAACCATGGTTCCTTCGGGCATATCTTCATATTTAAACGGGATACGAACTTCAAAGGCCGGCGTCAGTATATCGTTATTTTTGCCGGAAACATCCCGATAAGGTATATAGATTCTTTCAATACTCATTCTTTCAAGATATAAGGTCCGGTCCGGCTGGGGCGTCTGGGTCTCTGCTGTTTCAATATATTGTTCTGCCATAACGGCGGCATCGTCTAAACTTAAAAAGTCTTTTTGAGGATCATAAGTCTGCAATATGTCGCCCTCCTGAGGGGGCGATTCGATCAACACAGAATTGATTCCGTCGCCGGAGAATGACAATTGTATGTAAGAACCTGTTAATCCATGTTCGTCCTCGTTTCCTGGTTCAAAATAAAAGGTATGCGGGCCCATCAGCTTCACGCCATGATAATATAACCGGCAGCGGATATCTACCGTACCATCTTCCACAGAACGAATTTGCAGATTATTATCATATGCCCAGCCCAATCGCCCCAGAAAATCCTGAGCTAAACGCTCAGCGTCTTCTGCTTGAACGGGTTTGGATGAGTACTCTCTGTGGAACTCAAAAGCACCGGCACATTCTGCCCAGCCATAGACGATTCCATCGACGGTCATTGTGCCTTCATATATAGTTCGGCCGTCAGGCAGCGCGGATGCGTTTGTTTCGGCTGCTTCAAAAGCAGCTGTTTGGGCTGGATCCGTTAGTAAAGCGTGCATGACTTCGTCGATATCTACCGGAGATTTTGTGTAGGTCATGCGGTAATAGGCGCCGTCGGATGTGTTGGCCGGATTGGTTTCTGCTATGCTGGCGTCGGTTGCATTCACGTTTGGCTGCGCTTGTGCGGCGGAAGGAACAGATGGTTCTTCCGAACTGGCTGTACAGGCAAGTAAAAACAATGAAAGTAGCAGGAAAAAAGCGGATAAGGCGGTTATTTTTTTCATCTCGTGTCCTCCTCGTTTAAAAGACCTCCTGAAAACCCATGGAGGGAATCGGGATTGTCTTTACTATAACAGATTTGGAGGAGAAATGTTTTACAGCTGTCTTAACGTTGTGTTTCTAAGTTGTATCTTTTACCTTGTGGGAGTATCACATACGAATCTTTATGGCAGACGCTGGGAGATTTCGTTTTGAAAGAGAGGTTAGTGTGCTGACCGGATTATATTCAGGCAAACCTCCTTGTCTAAATTTCCATCGTACAGCACACTAATCTCGCAAGGAGCCTCCGACGATTTCACCGGAAACTGGGTCAACAATCTTTTCTACATCGCCAATAATCTCTCGCATTGATGACGTATATGTTACAAGTAAAACGGGTTTGCCATAGTACTGTTCTGCTAAAAAATATCTTGTATTACCCTCATGTATTATAACTTTTTCGACTTTACCATCTGACCACGAACCAACTGCTTCATATTGCTCTTCTTTTGATAATTGTTCCCACGTTTGTTTTAATACTTTTTTAGTAATAGATTGTTGATAGTAAGTGATTCCAAGTACTATACATAGGAAAAGAAAACCGATTATTAAAAAGTACTTTCTTTTCTTCATACTTATCCCCTTGTTTTGACGGTAGCCAGTGGAAAGCAAGACTTTTTAAATCAGATGGGGCGGTTTCCCGCCCACATCCGGTTTTTTGAAGGTTGAGGAATTTTAAAAGCGCTATACCATTAAGCGGTTGCAACCAAAAGTAACAGAATTCCTGCTACAATAATGCCAAAATGTAAACATGTTAAGAACATAGCGACACCATATTTTTCTTTGCGAATCATCTTTAAAAGTGTGTGAAGGAATAGCCATGGAAAAAAGAAGCTGGTTGGTAAAATAAAGTAAAACAAAAAATACCCCATATAAGACATATAAAACTCCTATTGGACAGTAGTAGCTGCTTTACCAACACTGCTAACATATGTAACAGTATGATAATTAGCTGCATATTTAGTATCGAATGCAAAATCATACGACATAAGTTTTATCAGCAGATATAGAATAATCGTGCCGCGTGCGTGTACTTTAAGCTCTAAATTTTTATAGTTCCTATAGATTTACAGCAATCAAGTTGTTTCATTACTTCCCTCAATGGAATCCCCCCTTCCTGTCGTCGACATCATAAGCATAATCCAAAAATATCAAAACAACAAGTGCCAACTTTGTCCAAAGGCACTTAAAATTTAAAATCATAAGAACTTTTCCCCAAATTTATGACATACGCCAGGAAATCAAAAACAAGCAATATGCCATAAAAACCCAAGAAGGCTATCGGTGCAGTGACAGTCGATGTGTTTCTGCCTTACTGCAGAGCAAAGGGGTCATTACAGCGCAACTGAGAAGGCATATAAGCAGCTGAAAGAACAATTTTTCTATATTATAGGTGTTTAGAGATGTATACATACATAGTATTCCTGTTTTCAGAAGTGTTACGCCTGGATTTGAAGGCGGCTTCTCATTTTGCTTGTTTTCGGAAAACTTGAATGGGCAGCTATTTCGTTCGATGTAAGAGACACCATAATAGATAGCACAAGTAATGGCAATTTGTAATATCCACTGCCCGGCGGCACCAGAAGAGTATTTTGTGACAGGAATTGCCATGAAGAATATCGTCCATATCAGGCCGCAGAGAAACAGGTAAATAATTATCATATTATTTATCCTTTCAAGAAGGAAAAGAAAAACGGGGACTATTGCAATAGTATTAGAAGAGATGCGATCAAATATGGCCTTTCATATATTTGTTTCGGCTGCAAAGGCTGCTTGACAAGGAGTTAAGCACAAAAAACACATAATAAGAACAGTACTTAATATTTTACTTTTAATTATTTTTTTCCTCCCAGACAAAATGTCGTGTAAAAGTCTATTGGATTTTAGGCGTCTGAGCTCGTTTCACCCTAATCATAACCTTAAAATACTTTTTTATCAAGTGACAACTCTGTCCAAAAGCCCCTTAAATTGCAGGTGCCGTTTTGGACAAAGTTGTCACTAACTTCCCGACTACAATTTTAGATAACAGCAAGAAAGCATTACTGCCCCCAAAGGTGCAAGTGTCCTGCGATACCCTGCGAAAAGGGCAGAACAAAAGAAATGCTATAAATATGTAAAATATGCCCGGAGAATAAGGGCATGCACAAAGAAAGGAGTATCTACTATTATGAAGAAGAACATGTTCAAAAAAACAGCAGCATCTCTGGCCGTTCTCAGCGCCTGTCTGCTGGTGGCCGCCGCCCCGCTCTCGCCGGCCCCTGTTGCGGAGGAGCCCGGCGAGACGATCGAAGCAGGCGCGGATGAAACGGAGCCAGGGATTCAGCCGCAGAACGACGACGTGGACAATGAGGAGGTGACCAAATAAGGTCAGTCGATTTTGCGGGATACAAGCTTCCTTCTGTAAAAATCCGCCTGATACGATCGGTTGCAAAACTCGCTGAATATAATGCAGTATTGTAAATCCTCCACAGGATTACACTTGCGCTTAGACAGGATGCCTTCTTTTAGCTGCTGGTCCTCGTTCCAAAGCATGTTGTAGATGCTTCGATAGATTCCATAAAATCGGCGCATATAAAGGCATTCTGTTATAAGCGTTTGACCGATCTCATTGGAATGTTTGTATTTTCCAAGATTGCCTAATTCGCTCATTACATAATCCATAATGGTTTCATACATATTGATGTAGCAATTTACTATCCCATCGCTTTGATAGGGGCGATACGTTTCGCAGAACAGTTGGATGTATTTTCTCTTGGATTCTTCCGTTTCCGCGCTTTTCATAGCAATATTTTGTAAGCACAAAAGCTCTTCATTCGTTAGATATTTTTCGCCTGCGCACATTGCTGTTTTATATGGAAGTGTGCATTCCAATGCTTCTATGACCTTTAAACAAAACTCTTTTTTAGTAATTGCGCCTTTTTGCAGTTCGTTTAACGCCCGATGCCGCATCATGATTTGCCGGTTGGAGGGAATATCCATGTCCACGAGTTTTTCAATCTGTTGGATTAAAATATCTGTCTTATCATATTCCCGGTTGTGAATGCGGTTACGCATCTCCTCCAGGCAGTCGATTGCTTCCTGACTGTCCGTAACCAACGCATGCCGGCAGTATTCCGGCGCAAGATTCAGCCGTTGAAAAAGCTGGTGGACGTAGTGCCAATAAGTTCGTTTTTGGTTCTGCTCCAGCCGCATCAATGTCCGTTCCGAACAGATGCCATCGCAGAGCTGCGCCCGGGTTAAACCGGCCATTGTTCGCCGCAGACGGATCAGGTCGCCGATGCAGTAGACTTCTTTTTCTATATAGAGATAGCAAAAATCCTCCGTCTCCCTGGGGACGCCGTACTGCGCAAAGGTGACCTCGAGCGCATGAAGGAGCACCTCATTTTGCGATAACATAGGCTTTAGGGCTTCTGCTTTGGCCGGGGCTTTTTGCGCACAGGAAGAAGCCAGCGTTTTTAAAAACGTTCCGTACAGTGTCAGCAGTTCCCACAGATGGTACATGCGGCCGGTCCTGCGTAATAGTTCGATGCCTGCCCGGCACCTCCGGATCGCCTGCCCGCATTCTGCTTGTTGTAGTTCGGAATAAATCGGTTTTTCTCCGTAAATATAGAGATAGCAGATCGCTTTTGGATAGACTCGTGCCTTGCTTACGTCGTCCAGATGAGAACGCTCAATATATTCGAGTATTTCCCATAAAAGCCTGGCGGCATCGGGCGGCTGGCGGTGGCGGAGATATTCGAGGAACAGGTTGACTTCCTGAACGCAGAGAGCCCGCCCGCGGACGCTTTCGTCAATGCGGGGAACACTCAGGGACAAGGCTTTGCCAAACATTTTTGCCAGCGTTTCGTCGTCGGCGCCCTTGAACCGCAGGAGCTGGACTTCCATGCTCAGGCAAAACTGCAGTTCCAGCTGTCTATAGACAGCGTCTTTTTGATCCGGCCGGACATAGAGCCTGCGATATTCGGTCAGCAGATTTTTGGCCCGTTTGCTCTGTCGTTTGGCAACGGCGCCCAGAATTTGCTGGCGCAGCTTCCAGGGCGCGAAATCGTCGTCGAAGAGGAAGCTTTCATGTGTATCCGGCGAGATGCCGACCCGCAGGAGCAGCCGGTCGCGCAGCAGCTTGTCGGGGGTGCGCTCCCCTTTTTCCATACGGGCGACCTCACTGGGGGTGCACAGGCCTTCGGACAGCTGTTCCAGGCTCAGATTCCATTTTTGGCGATTACGGGACAGAAGAGAGCCAAAATCCTCCGGTTCTTTGTTGTACATGGTATATCCCCTCTCTTGCCCATGATCTCAGGGCAGAATGCTATACTTCCCGCTATAGTTGTCTGTCGTAATACATCGTCATAACCAGTTCAATCAAATTGCGCCCTCCAATATAAATCAATCCGAAAGTGGTGATCCGCTGAAGTGTGAACGTAGTTTGATTGTCAATGAATATCGGTAAAATACTCAGCAGAATAATCAAAATCCAATTTATGATATTAGCAGCGTTGTTGGCTTTCAATTGAACCAGCTGCCAGCGCTCATCTCCTTTGTACTCTATTTGTTTTTTGGCCTTCATGATATACAGCCAAAGCGTTATTCCGACTGCCGCAACAAGTAAAATTAAAAGGATTGTCTGTTCACCCATGTCATTCCTCCCTGTGTTCAAAAACTTCCTCCATAGATACGCCAAATGTTTCCGCGATCTTAAATGCTAATTCCAAAGACGGCGTGTATTTATATTTTTCGATTGAAATGACAGCCTGTCTTGAAATGCCGACTTTATGTGCTAAATCTGCCTGTGTCCAATCCTTTTCGGCCCTCAGAACTTTTATTCTATTCCATATCAAAGTCATCTCTCCTTTCCAAAAAGTAATGAAGTAATTACATTTCTATTGTAATGTACTAATTACATTTTGTCAATAAGGCAAAACGATTTTTTGGCGCGGAATTTTGCTGGGCGTCTTTTTAATCTTTGGGTATTTGCCCGTTATATAAGACAGACAAAAGCGTCGTCAACAAGATAACGATCAAAAACCCGGACAAAAAAGACGATTGTTCAAATCCCGGTTGAATCCCTCCGCATTTCAGGGTATAATGAGCGTTAGCAAGAAGAATGAGTTTGTTCATTCGGCAAGCGGCAAAAGATACGCATGAATCAAGATTCATGAGGAGGATGACGCACAAGCCACCAAAAGCAGCAATTAGAAAGGGAACCATATGACAGAACAGGAACGGGAGCAGAAGAAAAACCGTCTGCGCAGCCGGATGTTAGTCACAGGTACGGAAGAGAACGACGATTATGAGCTGGAACAGCTGGAAGAGCCGGAGGAGGACGACCGTTATGAGCATCGCCTTTTTTGGCATCGGACCCGGAAAATGATATTCACGCTTTTGCCGGCCGCTTTGATCGTGGGCGTTTTAGTGTACTTTTATATAGATAACCAAAATAAGCAATATACGCTCTATGAAGCGCAGTGGAGCAAAGAAATCGAGGGAAATTCCTACGCGACTTACACGCCCTATGCGACCAATGTGCTCAAATGCAGCCAGGACGGGGCGTCCTACATCAATTCGCTGGGGGAGACCGTCTGGACGCAGGCTTATGAGATGCGCTCGCCGCTGGTGGCGACGAACGGTTCCTACGCGGCGATCGCGGACCAGGAGGGACGCAGCATTTATATCTGCGACGAAACCGGCTGCCAGGGAATGGTGAACACGACGCTGCCGGTGCTGGGGATTACGATTGCCGGCCAGGGAATGGTGGCGGCGCTTCTGGACGACGGCGATGTGAGTTACATAAACTTTTTTGACAAGGCGGGGGCCCGGCTGGATATCGAATTGAAGTTTTGGATGGGCGGGGAGGGTTTCCCAATGTCAATGTCTTTGTCGCCCTCGGGGACGCAGCTGATGCTGTCCTGCGTATATGCGGAAGCCGGCACAATGCAGAATAAGATCGCGTTCTACAATTTTTCAGAGATGGGCGAATTGGTGGAAGAGAAGATGGTCGGCGCGTTTCCGATCGGCAATACCATCTGTCTGCAGGTCGCGTTTCTGAGCGATTCCCGGGCCTGCGCGTTTTTGGATAACGGCGTGAAATTTTTTTCTATGGAAAATCTGTCGCCCAAGTCGCCGCTTCTGCCGGAGGAGGGAGAGACGCATCTCTATGAGCAGGAGATCCGCAGCGTGTTTTACGGCAGCGGTCATGTGGGGGTGATTACGGACAGCGCCGAACAGATGGCGCCCTATCATCTGTACGTATACGATGCCCTGGGCCGTCTGGTTTTTGAAAAAGGTATCGGTTTTGCCTATACGGCCGCCAGTTTTTCACCGTATGGGACATGCTTATACAACCAGTCGGAGTGTGTTTTGTATAATTACAATGGTCAGCTGCGCTATGCGGGCGCTCTGGGCGGAAATATCGATATGCTTACCAGCCAGTCGCAGTCCAGCGTGATCCGCATCGGCGACCAGCGGGCAACACAGCTGGTACTGAAATGAGAAGCGCAGAGAGGCCCGGGCGGGGACGGCCGGGCCCGCGGGCAGAAGGAGTTTTTGTATGAAGCTGAGGACAAAGCTGATTATTGCGTTCTTTACGATTATTCTGGTGCCGATTTTTATCGTGTACATAGGTATGTCCATGTTTACGTCTTTTCAGCTTCGCACAATGGTACGGGGATATGAAGGAAGCGGCACAGGCGAATTATTTTCCGGAAATGCCGTTCAGCTGATCAGCAGTATGACGGCGGAGACGCTGGAGGAGGTAAAGGAGTTGATCCGGGAGGATCCGGCGTTTTTTGAGGACACAAAGCGGCTTGATATGATGAACGCGGACCTGCGCAGCGCCTATTCCTTTCTGGTGGTGCGTACCGGCGGAGCCTTTACTTATATAGGAAGCGACAGCGTTTCCGGAAATTTCCTCGAAAGCCTGCCGGCATTTGGCAGCATTGAGGACGGCCAGGGCGTCGACTACCACACGGCGGAGAACCGCGAATATCTGATTAAACAAAATGATTTTGTGAGCGACCGGGGAGAATCCTGCTCCGTGTTTGTGGTCACGGCCCTGTACCAGCTGCTTCCGCAGGTGCGTTCGATCTTTACGGAGATGGGCTTTATGCTGGTTTTGCTGCTGGTGATGGTCGTGCTGGTCCTGTCGATGTGGATTTACCGGGCGATCCTGCGCCCGCTGGGAAAGCTGCAGCAGGCGACGCGGGAGATCAAGGACGGCAATCTTGACTTCGAGTTAGACATCACGGAGCAGGACGAGATCGGGCAGCTGTGTCTGGACTTTGAGGAAATGCGCCAGCGGCTTAAAGATACGGCGGAGGAAAAGCTTCAGTATGACATGGAGAATAAAGAGCTGATCAGCAATATTTCCCATGATCTGAAAACCCCGATCACCGCGATCAAGGGCTACTGCGAAGGAATCATGGACGGCGTGGCTTCTTCGCCGGAACGGATGGAGAAATATATCCGCACGATTTACAATAAGGCCAACGATATGGACCGCCTGATCGACGAATTGACCTTTTATTCTAAAATTGATACAAACAAGATTCCTTATGTGTTTACAAAGCTTGACATCGGCAGCTATTTTGCCGACTGTGTGGAAGAGCTTACGATGGAGCTGGAGGCCAAAAACATCACGCTCAACTACTACAATTATGTGGAGCCTGGGACGACGATCATCGCCGACACGGAGCAGTTAAAGCGCGTGGTGAATAATATTGTCGGCAATTCGGTAAAATACCTGGACAAACGGCGGGGGCTTTTGATGATCCGCTTAAAGGATGTGGGCGATTTTGTGCAGATTGAGATTGAGGACAATGGAAAAGGCATTGCACAAAAGGACCTGCCAAGCATTTTTGACCGTTTTTACCGCGCCGATTCTTCGCGCAATTCCTCGCAGGGCGGCAGCGGCATCGGCCTGTCGATTGTCAAAAAAATCGTCGAGGACCACGGCGGCAAGATTTGGGCCACCAGCAAGGAGGGCATCGGAACCGTAATGCACTTTGTGCTTAGAAAATATCAGGAGGTATTGCATGAGTAAAATTTTAATCATTGAGGACGAGGAGTCGATCGCCGAGCTGGAGAAGGACTATCTGGAGCTGAGCGGCTTTTCGGTGGAGATTGAAAACAACGGCGACGGCGGTCTTACGCGGGCACTGGAAGAAAAGTTCGATCTGCTGATCTTGGACCTGATGCTGCCGGGCGTGGACGGCTTTGAGATCTGCAAGCGGGTGCGCAAGGTCAAGAATACGCCGATTCTGATGGTCTCTGCCAAAAAAGAGGACATCGACAAGATCCGCGGACTGGGCCTGGGCGCGGACGATTACATTACCAAGCCCTTCAGCCCCAGCGAACTGGTGGCGCGCGTCAAAGCGCATCTGGCCCGCTACGAGCGTTTGATCGGCAGCGGGATCCAGGAAAATGAGATCATCGAGATTCGCGGCCTGAAAATCGACAAGACGGCGCGCCGCGTGTATATAAACGGCGAGGAAAAAACCTTTACGACCAAAGAATTTGATCTTTTGACCTTCCTGGCACAGAACCCGAACCATGTATTTACGAAGGAGGAGTTATTCAGCCGGATTTGGGATATGGAGTCGGTGGGCGATATCGCGACCGTGACCGTCCATATCAAAAAAATCCGCGAGAAGATAGAGTTCAATACGTCCAAGCCGCAGTACATTGAGACCATATGGGGCGTGGGATATCGCTTTAAGGTGTAGAGACATCGTTTCAAACAGGCATTTTGATAAGGAAAAATATACCCGTATAGCCGTCTTTCAGCCGCAGATACTAAGGTATCAATGGCAAGGAAGGCGGTTTTTTTATGGAGTTTCGGCTGACGGAAAAACAGAAAATTTTACTGCGCACAGCCGGGATGACGGCGGCGGTTTACCTGGTCTTTAAGTATCTGCTCCCGCTGCTGCTTCCGTTTTTGATTGCGGTTCTTTTGTCAATCCCCATCCGTCCGATCGCCCGTTTCTTCTATAAAAAGCTGCATATTCCGATCGGCCTGGCGGCAGGGGTTGTGCTGGCCGTCTTTGGCGCGCTGCTTGGCGGGCTTTTCTTCTGGCTGGGAAAAAGCGTGCTGGAGCAGCTGATTTTATTTTCGGGAAAGCTGCCGGGGATATGGGAGGACTGTAGCGAATGGTTCTCCCAATGCTGTACGCAGCTGGAGGAGGGGCTTTCGTTGAGCCGCGGAACGATCAGCGGCCCGCTGGCGCGGATGACGGATTTGAGCGGGGACGGCCCGGGAGCGGATACGCTCTCAGGAATCATCGACGGCCTGATGAATACGTCGCTGAGCGGGGTGAAGGTGGCGGTAGAAGTCCTGGTGACATTTTTTATCACAATCGGGGCAACGCTGATTACGACAACGCAGCTGGAAGAGATTAAGAAGGCGCGGGACCGATCGCTGTTTCGGGAGGAAATCAACCGCGTCCTGCGCACACTGTCTAAGGTGGGAACGGCCTACGGCAAGACGCAGCTGTACATTATGATGATTACGATGGGAATCTGCACGGCGGGCTTGACGCTTCTGCAAAATCCCTACGCCGTTTTGCTGGGGATTTTAATCGGCCTTTTGGACGCCCTGCCGATTTTTGGCGTGGGTACGGTACTGTGGCCCTGGATTGCCGTCAGCGCACTGAGCGGAAAGCTCTGGCAGACCATCGGCCTGGCGGCGATTTACGGGCTGAGCGCGCTGGTGCGGGAACTGATGGAAGCGCATTATATGGGAGAACAGATCGGGCTGAACGCGCTGGAAAATCTGATCTCCATGTATGTGGGGATGCAGCTGTTCGGACTGTTGGGACTGTTTTTCGGGCCGATGGGCTATCTGCTGATTAAAGAGTCGGGGCGGCCGCCAAAAGAAGAGGGCTCGGAGGAGTAGCGGAAAGACAAGCGGCCGCCGGGGAAGGAAGAACTTGCAATGTAAGCGTATCTATACTACAATGACTGTAAACCGTTTGCGGGAATGCGCGTGGCGGCAGCAATGTTTTCTATATATTATAATAAGGAAGGTTTGGGCAGGGGGATGGACGGTAAGAAGATACTTTGCGGCCTGACAGACATTGAAAAACGATATACGGCATCCGTACCGGTGCTGGGCCCGCTTTCTCTAAATGTGTACGAAGGAGAAATATTGGGGATTCGCGGCAGCAACGGGGCGGGCAAGAGTACGCTTTTAGGCGTGATGGCCGGCGTGCTGCGCCCGGAGGCGGGCAGCTGCCGTTATGCTCCTGAGGCAGCAGGGCGAATCGGCTATGTGCCGCAGGAGATTTCCCTGTACGGCAGTTTAAACGGCCTGCAGAATCTGCGCTTCTGGGGGATGTCCGCCGGGCTGGCGGGCAAGGAACTGTCGGCGCGCGGCCGCCGTCTGCTGGAGCAGATGGAATTGACGGACAAGGAAAAAAAGGCGGTTTCGACGTA
This sequence comes from Lachnospiraceae bacterium, assembly GCA_022793375.1. Taxonomy (GTDB): domain Bacteria; phylum Bacillota; class Clostridia; order Lachnospirales; family Lachnospiraceae; genus RGIG7193. The sequence continues at coordinate 32,729 of JAAWCS010000044.1, forward strand.
TTCGGGCGGAATGAAGCGCCGCCTGCATCTGGCGACCGCGCTGATCGCACAGCCTAAGCTTTTGCTGTTAGACGAGCCGACGGTCGGTGCGGACGCCCGTTCGGTTTCGCTGATTCTCACAACGCTTGCGGACGTAAGGAGGCAGGGATGCGCGGTTGTGCTGATCAGCCATCAGACCGGAGAATTAGAGCAGGTCTGCGATCGGATTCTGACACTGGAAAAAGGGCTTGTGACGGCTGAGGAGAGGATGACATGAGGAAATGGCTGGCGGTATTCTATAAGGATTTCTGTCTGTTTCTGCGCGGCGGCAGCTGGCTGATGCTTCTGCTGCCCTTTCTTTTGACAGCGGCGCTCATGGCCGGTATGGGAGACATGTCGCAGCAGATCTATGTGCGTCCGTTCCCGATTGCCGTGAGAGATTTAGACGATACGATCATGTCGCGGTCGCTGCTTTCGCAGATGGAACAGGTGGAATTGTTTAGCGAGGTATGGCAGGCGGGGGCGCAGGAGACGGACGAGGAGCTTCTTGCCCGGGGAATGGCGGCCGTGGTCACGATTCCTGAGGATTTTTTCTATGAACTTTATACGATGGCCGATTGTCCGGTGGAGGTGGTTCTCAACGGGGAGAGAAAGCTGGAATCCGCTCTTTTTCGTGCGATTTTTTCTTCTGTGATGGACATTATATGGGGCAACCAGGCGGCACAACGGGGATTGTTTCGTTTTTGTTACGGGGAATCTGCGCCCGCCTATGAGAGCGAGATGTACGCCGAAGCATCCGAGCTGCTTTTGCGGGACGCGCTGGGACGTCAGAATGTATTTGCCTCTGCGACATCGCCGGTCGATCTGCCGGGCGTGCTGATACGGCGGCTGCTGGCAAGTATCCTGACCGTGCTGGCCGTATTGTTTTCGGCAGCGGCGCTCAAAACGCTGCCGGAGGAAAGACAGATACTGGCCCTGCCGCGCTACCGTGCGCTGGGCGGTTCGCCGCTTGCCTTTATTGTTTCCAAATTTATGACCGTGCTGATTTTGTATTCGGCGGTGCTTCTGCCGATTTGGAAAGGCGTTCTGCCCGCGGACGGGGAAGCGTTCTGGCTGGCGGCGTTTGCGGCCCTGGCCGGCGCGTTCGGCACGATCCTGGCGCTTGGCGTCTGGACGGACAGCCGGACAGTGCTGTATGGAAGCAATTTGTTCTTGCTTGTCTCGCTGGTGTTCGGCGGTTCGCTGTGGCCGGCGCATACGCTGCCCCCTGCGCTGGCGGCGTTTGGCCGCCTGACGCTTCCTTACCATATCCGGCTGGGGCTGGAACTGGCGGCGCGGGGGAGCGGGGGCCAAACCCTGCTGCGGGCGTTTGCGCCGGCGCTGATGTTGGGATTGGCAGGGGGACTGGCTGCGGCGGCTGGGCTTAAGCGCGCGGGGAAGCAAAAGGAGCGAATGCCGGCATTTCGTGTGCGGGGAGAAGCGATAGCGGAAAGGCCGCCGGGCACGGTATCCGGTATGCTGCCGGAACGGGCGCTCAGTGCCGGACAGGGACTGACCGCCGGCCTGCGGCAGGAACAGCTCTCCGGCTTGCGGCAGGAACCGGCCCCCGGCCAAACCCACGCCGTGAAAACGCGCCGGATGGTTTGCCGGCTGATCGAACTGGCCTGCCTGAAGGGAAACGCGATGGTAAAAGGCGTCGGAGGACTGTTGATTCTTTTGGCAGTCGCTCTTTTGTGCGGGATGGCTGTAGATGCGGCCGAGGACGGGACGGCGTCATCCCTACGCCTGGCGGTATGCGACCTTGACGAAAGCGCGCTTTCGGAAGAACTGATGGAGCGTTTGTCCGGCGTTTCGGGCCTTTCGATTCTTGTTTCCACCGAAGAGGACGGGCGGCAAAAGCTGCTGTGGGAGGAGGCCGAAGGCCTGCTGGTGATCGGCGAGGGATATGAGCAGGCGCTAAAAGACGGCGGCCGCCTGCCGCTCTCCTATGAAAGCGCGGCCGCGGCTTTGTCGGCGCAGGGCGTCCGCGAGATTGTGGCGGGACAGGTCCTTGTAAAGCGCAGTCGTCTGCGGGCCGTCGGGCAGGCCGCAGAACGGTTGGGACATTCCCTGACAGAGAGCGAGGTGCGCGGACTGATGCAGGAAATTACGCAGTCGGAGGGCCCGCGCACCGCGCTGTATCAGATCCGCACCGATTCCGGGCCGGCGCCGGCCGATCCCTTTGTGCCGGGCCGGCTGAGCCTGGTTTCTCTGGCGGTGCTGTTTACGCTCTTTACGGCAGCGCCCTGGAGCCGGAATGCGGACGGGCGGCTGGTGGAGAAGCGCATGTATTCTCTGCCTTACGGAGCAATGCTGTCCTACGGCAGCGATGTTCTGGCACTGATGGGAATCGGGCTTTTGACGGGAACGGCGGTCCTGCTGGCCGGCGGCGCTGAGCGGGCGGCTTGGGCGGCGATGGCGGGATATGTCTTTTGCGCAGTCGGTCTTTCGCTGGCGCTGGTGCGTTTTACGGCGCAGGAGGGCCGGGTGGATGGCCTGGGCCCCTTTTTGGCCTTGATTCTGTGTCTGGCCGGCGGCTGTTTCATGGATTTGGCGCAGGCAATGCCGGAATTTGCGCGGATTGCCTCCTGGACGCCGCCCGGTCAGATGCTTGCCGCGGGAGCGGGCAGCCGGACGGCCCTGGGGCTTTTGCTGGCGGAAGGCGTGTTGTTTCTGGCGTTGGGAGCGCCTGGCCGGGGCGGCTTTTTTCCTTTACAGCGCAGGGGGCGTCGTGATAAAATGAGAGGGCAAAACGAGCAGGATCCTACGGCAACAGGTATACTGCAAAAGAATAAAAGAGGACAATAGAAGATGAAGAGAAACGGTTTGGGGATTTTTTTACTGGTATTGGCCGGGGTTTGCATGCTGGCGGCCGCATGCGGCGGGAACGGCGCGCAGACAGAAAGCACGGGCGCGGCGGCCGTACAGGAATCCGCAGAAAATGCCGGCCAATCGGCCGACGGGGAACTGTCCGGCTCCGATGAAGGGGCCTTGGAATCAGGAGCGGCCGGGACAGAGGGACGTGGATCGGGCGACGGAGCCGGCGAGAACGAGACGGGCGGCAGCGCGGGGGAAGGAGCGGCCGGCGACAACGCTGCGGGAAGCACGGCCGGCGACGGCACAGGGGAGAGCATGGCGGCGGAGACGAGCGCGCCGGCGCCCGTATTTACGGAAGAATCCGGTACATACTACGCTACGACAACGGTAAACATCCGCACACAGCCCAATACGGACTGCGAGGTTGCCGGAAAACTCTACATCAATCAGAAGATCACGGTAACCGGGACCAGCGAGGAATGGAAACAAGTAAGCTACAAAGAGCAGACCTGCTATGTGGCCGCCGCTTATTTGACGGACGAGGAGCCAAAGCGGGTCGAACCGATGGCAGGGCAGGCCGGAACCGGCATCTACTACGACGGGGACGGGCCTTTGATCTGCATCGATGCCGGGCACCAGGGCAAAGGCAACAACGAGCAGGAGCCGGTCGGGCCGGGCGCCAGCGAGACGAAGAAAAAAGTCTCCTACGGCACCAGCGGGGTTTCCACCGGCCTGGCCGAATATCAGCTGACGCTGAATGTTTCATTGCAGCTGCGCGACGAGCTTCTCAGCCGGGGCTATGCTGTTTTGATGGTACGGGAAACCAACGAGGTCAATGTAAGCAACGCCGAGCGGGCCGCGATTGCCAACAACGCGGGAGCCGACGCGTTTGTGCGGATTCATGCCAACGGTTCGTCGAATTCCGATAAAACCGGCGCGATGACGATCTGCCCGACTGCCCAAAATCCGTATTGCAGTCAGATCTACGCGGACAGCCGCGCCTTGTCCGACCAGGTGGTGGATCACCTGTGCGAAGCGGCGGAGGCAAAGAACAACGGCGTATGGGAGACGGACACGATGAGCGGTATTAACTGGTGTACGGTTCCGGTGACGATCGTCGAGATGGGATATATGAGCAATGCCGGGGAGGATGAACGAATGGCGACCTCCAGCTACCAGAGCAAGCTGGTGCAGGGGATCGCGGATGGGATTGACGCGTATTTTGAGTAAGGATAGTTTATCGTTGAGAGACAAAACGAACAGACGAGGGATACGAGATAGGCATTTATTGTATGGCTGAATAAAAAAATGGCATTGGGCGCAGGTTTTTATTTGTCCGATAAGGAATAGGGGCTGCTGCAAAACTCAGATCAAACGCAAGATATGGTAGTGCCTGTTTGTACATGAACGCCATATGTTGTATAGAATCCTTGTTTTGCAAGAGCCCCATTCTCTTTATCGGCTGTAAATTAGCTCGTCATTGACAATTTCCCTGGCTGATTACGGAGGGCCTTCATCCTTCCTGCCCATTCGCTGGTCGTCCGGTCTACTCCTGCACCTTCAGCGTCCGCGTCGCGTTGAGCACGGCCAGCACCATCACGCCGACGTCGGCGAAGATAGCGGCCTGCATCCCGGCCTTGCCGAGCGCGCCGAGCACCAGGCAGAGTACTTTAATGCCAAGGGCAAAGACGATATTTTGATTGACAATGCGCAGGCATTTGCGGGAAATGCGCATAGCCAGCGAAATCTTGGCCGGGTCGTCGTCCATCAGTACGATATCGGCCGCTTCGATTGCGGCGTCGCTGCCCATGGCTCCCATGGCGATGCCAATGTCGGCGCGCGAGAGCACCGGCGCGTCGTTGATGCCGTCGCCGACGAAAGCGAGAGTGGTTTTGGGGGTTTTGCCGGCCAGGAGCCGCTCAACCTGGGTTACCTTGTCCGCGGGCAGCAGTTCGCTGTGCACCTCATCGATCCCCAGCTCTTTTGCAACTGTCTGGGCTACGGGATCGGCATCGCCGGTCAGCATGACGGTGCGTACCCCCTGCGCACGCAGGCCGCCAACGGCCTGCGCGGCGGTCGGTTTGATACGGTCGCTGATGCGGATAGAGCCGGCAAACGCGCCGTCCACAGCCACATAGACAATCGTGCCAGGCGCGCTGTCCTCGGTATAAGGAATTGAAAGCCGTTCCATCAGGCGGGCATTGCCGGCGGCAACCGGGCGGCCGTCCACCTGCGCGACGACGCCGTTGCCGGCGATTTCCTGTACCTGCGCGACGCGCGACGAATCAAGACTGCCGCCGGCGGCCTCCTGCAGGCTCTTGCTGATCGGATGGCTGGAATAACTCTCGGCGAGGGCCGCCAGTGTCAAAAGCTCTTCGCCGCTTACGCCGGGAACGGGAACAGTATTCGTAACAACAAAGTTTCCTTCGGTCAAAGTGCCGGTCTTGTCAAAGACAACGGCCCGCGTAGATGCCAGGGCTTCCAGATAGTTGCCGCCTTTTACGAGGATGCCGGCGCGGCTGGCGCCGCCGATGCCGCCGAAGAAGGACAGCGGAATGCTGATTACCAATGCGCAAGGGCAGCTGATGACGAGGAACGTAAGCGCGCGGCCGATCCAGTCGGCCCAGCCGCCGACAAACAGGGGCGGGACGATAGCCAAGAGCGCGGCCCCGATGCATACGGCCGGCGTATAGTAATGGGCGAATTTGGTGATAAAATTCTCGGCCTTGGCCTTCTTTAAGCTGGAATTTTCCACAAGGTCAAGGATTTTGCTGACCGTGGACTCGCCAAACGGTTTCGATGCCCGTACACGCAGAAGGCCGTTTTCGTTGACACAGCCGCTGATGATATCGTCGCCGGGGCCGACCTCCCGCGGCAGGCTCTCGCCGGTCAGCGCGCTGGTATTGAGAGAGGACTGCCCTTCGACAATCACGCCGTCTAACGGAACCCGCTCGCCGGGACGGACCACGATCATATCGCCGACCGCGACCTCGTCAGGATCTACTTGTACAAGCTGGCCGTCCTGCTCAACGTTGGCATAGTCAGGGCGGATGTCCATCAGCGCGGTGATGCTCCTGCGGCTCTTGCCGACCGCGTAACTCTGGAACAGTTCGCCGATCTGATAGAAAAGCATGACCTCGACGCCCTCCGCGTATTCCCCGAGAATCATAGCGCCGACGGTCGCGATAGCCATAAGGAAATTTTCATCAAAAACCTCGCCGTGGACGATTCCCAGAAAAGCTTTTTTGAGAATGTCATAACCAATGACCAGGTAAGGAATCAGGTACAAGGCCAGCCGCACAGGCCCTTCCTCCGGCACAAACGGGGCAAAAAGAAGCCCCAGTGTTAAGGCGGCGGCCGCAAGAATGCGCACAAATACTTTTTTTTGCTTTCTTGTCATATCTATTACCTCCAAAGACATCGGGCCGGCGCTGCGCCGGCCCGTAATACGATGACTGTTACAGATACACTTCGCAGTCGGGTTCAACCTTTTTGCATGCTTTTACAACGTCCTTCATAATCGAGTCAAAGCGGCTGTCGTCGGCTTCAATGACCATTTTCTGAGCCATGAAGCTGACCGAAGCATTCGTCACGCCGTCGATTTTGCGCACGGCTTCCTCCATCTTGGCGGCACAGTTGGCACAGTCTACTTCAATTTTAAACTTTTTCTGCATGATAGTCTCCTCCTTATTGCCCGTGTTTTCAGGGCATACTGGTACACCCTTGCGGTGTCTCCTCCTTTTTGCCCGTGTTCTCAGGGCATGATGGTACAGCTGAAAACCGATTTACTCGGCAATGTGCTCCATTCCCAGGGAGATCATGGAACGCACATGGTCGTCGTCCAGGGAATAATAGACGGTCTTTCCTTCGCGCCGGAACTTGGCCAGCTTGCTGGTTTTTAAGATGCGCAGCTGGTGGCTGACGGCGGAGGGGGTCATATTCAGGCACTGGGCCAGGTCGTTGACGCACATCTCGCTTTCAAAGAGCACATAAAGGATCTTGACGCGGGTCGTATCGCCAAATACCTTAAATAATTCGGCCAGGTCATAAAGCATCTCGTCATCCGGCAATTCGTCGCGGATTTTTTCGATGGTGTCCGGGACACTGCGTGGCGTTTCTGTCTGCATGGGAACCTCCTTCATAAGATTGAACAATTGAATTGTTGTTCATATGAAGAGTATAAACAAAGACCAAAGAAATGTCAATAGGGATTTTGAAAAAATTATAAATCTTCGTAATCCTCATCAATAGGCTGCCAGGCCTGGCCGAAATTGATATCCCGGAACAAAGCCGCCAGTCCGGTGATCTGCTTTAAGCGCAGGATTTCATCCTTATCCATGCCCAGATGCTTGGAGATCCAGGCATCGGAGCGCCCCAGTTCGTGAAGCTCGGTGACAATGTTGCTCATCAGATCGACATTGTGGGAACCGCGGGCACGGTTGTGGCGGATCGTGCTGGCCATCCGGCAATCCAAAGGCTTGTCAATCACGGAAACCGGAAGCCGGCCCCCTTCGCGCTGATAAATGTCGGGATAATCAAGCATGATACGGTAGCGGTGAAAACCGTCCACAATAACATACGTATCGGTATCGCGGTCATAATAACAGACGATGGGCATCGTATAGCCGTCCTCGCGGATGCTGTCATAGAGAAGCTTCAGCTCCGGCGGCGCAACGGAGTTGGGGTTGTAGTCGTTGGGGACAATTTTCTCAATGGGGATGGATAACACATTGTATACGGGACTTTGAAAACTCATACTTAATCTCCTATATTGCGGTATTTTTGCTTCAGGACATTGATGTTTCTCTGCTGCTCACGGGTTAAGCCAAAGCCCATGAAGCGGCAGATGTGATCGTTTTTGAGGATGCAGTAACACATGCGCTTCCAGCTGGGAATATCCTTTGTGGACTTAATGTCGTCGGTGTGGTCGGGAATCCGGCCGACGAAAACAATCCGTGAATTTTTGCTCAGCGTGTAGTTGGAAATACCGTTGCGGCGGATTTCGTAGCCGTGCTCCTCCAGTTCGCGGATCGTGTCCTCCTCCAGGCCGCCGCCGGTGGTATGCCAGAAGCGAATGGAGGTGTTGAATTTTTTGGCATAATTCTGGCGCAGCCTAGGAGGCAGGGTATCCAGCAAAAAGCGGGTATAGCTTTCCCAGGTATGACCATCGGGAAGCGTAATATTTTTGTATCCCATGGCCTTGGTGCGGCCGTAGATCGACGCAAAGTTCGCGCCGCGGACGCGTCCGATCAGCTTGATCCAGATCGCCGGGTCAATGACGCGGTAGAGATTCAGGCTGTCTTTGGCATAATCGTTAAACGGCGACGCGACGCGCATCTGATTCGGAGACAGGCCGGCCATATAGTACAGGTCGTACAGATGGTTGTAGTCGTATTGAAACTTGTAAATGGCGTGCCAGACGTCGCTTACCGACCAGTCGTAGAGGGGAGAAGCGCACCAGACGTCCTTGAACTGCTGGCTGATCCAGCATTGATTTTTGTAGCCGTAGCGCTTGTTCAAAAAACCGCTGTAGCGCTGCAGGGATTCGTCGGCCCGCATCCCGAGAAGGCAGACGGTCTTTTTATCTCCATGGGATCGGCGGTACCAGCGGCCAAACTGCTTGGCGAGATCCTCCTGATGCATGCGGTATTTGTAGGTTGTCATGGGATTGTTTTTCAGGTGGATAACATAGGGATGCTTTGGCATGGGCCGCACCCAGGCTTCTTCTTTTGTATCATCCCAGGGATACCAGTACATTTCATAGCTGCTCAGAGCGGTGCGGGTCGCCATCGGCAGGCATAGCCAGTAAGGTTCTACCTGCTGTTCAAAGCGCTGAAACGTCCGTTCAATATATTCGGTTGTGACCGTATACTGCGCCTCAAAATCCTGGTGAAACAGACCGATAACACGGTCGGGATAGTATTGATCCCGGAAATCCAACAGCAGGTTTAATAAGAGGCCGCTGTCCTTGCCGCCGGAAAAGGAGAGATAAATGTTGTCGAATTCATCGAATACATAATGGAGTCGTTCCTGCAGTGCGTCATATACGTTTTGCGTGCTGTATTGTCGTTTCATTTAAGGCTTCCTCTCAGGGGAAAGAAAAATAAATGGTAACTTTTTCATTATATGATAAAATTTGGAAATATTCAACCGGGCAAATTGGATTGAAACGTATAAGAGCTAAATGCATAAGAACTAAATTGTAAACCGCGGCGAAATTTTGACTTTGAAGCGGCTAAAACAGAAGAAAACCGGAGACACTAACGTGTAGTATTATGCTTTGAAAAGACGGGCAAACAAAGGAAACACCGCAAGGGTGTACCATTATGCCCTGAAAAGACGGGCAGACAGAGGAAACGCCGCAAGGGTGTACCATTATGCCCTGAAAAGACGGGCGAACAGAAGAAACACCGCAAGGGTGTACCATTATGCCCTGAAAAGACGGGCGAACAGAAGAAACACCGCAAGGGTGTACCATTATGCCCTGAGAAAACGGGCAGACAGAGGAAACACCGCAAGGGTGTACCATTATGCCCTGGAAAGACGGGCGAACAAAGGAAACACCGCAAGGGTGTACCATTATGCCCTGAGAAAACGGGCAGACAAAGGAAAGGAGAATTTGCATGAAAATTGCTTTTTACGGGACAAAACCCTATGACCGCCTGTGGTTTGAGCCGCTGGCGAAAGAGTACGGATATCGGATTTTCTTTATTGAGAATCTTCTAAACGAGGATACGGTGGTGATGGCGAAAAACTGCGACGCCGTCTGTGTTTTTGTCAACGATCAGGTGACGAAGCCGATTATTGAAAAGCTCCACGATCTGCGGGTAAAGGCTATTTTGCTGCGTTCGGCCGGCTATAATCATGTGGACATGAAAGCGGCCCGCGGCAAAATCCATGTTCTGCGCGTACCCAGCTATTCGCCGGAGGCGGTAGCCGAGTTTGCGACGGCGGCCCTTTTAAGCGTCAACCGGCGGCTGCACCGGGCCTATGTGCGGACGCGGGAATTTAATATGAAGCTGGACGGATTGATGGGAACCGATCTGCACGGCAAGACCGCCGGCGTCATCGGCACCGGACGGATCGGTCAGGCTATGATTCGCATCCTTAGAGGCATGGGGATGGAAATTTTGGCATACGACCTGTATCCGAACCCTGATCTGGACGTAAAATACGTGGATTTGGCCGATCTGATGGCCGGCAGCGACGTGATAACGCTGCACTGCCCGCTGACAAAAGAAACGCATCACATTATCAATAAAAAAACGATCGCCCAGATGAAAAAGGGCGTCTATCTGGTCAATACCTCCCGCGGCGCGCTGGTAGATTCGCAGGCGCTGATCGAAGCGCTGAAGCAGAACGAAACGTTCCTGGGCGTGGCGCTGGATGTGTACGAGGAGGAGGACGGAATTTTTTATGAGGATTGCTCGGACGACATTGTGCGCGACGATGTGCTGGCACGGCTGATGTCGTTCCCCAATGTGCTGATTACTTCGCATCAGGGGTATTTTACAAAAGAAGCCATGAAAGCAATCGCACTGGTGACGTTGGAAAATGCGAAGATGCTGGAGGAGGGTATGGAGCTCATAAATGAAGTGAAATAGGCAGTGCAGTGAAAACAGGATACCCGGCGCACAGCGATGATGAACGGGTATCCTGTACTCGCAGGTAAAAGTGCCAAAGCAGCGCCTGTGGGGCGTGAACCTAATATCTCCGGCCGGTCGGCCTGCTTGCTCATACAGGCCTGCCCGTCCGATGCCCATATGACTGTGCACATACATGCGCCTAATCACATGGCCGCTGTCCGGGGCTTTCAAAGTAAACTTCTATCTAAGAACATCTTTCGCATTATAAGACAAAAAATATTAGACCATATTCTACAGGCGGTTTTAGATCATATAACTGTATTTAGCAATGCTATTTTAATGCTCCTGTATCTTCCATAATGCCATTGGATGATTAATGATACGCTTGATGATCTGTCCATCGTCAAAAAGCAGTTCCGGGCGGTATTCCTTTTCCCTGAATTTTCTCAAAAAATCCTGTTCATCCGCTGTAAGGACCATTAACCTTGACAAAAATTCCTTTACACGGCTCTTTATTTTTTCCAACTCTATAAATTCTCCCTTTTGAATGACAGGAAGGAGATCTGTCTTTATTTTGCGGATGCTGATTTGGTCGATCCTATTCACATCATATCTTTCTGGAATCTTTTCTTGCGATATGGCCGTATAAAACACAATTGATTTTCTCAGTATCACATATCCCTCTTTAGAAAACAGACCCAGATCGATCATGTTGTATGTATCATAAAGGTCCCTTGCGGCGGCCCGGCTGAGTAATGCGTTGATCTTAGCCGCAAAAAGTTCAACAGGCGAAAGCACGGTAATCAAATGTTCCATATGGATCACATCCGATAAAACAGGCCTGCCTTCCGGCTCAAATAAGTGGCTCCGTAGCGAATAATTTATTTCTACTTTGATATTATCTCTCATTCCTCCCAGATTTATATAAGTAAACACAAAAGAATCCAGGCTGTGGCGGCTCCTGCTTTGCGGATTCAGGCTATATCCCTGGGTCTGCATAAATTTTTTCAGGTCTTTTGAAATCTTCTGCCTTTGCACAAGCATCTCGTCCCGGTTTCCCTCAGAACAAAAATCCAGGTCGATATCAACCGATAATCTGGGAAGATGAAAGACTGTCAGATTGATGGCTGTTCCCCCTTTCAATGCAAGACAGCCCTTCATAATGGGATTACCGTTGATATAATCCAGGACTTCACTTAAACGAACTACCTTTTCCAGGGTATCACGAATAAAATTCTGCTTTTTAGAAATTTTTGACAATTCTACCTTTGTATAATTAAACAAGCGCTTCCCCTCCTTCGTTTATAAGCTGCATGATATTTTCCGGTATACATAAATTCCATTCTTTTAAAAATATGCTCTTTTCTTTTTGCAGATCATGATACAGATAGCGCGAACTATTCCCTATGTTCTTTTTGCAGTAATCAAAAAATTTATCTGACAATTTCATCTGTGGATAAAAAGATAAAAGATATCCTGCTTTCTGTGCCAGGAACTGGTTGTGATACTTTCCGAGATATGTGGTTAGCCTGCCTTCATCCAGTACGGTAATCATCTCCAGACAGCGCAGCAATTCTTCCAGCCCTCCGACCTTATCAAAATCCTTTATATTATCAAGAACGGTCCTTTCCAGGTCTGTTACTCGTATCGTTTTATGCAGCGATATCCCAAAATCCCTTTGGGTTTTCAGACAATGATACCACTGCCCATCAAATTCAAATTCCCGGAACTCCCGTGCTGCGGAAACATATATATCAGAAAAAACCTGGTTTGCAAGCCCGTAAAATTCAAAAGCGGAATGATGGGAAATATAACTGTTTTCTGCTATGGATGAAGCGATCTCAAAAGGAGTTGCAACAGCCTCTTTCGTTTCCAGGCTTATCGTGGCATAATAATTACGGCGTACTGACTGTAGCAGCCCCTTTTTCTTTAGCGTGTATAATATATTTTTTGTCTTGCGTTTATCCCCAAATATTTTTACCGCATCATCAAAAGAAAAACATTTTAACTGAAGCAATTTTTCATAATATTCAAGCAGCATAAGCGCCTCCTTTTCTTTAATAATACAGCAATAATCACTTTCATTCAAGATTAACACATAAAAAATAAAGTAATATTTTTTATGATGCATAGTTCCTCTCATTTTTGATCCAACAAAAAAGCCGCACAGCAGCGGATGTTTGTAAGTTGCTGCGCGGGCTTGTAGTTTCGGTTTTGGTTTTTAAGAGGGGGCGCTAGACGCTGTCTAAAGCGCATGCATTTCACAGAGATTTATTTCTTGATAAAAAACGCAATATATATCGCCGTCAATAACCGTGTGGACACCACAAACAAGAACAACGACATCGCTGCATTGAAAAACATGATGAAGAATTTTACAGCAGAGATAATTGAAGAAACAACCACGGAAACTGCCAATGAATTTTTGGGACAGCATGACGGTTTCCGTGGTTGTATAAGAAGTTTTTAACAAAGAATATATGAGTGAAACGATAAAAAATAAAGTTCCCCTCGTTGTTTTCCTCACTCCATTGGAGTAACAATCGGCTTCCCGTCCGCATCAACCAAAACCGTCATTCCGGTACCGGATTGCTTGTTATGGGAACCCAACAAATAATTCACGCCCGTCTCCCTGTCCACGATGATTTTTGCCACATTAACAAGGCCCTGGGAGTAAACCTCCACAAAACGCTCTTTCGCCATATGCGCACACTCCTTTCTATATATTTGCCCGTGTTCTCAGGGCATAATGGTACACCCTTGCGGTGTTTCCATATATTTGCCCGTATTCTCAGGGCATAGTGGTACACCCTTGCGGTGTTTCCATATATTCGCCCGTGTTCTCAGGGCATAGTGGTACACCCTTGTGGTATTTCCACCCATGTCATTGATCAATGTAAGCATACCACACACAGCCGGCCGCGTGGCGCAAATTTCCCAAACGAACAGCAAAGCTTCCTAAATGGAAATAGAATCAGAGAAAACATCCCCAGCCATCTCCCGCCGTTTGCGAAGCGCCGCTTTCCCGGCACGGGAAAGCAGACAGGCATGGCCGCCGACCCATAGCTTATTGTATTTCAAATCGGTTTCCTCGATCTTGTCTACAGCCACCAAATAGGCCCGGTGCGTGCGGAGGAAGCGTTCTCCCAGCTGGATTTCCAGTTCGCCCAGGCTGCCTAAAAAATCCATTCGGCTGCCGGCTGTATGGAGTAAAACATGGTGGGGAAGGGAACCGGTTTCAAAAAAGAGGATATCCTTCAGAGGGATATGGCGTACAGTTTCCCCGGTCCGCAATGTGAATATCTCCGCCGGGTCCTGGCGTTCTGCCAGCAGACGCGTATGGATCTCGCCCAAACACCGCGCAGCAGACGTCCCGATCTGCCCCGGCTCCTTTTGGATATAGTCAAACGCTTCCAGGTGATATTGAAAGGTGCGCCATGCCAAATCGCTATGGCCGGTAATGTAAACCAGTGTGCCGTGAGGGTCCCGCCGCCGCAATTCCTGCCCCAGCCGGAAGCCCGTTTTCCGTCGAAGTACTAGGAAAGTTCCGACGTTTTCATTTTCTTATTTTCTTCATTTGTTCGGTATTGTAAAGTATTACAATCCTATTATTCTACGTCCAAGGCGCCGAATTTGCCGAATCCGTCGGCGGAAAACAAAACCTTATCAAAGCTGTCATATGTGACGATGACTTCTGGCCAGAGCCCCATAGGCGCGGCTACAAA
>JAAWCS010000045.1 GCA_022793375.1 Lachnospiraceae bacterium
CTGGTATTTTCAAGATCAAGTCAAAACAGAGCGAATCGGTAATCTGCACCAGTTCATAAAAAATGGTGCGTCACTTGAAGCTGTTTTGAAATTGGTAGGGTAGTTTTGTGCAAATTTCTATATTTGCTCATTTATAGTTTGTAAGTTCTCTGCAGCAGTATTTGAAGGATCAGGGAGTTGAGGGCGATCTTTCCGCCGAAGCGTTATCGCGGTTTACGGGGATGAAAACGGATTTGATTTCAAAATGCCTGCAAAAGGAATTCCATCTGCCAAAAACAATCGCCGAACTGTCAAAAGACCAGGACCTGTATTTTGACGAAGAGGTAAAGCGGCGCGGGCGGCTAAAGCCAATGGAAGGACTGGAGGATTTTTTGCAGAGACTAAGAGCAAAGAGGCTTAAAATTGCCTTGGCTACTTCCTCCGATCGGGTATGGGTGCGCTATGTGCTAAAGCAGCTGGAGGTAACGGATTATTTTGACACGGTCGTAACCGGCGAGGAAGCAAAAGCTTCTAAGCCGGCGCCGGACATCTTTCTTCTGGCGGCAAAAAGGACAGGCAGCGATCCATGCGATTGCGTGGTGATTGAAGATTCGGCAAATGGGATTCGCGCCGGAAAGGCGGCCGGAATGTATGTAATCGGGTTTAAAGGCTCCAGGATATGGCAGGATACGTCGTCGGCGGATCAAGAGGTAGAACGATTTGCAGAAATTGAGATTGACAGGTTTTTAAAGGAATAAATTGACGGGACTGGAGATGAAACCAGTCCCATTTTCTGAAAAAAAGAGCCGGAGAAGCAATTGCGGAGTTAAAAAAAACATGTTATACTAGAAAATATAGACACCGATAAAGGGGAAAGCATATGAAATATCAAAGACAGGCAGAGCTACTGCAATATATCAATAAAGTAGAAACAGCGACCGTCAATGAACTTCTGGAAAAATTTCATGTGTCAAAGGCTACATTAAATCGGGATCTGACAGCATTGGAACAGGAAGGTTCCATTAAAAAGGTGTATGGCGGCGTTGTGAGCAACGTGGAATTTCAGGTATTTGATCTGCCAATCGTTCAGAAGGAGATGGTTCACAGAGCGGAGAAGGAACGGATTGCCAGGGAAGCCGTTGGTATGATTCAAAGCGGTCAGACCGTGATCTTAGATTCAGGGAGTACGATCTGGTATCTGGCAAAGGAGCTGGCCAGGCGGGAAGATATTGAAAATCTGACCGTGGTGACCTGCGACTTGAAAACAGCCTATACGCTGGCGGATCATAAGAATATTTCACTCTATGTCCTGGGCGGTATGAAACAGCCGGAGTCGTATGACCTTTTTTCCGCGAATATGCTTGATACCCTAAAAACCTTGAACGCGGATACCTATTATATGGCCGGCGCGGCCTTTGCCCCGCAGACCGGTGTGACGCATACCCATCAGAGCGATCTAAATGTAAAATGGGCGATGATGGAATGTGCGCGGGAAGTGATTTTTTGTACCGACAGTTCCAAGTACGGACTTGTTAAGCGCTGGAAGCTTTGCGATCTGCGGCGCTTGAGAACCATTGTCACCGACGATTACGCATTGAACGAGGAGAATGAAAAGGAACTGCGGGATTTGTGCGACGATGTGAGAATCGTAAAAATGTAACATATAAAATAATTTTGGTCGATTTAGAGGGGATGCCTGACGACGGCAATAACCCGGAAGTTGGAGAAGAAACCTATGGAAATAAGAGAATATACAGAATATAATGAAAAGGAGATCGTTCGTCTATATACGGAAGTAGGTTGGACAGCCTATACGGATAACTTGTCCACACTTCGCAGAGGGTTTGAAAATTCCTTATTAGTGTTGGGTGCTTTTGAAAAGAATGAATTATTGGGAATTATTCGAGTGGTCGGTGATGGCTTTACGATTGTGTTTGTTCAAGACATTTTGGTCTTTCCCAGTCAGCAGAGAAAAGGAGTTGGAACGGCTCTGCTGCAGGAAATAGTGGATCGTTATAAGAATGTTCGTCAGATTGAGTTGACAACAGACAACACGCCGCAGTCAATTGCTTTTTATAAATCGATGGGCTTTGGCGAGTTTTCTGAGCTTGGTTGCCGCGGGTTCATGAAATGTTGGTAAGTTTCAATGTATATGCCTTGTGCAACCGATCATTCGCACAAGGGGAGAAAGAAATTATCCTTTATCAAAACGATGAAGAATAAAAAACCTACGTTCGGAGAGCTAAAAAATCATTCTGCGCAGCGAACGTAGGTTTTTCCTTTTCAAAAAACAAGTTTAAGAAGGTGTACCATGCAGAAAAAAGGACCAAGTCTATACGAGCTGTTACAGAAATACGGAAAATCCGATTACGCCGCCTTTCATATGCCGGGCCACAAGCGCCAGGTGAAGTCGTCCGCTTTGCCAAAAGGCCTGCCCTGGGAGATCGATATCACGGAAATCGACGGTTTTGACGATCTGCACCATGCAGAAGGGATTCTCAGGGAGTCGATGGAGAACGCCGCTGCTTTTTATGGAGTAAAGAAAACGTTTTACAGCATAAACGGCAGTACCGCCGGGATTCTCAGCGCCGTATTTGCGGCCGCGAAACCGGGCGATACAATACTGATGGGACGCAACTGCCATAAGTCCGTATACCATGCGGTTTTACTCCGTGAACTTCGTCCTTTGTACCTTTATCCACAGATCGACAAAGAAACGGGCCTGGACTGTGGATATAATACGGCGGAATTGGAAAAGATGTTGACTAAGCACCCGGAAATAAAAGCCGTAATATTGACAAGTCCTACCTACGAAGGGGTGATTTCTGATATTCGCACGCTGGCAGAACTTGTCCACCAAAAGAAGATTCCTCTGATTGTGGACGAAGCGCATGGAGCCCATCTAACCGTAAAGGGACAGTTGGAGACAAACAAAGCCAGGGAGGAACAACCGGCAGTAAATGTAAAAGATCACCCTTTAGGCGATTCGGCGAGAGAGGATTTTCCGCGCAGCGCAGTGCTCCTGGGAGCCGATCTGGTGATTCAGAGCCTTCATAAGACGCTTCCGTCGCTCACGCAGACAGCGGTACTGCACGTTTGCGAAAGGGCCGCGGAGGCTCTTTGTGAGGAAGCGACGCGATATATGAGTATTTTTCAGACCAGCAGTCCGTCGTATGTATTATTGGCTTCTATTGATGCCTGTCTGCGGTACATGGACTGCGCTAAAGGGCGGCAGAGACGAAGAAGGTATGCGCTTCGCCTGGAAACGCTGCGCGGCCGATTGAAGAAGCTTTGCCGAATCCGTCTGTTAGAACCGGGAGCATGGGATACGAAAACAGGGCCGGCGGCAGACAGAGGGCCGCAGAATACCTGGCAGGATCCCTCCAAGCTGATCCTCGCGGCAGACGGATGTACCGGAAAAGAATTGTATGACTGGCTTCGGGAAGAATACCATATACAGCCGGAAATGTGTACCTGTGAATATGTGCTTCTGATGACAAGTTTGTTTGATACGGACGAAATGTACGAGCGTCTGTACCGGGCATTAAAAGAAATGGATGCGGTTCTCCAAAACAGCCATAGACAAACGCATGGCAGACAAAAATGGCTTCGTCCCGCTCCAGCCAATGCGCGGCTGACTCCTTCGCAGGCCGATCGCCGGCCGCGATGCAAAAGGGACTTATGGGAGAGCGAGGGCTTTGTAAGCGCCGAATATGTCTATCTCTATCCGCCGGGGATTCCCCTGCTGGCGCCGGGTGAGCAAATCCGGGAAACGGAACTATCCTATTTAAAAAAAGCACGGGAAAATGGTTTGGAGCTACGCGGACTGCAGGATGCAAAGGGGGAGCATATTCAGGTGATCCAAACACAAGAAAGCGAAAGTGCCGAAGGAGATATTTGAGGTATTTTGCCGGCGGGCAGGAATTTTATTCCGTATTGCTGAAACGGGAAAGTTTCTATAGACTTTCGGGGAGGGATTTGCTAAAATAAAAGTAGTCCAAAACCGCGGCTTTTGACAAAAGAAAGTTAGAAAATGTCGGAATAAAAACCGCACAGCGGTTTCAAGTAAAGGAGATGCCAGCATGTTGGAATTCAAATACGATACACAGCTTTTGATCGAAGGCGAAAATCTGGATGAGGATGTTATCAGTGAATATTTTACAGAACATTTCAAAGGAGATTGTCTGCTGGCGGTCGGCGACGAAGATTTGGTTAAAATCCATTTTCATACCAACGAACCCTGGGAAGTTCTCAAGTACTGCTCCACACTGGGTGAAATCTACGATATTGTGGTCGAGGACATGGACCGCCAGTCGCGCGGCCTGAAAGGGTGAGCGCCATATGGGAAAGATATTTTGTCTGCTGGGCAAGAGCGCTTCCGGTAAGGATACGCTGTTCAAGCTTATAAAAGAAGCCTTTCCGCAGCTGCGCACCGTGACAATGTACACGACACGGCCCGTCCGTGAACATGAGCAGGACGGCGTGGAGTATTATTTTGTGAGTGATAAGCGCTATCAGGAGTTGGAAGCGGCCGGCCGTGTGATTGAGTGCCGGACCTATCAGACGATTGCTGGTCCCTGGAATTACTTTACGGTGGACGACGGGCAGATTGATCTAAAAAGACACAGTTATTTAATGCTGGGAACCCTGGAATCGTTTGAAAAAATAAGGGAATACTATGGCCGGACAGCCTTGTATCCTCTCTATATCGAACTGGACGACGGCCTGCGCTTAGAACGATCCATTGCCAGGGAGCGTATCCAGAGCAAGCCGAATTACCGCGAGATCTGCCGCCGTTTTCTGGCCGACGATACGGATTTCTCAGAACAAAACATACGGCGTCTGGGGATCACGAAGCGCTATGAGAATATCGAACTGGGCGTCTGCCTGGAAGAAATCCGCAGGGACATTGAGTCCGCCCTATAAAAAAGCGCAGACAGGCTTTTGGCAATCTTGTTTGCGTCAATATTCTGCCACATTCATAAAAAGATAGAAAAATGCACGGGCCTGTGATATAATACAAACTGGTACGGTGTGTTGTCCCCAAATTTAAGGAGGTGTTCCCATGTCCGGTTTTTCTGATTTTTTAGGCAATGAAAGAATCAAAGAATATTTTGCGCGTACATTAGCAAACGGACAGATCAGCCATGCGTATATTTTGGCGGGGGAAGCCGGCATGGGGCGCAAGACCCTCGCCAAAGCATTTGCAATGACGCTTCTGTGCGAGAAGAACGCAGGCGGGCAGAATTCAGGAGAACCCTGCGGCGTCTGCCATTCCTGCAAACAGTTTTTGTCGGACAACCATCCCGACGTGACCTATATCACGCATGAGAAAAAAGGGATCGGCGTAGACGATATCCGCACACAGTTAAACGGCACCGTACAGATCAAGCCGTATGGCAGCGCGTACAAGATTTATATTATGGACGAAGCGGAGAAGATGACGACGGAGGCGCAGAACGCCCTCTTAAAGACGCTGGAGGAGCCCCCCTCCTATGTGGTGATCTTTCTTCTGACAACGCGGCCGGATTCGTTTCTGCCGACGATCCTCTCGCGCTGCATTACCCTCAAGCTGAAGCCCCTGTACGATGCGGTCATTCATGAGTATCTGACCGAACGGCTTCATGTGGGAAAGAGCGACGCGGATATCTGCACCGCCTTTGCCAGAGGGAATCTGGGCCGGGCCGTTACGCTGTCGACGTCGGAGGAGTTTGGCCGGCTGCGGCGTTCGGTGACCTCTCTTTTGCGCCAGATCCATTCCATGGATTTGGGACAGCTGGTGGAAGTGCTCCGGCAGTGGAAAGAAGATCAGATGGATATGGACGAGTGCCTGGATTTCATGCAGCTTTGGTACCGGGACGTCCTGCTGTTTAAGGCGACACAGGATACGGCCGGATTTATTTTTAAGGATGAATACAAAACCATCCGTGACATTTCCGCCAAATCCTCGTTTCATGGAATAGAAGAAATTCTCGAGGGCATTGAGCGGGCACGGCAGCGCCTGGGAGCCAATGTAAACTTTGAGCTGACAATGGAACTGATGTTATTGACAATAAAGGAGAACTGACTATGGTAAAGGTAACAGGCGTGCGTTTCCGCTCCGCCGGCAAAATATATTATTTTGATCCGCTGACGTTTGATATTCACAAGGGTGACCATGTGATCGTCGAGACGGCGCGGGGGATGGAGTACGGCACGGTCGTTATGAACATCCGCGAGATGGAGGAGGACAAAGTATTCTCCCCGCTGAAGCCGATTTTACGCATGGCGACAAAGAGAGACGAAGAGATCGTAGCGCGCAATCGGGAGCGGGAAAAGGACGCGTTTCGAATCTGCCAGGAGAAAATCCGCAAGCACAAGCTGGATATGAAGCTGGTGGACGCCGAGTACACATTCGACAATAATAAGGTGCTGTTTTATTTTACGGCAGACGGCCGCGTGGATTTCAGGGAGCTGGTAAAGGATTTGGCTTCCGTATTTAAAACGCGGATCGAACTGCGCCAAATCGGCGTAAGGGACGAGACAAAAATCTTAGGCGGCGTGGGAATCTGCGGCCGCAGTCTTTGCTGTCACAGCTATATGCCGGAATTTGTACCCGTGTCGATTAAGATGGCGAAAGAACAGAACTTATCCTTAAACCCGACCAAGATATCCGGTACCTGCGGCCGGCTGATGTGCTGCCTGAAAAATGAACAGGAAACATATGAGTATCTGAATGGCCGCCTGCCGGGAGTGGGCGATACCGTGCTCACCGACGACGGTCTGCGGGGCGAGGTGGCGAGCGTCAATGTACTGCGCCAGCAGGTCAAGGTGATTGTGAATGTGGACAAGGACGAAAAAGAAATCAAGGAATATCCGGTGGATCAGCTGAAGTTCCGCCCCCGCCGCAAAAAGGGCAAGGGCGGCGACAAGAACAAGGACAAAGAGCCGGAGAACGATTTAAAGGAACTGGCAGCACTGGAGGATACGGAGAAATCCAAGCTGTAGCCAGGGCTGTAGTGAAGCGGGCAAAACCGCCCGCAGCAGGGAAGGGCATGGAACTAAGAGAAAACGAACGAATCGACGACTTGCAGTGCGGCGGATATCGAATCCTTCAAAATACGAAGAAGTTCTGTTTTGGCATGGATGCCGTGCTGTTGTCGGACTTTGCAAAGGTGCGTCCGGGCGCGCGGGTATTGGATCTGGGGACCGGTACGGGCGTGATTCCGATTTTGATGGCGGCCAAGACGCAGGCCGGTCATTTTACGGGCCTGGAGATTCAGGCGGAGATGGCAAAAATGGCCCGCCGCAGCGTAGCCTTAAACGGCCTGGAGCAGAAAATCGACATCGTGGAAGCAGACTTGAAGGAAGCCTCAAAGCAGTTTGGCGGGGCTTCTTTTGACGTGGTGACCTGCAATCCGCCCTATATGGAAAACTGCCACGGACTCAAAAACCCGGAGGATGCCAAGGCGATTGCGCGCCATGAGGTATTATGCCGCCTGGAGGATATTGTGCGGGAATCCTCAGCCGTGTTAAAATCGGGTGGTCATTTCTACATGGTGTACAGGCCCAGGAGACTGGCGGAAGCAATCCGTTTGATGACCGGGTACCGGATAGAACCCAAACGTATGCGGTTGGTACATCCCTATGCGCAGTCCGAAGCCAATATGGTACTCATCGAGGGCAGCCGGGGCGGAGGACGGCAGCTGCGGGTGGAACGGCCGCTGATCGTCTACCGCGAGCCGGGGGTTTATACCGAAGAGATTTACGAGATTTACGCATGGAAGCAGGAAACAAAAGAAAGCGGCCGCCGGCCAAAGTCCTGAGCGCCGGCCTGCGCCACGCCGGCGGCGCAAGCAGGTTTATTTTAAGAGAGAAAAGGAGAGGGCATGAGCGGAATACTCTACCTGTGCGCAACCCCGATTGGCAATTTGGAGGACATCACACTGCGAGTGATACGCACACTGCGCGAAGTCGATCTGATTGCGGCGGAGGATACGCGCAATACGATCCGTCTTTTAAACCATCTGGAAATCAAAACGCCGATGACGAGTTACCATGAATACAACAAGGTGGAAAAAGCAAGGGAGCTGGTGCGCCGTCTGCAGGACGGGCAGAATCTAGCGCTGGTGACCGATGCGGGGACGCCGGCGATCTCCGATCCCGGCGAGGAGCTGGTGCGCCAGTGCGCGGCGGCCGGAGTCAGGGTCACGAGCCTGCCGGGAGCGGCGGCCTGTATTACCGCGCTGACGCTTTCGGCGCTTCCCACAAGGCGGTTTTGCTTTGAAGCGTTTTTGCCGACGGAAAAAAAAGAAAGGCAGCAGGTATTAAAGGATCTGCAGGAGGAGACGCGCACCATCGTCTTATATGAAGCGCCGCACCACCTGCGACAGACGCTGAAGGAACTGTGGGAGACGCTGGGGGACCGGCCGCTTTCGCTGTGCAGGGAGCTTACGAAGAAATTCGAGGAGGTGCGCTATAGTACGCTCAAGCAGGAATACCGGCGTCTAAAGCAGGAGGAACCTCGCGGCGAGTATGTGCTGGTGATCGAAGGAAAATCGTTTGCCGAACAAAAAAGGGAGGACGAAGAGCGCTGGCGTCAGCTTCCGCTGACAGAGCATATGCGGCGGTATCAGGAGATGGGGTATGAGCGCAAGGAGGCCATGAAGCAGGTAGCAAAAGATCGGGGTATCTCAAAGCGCGACGTGTATCAGGAATTGCTGAAAACGGAAATAGGGGATTAGCGCGCTGCCGGTATATAATCCAGACAGCATATCAGTATATGGAGCGGGTTGTATCCGGCGAAGCTTTGCCAGATACAATCTGCTTACCGGCCGGTGAAAGTATCGGTTTTTTGTCCACTTCTTTAGAAAAATTGCTGTATTATACAAAAATATTCCCAACAAAAAAACCATAAAATTGTACAAAATAGAGAAACGATTCAAATATAATTAGGTAATACTTTACAAAACAGAAAAAACAGTGTATAATTTCTAATACAGGTTTTTGTTAAAATTAACAAACCATAAAAAAGGAGGTACACGAAAAATGAAAAAGTTTCTCAGTATCCTGCTTGCTCTCTGCCTGATGGCGAGCCTGGCAGCCTGCGGCGGCACGGACACCGGCGCAACGGCCGGGGGTGAAGGCGGCGGAAGCTCCAGCGGGGATGCCGATGTAGCCGTATTCTACTATACATATGGCGACACCTACATCTCCAGCGTGCGTACAGCTCTGGACGCTGCCTTAGACGCGGCAGGAGTCAAGTATCAGGATTACGACAGCAACAACAGCCAGACCACACAGACCGAGCAGGTGACCACCGCTCTTACGCAGGGCGCCAAGGTTCTGGTAGTGAACCTGGTAGATACCGGTTCCGACGATGCGGCGAAGAATATCATCCAGCAGGCAAACGGCGTTCCGGTTATCTTCTTTAACCGTTCGGTAAGCGAAGAAGCCGTTACCAGTTCCGGCACCAACGTATTTGTAGGTACGGATTATGAGATGGCCGGTCACATGCAGGGCGAGCTGATTGGCAATTATCTGCTGGAGAACTACGACGCGCTGGATCTGAACAAGGACGGCACGATTTCTTATGTTATGTTCAAAGGCCAGGAAGGCAATGCGGAAGCCGATGCCCGTACCCAGTACGGCCAGGAAGATGCTGACAAGATTTTAACGGACGCCGGCAAGCCGGCCCTCAGCTTCTATGACAGCGCGAACACCAACAAATATCTGGTAGACCAGACCGGCGCATGGTCCTCGGCCGCGGCCAGCGACTATATGCAGACGATCCTGTCTCAGTACAGCGAAGCCAACGGCAACATGGTAGAGCTGATTATTGCCAACAACGACGAGATGGCAGTCGGCGCGATTGCGGCTCTGCAGAACGCCGGCTACAATAAAGAAGGCGCGACCGTGATTCCCGTATTCGGCGTAGATGCGACCGACGCGGCCAAGGACGCAATCGCGGCCGGCAACATGATAGGTACGATCAAGCAGGATGCGGAAGGCATGGCGAACACCATCGCAACGATCGCCGGCAACTTCTTAAACAGCAAAGATACCTTTGAAGGCGTAGAACCTGCCAACATAGTTGGAACCTGGCGTGTAAACATCCCTTACGGCACATACACCGGCGAATGATGAAAGTCATCGATGATGCAGCCGCACCTCGGTGCGGCTGTTTCTTTTCGTATGGACGGCTGGCCGCGTGAAAGCCGGTAAAAGAAGCATAGCGCAGCCCCGCGCCGTATGGCCTAAAGGGCAATCCCAATAACAGGAGGCGAAGAGAAAAAATATGCAGGAGACAACAGCTTCCACAACAACCGAAAAGGCGGACGTCCTTCTGAGGATGGAGGGAATCAATAAAGAATTTCCCGGCGTAAAGGCGTTGGATAACGTATCCCTGACCGTAAAGGCCGGGACCGTCCACGCCCTGATGGGAGAGAACGGCGCCGGCAAATCGACGCTGATGAAATGTCTGTTTGGCGTTTATTCCAAGGACAGCGGCCATATTTATCTGGAGGGGAAGGAAGTAAACTTCAAGACTTCCAAGGAAGCGCTGGAAAACGGCGTGGCGATGGTGCATCAGGAACTGAACCAGGCCTTAAAGCGCAACGTAATGGACAACATGTGGCTGGGCCGTTTCCCGAAGATCGCCGGCTGGTGCCCTCTCACCAGTGAGAAAAAAATGTACGAGGAAACAAAAAAGGTTTTTGACGATCTGAAAATCCAGGTGGATCCCAAGCGGATCATGAGTACGATGCCGGTATCTCAGCGGCAGATGGTGGAAATCGCCAAGGCCGTATCCTATCAGTCGAAAGTAATCGTGTTTGACGAGCCGACCTCCTCGCTGACCGAGGAAGAGGTTGAGCACTTGTTCCGAATTATCAATATGCTGCGTGACCGCGGCTGTGGGATCATATATATTTCCCATAAGATGGAAGAGATCCTGCGGATTTCCGATGAAGTGACCATAATGCGCGACGGCCAGTGGATCGCGACCCGTTCGGCCGCATCGCTGACCATGAACGAGATCATCAAGCTGATGGTGGGCCGTGAGCTGACCAACCGCTATCCGGAGAAGGATAACGTAGTCGGCGCGCCTTTGCTGGAGGTAAAGGGCCTGTCCGCCATGTATTCCAAGCTCACGGATGTTTCATTTACGGCTAATAAAGGAGAAGTGCTGGGAGTCGCCGGGCTGGACGGCTCCGGGCGCACGGAACTTTTGGAAAATATCTTCGGCATTGCGACCCGCAAGAGCGGCGAAGTTTTTTTACATGGAAAAAAAGTCGAAAACCGCCATGCCAGGGAATCGATTGCCGGCAAGTTTGCCATGCTGACCGAGGAACGCCGGGCAACCGGTATCTTCGGGATCCGCGATATCCAGGCCAACACGACGATATCCAGTCTCCCGAAATATCTGGTGGGACCTTTCCTCAGCGAAAAAAAGCTCAGTGAATCCACCGAATGGGGCATCAAGTCCATGCGCACCAAGACGCCGAGCCAGAGGACGCAGATACGCTCGCTTTCCGGCGGAAATCAGCAGAAGGTCATTCTGGCCCGCTGGCTGCTGACCGATCCGGAGGTATTGCTTTTAGACGAGCCGACCCGCGGTATCGACGTGGGCGCAAAATACGAGATCTATCAGCTGATCCTGAATCTGGCCAAGGAAGGAAAGACCGTTATCATGGTGTCCTCCGAAATGCCCGAACTGCTGGGCGTATGCGACCGCATTCTGGTAATGTCCGGCGGCCGGCTGGCCGGCGAGGTAGACGCAAAGACGACGACGCAGGAAGAGATCATGACTCTGGCTGCGAAATATGCATAAGGACAGGAGGAATGAACTGTGGCTGAGAAAGAAAAAATGAAAAAGATCGGGGACATCCTGCTCAATAACGCGATGTACATCATCATTGCGTTGGCGGTCGTATACATAACGATTATGCGGCCCAAATTCCTGGGACTTTCTTCGATCGTAAACGTATTGTCGCTGACAGCGGCTAAACTGCCGATTGCCCTGGGGATCGGCGGCTGTATCGTACTGACCGGCACCGATATTTCGGCCGGCCGTGTGGTTGGCTTAACCGCCTGTATCTCGGCGTCCCTGCTGACAACGACTTTTAAGGTATTTCCGAACATGACCAGCCCGGCAGCACTGCCGCTCGTACTTCTTCTGGTCATCGGGGTAGGCGCGGCCGTGGGGTTTGTAAACGGCTTCAGCGTGGCAAAGTTTAAACTGCATCCCTTCATCGTAACGCTGTCCACGCAGCTGATTGTCTATGGTATCATCCTGATCTATCTGATGAACGGCGTAAACAACGGCCAGACCTTGAGCGGCTTAACCGACGGTTACCGCAGTTTTGTAACCGGCGCGCTCTTTACAATCGGCGGCGTAGCGGTTCCTAAATATGTGCTGTACGCGGTGCTTTTGACGGCTCTGATGTGGGTGATCTGGAACAAGACGACCTTTGGCAAAAATATGTTTGCCGTCGGTTCCAATGAAGAAGCGGCTAACGTATCCGGCGTAAACGTATCGCGCACAATTATCATGGTATTCATGCTGGCCGGCATCATGTACGGCCTGACCGGATTTTTGGACAGCGCGCGTATCGCGTCGGCGAATGCCAATACCGGCTTAAACTACGAGTGCGACGCGATCGCGGCCTGCGTCATCGGCGGCGTTTCGTTCGTAGGCGGTATCGGACGTATCAGCGGCATTGTTGTCGGCGTCCTGCTTTTGCAGATTATCTTTGCCGGTCTGACATTTTTGGCGGTAGACCCCAACCTTTTGTACATCATCAAGGGCCTGATTATCCTGACAGCCTGTGCCATCGATATGCGCAAATATCTGGTACGTAAGTAGACCGGGACGGAAACAGAGTATGGCAGAAAACGAAACAAAGGAATCTGTCCCCGAGCGAAAGACCCAGAAACCGGCAGCGCCGGATGCCGTCGGCCGGCCGCTTAGGGGACTGTACGGCAAGGTAAACATCTCCGTCAAGACGCTGAACATTGTAATCATCGTACTGGCGTCGGCGCTTATCCTCAGCATGGCGTTCGGCATCGCCAACCGGGGCTTTGTGGTCGAGTTTGATTCCCTGGGCGGGACGGCGGTGGAGAGCCAGAAGCGGATGTACGACGAATTGGTGGAGGAACCGAAAGCGCCGACGCGCGAGGGGTATGTGTTTGACGGCTGGTATCTGGACCGGGAGACGATAAGACCCTGGAATATGGAGACGGATGTGGTGACGGGGCCAATGACGTTGTATGCGGGGTGGAGGGCTCCATAAAGAAAGTAAAAAAGGACCATGCACGGAGTATCGTACACGGTCCTTTTTTCGCGTTGCTGGCCTTACTATAAATAAGAAAGAATCGCGTCCCCCATCTCCGTACAGCTTACCAGCCGGCAGCCGTCGGCCATCATATCGCCGGTGCGCAGTCCGGCATCGAGGGCTTTGTGCACGGCCTGTTCTATAGCGTCTGCCTCGGCAGGCATATCAAAACTGTAGCGGCACATCATGGCGGCTGAGAGAATCGTGCCGATCGGGTTTGCTTTATTCTGGCCGGCAATGTCGGGCGCCGAACCGTGGATCGGCTCGTAGAGTCCGCGGCTTCCCTCGCCTAAGCTGGAGGAGGGGATCATACCGATCGAGCCGGTAATCATGCTGGCTTCGTCGGAGAGAATGTCGCCGAACAGGTTTTCCGTCACAATCACGTCGAACTGCGAGGGATCTTTTACGATCTGCATGGCGGCGTTGTCCACCAACATGTCGCTGTACTCCACATCGGGATACTCTTCGGCCAGCCGGTGCATGACAGCCCGCCACAGACGGCTGGTGTCGAGGACGTTGGCCTTATCGACGCTGGTCAGCTTATGGCGGCGTTTGCGGGCCGTCTCAAAGCCAATGCGCCCGATGCGCTCGATCTCGTGCTCGGCATAGGCCATGATGTCGGTAGCTTTCTTCTCTCCGTCCGCTTCGACGGTAGAGTGGTCGCCAAAGTAAACGCCGCCGATCAGTTCGCGCACGACAAGGAAGTCAATGCCGTTTTCAACAATCGAGGGCTTTAAGGGGCTGGCTGCGGCCAGCTGCGGCCAAAGCTTTGCCGGGCGGTTGTTGGAGTACAGACCCATGCCGCCGCGCAGGGCGAGAAGCCCCTTTTCCGGACGATTGGCGGCCGGCTGGCTGTCCCACTTGGGCCCGCCGACGGCGCCTAAGAGTACGCTGTCGGAAGCCAGGCATTTTTCCAGCATGGCGGCCGGCAGGGGCTCGCCCCATTTGTCAATGGCGTTTCCGCCCATGTCGATGTCGGTGTAGGTAAAGGTATGGCCGAAGGTTTCGGCGATCTTGTCAAGCACGCGCAGGGCCTGGCCGACGATTTCCGGGCCAATGCCGTCGCCGCGGATGACCGCGATGTTTTTGTTCATAATGTGCAGATTCCTTTCAAGTAGTCGAGTAAAGACAGGGGGACTATGGTAGTCCACCCTGCTGAAGATTATTGAGTAATAAGGTATATAGACTGTTTGGCCGGTTTGTGGATCAAAGCCGCCAGACGCAAACCGGCCTTAATGGGTCAGGCCTGCCTGCGGATCGAAGCCATCAGCCCGCCGTCCTTAATGATCTGCTGAATGAATTCCGGGAACGGTTCCGCCTGATAGCTCTGCCCCTTGGTGATGTTGGTGATCACGCCGGTATCAAAATTTACCTCTACCTCGTCGCCGGCATCGATGCCGTTGCTGGCCGCCTCGCACTCAAGGATCGGCAGGCCGATGTTGATGGCATTGCGGTAGAAGATGCGGGCAAAGGTTTTGGCGATCACGCAGGAGATGCCGGCCGTCTTGATGGTCAGTGGGGCGTGTTCGCGGGAGGAGCCGCAGCCGAAGTTAAAGCCGCCGACCATGATATCACCGGCTTTGACCTTCTTCGTGAAATCAGTATCAATATCCTCCATGCAGTGGCGGGCCAGTTCCTTTGCGTCCGAAGTATTTAAGTAGCGGGCGGGGATGATGACGTCCGTATCTACGTTGTCGGGGTATTTGTGGGTAAAACCTTTTGCGTTCATTACAGTACCTCCCTGGGATCGCTGATTTTGCCTGTCAGTGCGCTGGCCGCCGCTACCGCGGGGCTGGCCAGATAGACTTCGCTGGTTACATGGCCCATGCGGCCGACGAAATTGCGGTTGGTCGTGGATACACAGCGTTCGCCGGCGGCGAGGATGCCCATATAGCCGCCCAGGCAGGGGCCGCAGGTCGGCGTAGAGACGACACAGCCGGCATCGATAAACGCTTCCGTGTAACCGCGGCGGATGCATTCCTTATAGATCGCCATAGTGCCGGGGATGATAATGACGCGCACCCCCTTCTTGACCTTTTTGCCATGGAGGATTTCGTAGGCGGCTTCCATGTCGGCCATACGCCCGTTTGTGCAGCTGCCGATGACCACCTGATCGATCGCAATGTCGGCGGCGTCGGTGACGGGATGGGTGTTCTCCGGCAGGTGAGGATAAGAAACCGTGGGAACCAGCTCGGAGAGGTTGATTTCATAAGTAGCGGCGTAGACAGCGTCCTCATCGGCTTCGTATGTCTGATAAGGGCGCTGGCTGCGGCCGTCTAAGTAGGCGCGGGTGATTTCATCCACCGGGAAGATGCCGTTCTTAGCGCCGGCTTCAATTGCCATGTTGCAGATCGTTAAGCGGTCGTCCATCGAGAGGGCCGCCACGCCGGGACCGGTAAATTCCATACTCTGATAGAGCGCACCGTCTACGCCGATTAGGCCGATGATGTGAAGGATGACATCTTTGCCGGACACGCCTTTGGGCAGGGTGCCGGTTAAGATGAATTTCATGGCGGCGGGCACCTTGAACCAGCATTTGCCGGTCGCCATGCCGGCGGCCATGTCAGTGCTGCCGACGCCGGTGGAGAAGGCGCCGAGTGCGCCGTAAGTGCAGGTATGACTGTCGGCGCCGATGATGCAGTCGCCGGCCGTGACAATGCCCTTTTCAGGCAGCAGGGCATGTTCAATGCCCATTTCGCCTACATCGTAGAAATTTTCGATGTCGTATTGACAGGCAAACTCGCGGCACTGTTTGGACTGCTCGGCGGCCTTGATGTCCTTGTTGGGGACAAAGTGGTCGAGCACGATGTTGATGCGGCCCTTGTCGTAGACGCTGTCAAAGCCGGCCTTGTTAAACTCGTTAATCGCGACTGGGGTCGTGATGTCGTTGCCGAGGACAATGTCCAGGCTGGCGTTTATGAGCTGCCCGGCTTTTACCGAGGGCAGGCCCGCGTGGGCGGCGAGGATTTTCTGGGTCATAGTCATTCCCATGGGTTAGTACCTCCTGACGTTATTGTGAAAGTCCCAAACGGCGGTTGTGCGCCGATGCGGTTTAAAACAATCGGTTACACGCGCTGGTTGATGGCGCTGACCAAAGCCTTGATGCCGGCTTTGATGATATCGGAGTCCGTGCCGGCGCCCCAATTTACGGTATTATTCTCCCAGCGGATGCCGACATAGGCGGCGGCATCGGAATTGGAACCGTGGGACAGGCTGTGTTCCGAATAATGCTCGATCGTGAAATCCATGCCCGTATAGTCGCGGATCGCGCGGCTGACCGCGTCCAGGCGGCCGTTGCCGTGGGCCGAAGCGTCATGGAATACGCCGCCGAGACAGAGGGTGATATTGGCGATGATGCCCTCCTTCTGCACGAAATGAGCCTCGGGTACGTCAAGGGGCCGGGTATGGTTTAAGTAATTTTCCTTAAAGATGTCGAATACCTGCTCCGGCTTTAACTCGCAGTGGCCGCGGTCGGAGACGTCCTTGACCTTGTAGCCGAAATGCTCGCGCATCTTGGGCGGCAGGTCAAAGCCGTAATTGTGCTGCAGCAGGTAGCCGATGCCGCCCTTGCCGCTCTGGCTGTTGATGCGGATGATATCGCCCTCGTAGGCCCGGCCGACATCCTTCGGATCGATCGGGATATAGGGCACGGTCCACTGGTGCAGATCCTTTTCTTCGCGCCAGGTCATGCCTTTGGCAATCGCATCCTGATGGCTGCCGGAGAAGGCGGCAAAGACCAGCGCGCCGGCATAGGGCGTGCGCTCATATACGTGCATGCGGGTGACCTCTTCATAGAGGGCCACGACCGAGGGCAGGTCGGAAAAATCAAGGTGCGGGTCCACGCCGTGGCTGTACATGTTGAGAGCCAGCGTGATGATATCCACATTGCCGGTGCGCTCGCCGTTGCCAAAGAGAGTGCCCTCCACACGGTCGGCGCCGGCCAGCAAAGCCAGCTCCGTATCGGCCACGCCGCAGCCGCGGTCGTTGTGGGGGTGCAGGGAGAGGATCACATGTTCGCGGTATTTCAGGTGATCGCTCATGTATTCGATCTGGTTGGCGTAAATATGGCTCATGCTCATGGCGACCGTAACCGGAAGGTTTATAATGACCGGTTTTTCGGCCGTGGGCTTTAAGATGTCAAGGACGGCGTTGCAGACCTCAAGGGCGTATTCCGGCTCGGTGCCGGTGAAGCTTTCCGGGCTGTACTCAAAACGGAAATTGCCCTGATATTCGTCGGCCAGCCGTTTTACGAGGGCCGCGCCGTCGGTGGCGATCTTCATGATCTCGTCCTTTGATTTTTTAAATACCTGCTCGCGCTGGGCCACGCTGGTGGAATTGTAAAAGTGCACGATTGCATTCTGCGCGCCCTCAAGGGCATCAAAGGTTTTCTTAATGATATGGTCGCGGCACTGGGTCAGCACCTGGACGGTCACATCGTCGGGGATCAGGTTGTTCTCAATCAGCGTGCGCAAAAACTCGTACTCTGTCTCGCTGGCGGCCGGAAAGCCGACTTCGATTTCCTTGAAGCCCAGGTCTATAAGCAGCCGGAAGAAGCGCAGTTTTTCCTCAAGGCTCATGGGAATAATCAGACTTTGATTGCCGTCGCGCAGGTCGACGCTGCACCAGGTGGGGGCGGCCTCGATGTGATCCTTATGTACCCAGCGGTACTCGGTCTTTGGCGGGGGGTAATAGCCGGGCTGGTATTTGGTTACATCCATCATGGGTTGGTTCCTCCTTACATTGGGTGGGATAAAAAGCGTGGGGAAAACGTTGGTGAGACGGCGCCGGAGCGGGCGAATGCTGCCGGGCTAAAAGCTAAGCTGATACCGGCCGGAAATCCTGCCTGGACAAAATAAAATCGGCCCCGCCCCCGAGGACATAGTGTCCTAAGAGACGAGGCCGGAATATACGCTTAGGTACAGGCTCCCGTGGTACCACTCTTATTGCTGCCGAAGCAGCCGCTCATGACAGTCGGCGCGATCACGCGAACTGTGTCCCTCAGATAACGGTAGGTAATCCGTCGGCGCCTACTGTACGCAATAACGTATTTCAGCGTCGCTGCTCGGGGGCCAGTATACAAAGGCGGGGATACTGCCTTGCACCGGACGGCAGTTCTCTGAAATCCGCGGATCTTTGCTTTTTCCCCTTCCATGCATTTGGGAAAATAGGTTTGCAAGTAGAATAGCAGAGGGAAGCGGAAAAGTCAAGCGTTAAAGTAATAACAAACAAGGAAAACCGTAAGCTGCCGCGCCTGAAAAATCTGGAGGATTACAGCCAGAGGTTTTGCGATTCGAAAGCATGTCTTGACAACCATTGCCGCCAGGACGTATACTTTTTAAAGAAATGGGAGGTATGAAAAATGTCGATATTTTTTGTTTACGACGCGGAGAATGCCGAGTACTTGCTGCAGCCGGGCAGTTATGCGGTGATGGCGGTCCTTTTACTGCTGCTTTTGCTGAGCATCCGCGGCCGCAGGGGGCACAAATCACAGAAGAAGCATAAGATGAAAACGCAGGAAATGGTATTTTGTGCGGCAGCGATCGGTCTGGCGACCGTGACCTCGTTTTTGAAGTTTGTAAGCCTGCCGTTTGGCGGTTCGGTGACGCTGTTCAGCATGCTTTTCATATCCCTGATCGGATATTTTTACGGCGCGAAAACCGGGCTTACGGCCGGGCTGGCCTACGGGATTTTGCAGCTGCTTTTGGAGCCGCATTTTTATGCGCCGCTGCAGGTAATCCTCGACTATCCGCTGGCGTTTGGCGCTTTGGGGCTCAGCGGTTTCTTCAACAATCAGAAGAAAGGGCTGGCGACGGGATATGTGGCAGGCGTAGCCGGGCGGTATCTGTGCCATGTGATCTCCGGCTATGTGTTTTTTGCGGAGTATGCGCCGCCGGAAATGAATCCCCTGATCTATACGCTGGGATATAATCTGACCTATCTGCTGCCGGAAATGGTGGCGACGGTGATTGTAATCAGCATCCCGGCAGTACGGCAGGCGGCGGCGCGGGTGCGCCGGCAGGCACTGGGAAATATTTTTTGAGCAGGAATCAAACGTGTGGGAAGGCGGGGATGCGAAAACAAAACAGAGACGGCTTACCATGGTATGGATCGGATGACAAAAGAGGAATTTACTAAAGGAGGGCAGTATGATTGCAGATTTTAAGTTTCCCCACGAATTGGCGCTCACGGCGATTATCAAGGATGAAGCGCCGTACATAGCGGAGTGGCTCGATTATCATATCGCGGCCGGCGTTTCAAAGTTTTATATTTATGACAATGAAAGTACGGACGGCGTGCGGGATATACTCATGCCGTATATGCAGGACGGCACGGTGGAGTATACCTTTTATCCCGGCAAATACCGCCAGCTGGAGGCTTACAACGAATCGCTGGCGCTTCATAAATTTGACTGCCGTTATATGGGTTTTATTGACATTGACGAGTTTTTGCTGCCCCTGCAGCAGGAGCGCCTGATCGATGTTCTGGACGACATTATGGCGATGAATCCGGCATCGGGGGGAGTGGCTGGCAAAACAGCAAAAGGGCAAGGCGGACGTCGCCGGCCTGCGCCCGGTGGAGGAATTTGAATGGCGTGACCGAAACGATGTCTATGACGATACCATTGTAAAATATTTCACATGGCTGAAGGAAAACCCGTCTCCCAGGCGAGAGGAGCCGGGCTGCGAAGTTTTTTCGCTGCTGCACTATTTCCTGCAGGAACTCAATGAGCACCGGGAAAAGGAATATTATCAGGGAGAGATCGAACGGCTTTTGTGCTACCGGCAGGTCGGGGCCAGACAGATGCGCAGCGGCGGGGATGCGCTGTTTGCGGAACTTCTGGAGCAGACGCTTCTGGAGATGTGCAACAGCGCGCTGGGAGCGCCGCGCGTAGTTCCTGCGCAGATCGAATTGCTGCTGAGTATATGGGAACAGATCGGGCAGAATTCCAATACGGTCAAAAAGAAGCTGAGGGAAAATCTGATCACAGTCATGAGGGGATTCATCGAGATATTCCGCAGGCAGGGGGATCAATCGTCGGAGTGGTATTTTACGGACCTTTTGCAGGAATTTTTGATGTGGAGGGCAGGCTGAGACGGATCGTGTAAAAATGGAAGGGAGAAGATACGGATGTATTTCCACGCGTCGCAGATACAGGGAATTGAAATTCTGAAACCGCATTTGTCGGAACATGAAAGACCGCTGGTCTACTTTTCGACGAAGCGGGAAAACGTGTTGGTGTATCTGAGCAATGCCGTTGAAAAGTACTGCAGGGAAACGGGTTTTGATTATGACGGAACTTATAAAAAATGGGGGCCTTACGGTTTTGACGCAGAAGGCCGGCAGCAGATCGAAGAATACTATCCGGAGGCGCTTATTGAGACGTATAAGGGAGTGGCCGGATACATCTATTCTGCAAAAACAATCGAGCCAGCGGACATAGAAATCCGTATTCCCGACGCCGCGGTATCGGAGCGGGAGGTCAAAACCGTTCATTGTGAGTATATTCCGGATGCCTATGAAGCGCTTCTGGCCGCACAGGCCGCGGGAATGATCCGCCTTGTCCGCTATGACGAATGGATTGCCGGCCGAAAAGAATGGTTGAAAAAGTCAATCGTGGAGGAGTATCAGGAGTATCAAAAGGCCGGCGCCCACCCGGAGTATCTGCATTTTCTGAAAGGAAAATTTGGCAATATCCTGCGCGAATTCGTCTGAGCGGGCGTATTTTCAGCGCAGGAGACGGAAAAAGCGGATATTTCCGGAAATATCCGGAGGTCTTACAAAAATATGAAACTTAAATATTGCAATTGCCTTTTAAAAGCAGTTGACAAATCCTCTGAGATCGTTTATCATGGGTCTAATCATCTTTTATCCTGTTAGTGCGATAAAGGATCGGCCGGGACGAAGCAGTCCGAGGGTTCCGTCCCAGCAATGAGGACGGGGCCCTTTTGTATATTTGTCCGCAGGGGTGTCCCAGGATGGCCGGAAAACACGGCCATAACTAAGGAAACACCACAAGGGTGTCCCATGATGGCCTGGGAACACGGCCATAACCAAGGAAACACCACAAGGGTGTCCCAGATGGCCTGAAAAGACGGCCATAACCAAGGAAAGGAGAACAGCCATATGGTCAACGGAGCACAGGCTCTTGTCGAGAGCTTACTACGGGAGGGGGTTACCCATATGTTTGGCTATGCCGGCGCGACGATCTGCAAAGCGATCGATGCGGTGGCGGCGTCGGGGATTGATTATACTCTCGTGCGCACGGAGCAGAACGCCGGCCACATGGCCTCAGGTTATGCCCGCACAAGCGGCAAGGTGGGCGTCTGCATGGTGACTTCCGGTCCGGGGGCGACGAACCTGATTACGGGCATTGCTACGGCTTATATGGATTCGATCCCGCTGGTAGCGATTACCGGGCAGGTGGAGAGCCATCTTTTGGGCCGCGATATTTTTCAGGAGGTGGATATTACGGGCGCTGTCGCCCCGTTTATTAAGCACAGCTACCTGGTCAAGGATGCGAGGGAGATTCCGCGCATTGTCAAGGAAGCGTTTCATATCGCTTCGACAGGGCGCCAGGGGCCGGTGCTGATCGATATCCCCAGCGACGTGCAGAAGCAGGAATTTGACGCGATTTATCCGGAGAGCGTGGATATCCGCGGCTACAAGCCCAGCTACAAAGGGAATGTGGTACAGATTCGCCGCGTGGCGGATGCGATCGCCCAGGCGAAGCAGCCGGTCATCTGCGCCGGCGGCGGCATTTTCAGCGCCGGGGCGCAGGAGGAATTGCGCACGCTGGCGGAGACGGCCGGGATTCCGGTCGTGACAACGATGATGGGATTAGGGATTCTGCCGACGGAGCATCCGCTGAATATGGGAATGATCGGTTCTTTTGGCAATGTGTGCGCGAATAAGGCGCTGGCTAAGAGCGATCTTCTGATCCTGGCGGGCGCGCGCGTGGCGAACCGGGCGATCCTTTCTCCTTCGGAGATCGGCCGCCGGATGAAAACGATACATATGGACGTAGACCCGGCGGAGATCGGCAAGAACGTTTCGACGAACGTGCCGGTGGTCGGCGACATCAAGTGTATTTTAAGCCAGCTTTTGGAATTGTCGCCGCGCGTGGAGGCCGGCGAGTGGGTGGATTTCCTGCATAAGTGGCGGGGACAGGAACTGGCGGAGGAATTGCCTGAACTGAAGGCCGGCGTCCATCCTGGCAAGGTCATGCGCAGCCTGGGCCGGCGTCTTGAGGAGGATGCGACGGTATGCGTGGATGTGGGGCAGAACCAGATCTGGGCCTGCAAGTACCTGCCGCTTTTCAAGGGGCGTCTGCTTACGACGGGCGGCCTGGGGACAATGGGATACTCTCTGCCGGCGGCGCTGGGCGTAAAGGCGGCCAAGCCGGACCGGCAGACTGTGGTGGTCTGCGGCGACGGCAGCTTCCAGATGTCGTTTAACGAGCTGGCAACGTTAAACAGCCAGGGCAGCGACGTGAAAATCGTTATGATGGAAAACCATGTGCTGGGCCTGGTCAATGAGATTCAGAAAACGTCGTATGACGGGCCTTTTGGCGTAAATCTGACCGGTGCGCCGGATTTTGGGGCGCTGGCAGGCGCTTACGGCATTGCTCATGCCCGCATAGAGCGCGACGACGAGATCGATGCGGCGGTGGAGGCGATGCTGGCGCATGACGGGCCTTTCATCCTTTGCTGCAGCGTTGACCCCGATACTACCACCAGAATAACTTCTCGGAATCTCAATGAATGAGATTCCAGCCGAAGATTGACAACTGAATATCGTGCAGGAAAAGAAATTTGAGAAAAATGGACATAAACATTGGACATAGCGGATACTATGCCTTGAAAAATCCTATGGAATCGC
>JAAWCS010000046.1 GCA_022793375.1 Lachnospiraceae bacterium
CTTATAAAAGGATAATCAAAAATTAGTTTTAATTTTAGCAAGAAAAACACTTGACACCGCCCGCAAATCGTGCTATCTTTTTATCAGTGCAAATGGAATAAATTCTTCGGGGCAGGGTGTGATTCCCTACCGGCGGTGACAGTCCGCGACCCGCATAGCGGTTGATTCGGTGCAATTCCGAAACCGACAGTACAGTCTGGATGAGAGAAGAAATTCATGGCAGAAAACGGAACGCCGTTTTAAAGACGGCTAAGCGATCGCTTTGAACGAGATAAAGTCTCAGGCCCCACAACCGGCTTGGGACTTTTTTGCGCGAGCAATGAGCCGAACGAGAATGTGAAACATTCTCACTCGGCGAATGCCGCGTTCAGCGAGGCGAAAGCCGAGCGGCGCGTAAGCAGGGAACGGGCGCGATCCGTCCTCCATGAAAACCAACGGGAATTTACGAAGTTTGAGCGAAAACCAATTTCTCAGGAGGATCTGAAAGATGAAAAAATGGAGTACGCAAAAACTGATCTACACAGGCATGCTGGCCGCCGTGGCCGGGGTATTGATGTCGTTTGAATTCTCGGTGCCGATGATGCCGCCGTTTTACAAAATCGACTTCAGCGACGTGCCGGCGATGATCGCCCTCTTTTTGCTGGGGCCGGCTTCCGCCGCCAGTGTAGAGGTCGTCAAAGTTTTAATCAAGCTTGTCACGGTCGGTTCCAACAGTATGTATGTAGGAGAATTTGCCAATCTGGTCGGCATTGCGCTCTTCGTAATCCCGATGTGGCTGGTCTACAAGAAACGGGGCCGTACCATGCGCGCGGCGTTTGAGTCGATGATCGTATGCATCCCGATTCGGGTCGCCTTTTCCTGCTTTTTGAATGCCTGCATCACACTGCCGATGTACGCGGCGGCGATGGAACTGCCGCTTGATGAGGTGGTCGCCATTGTCGCTTCCGTGAACCCGGCGATTCATGACCTCACCAGCTTCATCGTGATGGCGACGATTCCCTTCAATCTTATCAAGCTGGCGTTAAACTGCGGTGTGGCCGCGCTTTTGTACAGCCGCCTGCGCCGGGTGAACGCGATTGTAAAGGCGGTGGCCTGAGATGATACGAAATTACAGAGATTTGACCCGTCTGGAGATGGAACAGGTAGATAAAGAAGAAACAATCGTGCTGATTCCGCTGGGCGCCCTGGAGCAGCACGGCAACCAGGCTCCGTTAGGCACCGACGATATCATTGCCGAGGCCATGGTCGAATACCTGCGGGCGGAACTGGAACAGGAGGAGGATTTTCCCCTGCTGGTTTTTCCGGTGATCCCGGTGGGACTCAGCACCGAACACAAAAACTTCTGCGGTTCGGTGACCTTGCGCCCGGATACCTATTACCATATGCTGTACGATATCAGCGTAAGCCTGGCGCATCACGGCTTTAAAAAGCTGGCCTTTCTGGTATGCCACGGCGGCAATGCGCCGATCGTGCAGGTGTTGAGCCGGGAACTGCGCAGCGAATGGGGGATTTCGCCGTTTATCCTTTCCTCGGGAGCCTTTGGTCACCCGGATGTAAAGGCGACGATTTCCGAGGGCAATATCTGGGACTTCCACGGCGGCGAGATGGAGACTTCGATGGTGATGGCGGTGGACGAAAGCCTGGTCAAGCTAGATACCGCAGAGGCCGGTATCCCAAAAGCCTTTGCCCAAAATAAAGCGCTGCTTCCTTACGGCAGCGTTTCCATCGGCTGGGTATCGGAGGACTGGAAAACGGCCGAAGGCAAGCCGATCGGCATCGGCGGCGACCCGTCGGGCGCCACGGCCGAGAAAGGCCGGATCATCCTGGAAATAAGCGCCAAGGTCCTGATCCCCGGTCTGCGGGAGATTCGCGCCTGGAAGGGATGAAATCTTCCGTTTCCGACCGATTTTTTTGCAATCTTTCCCTTGACAAACGCAGAATCATTCATTATACTGGAAACAGTTGAAAAATTCATAACGTTTACGTGTTACTGTTCAATCAGGCATGAGTTCGCTGTGTATGTATTTTAGATGCATCACGGGAATTCATGCCTTTTTTGCGTACACACAGAAGCGGTGAATCCACACCTCAGGGGTGTGATTGCACAGATAAAAATATTGTCCGAGGATACGGACACAAACAAGGCAGAGAGGAGGAACCACATGTTTTCATTTCTCAAGAAAAAGGGCGGCACGGCGCTGGCGGCTGTGGCGGACGGCCGGTGCATCCCCTTAGAGGAGGTAAACGACCCGGCTTTTGCCGGCAAATCCCTCGGGGAGGGCGTCGCCTTCGTGCCGGAAAACGGAGAGATCGTCGCACC
This sequence comes from Lachnospiraceae bacterium, assembly GCA_022793375.1. GTDB lineage: Bacteria > Bacillota > Clostridia > Lachnospirales > Lachnospiraceae > RGIG7193. Next base: position 2,321 of record JAAWCS010000046.1, read on the forward strand.
CTGCGACGGTAAGCTGACGCTGGTCACGCCCACGCTTCACGCGTTTGGCATGGAGTGCGCCGACGGCCTGCAGCTGATGGTGCATATCGGAATCGACACGGTAGCGCTGAACGGAGAGGGCTTTGAAAAACTGGCGGAGGCCGGCAGTATGGTAAAGAAAGGGCAGCCCATCGTCCGCTTTGACCCGAAGGTGATGGAGGAAAAAGGCATTGACACGACGACCATGCTGATCCTGCTGAACCATCAGGACTATGAAATCCGCGGGCTTTACCATGGCTCGCGAATGGAGAAAGGCGTGGATACGGCGGTGGAGTACGGCCGCTAGAAGGGTTGGATACGGTGAGATGAAGGCAGTCAAAGTCTATAACAACAATGCGGTGTCAACGGTCTGGCCGGACGGCCGGGAGGCGGTGGCGATTGGCTCCGGGGTGGGCTTTCACAAAAAGCCGGGGGATACCATCGACGAGAAAAAGATTGAGAAGGTCTATTACATCCAGGACGATCTCCAGAACCGCTTCTTACAGTTGTTAAAGGACGCCCGGCCGGAAGCGCTGAGCGCAGCGGAGGAGATTCTGAAATATGCCAGGGACTGCGGCCTGGAATTGAAAAGCCAGATGATCCTGTCGCTCACTGACCATATCAGCTTCGCGATCGAGCGGCTGGAACAGGGGATCGAGCTGCCGTGCCTGATGCTGAACGAAACGAAAGTCCTGTACGCCAAAGAATACGGGGTAGGCCGCTGGGCGCTGGAAAAGATCAGAGAGCTGTGCGGCGTCGAACTGCCCGGGTACGAAGCGGGATATATCGCCCTTCAGCTGGCCAGTTCGTCGATGAACCGTGAAGCGACCTACAATACGCTCAAGCTGGTCACAGGCGCCTTGAATATCATAAAAGATACATATGGCGTCGAATTGGACCCGGATCAGATTGACACAATGCGGCTGACCACCCACCTGAAATTTCTGGCGCAGAGGATCTTCAGCCGCGTGCAGTGGGACGACGACGGGGTGGAGGGCCTTTACCAGCTGCTAATCCGCAAACACCAAAAGAACGAGGAGTGTATCCGGCGTCTGCGAAGCTACATAGAAGAAACGTTCCGTTACACCCTGAATCCCCAGGAGGAGGTGTACCTTCTGGTGCATCTGAGCAAGATTTTTAATCGATAAGAAACCAGAACAAGGAGAAAACCAGTATGAAAGAGAAATTCCTGAAAGCAATGGAGGGCTTTGCCAAAGCGATGGTGCAGCCCCTTATGTATCTCTCTGTGGGCGGTATGGTTCTAGCCTTTGGTACCCTGCTGACCAACAATACCCTGGCGGGCTATCTGCCGTTTTTGAAGTGGCCGCCCCTGCAGATTCTCGGACAGCTGATGTACCAGTGCATTATGGTAATCATCAACAACCTGTCGGTGCTGTTCGTCATCGGCATTCCCGCTGCCCTGGTGAAAAAAGACAAGCACCAGGCCGCGCTGATCGGCCTGATGTCCTACGTCATGTACTTAACCGCCTCCAACGTGCTGCTGTCCTACAGCGGTAAGCTGGCCGAGCCGTCGGAGATGCTGGGACTGATCGGTACAGGCCAGGCAACAATCCTCGGCATCCAGTGCGTGGACATGAGCGTGTTCGGCGGCATCATCCTGGGCTGCATTACCGGTTATGTCTTTAAGCGCACCTGCACGAAGAAATTCGGCGGCGCTCTGCAGATTTATTCCGGCGTCCGCTTCTCGTTCCTGATTATGATCTTTGTGTCGATCCTTTTTGGCGCGGTCAGCAACGTGGTATGGCCGGTTGTGCAGACGGCGATCGCAAGCCTGGCAAATGTGATTAAGAGCACGGGCACCTTCGGTCTGTTCATCTACGGTTTCCTGGAGCGGCTGCTGATTCCGACCGGCCTGCATCACCTGGTGTATACCCCGTTCCAGTTCTCCGACTTAGGCGGCGTACTGCAGCTGGGAGAAACCACGGTGGCCGGCGCTTACCCGATCGTCATGACCGAGCGGGCCATGGGTGTGGAACGCTACTCCGACAGTATTTACTATATGGCGACCGGCTTTGTCAAGATGTACGGCTATATCGGCATCGGCCTGGCCTTTATCCATACGGCTTACAAGCAGAATAAAAAACGTGTCCGCGCAATGGTAATCCCGCTGGTCGTCACCTCCTGCCTGGCAGCGATTACGGAGCCGCTTGACTTTATGTTCATTTTCTGCGCGCCGCTTCTGTTCGTGCTGCACGCGGCGATTTCCGGTCTCTTCATCGCCCTGTTAAAGGTGTTTAACGTGACGGCATTCTGCGGCGGCAATCTGCTGATGTCCTTGATTATGAATGTCACCGACGGTGTGGAGCGGACGAACTGGCCCGTGATGCTGATTCTGGGAATTGCCCAGATCGTGCTCTATTTTGTACTGTTTAGCTTCCTGATTAAGAAATTCAATCTCAAGACGCCGGGCCGTGAGGATGCGCCGGATGCGGACGATACGAGCAAGGACAAAGAGCCGGCCAAGGCGATTAACTTAAACACCGACGTGGTACATATCGTGGCAGGCTTAGGCGGCAAGGAGAACATCAACACGGTTGAAAACTGCTTTACGCGCCTGCGCGTCAACGTGAAAGACGTTTCGCTGCTGAACGAAGAGGAGATCAACAAGGCGCCCAACAGCGGGATTGTCAAGAAAGGAAACGATATCCAGATCATCTTCGGCCTGCAAGTGCCGGATGTGCGCAACGCGGTAGACGATTATCTGGCTGCTTTATAAAACGAAAAAGAAAATGGAGGAACGATTATGATTATTACAATTGTAGGCGGCGGCAGTACTTTTACGGCAGGGATTGTAAAATCCATCGCCCTGCGCAAGGCGGAGCTGGAGGTAGAGGAGATTCGTCTCTTCGATATTGACAAAGAGCGTCAGGACCGGGTAGCCGTGCTGGTCAAATGGATTCTGGAGGAGGATTTAAAGAGCGGGATTCGTCTGACGGTATCCTACGATCCGGCCGAAGCTTATAAGGATGCGGATTTTATCTTCGCGCAGATGCGTGTCGGCAAGTATGCCATGCGGGAAAAGGATGAAAAGATCCCGCTGCGTCATGGCTGCGTGGGACAAGAAACCTGCGGCTGCGGCGGCCTGGCTTATGGCATGCGCACGATTTTCCCGATGATGAAAGTCATTGACGATGCGGAGAAATACGCAAAGCCCAGCCACTGGATCCTCAATTATTCCAATCCGGCGTCGATCGTCTCGGAGGCCTGCCGCCGTCTGCGTCCGAACGCCCGCATCATCAACATCTGCGATATGCCGATTGCGATCATCGATGTGGTGGCGGCGGCCCTCAATATTACGGATAAGAAGGAGATTGTCTACGATTACTATGGGCTGAATCACTTCGGCTGGTTTACCTCGATCGAGTACCGGGGCAAGGACATTCTGGGCGATCTGCGCGACTATATTATGGAGCACGAGATCCTTTTGCCGGATGCGTACCTGAAAGATAAGGCGGCGCTCTCCAACAAGAACAAGGACGGCAACCGTCATGCAAAAGGCAGCTGGTATTACGTCTGGAAGGGCGAGTACGAGATTATGTCCAATTTCCCGGATACGCTGCCCAACACCTACTTAAACTATTACCTGCAGCAGAAGGAATTTGTCGAGCACTCCGACCCGGACCATACCCGCGCCAACGAGGTGATGGAGAGCCGCGAGAAGAATCTTTTTGACGGGATCGACCGCTACTTAGAGACCGGCGTGATTGACGAAACGGTATTTTATGCCGGCAGCCACGGCGATTGGATTGCCGATCTGGCGATCGCCCTGAAGAACGATACGAAGGCGCGTTTCCTCGTCATCACCGAGAATCGCGGCGCGATTCCCAATATGCCCTACGACGCTATGGTAGAGGTGCCGGCTTATATTGGAAAGAACGGCCCCGAAGTCATTGCGCAGGATCGGATTCCGCTGTTCCAGCAGGGCCTGATGATGCAGCAGCTCAACTGCGAAAAGCTGCTGGTGGAAGGCTGCATCGAGGGCTCCTACCAGAAAGTCCTGGAGGCCTTCACCCTCAATAAGACCGTTCCCAGCATGAAAGTAGCCAAAGAAGTCCTCGACGATATGATCGAAGCAAATAAAGAATATTGGCCGGAGCTGAAATAAATTTTCCAAAAACCATTGACGAATTTCAAAAAGATGGTATAATTGGGAATGTGCTAAAATATACCCACAGTTGTATATGCACAAATACAGCTGGAGGGGAGGTCAGGTGAGTCTATGTCAAACGTAATCGTAAAAGAGAACGAGAGCTTGGATAGCGCACTGCGCAGATTCAAGAGGAATTGTGCAAAGGCAGGTATTCAGCAGGAGATCCGCAAGCGCGAGCATTACGAAAAGCCCAGCGTAAGACGGAAGAAAAAGTCGGAAGCCGCCAGAAAACGTAAATACAACTAATGCGTAAGAACGCATAAAAGTAGATGGAAGGGTCCGTCTGAAAAGGCGCCCTTCCGTCTACTTTTTTGCACGAAAGCAATGAGCAGTGCGCCTGAACGCAATGGAAGGTTTGCGTGCATATATGCATGCAAACCTGGAGTTGCGTACAGGCATAGGGCGAAAGCCCGTGATCGAGATGGAGCGAAGCGGAATCGAGATGCACTGCGGGCCTTGCGATTCCGTGCGCCTGAACGCAACAAAAACACAACACCACAATAAGGAGGATCCACCCATGGGCGGCATTTTTGGAGCAGTATCCAAAGGAGATTGTGTAACAGATTTATATTTCGGAATTGACTACCATTCCCATCTGGGGACCCATCGGGGAGGAATGGCCGTCTATACGGACAAGGGTTTTGACCGTGCGATCCACAGCATCGAGAATGCGCAGTTCCGCACAAAATTTGAGGACGACGCAGCCAAGATGCACGGTCACGTAGGCTTAGGATGCATCAGCGACACGGAACCGCAGCCGTTAATCATCCGTTCACGGCTGGGCCATTTTGCGATCACGACGGTCGGCCGCATCAATAATTTGGACGAGCTGACCGAGGAAGCCTTTGCGGACGGCCGCACGCAGTTTTTGGAGATGAGCGGCAACCGCATCAATCCGACGGAACTGGTGGCGGCCCTCATCAACCAGAAAAGCAGCATGGCCGAGGGCATCCGCCATGCCCAGCAGAAAATCGACGGTTCGATGACCCTGCTGATTGCCACGGCCGACGGACTATACGCGGCCCGCGATTATATGGGGCGTACCCCTCTGATCCTGGGCCAGAAGGAGGACGGAAGCTTATGCGCTTCCTTTGAATCGCATGCCTATATGAACTTAGGCTACCGCACGATTCGGGAACTGGGCCCGGGCGAAGTGGTCTTTTTATCACAGGACGGCATAAAGGATCTGCTGCCGCCCAGCAAAAAAAAGCGCGTCTGCAGCTTTTTATGGACCTACTACGGCTATCCGACCGCGACCTACGAGGGAATCAACGTGGAATCTTCGCGCTACCGCTGCGGTGCGCTGATGGCAAAGGAGGATGTCAACGACGGCCTGGAGATTGACAGTGTGGGCGGGATCCCCGATTCAGGGCTGGCGGCGGCGATCGGCTATGCCAACGAGTCCGGCGTTCCCTTTCACCGGCCCTTTATGAAATACACGCCGACCTGGTCGCGCAGCTTTATGCCGCAGAACCAGACCATGCGCAACCTGGTCGCGCATATGAAGCTGATCCCGGTGCATGATTTGATCCGCGATAAGAAGCTTTTGTTCATCGACGATTCGATTGTCCGCGGGACGCAGCTGCGGGAAACCGTGGATTTCCTGTACGAGAGCGGGGCAAAAGAGGTTCATGTGCGGCCTGCCTGCCCGCCGATTATGTACGGCTGCAAGTATATCAATTTTTCCCGCTCCACCTCGGATATGGATCTGATTACAAGGCGCTGCATCGTGCGCCTGGAGGGCGGCGTGCCGTCCGACGAGCGTCTTTCGGCGTATAGCGACGCTTCCACGCCGGAATACGCGGCTTTGGTGGAGGAAATTCGTAAAGAAATGCATTTTACAAGCCTGAAATTCCCGAGTATGAAGGTGCTGGTGGAGTCGATCGGGCTGCCGGAGTGCGAGCTGTGCACCTACTGCTGGAACGGGCGCGAGTAGCCGCGGCAAGAGCAGGAAAAGACAAAACCGGCGGCGCCAAACAGGAAAGCAGGCAGAACAGGAGATACAGCAATGGAGAGACAGAAAACGAAAAATTCCGGCCTGCTGGCGCTTACGGCCCTGATCTGGGGCGTTGCCTTTGTCGCGCAGAGCGTGGGCATGGACTATGTGGGCCCCTTTACCTTTAACGCGGTGCGCTCTTTGATCGGCGGCCTGGCGCTGCTGCCGTGCATCCTCTGGCAGGACAGAAGCAAACGGCGGCCGGCGCAAGAGACATCACCCAAAACGCTGTGGCTCGGCGGCGTTCTCTGCGGCCTGGCCCTCTGTGCGGCCAGCAGCCTGCAGCAGATCGGCATTGCCTATACGACGGTCGGCAAAGCCGGCTTTATCACGGCGCTGTATATTGTCATCGTCCCCGTGCTGGGAGTTTTCATGAAAAAGAAAACCGGGGTTTTGCTGTGGATCAGCGTAGCGCTGGCGTCGACCGGCCTTTATTTTCTGTGCATAACCGAAAATCTCTCCATCGGGCGGGGGGATGTGTATGTGCTGGCCTGCGCTGTGATTTTTTCCTTCCATATACTGCTGGTGGATTATTTTTCGCCGCGCACAGACGGGGTGCGCTTATCCTGCATTCAGTTTTTTGTCTGCGGCCTGACGGCTTTGATTCCGGCTCTTTTACAGGAGCGGCCGCAGGTAACCGCCGTTTTGGCGGCCTGGGCGCCGATTCTCTACGCGGGCGTTCTCTCCTGCGGCGTCGGCTATACTCTGCAGGTAATCGGGCAGAAGGGCCTCGATCCGACGGTGGCTTCGCTGATTCTCAGCCTGGAATCGGTGTTTTCCGTGCTGGCGGGCTGGCTCTTGCTGGGGCAGAGCCTGTCCGGCCGCGAGATCGGCGGCTGTGTCCTGATGGCCGCGGCCATTGTCCTGGCGCAGATAAAACCGGCCGTTCACGAAAATGTAACATAGTTAACAAAAATGTCAATTGAAAAAATTGGTTTTTTGTAGTATACTATAACAAGGATGTGGGGTTGCAAGGCAAGCTGGCCTTCGGCCTCATTTTTGTTTCGGCAGGTAATGAGTCGAATGCGGACCTTGTTGTGTCCAAGCCAATCTGAATACCGCAGCCGCCCCGAAGCGAGAGGGGAAGCGCTGCCGGATATCTGATTTCGTATCAGGCCGCCCGGCCAAAGTCACACGCTGTTTGAAAAAAGGGAAAGAGGAGGAATGGCCCATGGAAGATATCATTTTTAAAATCACATCCCAGGTGGAAAAGCTGTCTGCGATCTGCGAGGACCGGGATCGCGTCGCCCCGGAACTGTACGGGGAGCACCAGGTCATGCGCGGACTGCGCGATCTCAATGGAAAGGGCGTGTTGGCGGGGCTGACAAATATTTCAGAAGTCCATGCCAAAGAAAAGGTAGACGGGGAACTGGTCCCCTGTCCGGGCCGCTTGTTTTACCGCGGCTATGAAGTAAAAGATTTGGTGAACAACTGTCGGGCCGAGGGACGGTTCGGTTTTGAAGAAGCGGCTTACCTGCTGCTGATCGGCGAACTGCCGGGTAAGAAAGCGCTGGAGGATTTTACAGATGAATTGTCCGAACGGCGCACCCTGCCGCAGAACTTTGTGCGGGACGTGATTATGAAAGCGCCCAGCAGGGATATCATGATTAACCTGGCTAAAAGCGTGCTGACGCTGTACTCGTATGACGAGGCAGCCGAGGATACTTCGATTGCCAATGTCATGCGCCAGTGCCTGAATCTGATCAGTCAGTTCCCGATGCTGGCGGTCTACAGCTACCAGGCCTACAGCCACAGCAACGGCAACAGCCTGTATTTGCATAATCCGCAGCCGGAATTGTCGACGGCCGAAAATATTTTGGCTATGCTGCGGCCGGACCAGTCTTACACGCCGTTTGAGGCGGCGGTGCTTGATCTGGCGCTGATTCTGCACATGGAGCACGGCGGCGGCAACAACTCGTCCTTTACGACCCGCGTGGTGACTTCCTCGGGCACCGATACCTATTCGGTGGTGGCGGCGGCTCTGGGATCGCTGAAGGGTCCGCGTCACGGCGGCGCCAATATCAAAGTCGTGCGCATGTTTGACGATATGAAGAAAAAGGTCAGGGACTGGAAGGACGATGAGGAGGTAGAAGCATACCTGACGAGGATTCTTCATAAGGAAGAGTTTGACCAAAGCGGGCTGATTTACGGCGTCGGACATGCGGTTTATTCGGTTTCCGACCCCCGCGCGGAGATTTTTAAGAGCTTTGTCAGCCGTCTGGCGGCGGAGAAGGGGCGCAGCGAGGAGTTTTCGCTGTATGCGGCTGTCGAGCGCCTGGCTCCGCAGATCATTGGGCGGGAGCGGCGCATCTACAAAGGCGTCAATACCAACGTCGACTTTTACAGCGGCTTTGTCTACAGCATGCTCGATCTGCCGCTGGAGCTGTACACGCCGATGTTTGCGGTGGCGCGGATTGTCGGCTGGAGCGCTCACCGGCTGGAGGAAATTGTAAGCGCGGAGAAGATCATCCGCCCGGCTTACACCAGCGTATGCGAGCGCCGCGCGTATGTAAAAATCGCGGACCGTCAGCTGGAGGAATAAGAAGGCGATGCCTCCGGATCGGCAAAAAAGAACTGCAGGCAGGTTAGGAGACGGGCGCCCAGGCGGGAGGGCGGCTCGGCCCGGCGGGGGCTTAACAAAAGCTTTTCCGGGGCGGAAAAAAACTCCTGCCGGGGCGAAATGCCCATGAGCCAGGCCGGCGGCACCTTATAAACCTCAGCCAGGCAGAGAAGCCGTTTGGGTGTAATGGTTCGGATGTCGCCGCTTTCATAGCGCTGAAGCGTCATTTTATTGGCCGAGGCCAGGCGCGCTGCTTCTTCGATCGACAGATGGCAGCGAAGCCTGGCCTGCCGCAGATTTTGGGGATGGAAGGGAATGGGGGCGTCGCTCTGTGCGGACGCCGCAGACGTAACGGAGAGTTTGTGCGTATCCATAGGTGTTGTCCGGTTCCTTTTTGCTAAATAGATATTACTTGTGTATTTGAGCTGCACTAGAGATATTTTACAGACAAAAGAGAGGGGCGTCAAGAGCGAAAAGACAGTTCTTTTAAAGGGCATTGTCTCATAAGATTAGGAAGAGACAATGCCGGACCGGACCGCGGTCGGAGGAAGGGCTATGAAGATGAAAAGAGCAGGACGGAAGCGGCAAAAGGGCTGCCTGGCAATTTTTTTGGCCGGGCTGTTTTTATGGGCGGCGTGGGGGCCGGCGGCCTGGGGCGAGGAGCCGGGCGGCGCCGAGACGTCGACGGCAGACGTTTCGCTGCGTCTGTATGCGCAGAGCGCGGTGCTGATGGATGGGGACAGCGGCCGCGTCCTCTATGAAAAAGACGGCTATCACAGCATGCCGATGGCCAGCACGACGAAGATCATGACCTGTATCCTGGCCCTGGAAAACGGAAACCTCGACGATATGCTTACGGTGTCCTCCTACGCGGCTTCGATGCCAAAGGTGCACCTGGGCGTAAAAGCCGGGGAGCGTTACCGCCTGGAGGATTTGTTGTATTCGCTGATGCTGGAGAGCCACAACGACAGCGCGGTCGTGATTGCCGAAGGGATCGGCGGTTCGGTAGAAGGATTTGCGTCGATGATGAACCAAAAAGCCCGTGATATCGGCGCTTATGACACGTTTTTCGTGACGCCGAACGGGCTGGACGCGACTGCTTTGTTTGAGGGGCCGGACGGAAAGGCTACGGAACGGGCGCATTCAACGACTGCCGCCGACCTGGCACGGATCTTACGCTACTGCATTGTGGAGTCCCCCAAAAGCGAACTGTTTCTGGCGATTACGCAGGCCGATTCGCATCAATTTGCGGACGGGGACGGGCGGCGCAGTTTTGGCTGCTTTAATCACAATGCCTTTCTGCACATGATGGACGGCGCGCTGACCGGAAAGACCGGTTTTACGGGCATGGCCGGCTACTGCTACGTAGGGGCCGTACAACAGGACGGCGAACTTTATATCGTAGCGCTCTTGGCTTGTGGCTGGCCGAATAACCGAAGCTATAAATGGTCGGACATGAGAGAACTGGTCGAGTACGGACTGGAACACTATGCCTACCGCGACGTATGGCAGGAGCCGCCGCTTACGGAAGTGCTCGTAACCGACGGCGTTCCCTGGGACGGGCAGCCGGACGAGGAAGCTTATGTGGCGCTGAAAGCGGATTATGGCGGCGGACAGCCGGGCCTGTCGCTTTTGCTGCGGGAGGAAGAGGAGGTCGTGGTGACGGTTCGGCAGGCGGACAGCCTGAAAGCGCCGGTTGAGGCCGGGACCGTGGCCGGGACCGTGACCTACCGCCTGGGGGAAGAGGTAATAAAAAGTTACAGCCTGGTAACCGTGCGCGCGGTGGAGAAGAGGGACTTTGCGTGGTGCTGCCAATATCTGTGGCAGCGGTTCTTGCTGGCTCCCTAGTGTACTGACCGGATTATATTCAGGCAAACCTCCTTGCCTAAATTTCCATCAGACAGCGTTATCGTCAGTCAACGATGCTACGGCATCGCCTCCCTCATCCGCCTTGCCGATGAAAATTTATCCTGCGTAGTTTCGCCAGACATAATCCGGTCAGCACACTAGCAGGAAGCGGCTCGGGCCGATTTTGTGTTTGATCGGAGTGCGGCCACCGCCGCACGGAGTATTGACAGGGTGTCGCCGGATTCGATATAATGGAAGCGGCGGCACTTTTTGTATTCTCCTGTAAAGACTGCTGTCAAAAATAACATGGAGGAGGAAAAAAATGATCTGCGAAACATGTAAAAAAGAGTATGGTGATGGGTTGAGCAGCTGTCCGTACTGCGGTTCTTCTCAGGGCGAAGCCGACCAATTGATCGCGCCGGCGGAACGCAGGAAGCTGCGGGCGGTGCGTTTTGTGGTGGCGGCTGCGCTGATCGGGGCCATTGCGGCGGTAATCGTGATCGTGCGCAGCGGGGGGCTGCACGGTACGGATGCGGAGATTTTTGTTCGGCTGCAGCAGCGGTTTTTGCTGGAGCCGATTTTAGCAGGGGTAAACCGGCTGGCGGAACCGGCGGCAAAGAGCCCGCAGGCATTCTCGGACGATATTACGGTCCTTGTGGACGACGGCGCCGATTCGTTTCAGATGACGGTCAAGGCCGATATAGAAGAGGGCGGTACGGGAGTCGTCAATCTGCATCTTTCCTATATGGGTCTGGACCTGGAGCTTTTGACTCTGACGGGGAATGAGGAGGAGGTCGGCTTTTATGCCCCTCTGCTGGACAGCCATTACTACACGATCCGGCGTAAAGCGCTGAGTGCGCGTCTTGCGGAGGCGGGGATTATTTCCGGTGATGTGGAGGAAGAACAGAAAATAGAGATAGAAAAAATCCTTCAAGTGGCGACAACGATTTCAAAATACGCAGATATATTGTTTTCAGTGGTGACAGATGAAAATGTGACCTCGGAAAAGCAGACCTTGGAAATCGACGGAAAAGAGGTGGACTGCCGGGTCTATACCTTCTGTCCGTCGGCCGCGGATCTGGAAACAATGTTTACCGCACTTTTTACGCAATTAAAGACGGACGAAGAATTGAAGGGACTGCTGTATGATTGGTATGCCGGCTCCGACGGCATAGCGGACCTTTACAAGGTGGAATACGGCGACTGGGGATTCGGCGGACCGATGAGCCGGGAGGAATTTGGCCGCGAATACGAAGATTGGATCGACGAGGCCCTGGCATCGTCGGCGGAGACGGCCGGGCGAATTGCGGACGCGGGCTTTTTCTGGTCCGTGGCTGCAGACGGCAAACGGGTGCACCGACAGCAGCTGGCGCTGCGTTCGCAGGATCTGTTTGTCTATGAAAATGTGGGAGATGCCCGAAACTCGCGTTATGATTCCGTGATTTTGGCGGACGGAGCGGACCGGATTGAATTTCGGAATTCCTTTTCCAGGGAAAACCAGATGCTGAGCGGGCAATTCCGGATGACGCCGGCGCAGGACAGCGGCATGGTTGTCGATTATGAATGGAACTTAAAAGAAACTTCTTCGCTGGGGATTCCCCTGGGCGACAGCGTGCTTTCCTATGACGGGGAGGAAATCCGGCTGTCAGTGAGCCGAAACGCGGAGGGCGGCATCGATCATGTATTGTATCTGTCCCCGAACGGGGAGCAGCCGCTTGTAACGGTCCGTACCTCGCAAAAGCCCTCAACGGCCAGGAGCCCCAAGGGATCGCCGGTGGATGTGTCGGACTATTCTTTAGAGGAATTGAAAGAACTGATCGTCCGCATAGTGAGCGGCGGCTGGGGATTCTGAGCGGATTTTTAGCGTCGGCCGGCCGGTTTTGACGCAAAGAAACTGTTGCTTTTTTATCGAAAAAGAGATATGATCTCAAGTTTGGAAAAGAACCGGCTCAAAGCCTTGAAATATGGGCTTTGAGCCGATTTGTCTACATAGGGTATACCGTCTTATTTGGGGGAAAATTAAAAAATTTTTAGTAGCGTAACAAACGCCGGATTTGCTGTTGC
>JAAWCS010000047.1 GCA_022793375.1 Lachnospiraceae bacterium
CTTTACACAAGCGGCGATATTGACCGTGATGAATTTACGTCTCTTAGGGCAAAATACGATGCTGAAATCAACGGTTTGAAATCCATGATGGAAAGCATGGAAAAACAGCAAGTTGTAATTGCAAAGCAAAAGGAGCTGATGGAGGACATTAAAAACGCCGTGGATGAGCTTATCTGCGGCATTGAGTATGAGGATGAATTTTACACACAGCTACTTGACAAGATGGTGATTAACGACAGAGAGAACATAGATGTATATCTGAATTTACTTCCCCTTAAATGGAGCTATACGGTTGCGGGCAGCATAAACTGTCCACAGGGCGGAAACTGTCTAAAGGACAGACAGTTGCTAAAAAATGAGTTAGCCTCTGAAAACGCCCTGCAAACACGGCGGAACATTTCAGAGGCTTCACTACCAATATCGGTCAGCAATGCCTTGCACTCCTTATAAGGCATTGTATACCGCTGGGCCAGATACCGCTGGGAGGCGGCCAGTTCTCCGTCCGGCCCGCCAAATTGGCTGATAATTACCTGGGCCAGCTTCGGGTTTGTCATCGAAATATTGACCGGATACTGCAAACGTTTTTCATATTTCCACATCAGGCACACCCTCCTTCCCAAGGCCAGGGATCCTCCACCCAGCTAAACGTACCTGCACAGGGCACAAGCGGCATAAAGAGCGGGCCCACCTGGGCCGTATACGCCTTCACCGCCTCCTCATACCTTTCCTTTGCCCTCTGATAATACTCCAGTGCATCGGCATCGCAGGGATGGGTATCCAAATACAAAAGAATGTCGTCCAGCACAAAACCGGCCATATCAACCTGGTGCAAATAATCGTTTCTCATCGGCTGCACCTCCCTGCCGCGCAGAACGGTTTGTCAAGTTCCGGGAAAATCGTTCCGCTCATCAGCGAGCGGTGCGGATCGTAAGTGCGTTTCCATGTCTGCCACGGCACATACGCCATCGCAATCTCAAACGAGTCAATGCCTGCCGCGGCCGAATGTGAATGGCCGCCATCGCAGTCCGGGCGAGCCGGCGCAGGCATCGGCCGGCAGCCGCAATCCGGTTTCGCAGGCGCAGGTTCCGGCCGACAGCCACACCCAGGGCGCGCCGGCGCGGGCATCGGACGGCGTCCGCAGTCCGGCTTTGCAGGTTCGGGACGGCAGCCGCAGTCCGGTCTCGCCGGCGCAGGTTCCGGCCGACAGCCGCACCCAGACCTTGCCGGCCCAGGCGCAGGCTGACAGCCGCAATCCGGCTTCACAGGCGCGGGATGGTGTCCGCAGTCCGGTTTTACAGGTTCGGGACGGCGCCCGCACCCAGGTCTCGCCGGCGCGGGCGCAGGCTGGCAGCCGCAGTCCGGTCTCGCCGGTTCAGGCGCCGGACGGCAGCCACAGCCCGGATTGCCGGGACGACGGTAGCCATACCCGCCGCGAGAGCGTCTCTGTTGATTATATTCCAAAATACTGTTCTCCTCTCTAAACATCGCAGTTTACACTATCAGTTTATGGGAGAACCGAAAAAACGTGATTATACCGGATAGTAGTCTAATTGCTCCGTCACTTGAAAGCCGCAGGCCCGGTACAGGCCGCAGGCCGCCTCGTTGCGCGAGCCCACCTGCAAAAGCATGGTATGAATCTCTTCCCTCTGCGCGCAGGCCAGCCGCTTCAAAAACAGCCGCCCCAGCCCCTGCCGGCGCACGCTCTTATCAATCGTAAATCCGTAGAGATACACCGTTCCCGGAAAGTATGCCAGCCGGCAGCGCCCCAGCACCTGGCCGCCGCACGTTAAGAGCTGTTCCTCTTTGTTTTCTTCCACCTGGAATTCCTCCTCTGCCGCCCGGATTCCCGTTCCCGGCACAAAAGACATTTTTTGCAGATGGGAAAGCGGCGCCGCCATCATCGTTTCGCTGTAAGCCGCCGTCTTTCCCATGTGTGCCAGCATCTCCTGCGCTTCCTTGCTCTTGCCGTCGCTTACCACATAAAAATCCAGATTTTTGTCGGCAAGCTCCTTCTGCGCGCATTCCAGCAGTTCCTTAAAATGCCCTTTTCGGCGATAGCCCGGCAGAGTAAATCCGCTTATCTCCGCCGTGCTTTTATCCGGCATAAAAACGCCGAGGAAACTAACCGGATACGTATTTTCATAATAAATATAGAAACACGGCCAGGTCGGATCGATATTTTCCTCCGAATCCGTAAAAGGCTCCTGCGTAACCGGCTCCCAGGCCCGGCAGGCCCGCCCAAGCGCCTCGATCTCCTGTTTCTGCTCCCTGCCAAGACGAGACGTCACACAAATCGAACGTTCTGTTTTCATCGGGCTTTACCTGCCTTTACCGCGCTGTCAAATGCCTCCGACATCTCCCAATGCCCGACAACCAGATCGTTGTCATTGCGGATATCCGCACCGTGAAGGCCGTCCAGCATCGAAAGCGTCTCTTCGTTCGGATACCCGATCCGCCGCAGGGCCGCCGCGATTACAAAGGGCCAGACCTCCTCGCAGCCGTCGGCCGCCTTGATGGCAATGCCGATCCGTTCTTTTTTCAGGCCCAGGCCGTATACCGCGTTGGCCCCGCCTTTTCCGACCAGATTTGCGTCCTCGTTGATGCGGCTGCACAGATAGCCCGTCCCGCGCATCATATGCGGATAACGATGGATCCGCGGTACGAACTTTGCGGCCGCCTGCGCCAGCCGGTCGTCTTTTATGGCTTCCGGGTACGCCAGGTTTTTAAACGCGGCCGCAATCTGCCGCATTGCCACGGCGAAAACCGGTACCCCGCAGCCGTCCACACCGATTCCCACCTGCTCAGGCGCCGTTTCGCTGAGCACGGCAATGGTGCGCCGCACTTCCTGTTCGATGCGCGCATCGGTCTGCCAATACTCCTCAAGCCGGCCGCCCAGGGCCCGCTGCCCAAGCATCAGCGCCGCATGCTTGCCGGCGCAGTTATGGTAAAATTTGCGTTTCTCCTGCCCGGAACGAACCCAGTCCAGATATGCGTTTTTCTCAGCCGGACAGGCCGGATGCATAATCAGCTGTTCCTCCTTAAAACCCGCTTTCTCAAAAATAGATTCCAGCGCCCGCACATGAAAGGGTTCTCCCGCATGGGAGCCGGCAAAAATCACGCTTTCCTCCTCGGTAATCCCATATTCCCGGTCCAGCCCCATGGCAATCACCGGCAGCGCCTGAATCGGTTTGGAGGCCGAGCGGTAATAAACCGTCTCCTCCGGGCTTCCCACTGCGCAGATTACCTGAGAGCGCTCGTCCACCATACAAAAATATCCCATATGCGTCAAATCCAGGAGTTCTCCCCTGTACTCGCATACCAATGGTTCATAGCTTGCCATTTTTCTCCTCCTTCGTCTGTTCCGCAAAATCCCTTTTAACCTCAGCATCATTATATCAGAAAACTTTTGTTTTTAACAGCCCTGCGTTCTTTCCTTTTGCAACGCGGGTGCTGAATCCCCGGCCGGCGGGCCGAAGCTTCCCTCGTATCTTGTAATTTCCCGGCAAATGTGCGATAATACTTTTGTTATTTTTTACTTGCAATAATCATTCTCAGGGAATTGATTTTGTCTGGAAAACGAAATCATCCATTACAAGGAGGAACTCCTATGTCTGAAAAACGAATCCGCGATTACGGTATCACGGTCGGCGAACTGCCGCCCGGCCCCCGCAACGCGATTACCGACGTCCCCGGCGTCACCGTAGGGCACTGCACCATCGATGCCGGCGGGCAGCAGACCGGAGTCACCGTCGTAATCCCGGCGCCGCACAACCTGTTTGCCCGCAAGCTGCCGGCGGCCTCCTTTGTCCTCAACGGTTTCGGCAAGACGCTGGGCCTGGTACAGATCGACGAGCTGGGCAGCCTGGAGACGCCGATCGCCATCACCAATACGCTGAACGTGGGCCTGGTCCATGACGCGCTCGTCGATTATACGCTGGAACGCTGCCAAAAGGACGGCGTCGAAGTGCATTCCCTAAACCCGGTTGTCTGCGAGTGCAACGATGCCGAGCTCAACCACATCGCCAGACGTGCCGTCCGGGCCAGCCATGTGCGGCAGGCCATCGCCGATGCCGGCGCCGACTTTGAACAGGGAGCGGTAGGAGCCGGCCGGGGAACCGTATGCTACGGTTTAAAAGGCGGGATCGGCTCCGCCTCCCGTCGCCTTTGTCTTAACGGCCGCGACTATATTGTCGGCGTGCTGGTGCAGTCCAATCACGGACGCACAGCCGACCTAACCGTGGACGGGCGGCCGTTAGGGCGCGCAATCCTTTCGGCCCAGGCCGCCCAAACGGCGGGTAAGAACGCCGCGCCGGCTTCGCTCCCGCCAAAGACCGCCTTAGCAGACGGCACACCGTCGCCGGCGCTTCCACCGGTTAAACCGGCCTGCCTTGACCAGGGGTCGATCATTATGATCGTGGCAACCGACCTGCCGGTCAGCGACCGGCAGCTGCGGCGCATTTTAAAGCGCGCTTCGGTCGGTCTTGTCCGTACCGGCTCCTACCTCGGGCATGGCAGCGGCGATATCATGGTCGGCTTTTCCACCGCTTATACGCTGCCCGCTCCCGGGGACGCGCCGGTCGTACAGGTTCCGCTTCTGAAGGAGGACTGCCTTGACAAGGCGTTTCGTGCGGCAGCCGAAAGCTGTGAGGAAGCCGTCTTAAATTCGCTGGCCGCCGCCGATACCGTGACCGGTTACCAGGGGCATACCCGCCAGGCCGCCGGGCCCTGGCTTGCCGCCCTGCGCGGTGAAAATCTTTAGAAACCTATTAGAAGCCGATATGTTTCTATGCTAAAAAAGGAATTTGGATGAAATTTACAGAATTGCTGATACTTGCCGTGTTTTATACTGTCTACATTGGCAAGATGCTATTGCAGAAAAGAAAAGGCATACGGACCGACCAAATCGCAAATTGTCAATTTAAAATCTCTCCCCCGCAGGCCACCCGGCCCTCCTCATCGTAAAACACGGCCGCCTGGCCCGGCGTCACGGCCCGCACCGGCTCGTCAAATTCACAGATAATACGGTCCGCGGCTATGCGGCGAATGGTCGCCGGCGCGCCGGCATGGGAATAACGAATCTTGGCCAGCACCCGCCGCGGCTGCTCCAGATCCGCAAACGCCATGAAATTCAGGTTTCCGCATTCCAGGCGGTCCGCCCACACGTCCTGCGCTTCGCCGATTACCACCTCGTTCGTCTGCGGCCGAATCTGCGTCACAAAAACCGGACGGCCCATTGCCAGCCCCAGGCCCTTGCGCTGACCTACCGTATAATGGATAATCCCTTTGTGGCGGCCCAGCACCCGGCCGTCCATTGTGACAAAATTACCCGGCTCCGATTTCTTTCCGCTATCCGCTTCAATAAACCGTCCGTAATCGTGATCCGGTATAAAACAAATCTCCTGGCTGTCCGGCTTGTCCGCCACCGCCAGGCCAATCCGCGCGGCGATCGCGCGAATCTCTTCTTTTGTGTACGCTCCCACCGGCATCAGCGTATGGGCGAGCTGCTCCTGTGTCAGGCTGTAGAGGGCATAGGTCTGATCCTTTGCCGCCGTCACCGAATTACAGACCGCATACCGCCCCTCCCGTGTCCGGCCGATGCGGGCATAATGGCCGGTCGCGATATAATCCGCGCCGATCTCCAGGCTGCGCCGCAGAAGGCTCTCCCACTTTACATAACGATTGCAGGCGATGCAGGGGTTGGGCGTGCGTCCCTCCTGGTAGGCGCGGACAAAATAATCCATCACCTGCGCGCGGAATTCCTTCTTAAAATTCATCACATAGTAGGGAATCCCCAGCAGCCCGGCCACCCGTCTGGCATCCTCCACGGCCGACAGCCCGCAGCAGCCTCCGTTTTCCGTTGAAACACAGCTGTCCTCCTCCTGCCAGATCTGCATGGTCACGCCGATCACCTCATAGCCCTGCTCCTGCAAAAGCCAGGCCGCGACCGACGAATCCACACCGCCGGACATTCCCACCACTACTTTTTTCTTCATCTGCCTTCCTGTTTCCTTTCGCCGTCCGTACTGCCTGTCTATAGCGCATCGGGAGTACCCGGTTTCTTAATACTCCTCGTCCTCTTCTTCCTCGCCGATATCGGTCTTGGGCTTTGAAAGGCCCTCGATCGTGATATGGTTTTTCTGGGCATAATCCCACAGCGCGGCATGGATCGCTTCTTCGGCCAAGAGCGAGCAGTGCATCTTTACCGGCGGCAGGCCGTCCAGCGCCTCCGCCACCGCCTGATTGGTGATCTGCATCGCCTCCTGCACGGTCTTTCCTTTTACCAGTTCCGTCGCCATGCTGCTGGTCGCAACGGCCGCGCCGCAGCCAAAGGTCTTGAATTTCACCTCGCGGATCACCTGATTTTCGTCAATGTCCAGATACATCCGCATGATATCGCCGCACTTGGCGTTCCCTACCGTCCCCATGCCGCTGGCATTTTCGATCTCCCCGACGTTGCGCGGATTCTGGAAATGGTCCATTACCTTTTCACTGTACATTTTTCTTTCCTCCCTGGCGTTCCTGACCGCCTTTGATAAAATCTTCGTATAGCGGAGACATATCGCGCAGCTTTGCGACGATCTCCTTGATCTGCTCTACCGTATAATCAATCTCTTCCCTGGTCGTCTCATGGCTAAGCGTCAGCCGCAGAGAACCGTGCGCGATCTCGTGGGGCAGCCCGATCGCCAGCAGCACATGCGACGGATCCAGCGAGCCGGAGGTACAGGCCGATCCGCTGGAAGCGCAGATCCCGGCCATATCGAGCATGATTAACATCGATTCCCCCTCCACAAACTGGAAGCTGAAATTGGCGTTGCCCGGCAGGCGCTTCGTCCGGCATCCGTTCAAACGGCTGTAGGGAATCTCCGTCAAAACGCGTTCGATCAGATAATCCCTGAGCTTAGTTTCCTTCGCCGCCCGCTCCTGCATCGTCGCGGCCGCAATCTTTGCCGCCTCGCCAAAGCCGACAATCCCGGGAATATTTTCGGTGCCGGCCCGGCGCTTGCGTTCCTGCGCCCCGCCGTGCATAAAGGAACGGATTTTTACTCCCTTGCGGATATAGAGAAGCCCTACGCCCTTGGGGCCGTTGAGCTTATGGGCGCTGGCGCTGAGCATATCGATGTTTAATTCGTCTACATCGATCGGGACCTGTCCAAAGGCCTGCACCGCGTCGGTGTGAAAGAGGATCCCGTGCTCTCTCGCCAGGGCGCCGATCTCACGGATCGGCTCCATGGTACCAATCTCATTGTTGGCAAACATCACCGAAATCAGAATCGTCGTCGGGCGAATCGCCGCCTTCAACTGCTCCAAACGCACCAAACCCTGCTCATCTACATCCAGATATGTTACCTCCACGCCCTGCTTTTCCAGCCACTGGCAGGTATGCAGAACCGCGTGGTGCTCGATCTTGGTGGTAATAATATGGTTTCCCTTCGCCCGGTACGCCTCGGCGGCCGCTTTGAGCGCCCAGTTGTCCGACTCGCTGCCGCAGCCTGTAAAATAAATCTCATTGCCCGCACAGCCCAGCAGCCCGGCCATGATATCCCGGCCATTCTGCAGCGCTTCCTTCGCGCCGCCAGCCAAGCTGTAAATGGCGGACGCGTTTCCATACTCTTCGGTAAAATACGGCAGCATCGCCTCCGCTACTTCTCTGCGGACTCTGGTAGTCGCCGCGTTATCTAAATAGATCACCTTATTGCTCATTGCCCGTTCCCTTCCCGCATCCCTTTCCTCTCTCTACCAGTTCTCCCAGATATATGTGGTCAACCGTGTTCTGGATGCTTTCATGAATTTGCTGCCAGACATATTTTGTTAAGCAGACGTCCGAATTTTTACAGCCTTCGCTGCCGTTGAGCGCCTTGCAGTCCACCGGGTTTAAATCCCCCTCCAGCGCGTACAGCACATCGCCGACCGAAATCTTTGACGCCGGCTTCGCCAGCTGGTAACCGCCGGTGACGCCGCGGACCGAAACGACCAGCCCCGCCTTTCTCAGCCTGGCAATGATCTGCTCCAGGTAACGTTCCGAGATCTCCTGGCGAACCGAAATACTGCGGATCGACACCGGCGCTTCGACGCTGTAGATCGCCAGATCAATAATCGCTTTCAGCCCGTAACGCCCTTTTGTTGACAGTCTCATTTCATCACTCTCCCAAATTCCTATGATTTTACTAGGAATTTATATCGGTAGGATACCACGCAAAAAACACTTTGTCAAGAGGGCGCATACAGGTTTTGTTCCTTCCATATGGTATGCCGTTTTCTTCCAAATGGAGCACGGCTTACTTTGCTTTCGCCCCCCTCGTATTTTACCAGGAAAGCAGCTTCTTTTTATGCACCGCATAATACACAAGGCCGGCCGCGTCCGCGAGAAGCCACCCGATCGGCACCGACCACCAGATTCCGACAACGCCCACCGAGGGAATCGACGACAGCAGATAAGCAAGCAGCACCCGCGTTCCCAGGGAAATGACCGTCAAAACGACCGACATCCCCGGCTTTTCCAGCGCGCGGTACAGACCGTACAGCAAAAACAGGCAGCCGATTCCGCAGTAAAAGGCCCCCTCGATCCGCAGATAGCGAACGCCTTCACAGACCACTTCCGTCTCCCCCGGCTCCACGAAGAGCCCCATCAGCGGGCCGGCAAAGAGCCAGACCGCCGCCGACACGAACAGACAGAACAAGAGCGCTGTCAGTACCGCTCCCTTCAGCCCTTCGCGAATCCGCTTCTCCTCCTGCGCCCCGTAATTCTGGGCAATGAAGGTGGAGAACGCATTGCCGAAATCCTGCACCGGCATATACGCGAACGCGTCGATTTTCACCGCCGCCGCAAACGCCGCCATCACGGCCGGCCCAAAGCTGTTCACCAAGCCCTGTACCATAAGGATTCCCAAATTCATCACCGACTGCTGTACGCACGTTAAGATCGAAAACCCGGCGATTTCCCGCACACGGTCCCGACGGACGCAGAGCGGACGAAACGCCGCCCGCATCTGCGGATCACGAAACAGCGCATAGGCCGCGATGCCGATTCCCGCGACATACTGGGAAATCACCGTGGCAAACGCGGCTCCCGCCGCTCCCCACGAAAGCCCGATCACGAACCACAGATCGAGGGCAATGTTGAGGACGGCCGAAACCGCCAAAAAAACAAGCGGTACTACGGAATTTCCCACCGCCCGCAAAAAGGAAGCAAAATAATTGTACAAAAAGGTCGCCGCGATCCCGCCAAAGATCACCGCCAGATAGTCCTGCATCAGCGGCCATACTTCCTCCGGTACCCGCAGAAACACCCGGATTCCCGAAAGGCAGGCAAAGGCCGCCGCATTCAGCAAAAGCGTCAGCACACCGATCAGCACAAACGAGGCGCCGATGCTTTCTTTCAATCCCTCGTCGTCCCGCCGCCCGAAGCGAATCGAAAATACGGCTCCGCTTCCCATGCAGAGTCCCAGCAGGATCGATGTCAAAAACGTCATCAGCGTAAAGGAAGAGCCGACGGCCGCCAGGGCATTCTTCCCAAGATATTTTCCCACAATCAAAGTATCCGCTATATTGTAGCACTGCTGCAGCAGATTGCCCAGAATCATCGGCACGGCAAAACGCATCATAGAAGACATAACGGGGCCTTTTGTTAAATCTTTATTCATCTTATATCGCTCTTTTCCAACCTTTTGTTTTCACATTCCTGTTTTTATCTTGGTGCGGCAGCCAAAACGGCTGCCGGCCGAGCCTATATAAACAAGTACGTAAAATACAGCCAGCAGAAAAAGACGCTCCAAACCGCGCAGATCAGGTTGATAATCAAATATTTTTTTCTCTTGGCCCCTTTCCACTTGCCGACAAGCGCCAGAAGCAGTCCCAGCAGGCACAAAACGACTCCCGCGGGCGGTAAAAAGATCCCCGCTACCACTCCGATCGCCGAAACGATCACCCCGAATACTCCAAAGCTTTCAACGCTCTCTGCCGCCAGCATGGCGTCTACCTCGGGATTTTCGTCTGCCACCTGTCTGGCAAGCGGTGTGAGAAAGCGCGCAAAGGCTTCGCACTCCTTTTGCTGAAGGATATTCACCGGATACCAGCGGTTTTTTCGCAGATTCTCCGAATCCACACACAGGGACACGATGTCATGGCCCTGCTTGTCGCACAGCGTTGCCTTTACCTGCCGCACCGCACCGTCTTTTTCTTTGATTTTGACCGTCACTTTGCCGAGGACCGCCGGTGTAAAGAGCGCCGGCCGATTGGCCTCGATTTGATGCGTTTTTTTATCGATATGCAGGGGAATCACCCACAGGCTCTGATCCTGGAATGCCGCCGCAAAACGATAGTAGGTTGTCTTGACCGACCGGCCATACGATTCCTGATCTTCCCAGTGCGCATAGACCAGCGGATACTCTCCGGCTTCGCCCGGCAGCTGTACCGCCTGGCGGACCAGTTGTTTGTCCCCGCCGCTTTGGGCCGCTTTTTGATTGCGGTTTTTCTTTAAAAAAATAAAACAGGCAATTCCGCCTACGAGCAGAAGCCACCAAATGAGGGGAAGTATGTACTCCATTTTGATTTCTCCTTTGATATTTATACAAACATTATATAATAGGCAAAAAAAATTACAATACCATTTTCTATAGAAACAAAAAAATAGAAACAAAAAGACCCCGCCGGAGGAAACTTCCCCCCGGAGAGTCTTGTTTCATAATTGAGACACTGTCTTTTTCTAATTTCTATAATGTATATCCTGCCCGTCTCCCAGGTCAAAATACTGCGTTTCCCCGCTAGGCAGAGGGCGAATCGCCGAAATCCGGCGGTTCCAGGCGGGCGCAAAATAGTAGATGCCGCTCTCCGCACACATCGCGCAGATACAAAGCGTCTGCTCATAGGCTCCGCGTTCACGGTCGTCTTTGACAAGCCCTTCCGGGATATCCACCAGGGCAAAGGTACGAAACATGCGCGATACGCCGTCCAACTCGTCTTTCCCCCGGACCGCAAATTCCTTCATGTAAGAAAGCCGCACAAAACGGGAAGGCGAGGAATAATCCCCCGGCAGGCCAAAACCGCCGCCCAGCCGCTCGCCAAATTCCCGTACTTCCATGCCGGCGATGATCTGCGGCTGCTTGGGACGGTTTGTAACGCCGACGTAGGTACGCAGATTGGTCCTGTGCCACCGATAGTCCGGGCTGTTAGCCAATACGCCGATCGTCCGGCGATGAATGTTCAGGCCGTTCTCATCCGGCTCGACCACAATGCTTTCTCCGCTGCGGTCGCTGAAAATATAGTGGGCCGGAAGCGGCTTGCCGTCGACAGGTTCATCGCTCAGCGTGACCGCTGCCAACATCTCTGCCGCCTCCTCCACGCCGGCGCACTGGCTGAGAAGCCAGCACAGCAAACGGCCCGGGTGCACTCTGGTTTTTCCCGCTTCGTCCAAGTCCCGATAGACCGCATATCCCGGATAGTGCAGAAGGGCGCCCATAAGTCCCGCGCCGTTGACGCCGTCCACCAGGATCGGCTCTCCAAAGCCCAGCACCGCCATGCCCGTATAGCCGTACCGTCCCGGCCGGCTTTGTCCCGGCTGCAGCCTTGCTTCGCACTTAGCGCCCTGCGGCACCTTTATCACCTGGTTTGCCCGCAGATCCCCGAACTGGTCGTAGGTCCGTCCCAGCAGATGGAGCCCGTTGTCTGTTTCCCAGGAAAAACTGCTGCATCCTAATATCATTCGCTTCGCCTCCTTGTCGGGGATTAGTTTTCCCAAAAAAACCCGAAAAAATTCCCCGACAAGAGCGATCCGCTTTTATGCCTGCGCTGTGCCCCATAGTGCCGGCGCAGGCCGCTTTCTGTTCTATTCGCTTCTTCGCAGGCTTTTAAGCGCCGTGCTGAGTTTCAGCGGATTGCCATAGCGCAGCGTCCCCATCCGGTAGAGCTTTGCTCCCAGTACGCCTGCCCCCAGGATCGAAACAACCAGGATCAGAAACGATACCACGATTTCCCAGGGCGCTACCGTCCCCATGGCAATGCGGGCAAACATCGTACTGTATGAACTGATCGGCAGGAAGGAAAGTACCCGGGTGATCGGCCCGTCGATGTCCATCAGCTGAACCAGGGAGAAGAAATACACGACCATAATTACGACCTGCAGGCCGCCGGAACTCTTGCTGACATCCTCGGTCTTGCTGACCAGAGCGCCCATCGCGCCGTACAAAAACGCATAGAACAGGTATCCGCCCAGCCCAAATGCGGCAAAACTGATGATGACGTCCAGCGGAATATGCAGAAACATATCCAGCATGCCGCCCCACTGCTGCCGGTTGACCTCATAGGATACAAGGACTGCTCCCATGATGATGCCCGTCTGCAAAAGCCCGCCGATTGCCCCGGCAATTACCTTTCCGAACAAAAGGCTGTTCGGCGTCGTGCTGGTCACCAGGACCTCGATTGCCCGGTTGCTCTTTTCATTGGTAACCGCCACGGCGATCATCTGTCCGTAGAGGACGATCAGCATAAACACAACGATCACCAGGAAATAGCAATACCAGTAATTGCTTCCCGAGTCCTTATTAAGGACCTGCTCCTCCACCGTAATCGGGACATCCGCCACCGTCATGATCTCGTTCAGGTCAAGCCCCCTGGTCTCACAGTAGTCCATGCGGTAAAACTGCTTCATGGCCTGGCTGAAAATGGCTGCGTTGGAATCGGTCATCGCCTTGTTAAACACGTAGTAGCGGTATTCATCCGGCCCCAGCACCACAAAGCCGGCTTCCGCCTCCTGCGCCTTTACCGCTGCGATCAAGGCCTCCTCACTCTGCGCCGGCTGCCAGTCTCCCATGGGAAACATCTGCTGCAAGACCTCCGCCCGCACAACGCCGGCCGTATCCAGATACAAATAGGCCGTCTTTTCCGTCTCGTCCCCGGACGCGTCCGCTTCGCTGTTCGTCCCGGCGCCGCCGACCGTCTGCACGCCGGTAAAACCCGACAAATCGATGAACCTAGGCAGGAACAAAAGGACCGCTCCGCCCAGCGCCAGAAGCAGGGTAAAGATCACAAAGCCTTTGCTGTTAAAATATTCACTTAATTCATACCGCAGTACAATTCCAAATTTTTTCATGATTCTTCACCTACCTTTGCCACAAAAATGTCGTTTAAAGAGGGCGCGTAACTGCCAAAACGTTCTACTTCGATGTCCGAGGAGGCCAGTCTCTCCATCACCTGCTTGCGTCCGGCTTTGCCTGTCAGCTCGAGGATCAAAAACTCCTTCTTTCTGCCGCAGACCCGCAAAAGATCGGCAAATTCACCGGCCAGCTTTTCTTCCAGCTGTCCGCCGTCTAAATTCTCCGCTGCCAGCATCAGGCGGTTGTGTCCGTGTTCTTTCTTGATCTCCCGCAGCTCTCCCTCCAGCACTACCTCGCCCTGGTCGATGATTGCGATATTATCGCAGAACTCCTCCACATAGCTCATCTGATGACTGGAGAAAATCACCAGCCGATTGTCGGCGATCAGCTCATTGACCACGTCTTTTAAAATCTGCGAATTGACCGGGTCCAAACCGCTAAACGGCTCATCCAGGATCACAATCTCCGGATTGTGCACCAGCGTAGAGGCCAGCTGTACCTTCTGCTGATTGCCCTTAGAGAGCGTTTCCAGCTTGCGTTTCTCATACTCCGCCACCTCCAGACGCTCCAGCCATTTCCTGGCGTTTGCCTTGGCGTCGGAGGGATGGACGCCCCGCAGTCTGGCCAGATAGATCATCTGGTCGATGACCGTCCGTTTCGGATACAGTCCCCGCTCTTCCGGCAGGTAACCGATCCCGTGTTTCGAAGGAATAAACTTCTCTCCGTCAAAAAAAATCTCCCCGCTGTTTGCGTGAAATACATCCATCAGGATGCGGATTGTCGTCGTCTTGCCCGCGCCGTTGCGGCCCAAAAGCCCCAGTGCCCTCCCGCTTTCCACCTGAAAAGAGATTCCGTGGAGCACCTCTTTTTCGCCGAAACTCTTGCGAATGTCCTTTACCTCTAGTCTCATTTTGTCCTCCTAATTCACTTCCATTGCCGCTGTCATGCGATCAGAAATCCCACAACCGCCCCCAGCGCTCCGCTGCACAGCAGTACCAGGCCATACTTGCCGATCAGAGAAACGCCCCGAAAGCCTTTTTCATCCCGCGGGTCGTTAAGCGCTCTTACGTCGTCGGATGCACCCCGGTAGATAATCATCCTGTTTTCCAGCGCGCAGACAAAATGCCAGCCCGCTTCCTGCGCGTCGCGCACGCTCTGGATTTCCCAATCGTTGTTCCATCCGTTCCAGTCCTTGCCGTCCTCAATCGCCTGCCTGTGCCTGGCCCGCAGACGTTTGTTGACCAGGCGTTCGCTGTCCATCGTATAAATCTGCCGGCCGGCCGTGCTTTCTTCAAAAAAATACCGGACAGCCGTCATCGCCGTGAGGGCAAACCCTTCTGCCGCCTGCTTTTCCAGGAAACGGCTTAATCCCCGGTTTGTCAAAATCAGCTTGCGCACCGTCTTGTAGCGGGACGGATCCATGCTGTCCTCCCACTCTCTGCGGGTAAGCAGCAGTTCCTTTTCACAGCGAAGCGCATACCATCTGTACCACATACCGCATAGGTTGCTGTAAAGCACAAATGCCAATGCCAGCCAATTATACCATCCGTCGGAGGGCGCCTGCTTCAGCGTCAAAACCAGGTTCGCCGCTATATCCATCAGCAGAACGATCATGCCCCAAAACACCATTTGGCTGCCCTGCAGCTCCATCGTTACCCGAAATTTAGCCGCGCGCTGTCTGCGGGATTGTAAATCGTTATGCAGTTCGTTGATCCCGCCCTCCTCATAGCGTTTGGCAAAGTAGTAGACCATGGCTTCGTCGTGAGTTACTTCATGCCATCCCAGTTCCTTTGCCATCTCCAGAAAAATCTCCTTGCGGTGGATCTCCTCCAGCGTCGGATTCTTTGACAGCCGGAACTGATCGATGTCGTACAGAAGATGACATGGCTCCCCTTTTTCAAAGGTATAACAAACCCCAACGCGGATATCGGTAAGAAACCATCCCTCCAGTGCCATCTGCTCCAGCCACCTGCGTTCTTTCTGATAGCTGATAAACAAGCGATACTTCCTCATACGCTGTCCGGCTGCTTTCTCCGCCTTGCATCCTTCCTTCTTCATTGTTCTGCCGCCTCCCCGGATAACACATCGATCCCGTCCGTCAATTGTTTCTTTAGTCTGTCCGTCTCCTGTCTTAACAGCTCCCGCCCGGTCGGCGTAAGCCGGTAAGCTTTGCGTCCCTCGCTGTCAAGGGCTGCCAGAATAATGCCGTCGGCGCTTAACCGCCCCACCATCGTATAGAGCGTGCCCGTGCCCAGCACGATCCGCCCCTTCGTCAGCTCGCTGACATACTGCATGATGGCGTAGCCATGACGGGGACTTGTCACGGAGAGCAGCGTGTAGTAGGTTGTCTCTGTCATTGGAATATATTTTTTTCGCAGATTTTCCTCCAAGACACTCCCCCTTTCTGTCCTGCGGCGGCGTTTGACCGTCCGCCTGCGTCATGCTCCTCCGGCATAAGTGTTGAATCCCGACATATCTTTCCTCGATATGTCGTGTATCGACATATCGAGTGTAAATATAAAATAACACAGACAGTTCCCCCTGTCAACAGAATTTCTTAAAAAAATATAAAAATCCTGTCTAAAGTGCCGGATTGTGTTATTTCGCCCTTATTTTCCTCTGATCTTCTGTATACATAAAATCCGTATTTTGGGACTTAAACATTATATACTATACAAGGCCGGATGACAAGCAGTTTTTCGTAGACCCAAAACAGCCCAAAGGCCTCTGTTCTTTTGTTGCCGGCTCCAAACAGAGGATAGAAAAACGTATACCTGTGTGCTAAAATGATAGAAAAAACAAGCCGATCAAGCGGATTTTTTCTGTCACACAGGCGGTGAAACGTTGTCTAATTAAGTAGGAGGTAAAATCTATGAAGAACAAAACGAATGAAGAAATGCGGGCTTTGGTCGAACAGGCGACCGCAGGAGACAAAAAAGCTCTTGAAACGCTTGTGGCCGGCGTGCAGGATATTGTATTTAATTTATCCCTGCGGATGCTCGGCACATTTGCGGACGCGGAGGATGCGACGCAGGACATTCTCTTGAAAATGATTACGCATCTCTCCTCTTTCAGGGGCGACAGCGCCTTTACCACATGGGTGTTTCGCATTGCGGTCAATCATCTGAAAGACTATAAAAAGCATATGTTCGCCCGCTTTCCTTTGAGCTTTGAGTATTACGGAGATGACATCGAAAACGGAAAACTGGAGGATGTGCCGGATTTGACGCAGAATGTGGACAAGGATCTGCTGGCGGAGGAGCTGAAAATGTCTTGTACCAATGTGATGCTGCAATGCCTGGATGCGGAAA
>JAAWCS010000007.1 GCA_022793375.1 Lachnospiraceae bacterium
AAAACTATATCGGAATGACATGGGATGGTCAAGAGGAAAACGTGCCGCCTCCTGCAGCACACTTTTATAGACAGTGTTTAAAAACTGAGATTATAATTTGACGTTTTTGTGCGGGAGATAGGAACTTTAGTTTGCTGGGCTACAATGTGCCATTGGATAAGGCATTCCAGCATGGCTATTACGAAGAAATGGTATCGCTGATCCGCGGATTATTTGGGCAGGCGCTGAAAACCAATGAATTCTTACAATTCGCAGTCCTGACCGGATGCCTGCGAGTGTCAAAAGAGAGCATTTTTACAGGGCTGAATAATTTCAAGATTCTTTCTATCACAGACAACCGATTCGATGAGTATTTTGGTTTTACCGAAGCGGAAGTGTGTCAGCTTTTGAAGGCTTATCAATTAGAAGATCACTTGGCGGAAACAAAAGAATGGTATGACGGATACCGTTTTGGCGATGCGGATATTTACTGTCCGTGGGATGTAATCAGCTATGCGGATCACCTTTCGGCAGATCCATATGCAGAGCCGGAAGCCTTTTGGATCAACACCAGCGGTAACGATCTGGTAAAGCGTTTTATTGACAAGGCGGACAAGACGACACAGAACGAGATTGAGCGTCTGATCGCAGGAGAAGCGATTGAAAGAGCGGTTCGCCTGGATTTGACCTATAATGAGCTGGATTCCAGTATTGCAAATTTGTGGAGCGTGCTCTTTACTACCGGCTATCTGACACAGACAGGCAGGGCGGTAAACGGCGTCTATAAGTTAGTGATTCCCAACCGGGAAGTGCGGGAAGTCTTTGTTACACAGATACAGGAGTGGTTCAAAGCATGTGTGATAGATGACGAAAAACCAATGCATGCATTCTGTCGGGCATTCTTAACAGGAGAAGCGGAGGTCATACAGAAGCAGCTTAACGTAATCCTCAATCGGATGATCAGCGTTCTGGATACAAAGGCGCCTGATAATGTGAAAGAGAATTTCTACCATGGCTTGCTGCTTGGATTGCTGCGAAGCGAGGCAAACTGGCTGATCCTGTCCAATGTAGAGTCAGGCGACGGTTTTAGCGATATATTGATCGAGCCGGAAGATCCGGATGGGGGGATAGTCATTGAAGTAAAGTATGCGTCCAGTATTGCGGGGTTGGAGAAAGCCTGCAAAGGAGCGCTGGCGCAGATTAAAGAAAAGCGGTACGACGAAAGGCTTCGTAATGAAGGGCGGACAGAGGTATTGGCTTATGGAATTGCTTTTTGTAAAAAGCGCTGCCAAGTGGTATGCAAGAAGTAAATAGGCGTGGGCCGATGCAGGTCGTATTCTCAATAACACCATTGCCACTGAAGAAAACAAAGCTTCTCAAAAGCACTTTTGCCCAAAAAATGGAAGATAATTCCAAATACGTGATATCTTTCCAATTTAGGTCTTGCTTTCTCCTTCGGAATAGAATATGATAGAAACAAGCAGCCTATAAAGCGAGAGAAACAAGGAGAGGGTAAACGAAAGATGAAACGGAGGAGAATCAATAGAAAAGATATTTTGGAGGACGAAAAGGCAGAGCAAATTCTGCTGGAGTTATATAAAGTAGGTCATGGGCTTGCGGATCAGATCGTCGAACGGGTGCTCGGAACCGATACAGACCGTGATGAGCGGGAAGAAATTATACAGAATACATTGATTGGGTTGGCGGCGGAGGCAGAGAAGCTGGAGCGGATGAATCTGGAAAAAAGACTGCAGTATATGAGTACGATGGTTTGGAAAGCGGCAATCGAACGAAGCAGAGACAAATAAAGGATTAGAGAAAGATCAAACTATTTTTACAGGGAGCTGTTGCAAAAGGAACGTTTCCGCGGGATATGGCTAAAAAAGGTTGCGTACCGGCGCCATATCTTGGGGAAATGTATCATTTTGCGGCAGCTCTTTTTTGCATGATGCGCCCATGACGGCGGAGAGGTACGAGGCAATACCTTTTGTTTGACAGGAGCAAAAAAAGCCTGCTACCACTCTTGTTTATAAAATATCTTATGACATTTTAAGGAAAGGAGTTATATAATATGGACAAAATATAATTGAGGTGAGTGCAAAATGCAAAAGACAGAAAATTTGAAGAACGAAAGTTACCGCTCCTCCGAAAAAACTGCCCTTACGTTTTCGGCTCTCTATCAAGAATGGCTGGAGAGCTGTAAATCCGAAGTGAAGGAATCTACCTATGCGCAGTACCGGATCTACGCCAGAAATCATTTACTGCCGTATTTTGGCGAAAATGCATTCGCAGAGATCACCTCGCAGGAGGTTCGGGCGTTCGTTCACTGTAAGCTAAACACATTAAAACAGCCGGACCTTCCCACGTATTCGGCCAGCACGGTTCGGCTGATGCTCAGCATACTGAAGCTGATTTTTCAGTATGCGCGCCTGAAAGGCTACGATATGGATGCAAATCTTGTGTTTCCCCGTCTCCAGGAAAGCCGTGCCCGCCGAAAAGTGGTTCTGACCGTGGAAGAGCAGACCCGTTTGACTAAAACATTAAACGCAAGTCCCCATACGGACGCGGTGGGAATCCTGCTCAGCCTGTATACGGGCCTTCGTATTGGCGAGGTCTGTGCCCTGCGCTGGAA
This sequence comes from Lachnospiraceae bacterium, assembly GCA_022793375.1. Taxonomy (GTDB): domain Bacteria; phylum Bacillota; class Clostridia; order Lachnospirales; family Lachnospiraceae; genus RGIG7193. The sequence goes on from JAAWCS010000007.1 coordinate 2,612, forward strand.
AGAGATTGATTTGGACAACCGCTGTATACAGATTAAATATACTCTGCAGCGGATCAGCGTATTCGATCCGCAATCCCCTCAAAAAACAAAACTGGTTATGTCATACCCTAAGAGTAGAAAATCCCTGCGGGATGTTCCGATCCCGCTTTTTTTAATTGAAAAATTATCCGGCATCTGCCCGGAGGATCGAGAGGCGTATCTTTTAACCGGTTCCCGAGAAGCGTATCTGGAACCGCGCACCCTGGAAAACCGTTTCCATAAATATGCCCTGGACTGCGAACTTTCGCAGGTGCATTTCCATATGTGCCGCCATTCTTTTGCGACAAGATGCCTGGAAAAAGGAGTGGATATCAAGACACTGAGTGAAATCCTCGGGCATTCCAGCGTAAAAATCACATTGGACCGCTATACCCATACTTCGTTTGATCTGAAACTCACCAATGTAGACAAACTGACATTTTTAAATTAAAGCAAGATTTCCAGCGCAAGCCTCCAAAGGAGCTGGAAGCGTGCCCAGGGCATGCCAAAGAAAGCGAGATTGTAAAGAAAGGAAATTCCCAGAAAAAGGAACGAAAGAATACAAACAAATGTTCGGAAAAGCCTTGCCTTTTCCCTCGGGTTGTGCTAAAATAAAAAAGAACATACGTTCTTAACAAAATAAGCCAGCGTTTCTTTTCAAAACTGCAATCGCCCAGAGGCATAGACTTGGGAGTGGGGAGACCTGGCACAATCCCGGGAGGGAACCATGCTGATTTTAGAAAACCTGTCTTTGGAGAAAAAACTGGAGATTTTATCCGACGCGGCTAAGTATGACGCCGCCTGCACGTCAAGCGGCGTGGACCGCCGCGGGGCGCGGGGGACGATTGGCAATACCAGCGCCTGCGGTATCTGCCACAGTTTTGCGGCGGACGGCCGCTGCATCTCGCTGCTGAAGATTTTGATGACCAATGAATGCGTGTACGACTGTAAGTATTGCATCAACCGCCGTTCCAACGACATTGTGCGCACGGCGTTCACCCCGGAGGAGATTTGTACCCTGACGATCGAATTTTATCGGCGTAATTATATAGAAGGTCTTTTTTTAAGTTCCGGGGTTGCGAAGAGCCCGGATGCCACTATGGAGCGGATTTATGAGACATTGTATCTGCTTCGGCAGAAATACCGTTTTCGGGGATACGTCCATGTAAAAGGGATCCCGGGCGCGTCGCCGGAGTGGGTTGGGCAGATCGGTTATCTGACAGACCGCATGAGCGTCAATTTAGAACTTCCGACGGCGGACAGCCTGCACGCCCTTGCCCCACATAAGACGCGGCAGACGATCCTGCGGCCGATCCGCCAGATTCAGCGGGGGATGGAGGAGGAAAGGCTTCTTTTAAGCGACGGGCAAAGCCGTCATGCCCTGCCGGATTATCGGAGTGAAAACAGGGCCGGCAGTACTGCGCGGGAAACGGAATCCGCTTCCGGCCCGGGTTCTCAGCCCGCTTTACGTGAGGGCGCCGGCCCCTTGCCCGCGGACCCGCTGTCTGGCTCCGGCCAGCCCAGTCTCTTTGCCCGTCCCATGCGGATTCCCCCGCCCACGGAGAATGCGTTTTCCGCCGGGCCGGGGGCTTCAAAGCTGCCGCCGCTTCCGGCTTCCCAGGGAATGCGGGGCGACTTGGTGCGGGGAGAGCGGCCCCGCTTTGTACCGGCGGGGCAGAGTACACAGATGATTATCGGCGCTACGCCGGAGACCGACTACCAGATTGTGACGGTGGCGGAGGCGCTGTATCACAAATTTGACTTGCGCCGCGTGTTTTACTCGGCCTATATCGGAATAAACGAGGACAGCGCGCTGCCGGCCGTGGGGGAAAAACCGCCGCTTTTGCGGGAGCATCGGTTGTATCAGGCGGATTGGCTGCTGCGTTTTTACGGATTTACGGCCGGAGAACTGCTTGACGAAAGCCGCCCCAATTTCAATGTGTTTCTGGATCCTAAGTGCGACTGGGCGGTGCGGCATTTGGGATATTTCCCGGTCGAAGTGAACCGGGCGGATTACGCGGCCCTTCTGCGGGTACCGGGGATTGGCGTCAAATCGGCGCAGCGAATCTGCAAGGCCAGGCGCAGCTCGGCGCTGGATTTTGCAGACTTAAAGAAAATGGGGGTAGTACTGAAACGGGCCCATTATTTCATTACGTGTAAAGGAAAGATGATGCAGCGGATTCGCTTGGAGGAAGGTTTTGTGACATCCTGCCTGATGGATCAGAACCGGAAGAAAAACTGGCAGCTGGAGCATGGGGACGAGAGTTATCAACAGCTTTCGCTGTTTGATGACAAGAGATGGAACCTGGCTCCCACGGCAGGAGACGTCTGCGAGAGTCTGACGGGGCAATTATAATGGAAGAGATGGTTACGATATTTCTCTGCGGTCCGGAGCCGGAGGATATTTTTACCGCGGTGTACGATGCCTGGGCCAGCCGCCTGGGCCATGGCAACGTGCTGCTGGAAATCGAGACGCAAAACCGGCAGCCAAGGCTGTTTGCCAGGGACCGGTATGTAAAGCGGGACGATCAAAAGGCGGAAAAAGTGGCGCGCTCGGTCTACCGCAAGATATCGGCCGAAGCGTATCATGGGATATACCAGGCGGCGCTGTCGTTTGAAGAGGACCGGGCGGACGCGATCTACCGCTTCCTGATCCGGGGCTTTGAGGTGGGGGCGGAGGTGATCGACCGCCTGCAGGACCCGGCGGTCTGCCGGGTATTTGAATTGTCCCGGCGGGTAGGGCGGGAAAGCCATTTATTCCTGGAATTTGCCCGGTTTGCGCAGTGGGAGAACGGCATTTTATTTGGCCGTTTGGCGCCTAAGTGTAACGTACTGCCGATCATTGCGCCGCATTTTGACGGCCGTCTCTCCGGTGAGAACTGGATCTTGTACGATGAAACGCGCCGCCGGGCGGCGGTGCACCCGGCCGGCGGATCGTGGTTTTTGGCGGATACGGCCGAAGCCGGCTGGGAAGAGCTGTTTGCAGAACAGGAGGCAAAAGAAAAAGACCCGCTGTTAGTCCCTACGGATCAGGAAGCATGGGAAGAGTTGTGGAAAGGCTTTGTAAAAAATATCGCCATCGGCCCCCGTGTCAATCCCGCACTGCAGAGGAACCTGATGCCGCTTTGGTATCGAAAGCATATGACAGAGCATCAATCGGAAGCGATAAAAGCCGGCGTAACAAAAATTTAAGAAACTTCTCAGAAAATCCCGGAGAAAAATATCGCCGAATGTGGTACAATAACGAGGAAAGTGACGGTCGTGCTTGCACGAACCGGCATTTGACGAGTGCCGCCATCGAGACGATAGTCGAGATGGTACAATAAAACAACACGGAAGAGACAGCGGGCCGATGCAAGGACCGATCGTCGCCGCAGAATTACCATTATATGGGAGGATAGTACCATGAAGAGAGTGTTTTTGATCGTTTTAGACAGCGTAGGAATCGGAGAACTTCCCGACGCCCATTTATATGGAGACGAAGGGAGTAATACGGTGAAGGCCGCGGCAAGCAGCTCCTGTTTTTCGATGCCGAATATGAAAAAATTGGGCTTGTTTAATATTGACGGGATGGATTGGGCCGAGAGTGAGACAGCGCCGACCGGCGTTTTCGGCCGCCTGGCGGAGAGTTCCAAGGGAAAGGATACGACGACCGGGCACTGGGAGATTGCCGGCTTGATTTCTAAGAGTCCGATGCCGACGTTCCCGGAGGGATTTCCGGAGGAGCTTCTGGCCAAGTTAAAAGAGCGCACCGGCCGGGACATCCTCTGCAACCGTCCTTATTCGGGCACGGATGTAATCCGCGATTACGGCGAGGAACATATGCGTACCGGCGCCCTGATTGTCTACACGTCGGCCGACAGCGTACTGCAGATTGCGGCGCATGAGTCGGTGATTCCGGTGGAAGAGCTGTACCGGATCTGTGAGACTGCCCGGGAGATTTGCCAGGGGCCCTGGGGCGTCGGCCGTGTGATTGCCCGTCCCTTTGAGGGGGAATATCCGTTTAAGCGGACCTCGCGCCGTCATGACTTTTCGTTGGTTCCGCCAAAGGACACGATGCTGGACGCTTTGATGAAGGCCGGATTTGAAACGCGCGGCGTAGGTAAAATCAGCGATATTTTTGCCGGCAAGGGAATCAGCGCTACCGTGCGCACGGCCGGCAATGCGGAGGGGATCGACCGCACGATTGAGAATATGAAGGCTTCTTTTGAGGGCATCAGCTTTACAAATTTAGTGGACTATGATATGCTGTACGGTCATAGAAATGATATAGAAGGGTACGCCAAGGCCCTGACGTATTTTGACGAGAGACTTCCGCAGATGCTGGCGCTTTTACAGCCGGAGGATATTCTGATGATTACGGCCGACCATGGATGCGATCCGGCGACGCCTTCGACGGATCACTCCCGGGAATACGTGCCGCTTGTCATGGCAGGAGCGCCGTTAAAACCCGGCCGGAATCTTGGAACACGCGCGACGTTTGCCGATATCGCGGCAACGATTTTAGATTATTTTGGAGTTGCGAATCCGGGGGCCGGCGAAAGCCTTTTGGAACAAGTCCTTGTCAAAGCGTGAAAAATGGTGTATAATCATTGCAGACAAGAGAAGAGATTTGTGTAGTAACCTGGGATGTTCGATCCCCCTGTATTTTTGAACCTACAGTTTGATTTATGGGATTCCTATATCTTTAAGCGGATGTCAGGCCTCCATACGAGTGGAAGGCAGAAGCTTATTTGCGGTGACCCACCTGGCATTGTGCTAGGCGTCAAAACGCAGGGGCCGGCATTCTGGGGCTATACAAAAGATAAGAGGCGGCGTAAGCCGCCTCTCTGTCTTTCCTCAGGCATATTTATTGGCCGCGTGCCTTGTCACAGCCGCCTGCCGGGAAAGCAATCACCAAGGCCAAAGTGAAAGGAACATCAAAAAGCATGAAAAAAATCTTGACCTGGAAAAGAATTATCCTGGCTTTGCTTGTGGCAGTTATCGCAGTAGGCATTACCGTATGGCGTTCGCATCTGCCCTCGACGGAGGATGAGGATACCGTATATATGAGACAGGCTTATGCGATGAAAGCGCTTGCCAGCCTGCTTACGGACACAGCCAAACTCCCGGAAGATAAAGAACTGGCGTCTGTAGAAGAAAATGCGCCCTGGTATGAGCCATACGCGCAGTATCTGTACAGCCGCGGTTATTGGGAGGAAGCGGTTCACACAGAGCCGGCCAACACGCCCTCCGGCACGGAAGGGACAGGGCAGGAAAGCGGCTCGGCCGCAGCCGGGGGCCAGTCGGAAAGCAGGCCAATATCGGCGGACTCAGACCAGACCTCAGGCCAGACCAACGCGGCCAACTCAGGCCATACCGACGTATCCGCTTCAGGCCAGGAGACGGTCCCGGCCGCCCTTGACTTAACCTGGGAGCTTTTAACCTGGGGCCAGGTACGCCGGATTGCAGAGGAGCTTTCCCGGGACGGCCGACTGGATGGGCGGCCGCTTTTGACAGGGGAGGCGGCCACAGGCGAATGGGACGAGAAATTTGTCTCCGAAGAGGACTGGTGGGATTTTTTTGAGGTTGTGGTAGAAGCGCTGAAATGTGAGCACTATCAGATTATCGAGCTGACGATATACGGTACGGACAAGACTGTGGATATTACGGCCGGCCGTATGGCGACCAGCGAAGGGCGCATCCGCTACAGCGGCTTTGAGATGGAAGATTACATAGATAAGAGCGTGGAGGTTCGTCTGCTGGGCAGTGAACTGTTGGAAGTGCTGAACGTTACCTCTACGACGGTTACCTATGAAAATGTGTGGCTTTTAGGCAGCACACCGGACGGCGTATCCGTTTTCATGGAGGGATTTAGCAGGGAATTCCCGGTGCAGGCCTTAGAAGGAGATTATCAGGATGTGCTGGGAGACTTGACGCTGGAACAGGGACAACTGACCAAGATATCGGTAAAGCGGGAGCGGATCGCCGGCAAAGTATTGGCAGTGACTTCCGATTATATTGAAATTCAGGGATACGGGAAAGTTCCGCTGGCAGAGGCGGCCCGCGTCTACAAAATCTTTGACGAAGTGGAGCTGAAACGTCTGGCGGATATTGTGGTCGGCTACAGCGTCCATGAGTTTATTGTGGCGGACGGCCAGATTTGCGGCGCGCTGGCCCTTGACAACATCGAGGTGGAAAATATTCGCGTACTGATCTCCAACAATGGATTTGAAGGAAGCGGCCATGCGCAGGTATCGCTGGTCTGCGACGGCCCAATGCGGATTACGATTGACAATCAGACCACGGAGTGGGCGGCCGGAAGCGAATTTACCGTAACACCGGAGAGCGCCGAGCTGACCAAGGGCCGTATCCTGGTGGAGGCGGAGGAAGAAATCCGCATCACTTCGCTGGAGAGAAGCTATGGCGTGCCAAGTTATCGGGGCAGTCTGGAACTGGATTTGGCAGACGGCAAAATACTGGTGGTAAACGAGGTGGGGCTTGAGGACTACCTCTGCCGCGTCGTGCCCAGTGAGATGCCGGCCGGCCACGGGCTGGAGGCCTTGAAAGCCCAGGCGGTCTGCGCCAGGAGTTATGCCTACAACCAGATTCGTGCCAATGCCTGCCGCAGCCAGGGCGCTCATGTGGACGATACGACGAAATATCAGGTATATAATAACTCCGACCTCAAGGAGGTCTGCACGCAGGCGGTCATGGAGACGGCCGGCCGGGTGCTGTCCTATGGCGGGGAAGTGATTACGGCCTACTATTCCTCCACGACCTGCGGCAGTTCTACCGATACGGAGATCTGGGGCAGTACGACGGAGGAATACCCGTATTTGATCGGCCGGATGCTCTCCTTGTCCGAAGAACAGCCGGACCTGCGGGATGAGGAGACATTCCGGGCTTTCATTAAAAATCCGGATTACGAGACATTCGATACGGAGTTTGCCTGGTATCGGTGGAATTTGTACGCCGATTTGACAACTCTGTCCAATGCGGTCAACGCATCGTTGGCGAGACTGGGAGAAGAGGGGAGCCCTTACGTTTTGGTGCTGAATGAGGAAGGGGAGTTTGCGCAGCAGCCGATTTCCGGCCTGGGGGCAGTGACCTCGATGACCGTGACGGCCCGCGGCGCCGGCGGTATTGTATCCGAAATGCGCATTGAAGGGACGGAAGCGACGATCCTTTTGCTGCGCCAGGGGAATGTTCGCTCCTACTTAGGCAGCCGGGACTATGTCATTGCCAAAAAGGACGGCTCCACCGTGGACGGGATGGCGTCGATCCCCAGCGCCTTTATCTGCCTGGAGGAGGTGCGGGAGGGAGAAAACCTAACCGGTTACCAGATCTACGGCGGCGGCTATGGGCACGGCGTCGGCATGAGCCAGAACGGGGCCAAGACAATGGCTGCCCAGGGGATGGACTGTGCGGCGATCCTGCAGTTCTTTTATCCGGGAACCGACCTGAAAAGCATTTACGAGGACTGAACGAAGATGCATGACAGGCCCCGCATCCGTCATGGCCGATGCGCCCAATGGCGGCGGTACAGAGACGGGGAGGTGCCCTCGGATTTTTTGAAAACCTTGTTGAAATAGCTGGTATCTGTCACACCGCAGGCAGCGGCAATGGCTTCAATGCTCTTGTTGCTGAAACGCAAAAGTTCCTTGGCGTAGGTGATCCGCTGTGCGAGAATATAATTGCCGAGCGTCATGCCGTAGGCACGCTTAAATTCGCGCGCCAGGTGGAACTTGCTCACAAAGAACTGCCGGCTCAGGTCATCGAGCGACAAACGATTCTGGAAATGGCTGTCAATATAGTCCTTGACGGCCTGGATTTTACCGGCCAGGCGGTCAAAGGGCGCGGCTTCGTTTTGCCGGGGGACGGTGAAGCAGAGTGTCAAAACGTCCGTAATCAATTTGGAACACAGAAATTCCGAAGTCTGATCCGTATCGGCAGCGGCATCCAGAAGCTGCAGGAGGGGCGTTGAAAAAAGAGAACTTTCTTGGGCATGGAAGATGCCGGAGGGTATATTTTTGATAAAACAGGAATAATAAGAACGGGCTGCGGGACCGTTAAAGTGGATCCACATTAACTCCCAAGGCTCGTTTTCGCTGCTTAAATGGGAATAAGGGCGGTGGCAGTCAATCAGTGCGCAGTCGCCGCCGGACAGCGTATAGGAACGGTCTTGATGGGTGATCTGACCGCGGCCGGACAGCACTAATATAAATAGGAAGGAATCCAGTCCCTTTCGGCTGCATAGATGGCTTTGAATGCTCTGCAGCGTGCCTGCTTCCTGTACGTAGAATAAGGTACTGCGGGCAAAGGCGCTGGGAGTATGGAGCTGACGCCTGGATTCACAGACGCCGCTGGAAGAGAAGGATTGAAATTCTACGGCCATAAAAACCTCCTGCATGTGCACGAAAATGGGCAGCAATATTTTACTGTTTGTAAGCAAGTTTGCCCGTTGTCAAATGCATTATACTACGATATACTGGCACATGGAAGTTTTTTTGCAAAGTTCTGTAAAAAAATATTTTACCTTTTTTAACAAAGGAATATAGGAAAGCGAGAAAAAATATGGAAAAAGTTGCGTTGATTACAGGCATCACCGGACAGGACGGCTCTTATTTAACCGAGCTTTTGCTGGATAAGGGCTATGAGGTGCATGGGATTATCCGCCGTCACAGTACGGCGGGGAACGAAGAGCGGATTGCGCATCTGGTCAAAAATCCGCGTGTGCACCTGCATTACGGGGATTTGACGGATTCGAGCAATTTAGCGCGTCTCATAGAGAAGCTGAGACCGGATGAGGTCTATAACCTGGCGGCCCAGTCCCATGTAGGCGTGTCTTTTGAAGTGCCGGAATATACGGCAGAGGCAACCGGAGTGGGTACACTGCGGCTTTTGGAGGCCATCAAGGAAAGCGGGATGCCGATTCGCTACTATCAGGCGTCTACGTCGGAACTGTTTGGCGGCATTCCGGAGACAGCGCCGCAGAGCGAGACAACCCCGTTCTATCCCAAAAGCCCTTACGGCGTGGCAAAGCTGTATTCCTACTGGATTACCGTCAATTATCGGGAGTCCTACGATTTGTTTGCCTGCAACGGCATTTTGTTTAACCATGAATCGCCCCGCCGCGGCGAAAATTTTGTAACCCGCAAGATTACGCTGGCGGTAGCCAATATTTTGGCCGGCAAGCAGGAAAAACTGTCGCTCGGCAATATGGACGCCAAGCGCGACTGGGGCTTTGCCGGAGACTATGTAGAAGGGATGTGGCGGATGCTGCAGCAGGACAAGCCCGGCGATTATGTGCTGGCGACAAACCAGACTCATACGGTGCGCGAGTTTGTAGCCATGGCCTTTAAGGAAGTGGGAATCGCGATCCGCTTTGAGGGACAGGGCCTGGAAGAAAAGGGATACGACGCCCGCACGGGCCGGCTGCTGGTGGATGTGTCGCCGGAATTTTTCCGCCCGGCGGAAGTGGAATTTTTGTGGGGCGACTGCACAAAAGCGGAGACCGAACTCAACTGGAAGCGCAAGACGGATTTCGAGGGCTTGGTGAGCATGATGGTGAATTCGGATGTCCTGCATATCACAGGAAAATCGAGCGAGGACTGGCGGTACGCGCATCTATAAAGTATCGTAAAAGTGTCTCGTTAAAGCCTGAAAACACAGGCAGACAGCGGAAGTACTACAAGAGTATCCCGTTATATCATGAAAACACGGACAATTCAAGGAAAGGAGAACAGACATAAAATGAAAATATTGATTACCGGCTGCCGAGGACAGCTGGGGACGGAAATTATAAAACAGCTGCATACCGGCAGCAGTGAACTGGGGCCGATTCCGGAGCAGCTGCAAAAAGCAAAGGTGATATCCGTAGACCTTCCCGATGTGGACATCTCCCGGCTGCAGCCGACGCTTTCTTATATAGAAGAAATTCATCCGGATGTAGTGATTAACTGCGCCGCCTTTACAAATGTGGACGGCTGTGAAACCAACCATGACGTAGCTTTTGCCGCCAATGCGCTGGGGCCGCGCAATCTGGCGATGGCCTGCGAGCGCATCGGCGCCAAGCTGGTGCACGTTTCGACGGACTATGTGTTCAGCGGTCAGGAAAACGGCGGGATTGCGCTTGATGAAGCAGAGAGCCCGAACCCGATCAGCGCCTACGGCACGACGAAACGGCAGGGAGAACTCTATGTGGAGCAGTTCTGCCACCGGGCGTTCATTGTGCGCACGGCCTGGCTGTACAGTTATTACGGCAAAAATTTTGTAAAAACGATGGTAGGCGCCGGCCGCAAATTCGGCAGGCTGGAGGTCGTAAACGATCAGCTGGGCAACCCGACGAACGCCGTGGACCTGGCCCATGTGCTTTTGCAGCTGGCCGTCACGGAGGAGTACGGCGTGTACCATTGCACTGGGGAGGGGATCTGCTCCTGGTATGAGTTTGCGGCGGCGATTATAGCCGAGGGGAAGATTCCGGCATCCGTATCGCCCTGCACCAGCGCCGAGTATAAGCAAAAACACCCCGAAGCCGCTGAGCGGCCGGCCTGGAGCGCCCTGGACAACCGGATGCTGCGCTGTACGATCGGCAATCCGGTGCGTCCCTGGCAGGAGGCGCTGCATGAATTTTTCTGTCACTGGGACGGGGAAAACGGCATAAAAGCCTAGGAGGAGATACGCAAGATGGAGAAAGAAGCAAAAATATACGTGGCCGGCCACCGGGGGATGGTAGGTTCGGCGATTGTGCGGGCCCTGGAAAAGGGAGGATATCATAACATTGTGACCCGCACGCACCGGGAGTTAAACCTGTGCCGCCAAGACGAGGTAGAAGCATTTTTTGCGGCCGAAAAACCGGATTATGTGTTTTTGGCGGCCGCCAAAGTGGGCGGGATCGTGGCAAATTCCGAGGCGCTGGCCGATTTTATGTACGATAACATTATCCTGGAGATGAACGTGATTCATTCGGCCTGGCAGAACGGATGCCGCAAACTGCTGTTTCTGGGGTCCTCCTGCATCTACCCGCGCATGGCGCCGCAGCCGATGCCGGAGAGCTGCCTTTTGACCTCGGAACTGGAAAAGACGAACGAAGCCTATGCGCTGGCTAAAATTTCCGGTCTGAAGTACTGCGAGTTTTTGAATCGGCAGTATGGAACGGATTATATTTCGGCGATGCCGACCAACCTGTACGGGCCGAATGACAATTATCATCCGACGCACAGCCATGTGCTGCCGGCGCTGATCCGCCGCTTCCATGAAGCGAAGGAGCAGGGGCTTAGCGAGGTGACCTGCTGGGGGACGGGAGCGCCGCTGCGGGAATTTCTGTATGTGGACGATTTGGCCGATGCCTGCCTGTTTTTGATGAATCATTATTCCGGCAATGAAACGGTCAACGTCGGCACCGGCAAGGAGCTGACGATTAAAGAACTGACCGAGCTGGTGGCCGAGGTTGTGGGCTATCAGGGAGCGATCCTTTGGGACCCTTCCCGCCCGGACGGGACGCCGCGCAAGCTTTTGGATGTCAGCAAGCTGGAGAAGCTCGGCTGGAAATACCGCACGGAACTAAGAGACGGCATTCGTCTGGCCTATGAAGATTTTCAAAACAACCCAATGCGGGCCGAGCGCTGAGGGAGGGCCTATGAATATCGTTTTATTGTCCGGCGGCTCCGGCAAACGTCTGTGGCCTTTATCAAATGAAATCCGCTCCAAGCAGTTTATCAAGCTGTTTAAAAAAGACAGCGGCGGCTATGAGTCCATGGTACAGCGCGTGTACCGGCAGATCCGGGAAGCAGACGCGCAGGCAACGGTGACGATTGCCACTTCCAAAACCCAGGTGTCGGCGATCCGCAACCAATTGGCCGAGGACGTAGGGATCAGCATAGAACCCTGCCGCCGTGATACATTTCCGGCGATTGCCCTGGCGACGGCCTATCTGGCGGATGTGGAAAAACTGGGAAAAGACGAGGTGGTGATCGTCTGCCCGGTGGACCCGTATGTCGATCATACTTATTTTGAAGCGCTGAAACGACTGGAGGAACTGGCGGGCCGGGGCGAGGCCAATCTGGTGCTGATGGGGATCGAACCTACGTATCCGAGTGAGAAATACGGCTATATTATCCCGCAGACAAGCGGCGAAACCAGCCTGGTCAAGACCTTTAAGGAAAAACCGGATGCCGCGACCGCCGAGCGCTATATTCGGGAGGGAGCGCTCTGGAACGGCGGGGTTTTCGCCTATAAACTGGGATATGTGCTCAAAAAAGCACACGAACTTCTGGATTTTGCGGATTACCGGGATCTTTACGCAAAGTATGAGACGCTGAAAAAGATCAGCTTTGACTATGCGGTGGTTGAGAAGGAGCCGCGGATCCAGGTGATGCGTTTCGCGGGACAATGGAAGGACCTGGGCACCTGGAACACATTGACCGAAGAGATGAGCGAACCGACGATTGGCCAGGCGCTTCAAAACGATACCTGCAAAGGCGTCAGCATCATCAACGAACTGAACCTGCCGGTACTGTGCATGGGCGTCAAAAACCTGATCGTGGCGGCCAGCCCGGAGGGGATTCTTGTATCGGACAAGGAACAATCCAGTTACATCAAACCCTATGTGGACCGCCTGAACCCGGGCGTTAAATTTGCGGAGAAATCCTGGGGTAATTTTGAGATTTTGGACGAGGAGGAGGAGAGCCTGACAATCAAGGTAACGCTCAACCCGGGCCATGCGATGAATTATCACAGCCATGAGCACCGCGACGAAGTATGGACGGTGCTCTCCGGGACAGGGCGGGCCCTTGTAGACGGAGCCGAGCAAAAAATCCATGCGGGCGACGTGGTGCGGATGCCGGCCGGCAGCCGCCACCGGGTGGCCGCCGATACGGAACTTACGTTGATCGAGGTGCAGACGGGCCAGATCAACGTACATGACAAGAGGAAGTATGACAATGTCTGAGAGACACCTGACGGAATTGAAAAAAATCTATCAACGCTGGTGCGAGAGGGCCGTAGAGGATAAAGAGGTGGCCGACGAACTGGCGGCCATGGAAAACGATTCCCAGGCCCAGAGAGACGTTTTTGGACAGGAGCTAAGCTTCGGTACAGGCGGTCTCAGGGGGATTTTGGGCGCCGGAACCAACCGCATGAACCTCTACACGGTTGCGCATGCCTCCCAGGGACTTGCCAATTATATTCGGAAAAAGCAGGGGAGCGCGAAAATGGCCGTCTGCTATGATTCGCGAATCAAATCCAGGCTCTTTGCCGAGACGGCGGCCGGCGTGTTTGCGGCCAATGGACTGGAGGTGTTCCTGTATCCGGAACTGGCGCCGACCCCCTGTTTGTCCTTTGCCGTGCGCTATTTAGGCTGTGCGGCCGGGGTGATGGTGACGGCGTCCCACAATCCGGCGAACTACAACGGGTACAAGGTCTATCAGGCGGACGGCGGCCAGATTACCGGCGAGACGGCGGCCGCGATTCTTAAAGAAATCCGGGCGGCCGATCTGTTTGACGACGTTAAGCGCCTGTCGTATGCCGACGGCTGTTCGGCGGGCAGAATCCACCCGGTCGGCGACGAAGTGACGGCAGCATTTTTAAAAGAAGTAAAGGCGCAGTCCCTGGCAAAAGACGCGGAACTTGATAAAAATATTTCAATTGTGTATTCGCCGTTAAACGGCACGGGCCGCAAGCCGGTATTGCAGGTGCTGCGGGAATGCGGTTATTCTTCGGTGACTGTCGTCAAGGAGCAGGAGGAGCCGGACGGGCGTTTTCCGACCTGCCAAAGCCCGAATCCGGAAATCCGGGGAGCCATGGAATGCGGGATTTCTTACGCCGAGCGCTGTCGCGCCGACCTGCTGTTAGCAACGGATCCGGACTGCGATCGGGTGGGAATCGCCGTGCCGGATGAAACAGGGGCCTATGTGCTGTTGTCCGGCAATGAAACCGGTGTTCTTCTGCTGGATTATATCTGCGGCCAGCGGATCCGCCAGGGGAGGATGCCCGCGGACGCGCTCTGTATCAAGACGATTGTGACAACGGAGCTCGCCAAACAGGTGGCGGCCCGTTACGGCGTGCGCTGTCTGGACGTGCTGACCGGTTTTAAATACATCGGTGAGCAAATCGGCCGTCTGGAGAAAGCCGGCCGCACGGATTCCTTTTTGTTTGGGCTGGAGGAAAGCTGCGGATATCTGAGCGGCTCCTATGTGCGGGACAAAGACGGAGTAGGCGCGTCCCTTCTGATCTGCGAGATGTGTGCCTGGTACCGCGGTCAAAAGATCAGTCTGTGGGAGCGGCTGCAGCAGCTGTATGAAGAATACGGCTATTGTCTGAACACACAGCACTCCTTTATATTTGAAGAAAGCGCCGGCTTTGAGCGGATGAAAGCGCTGATGGCGGGCCTGCGAAACGGGGAAACGATTTTTAAACAGGCGCCCCCGGTGATCGCCTGCGCGGACTATGAAAAAGGACGCGACGGGCTTCCGGCATCGGATGTGCTGAAATATGTGCTGGAGGGCGGAAGCTCGGTGGTCATCCGGCCCTCCGGCACGGAACCGAAACTCAAGGCATATATATCGGTCTGCGGTGCAGACCGGGCGGCGGCCGCCGAGACGGAGCGGCGGATCGCGGGAGATCTGGAGACGTACATGGCGTCGAAATTGAAACCGTAGACATACTGCCCCCCAAAAAAGAACTGCCCGGGAAAACGAAAAACCCGAACAGTTCTTTTTTTGTCTCATAGAAAAACCCGTCGTATGAACCTCCCCCTGCGGGGATGCATTCGCCGCAGTTAGTTCATATACGCGTATACCGGAAGCCCGTCCTCATACTCGACCGGGGAAGCGCCCTGGATCAGAGGAAGAGCGTACCGGATATAGCCCTCGCCGATATCGCGGCCGCCGTTTGTAATCCATTCAGCCGGGAACGGCTTCTCCTGGTTGCAGACCTCGTTGACATCCACACGCACGTAATCGATGTGGTAGGTATCGCCCTCGGCACGCTTGAAACCGATCATAATGCCGGTCTCGCCCTCCAGAGCGGCCTTTACGCCTTCGGAACCGGCGGCAGCGGCTTCGGTCACGTCGGTTAAAGAGGACAGATGCGCGGCGCAGCGCTGCAGCAGGCTGAACTCGATCGGACGTACTTTGCAGCCGAATTTCTGCTTCACGAGGTCAGCCAGATAAGCGGCCGTACCGGCCAGAGACTTGTGGCCGAAGTTGTCCACGGCAATGTCCGCGGTCGCGTACTCGCAGATAAACTTACCCTCGGCGTCATGGACACCCTCGGATACGGCGACCATAACGTTGTTGGTCTTTGCAAAAGCGGCTTCCACGTCGGCCAGGAAGGACTCGATGCTGAAAGCGGTCTCAGGCAGATAAATGAGAACCGGGTTGTCCCCCTCAAACTTGCGGGCCAGAGCGGCGGCGGCGGTCAGCCAGCCGGCATGGCGGCCCATGATTTCGATGATGGAGACAAACTTGGTCCCGTATACGCCGGCATCCAGGCTGATCTCACGGCAGGTCGTAGCGACATATTTGGCCGCGCTGCCGTAGCCGGGGCAGTGGTCGGTGCAGATCAGGTCGTTGTCGATGGTCTTGGGCACGCCGATAAAACGAATCGGGCTGTTTACGCTGGCGGCGTAGCGCGACATCTTGCTGACCGTATCCATGGAATCGTTGCCGCCGATGTAGAAGAAATAGCCTACGTTCAGCTCTTTAAGCTTGGCCATCAACTCAGGGAATACCGGATCGCTCAGATCTTCGGGCAGTTTATAACGGCAGGAGCCAAGATAGGAGGAGGGAGACGACTGCATGGTCTTTAACTCCTTCTCGGACAGATCGGATAAGGTAACCTTGCGGCCCTCCAGAAAGCCTTTGATGCCGTTGACCATGCCGTATACGTGATCGACTTCATCGGTATGCTTCATGGCTTCGCTGACGACGCCGTAGAGGCTTGAGTTGATCACGGAGGTAGGTCCGCCGGACTGGCCGACAATCACATTTTTTTTGCTCATAATTTCACTCCTTATATGTTTTTCATAGGGTCTGAAAACGACCTCTCAGGGTTTATTTTATAACAGGATTCTTGAATATGCAAGAGGGAAAGTACTTATAAAGCCCGGATTTGTGAAGAAAGCATGAAAAATAAAAAATGTCGGGGAAAAGCCTGGGAAATTCTAAAAAAAAGTCTAGTCAAAACGAAAATTTTGTGCTATAGTAATTGGCGTCCACCAAATAGACAAGGTGGCGGGGAGATGTTCCCTGTGTTGTCCGCACAACAGCAAAGGGAACAAAAATTAAAGATTTAATCAAGGAGGAAATCAATCATGAAAGCAAGAAAGATGATTTGCGCGGCCGTAGTAGCGGCCAGCATGCTGGCACTGGCGGCCTGCGGCGGCAAGGACGGCGATACGACGACGGCTTCTGCCGAGACCACGGCGGCCCCTGCCGAGACGACGGCTTCTGCCGAGACCACGGCGGCCCCTGCCGAGACGACGGCTTCCGCTGAGACCACAGCGGCTCCTGCCGAGACGACGGCGGCTCCGGAGACCGAAGCTGCGACGACGGGAGCGGCGGCCGGCGCTTACAAGGCTGGTACGTATGAGGCGGCTTCCCAGGGTTATGCTTCCCAGGTGAAAGTTACGATTACGATCGGCGATGACGGCACGATTACCGACTGTGTGATCGACGCTTCCGGCGAGACGCCTGGAATCGGCAACGACGAGACCAGAACGGCAGACATGCAGAAAGAGATCGTAGAGGCAAACGGTGAGCTGGATGCGATTTCCAGCACGACGGCAGCTTTCACGGCAGATGCCGTATTGAAGGCCCTGCAGGACTGCCTGACCCAGGCTCAGTAACAGACAACACTTATAACGAATCGACGGCAGCCGCATTCCCTAAGAGGATGCGGCTGTTTGCATAAGAGGACCCGCAAGGCGGGAGCGCGATCGGGAGGAGGGGCGTATGCTGCGGATTGCAATTGTAGACGACGAGCAAAGCGAACGGGAACGGCTGAAGCGGTTCGTTGAGCGGTATTTTCGGGAACGGGGCGAGGATGTGTGTCTCTCTTTATACGACGACGGAGCGGCTCTTCTGCAGGCGGCGTCAGAAGCGTTGGATCTTTTATTTTTAGACATCCGGATGGAGCAGGTAGACGGGCTGAGCGCCGCCCGGCAGATTCGCATGGCTGACGAAGAGGTGCAGATCGTATTCATCACCAATATGGCGCAGTATGCCATTGACGGCTACTCGGTCAGTGCGCTGGATTTTCTGGTAAAGCCGATCGACGAAGAGCGAACGGCGCGGGTGCTTGAAAAGGCAGAAAAGCGCCTGGGAAGCCGCAATCCGGAAATGATTTCTGTGCGGAACAGCGAAGGGTTTTTTGTGGTGGATGCGAAGGATATCCTTTATATTGAAACCGACGGTCGTCATCTTCTGCTGCACACGGCGGCGGCCGGGATGCGCTGCCATGAGACGCTGCAAAGCATGGAGGAAAAGCTGCCCGGTCACTTTTTTCGGTGCCATAATGCGTTTCTGGTTAATCTGTGGAAGGTGGAGCATGTGAAAGGGGGCGATATTGTGGCGGGCGGCAGAAAAGTCCCTCTGAGCAAGCATCGGCGCAGAGAATTTATGCAGGCAATGACCCGTATTGTGAAGGAGAGACTGTAGATGGCAGGAGGGCTGTCGGACTGGGGGTACCCGCTGTGCCGGATGGCATCGGAGATTATCCTTTTATGCTATCTGGTGTATGGCTTCCCTCAAAAGAGACTTTTGAGGGCGGGCCGTTCGATCCAAAAGAACAGGACACAGAAATCACAGCGCCTGCATTTCCCGGCACTGCCGCTTTTGTATGCGGCCGGCGCGGCGGTGCGCAATGCGGAGTTTAGCGGAATGCGGTCGGGAGGGAGAGATTCCCTGGTGATTTTCCTGGCGATGCTGCTTGTTTTTTATCTGCTGCTGGTGCTGTGTTTGAAAATAAACAGGCGACTGGCCTTTTATTATGCGGTAGTGTTTGCGATCCCGGCGGATTTGGGCGATTTGCTGGTATTTATGGTGCTGGTACGCGGGATGGGGGTTGCAGTCAGATATCCGCCGTTGGTATGGGAGACGACTTTGGCGTATGTCGGCGCCAGCTTTCTGCTGCGTCTTTTGATGCTGTCGGTGATCCGGCGTTTTTTAGAGGACGATTACCGCCGCACGCCGAACAATCTGCAGCTTTTTATGATCGCCCTGTCGGTGCTGCCGTTTGTGTACATACGCAATTTGGGATACTGGCTGCCCTTGGCAAGTGAAGAGATCGGAAACGTCACGATTCTGTTTTTGGTCGTGACCGGCATTATTGTTTTGATCGTGGTCATCGGAAACGAGAGGCTTGTCTACTATCATATCCAGCAGGGTGAGCTGATGAAAACACAGCACATGATCCGCCGGCAGCATGAGCAGTATGAAATGCGCAGGGAGGCAGTGGATCTGGTCAATCAGAAGTACCACGATATGCGTCATCAGCTGCTGGCCCTGCTAGGGATGGACGATGTAACGCAGATCCATGCGTATGTGAATGCGCTGCGCAGGGAGATTACGCCCTTTGAAACATTTTTCCGGACAGGGAATCCGATGTTTGACATAATTCTTTCCGAAAAGGCAAAAGAGTGCGAAAAGAAAGGGATCCGGCTGTTGTCGATGGCGGACGGGGCTGCCCTTTTGAGACTGGAGGCTGTGGATCTGTGTACGATCTTTGGCAACGCCCTGGACAACGCGATTGAGAGCTGCGAAAAAATAGCGGATACGAAGCAGCGGGAAATCACGCTGAGAGTATGCCGGATACAGGGCTTTCTGGCTGTGTGCATCGAAAATCCCTATGTGCAGACGCCCCGGATAGAAGGGGGGCGCCTGCTTTCCACGAAGCGGGATCAGGAAAACCATGGCTATGGCCTGCAGGGGATCCGCGAGGCCGTGCGCCGCTATGGGGGTGAGATGGATACGGAGATGGAAAGGGGCTTTTTTACTCTGACTCTTCTGCTGCCTTTAGAGGACGAAGAATAAAATCCGCTATGTCGGCGATCACCTCTTCGCTGACCGTGTTTTTTACGGCGTATTCGCTTAAATCGCGCCGCCCCTGGGTCGGCATCATCAGATGGTTTAAGCCGGCGTAGAGATGGAAAACGACGTTCTCCCGCCCGGCCAGGGCGCTCTGCCAGAGCGTGTAATCCGTGTCCGGGTACACTTGGAAATCGGCGTCGCCCTGCAGGATCAGGATCGGCATGGAGATATGTTCCAGGAGCCTGGCGCCGCAAAAGCGTTCCAGGGAACTCCAGTAGGAGAGCGGGATGCCGAAAAAGACCGCGTCGGGGGAGATGTCCTGCGGCAGCAGGGAAAGGTCGGCGAGCTGGCCGTTTTCCGACAGCTGCCTGAGCGTGTCGCGGTCGGCTTCCACGAGCGCGAGCTGTTTGTCCAACTGCCGGCTTTCTTCTTCGCTCAGGGAGGGACGGACTGCCTGGGCGGCTTCCTGGTTCTGGTCGTAGACGATATCCCACAGCGGCCGCAGGCTGCCGGCCATGGAGACGATGCCGGCCAGGTCGGGATGGGCGTCGGCGATGGCCGGGGCCAGCATGCCGCCAAGACTGTGGCCTAGGACGTAGACACGCCGGGAATCCAGACGCGGGTCGTTCATCGCCAGGGCAATAGCGGCGTCCACGTCCTGCATGACCTCGGCTTCAATGGTCAGAGCGTCTTGGTCGGCGGCGGCCTGCGGATACGTATAATAGCGCTTGTCGTAACGGATGGAGGCGATGCCGCGTTCGGCCAGTCCCCAGGCAATGTCCCGAAACGGGGCGTTGCCGTTGATGCTCTCGTTGCGGTCGGAGGAACCGGAGCCGTGTACGAAGATTACGACGGCCGGCGGCTCTCCTCCCTCGGGCAGCGTCAGGGTGCCGGCGAGGGGATAGTCCGGGTGGCCGCAGACAAGGATTTCCTCCTCGGTCACATGGGCAGGAAGAGCCGGCGCGGCGCTGTCTCCCACAGTCTCCGACGCCGCGGAGGGCGTGAGGGCTTCTGTGCCGGCGGCAGTCTCCGGCCGGGCATCGGATTCCGGTACGGCGACCTCCATGCCGGAGACGTCCTGGTAGGTGATCCACAGGCCCTGGAGACGTCCGTCACCATCAAAGCTGACTTGTACCAAAATGCCGTTGCCCTCGTATTTTTCCAGGACGGCGACGCTGCCGCCGTTTTCCAGGGCCTGGGCAGTGGCGGAAATCGGACCGACATAAGCGCCCAGCGGCTCGATGGTGGCATCCCAGCCTTCTTTTAACGTCTCGGCGGTGAGCGCGGCGGCCATTTGTTCGTTAAAGAGGGCGGCTACGGTGTCAAAGTCGCCGGCGCGCATGGAAGCGACCAGCTGCCGGGCCTGCTCTTCCCATGCGGCAAGCTGCAAATCGGCAGAGACGTCCCCAGTCCCCTGCCGATCGGCGGCCGTCTGGCCCTCGGCCTCTCCCACGCTCTCGGTGCGGGCCGCCTGGGAAGGATCGTCCGCAGAACGGCCGCAGGCGATAAGCAGAAAGCACAGTAGCAGGCACCAAAGCGCCAGGATAAGAAGGCGGGGCCGCGGATACAAGGGACGGGGATGCGCCGGAACCGGGGATAAAGCTGGCCGGGAGCCGATTTGTGCGAACCGGCGGGCGGAAGAAAATGATTTCATGGGAACCTCCTTTGAGGATATATTTAGATAAATTTCTAAATATAGAATACACCCATTTACGGCAAACGTCAACCAAAAGATGGATTGCAAAGCCTGCATCGGCCGGGCGGCGCGGTCCGGGGCTGTCACAGAACAAAGATTCTGCACCGTATACGGCATTCATGCGCAAACCGGCGCCGCCATAGGTTGTGTTTTATCCGAGTTTTGCGGCAGCCCCTTCTTCCTGGCCGAGCAGATAGTTGATAAACTGCTGCGCGGTACGTCCGGAGATGCCGCCGTGGCGCAGTTCCCACTTGTTAGCCTCCGAAAGAAGCTGCTGCTCGGGCAGCGCGATGCCGTTTTTTCGGGCCAGGGAGAGGACGATTTGGTCAAATTCCTGGCGCGAGGGCTTGATGTAGCAGATCATGCAGCCGAAGCGGCTTGCTAAGGACAGCTTTTCCTCCAGCGTATCGGAACGATGAAGGTCGCTGTCGTGCTCCATATCGTCGCGGTCACTCCAGGTTTCCTTGATCAGATGGCGGCGGTTGCTGGTGGCGTAGATGAGGATATTGTCGGGCTTTGTCTCCACGCCGCCTTCGATGACGGCCTTCAAAAATTTGTATTCGATTTCAAAATCCTCAAAAGACAGATCGTCCATATATATAATGAAGCGATAGTTGCGGTTTTTGATCTGGGCAATGACATTGGACAGATCCTTAAACTGGTGCTTGTAGATTTCGATCATCCTAAGGCCGCGGCCGTAGAATTCATTGACGATGGCTTTGATGCTCGTGGACTTGCCGGTGCCGGAATCTCCGTAGAGCAGGGCGTTGTTGGCTTTGCGCCCCTCAACAAAGGCCAGGGTATTGTCGATGAGCAGCTTTTTCTGATGCTCATAGCCGATCAGGTCGGAGAGGACCACGGCGTCCATATTGTTGATCGGGCAGAAGCTGACGCGGCTGCCATTTGTGGCGGCGATGCGGAAAGCCTTGTTAAGGCCAAACATTCCGACGCCGTAATCGCGGTAAAAGCCGGTCACACATTCGAAAAACTGCTGTTCGTCCCGGGTCTGCGAAAGACGGGTGCTGAGAGCCTGCACTTTTTCGCTGACATTTTTGTTGTACATCAGCTCTTTTTTGGTGATGGCCTGGTAGTGGGAGATGCGGTCAAAGCAGTCGATGCCAAGCGCCGCCTCAATCGGTGAAAAATCGAAGAAGAACAGCTCGCGGAAAGCCCTGAAATCGCTGAGGGCAAAGGAATTGACGCTGCCCTCGTTGGCGCCGACCTTTTCACAGGTGATGCTGAAGGGGTTTTCACTGGTAATCAGCAAAAACGTCAGGTAATTGTGCCACAAGTTTTTGTCAAAGCCGTAATCGGTCGCCACCTGGAGCAGGTGCTTGATCTGCGTGAATACGCGGGTCGTAAGTTCGTCGGCTGTCTGCGTCCCCTCATGAAACGTTTTAAAAATATCGGAGAGCTCCATCAGGATCGAGTCTTTGGGCATATCGCCGTAGATTAACAGGCGGGAAGTAATACGATACATAGGGATACTCCTTTTTTCTTTTCGTTTTTGTCTGCGTACAGTGTATCATAAAAGGAAAAGATTTTAAATAGCCGGGACGAAATTTGACAAGCGGGTGGGACAAAGATTTACAGGATCCCTTGTTATTCCGGCGGCGCTATGATAGAATGGGAAAGAAAAAACGACGGTGGAAAGGCAGGGAGACAGAATGGAAAAAATAAAGATGGCGACCCCTCTTGTAGAGATGGACGGGGATGAAATGACGCGGATTTTGTGGCAGACGATCAAGGACGAGCTGCTTTTGCCTTTTGTGGAACTAAAGACAGAGTATTACGACCTGGGGCTTGCCTGCCGCGAGCAGACAGGCGATCAAGTGACGGTGGATGCGGCCATGGCGACGAAGAAGTACGGGGTGGCGGTCAAGTGCGCGACGATTACGCCGAACGCGGCCCGGGTAGAGGAGTACGGCCTGAGCCAGATGTGGAAGAGCCCGAACGGCACAATCCGCGCTCTTTTGGATGGGACGGTGTTTCGTGCGCCGATTCTGGTCAAGGGGATTGAGCCCTACATCCGCAACTGGGAGAAGCCGATCACACTGGCGCGCCACGCGTATGGGGACGTCTATAAGGCGACGGAGATGAAGATCCCGGGCAAGGGGCGCTGCGAGCTTGTCTATACGGCGGAGGACGGAAGCGAGACGCGCAGTCTGGTGCATGCCTTCGAAGGGCCCGGTATCGTACAGGGGATGCACAATGTCAACGCTTCGATCGAGGACTTTGCGCGCTGTTGCTTCAATTTTGGGCTGGATACCCGGCAGGACGTGTGGTTCGCGTCCAAAGATACGATTTCCAAGCAGTATGACCATACGTTCAAAGATATTTTCCAGGAAATTTTTGACGCGGAATACAAAGACCGGTTTGAGGAAGCGGGGATTACGTATTTCTATACGCTGATCGACGATGCGGTGGCCCGCGTGGTAAAATCAAAAGGCGGCTATATCTGGGCCTGCAAGAATTATGACGGGGACGTGATGAGCGACATGGTGGCGACGGCGTTCGGGTCGCTGGCAATGATGACCTCGGTGCTGGTTTCGCCGGACGGCAAGTACGAGTACGAGGCGGCGCACGGCACGGTGCAGCGCCATTATTATCAGCATCTGGAGGGGAAGAAAACCTCGACAAACCCGGTGGCGACGATTTTTGCCTGGACCGGTGCGCTGCGCAAGCGCGGGCAGTTAGACGGACTGGCCGATCTGGCAGAGTTTGCCGGAAAGCTGGAGCAGGCGACGATCGAGACGATCGAAGCCGGGAAGATGACAAAAGATCTGGCGGCGATTACGAGTCTGCCGGAGGTGACGGTGTGCGACAGCGAGGAGTTTATCGGGGCAATCCGAAAACGGCTGTCGGCGCTTTTGTAGGGGGCCTGTATGGAAAAAGGGAACCCGGCGAAAAAGGTGGGAGTACTGGCGGGAATCGCCGGTATTCCCTTTCTTGTCATTTGGCTTTTTGCCTGGATCAACATGCATGGGGACGTGCTTTTGGTGCAGGACGGGGCGGCGGACCTGCGCGGCCGGGAAACGACGGAGGGTCCGTTCATTCTGGCAGGCCGTTGGAGCCGCGTGGCGGGGAGTTTTGAACCGGAGCAGCTTTCGGGGCTTGTCTGGGAAGAGGTGGAGGACATCCGCTACATCCGGCGGATGCGGGGCTATACGTATACGTTTTTACTGAAAACGGAGGAGACGCAGGAATGGAGTTTTCTGCTGCCGCGCCCCCACAGCAGCCGTCTGTGGCTGAACGGGACAGAAGTAACGGGGGAGGGGGCCGGTCTGTCGGCCGGGGAAATTTACCGCCTGTCGGACTATACGAACGAGCCGGAAATCCGCGTGGTGCTGCAGGTGACGAATTCCTCGATCTACGATGTCTATCAGGGAATCCTTCTCGGCAATCAGGCCGGCCTGTCGATGATCCAATATCGCTGGATGGCGCTGGACTGGATCGCGGCGGGCTTGTCCGTGATGCTGATTTTGATGTGTCTTATTTTGTTTCTGCCAAAGCGCAGTGAGAAATATCTGCTGCTGCTGGCGGCTTCGACGCTTGTGGAGCTGGCGCATTTTTTGCTGATCCCCCGGCATCCGGGCCTGTCGTTTTTCCACCTGGGAACGACCGCCTTTTACCGCCAGCTGGGGTTTATCCATTTTTATGTCGTGAAGCAGTTTGTACCGGGGGAGAGCAGCCGCTTCATGGATATCGGCGTGCCGGCGGTGACGGTCTTAACCGCGGCCGGCTGCCTTTTTCTGCCCCAGTACAGCAATCAGTGGATTCAGGCATCGTTTTTGTTTCACATGCTGGTGCAGGCCTGGATCCTCGCGCGCGGCGTCTGGCATGGCGCGGCGTATGCGCCGTTTATTATGATCGGCTGTATGCTGGCGCTGGGGAACGAGCTGTTTTACCGGCTTTTGTATGCGGGCCGGATTCCGCAGGGAAAGATCGATATTGAATTGATGCCGGCGCAATATATGCGTTTTGCGTATATCGTCGCCTTTGCCTTTGCCACCTGCATGAAATACGGGCGCAAATTTTGCGAAGCGGACAGTTTGTCGGCCGACCTGGAAAAGAAAGTGAGAGAACAGACGGAAAAACTGCGCCGTTCAAACGAAATGTTGGTAAAGACCCAGGAAAACCGCCAGCGGTTTTTGACCGATATGGTGCACAATCTCAGAAGCCCCCTGTTTGCAATCGGCGGCTATCTGGACCTTTTGCGGGATGAGTGGGAGCAGCCGGGGGGCGAGCAGGGCAAATACCTGGACCTGCTGGACCGCAAAACGGAATATCTGGGAAAAATGGTGGACGATATGTTTTTGAGCTATCGCCTGGAGGACGGACAGCTGCGCCTGGAGCAGGAAAATTTTGAGCTGGGGGAACTGTTAGAGGGCGTGGGGCAGGACGCGCGGGTCCGCGGGCAGGAGAAGGAGGTACGGGTGGAGGTGTCGGTGAAGGCAGGGGGCTGCTTTGTGCCGGGCGACCGCTTCCGTCTGAAGCAGGCGCTGGACAATATATTGGACAATGCGCTGCGCTACAGCCCGCCGGGGGGCGTGATCCGCATCTGCCAGGGGATGCGCGAAGGAGCATGCTTTATTTCGATCCGGGATCAGGGACCGGGGATTGCCAAGGAGCAGCAGGGGCGTTTGTTTGAACGCTACAAGAGCAAGGGGGCGGACGGGAAAAACGGCCTGGGGCTGTCGATCAGCAGCCAGATCGTGCAGCTGCACGGCGGGCGGATCGAGGTTGTGAGCGAGGCTGGGAAGGGAACGGAGATTGTCATATGGCTGCCGGGGGCGGAAAGCGGTACGGCGGCCGCGGATGGCGGGCAGGCAGAGGACGGGCCGCAGGAATGATAAAAAGCGCTGCGGTGTGAAAATTTCAACGGAATTTCAACGGAAAATAGTTTCGTATATGATATAATTCTCTCAATCTTCTGCATTGGCAGGGAGAGCAACTAAAGGAAGCACAACGGATAGAAAAGGAGAGAGAATGAGAAGAACAGGAAAACAAATGGCGGCGGCCTGCCTGGCCGCGATGCTGCTGCTGTCGGGCTGTGCCGGAAACGGCGGACAGACGACGGCTGTGGCGGAAAGCACGTCGGAGAGTTCGCAGGCCGCAGAGACGCAGGCGCCGACCACGGCAGAGACGGCGCCCACGGCGGCGGAGACACAAGCGGCCGGACCTGTAATGACGGACGGCAGCTACCAGGCGCAGGCCAGGGGATTTCATCTGCTGCAGCCGGTGAATGTGACGGTGGAGATCTCCGGCAACCGTATTTCCTCGATCGCGATCGGCGAGAACGCGGAGACAAACGGAATGCCGCAGATGGTTGAGAAGTATATGATCCCGCGGATTTTAGAGAGCCAGAGCCTGGCGGTCGATACGATTACGGGCGCTACGGCGACCTCGGCGGCCGTGCGGACGGCAATCGGCGACTGCTGTGAGCAGGCCGGAGCGGACCTGTCGCTGCTGCAGACGGAACCGGCCAAATCGGAGGAAACCGAAGAGTATACGGTGGATGTGGTAGTCGTCGGCATGGGCGGCTCGGGAACAGCGGCGGCCCTCAGCGCGGCGGAGAGCGGCGCTTCGGTGCTGGCGCTTGACAAAGCCGGGAAATGGGCCGGCACGAGCGCCATTACGTCAGGGCCGATGACCGTCAACGCTCCCAGCCAGGTGGAGGCGGAATACGCGGAGTGGAGCGATCCGATCTCCAAAGAGACGCGGGTCAAGGAAGCGGGCGAACTGCTGGTGGACGGGGACGCCCTGTATGAGGACTGGATCGCCTATACGACGGTGGACGGCGTCCAGCACGCAAAGACGGAGATTGTGCGGGCTCTGATTGACGGCTCGGGCGAAACGTTGGACTGGCTGAGCGCAAGCGGCTTTGCCTTTGACCCGGCCCGCGGCTTTGTCGGCGGCAAGTGGGGCGTCTTTGCCCCTTACAGCGGCAACAAGGAGCAGACCGAGCAGTTCTTTGCCAATGCATACGAACGCTATGAAAAAGAACTGGGCGGCCAGTATCTTCTGGAAACCGAGGCGACCGAGCTGTTAATAGAGGACGGCAAAGTGGCCGGCGTCAGTGCCGTGAAACAGGACGGCACCAAAGTGATTGTGCACGCGGGAGCCGTGATTTTGGCGACCGGCGGTTTCGGCGGCAATGCAAAGATGCAGGAGCAATACCTGGGAGAAGCCTGGCGTCTGTACGGCATGGCGCAGAACGACGGCGCCGGAATCCGCATGGCTCTGTCCGCGGGAGCGGCGACCTACAATATCGATATGCCGCCGATGTCCCACTTCGTGGCGCCGTATATGATTATGACAGCGTTTGAAAACCCGATGGACAATGATATCCCGTATGGCCTTGTCTGCTCAGGCGAAGTGCTGGCAGTCGACCAGACAGGGACCCGTTTTACGGCGGAGAACGGCCTGGCGATGAACGCGTATAAGAACGGGGCCAAGTATTATACGATCCTGTCGGCCGAGCAGATCGACATTCTGCGGGAACAGGGCTTTTCGATGGCGGCCAGCGGCCGTTATCTGAGCCAGGGCGGCGTGCCGGAAAATACGCCGCTTGCCAACATTGACGCAGTACTGGAGCAGGGAATTTCCATGGGTCTGATCTACAAAGCGGATACCCTGGAGGGGCTGGTCGAAGCAATCGGCAATGAAAAAATGGTCCTGGATAACGTGACGGCTTCGGTGGACCAGTATAACAAGGCTGCCGAAGGCGCGGAGGATGCGCTCGGCAAAGCGCCGGAATTTTTTGAGCGCCTGGGCGGAGTCAATCCGGAGAGCGAGTATTATATCGCGGTGACCGGCGCGCCTTACATCTACAGCACATGCGGCGGCCTGGAGGTAAACGAGGACATGCAGGTGCTCGATGAGGGCGGGAATGCGATCGCGGGCCTGTATGCGGTAGGCACGGACTCGATGGGCGTTATGTTTACCAATACCAAAGGATACACCAACTACGGCGGCGTAGCGCAGGGATATGCGTTCTTCTCCGGCAAAGTGGCCGGTGCACACGCGGCGGCACAGGAATAGAGGTGTTTCATGCAGTACAACGTGTTATTGATCGAAGATGACCTGGAAAATTGCGACATCCTTCTGCACTATCTGGATAAAATCGGGGATTATGCTACCGTGGTAGCTCACAACGCGTCGGAAGCGCTGGCGGCGGTTAAGCGGCGGAGCTTTGACCTGATCCTCATGGATATCATGCTGCCGGGGATGGACGGGATCGACCTCTGCGTCCAGCTCAGAAAGACTTTGTACTGCCCGGTCATTTTTATCAGCTGCCTGGACGACGAAGAAACGATCGTGCGGGCCATGCGCAGAGGCGGGGACGATTATCTGACAAAACCGTTTCGCTACGCAGTGCTGCAGGCCCATATGGAGGCCGTGCTGCGCCGGGTAAACGGCAGCGGCGCAGGGCTGGCGGAGGATATATGCTTCGGCCCGTTCACCCTGTCCATTCGGGAGCATGTGCTGATCCGGGGCGAGACGCGGATTTATCTGTCGCCGACCGAATTCGAGCTGCTGGTGCTGTTCCTCAATCACAAAGAGGAAACGCTGGCCTTTGAAGAGATCTATCAATATATATGGAAGAAACCCAGTTATGGAGATTTGCGCACCGTCTTTTCCCATGTGCGCAACCTGCGCAAAAAGCTGGAGCAAAACCCTTCCGCGCCGGAATACATTCAGACGGTTCCCCGCGTCGGGTACCGCTTTACGGCGCAGCAGGACACAGAAGCCTAAAGGAAAGGAAGGCGGGCCGGTTTTTACCGGCCCGTTTTGCGTGCGCAGGCAGAAAGCTTCTTGTTATTTTGGGCCGGCCATGGTAGAATGAAGGACGTAAAAGAAAGGCTTTGGGCATCGGACGGCAGTGCCGGACGTCGGGGGAGGCCCGGAGCCGGGAAAGAACGAGGAAAATAATTATGAGTAAAGTAAGGACACGTTTTGCGCCCAGTCCGACCGGGCGGATGCACGTCGGGAACCTGCGCACGGCCCTGTACGCTTATCTGATTGCCAAGCATGAGAACGGCGATTTTTTGCTGCGGATCGAAGATACGGACCAGGAGCGCTATGTCGAAGGCGCGGTGGACATCATTTACCGCACGTTGGAAAAAACCGGTCTGCTCCATGACGAAGGCCCGGACAAGGACGGCGGCTGCGGCCCCTATGTGCAGAGCGAACGCCAGGCGGCGGGGATCTATCTGGACTATGCCAGACAGCTGGTCGAAAAGGGAGAAGCCTATTACTGCTTCTGCGATAAAGAACGTCTGGACTCCCTGCGCACCGAGGTGGCGGGAAAAGAAATCACCGTGTACGACAAGCACTGTCTGCACTTGAGCAAAGAGGAAATCGCGGCCAACCTGGCGGCCGGCAAGCCTTATGTAATCCGCCAGAACAATCCGACGACAGGCACGACGACCTTCCACGACGAAATCTACGGCGACATCACCGTGGACAACGCCGAATTGGACGACATGATCCTGATCAAATCGGACGGCTACCCCACCTACAATTTTGCCAATGTGGTGGACGACCATCTGATGGGCATCACCCACGTCGTGCGCGGAAACGAATATCTTTCCTCCTCGCCGAAATACAACCGGCTGTATGAGGCGTTCGGCTGGGAGGTGCCTACCTATGTGCACTGTCCCCTGATTACGGACGAAGAGCACAAAAAACTCTCCAAGCGCTGCGGCCATTCTTCCTTTGAAGATCTGCTGGAGCAGGGATTTGTCACGGAAGCGATCGTTAATTTTGTCGCGCTCTTGGGCTGGAGTCCGGAGGACAACCGGGAAATCCTCTCCATGGAAGAACTGGTGGCCCAATTCGATTACCGTCATATGTCCAAATCGCCGGCTGTCTTTGATTTTACGAAGCTTAAATGGATGAACGGCGAGTATCTCAAAGCCATGGAGTTTGAAGCCTTTTACCAGATGGCCGAGCCCTGTCTGCGGGAGGTGATCCATCGGGAGCTGGACCTGCGCACGATTGCGCAGATGGTAAAGACGCGGATCGAGACATTTGCCGATATCAAAGATCATGTGGACTTCTTTGAGGAGGTGCCGGAGTACGACTGCTCGATGTACACGCATAAAAAAATGAAAACCAACGAGGATAATTCGCTGGCGCTTTTAGAAGAAGTGCTGCCGCTGTTAGAGACGGCGGGGGATTTTTCCAACGACGCCCTGTACGCGATGCTCAAGGCGTTCGGCGACGCAAAAGGATATAAAGTTGGCTTTATCATGTGGCCGATCCGCACCGCCCTCTCCGGCAAACAGATGACGCCGGCCGGAGCGACCGAGATCCTTGCCGTGCTTGGCCGGGAGGAATCGCTGAAACGGATCCGGGCGGCCATTGAGAAGCTGGCGGCCAACCGTTAGCGCCGTAGGGAAGGGATAAGATGGAACCATTTGCTTATTTGTTTGCGTGCAGTGAGACGATCCCGGCCGGCCTGGGCTTTCCGCTCTTTGGCACAGGTCATGTGACGTGGCTTTTGGCGATCGCAGCGGTCTGTATCCTGGTATGCCGCGCTTACCGCCGCCGGGACGAAAAGGGGCGGCTGCGGATCCGCCGGGTGCTGTCGGCACTTTTGATTGCCGATGAACTTCTGAAAATCGGCGTCCTGTCGGCGACAGGCTGTTATACGGCGGAATACCTGCCCCTGCATGTGTGCAGCATCAATATCTTTATCTGTCTGTGGTACACGCTGAAGCCGAACCGGATCGCGCCGGAGATTTTGTATGCCCTGTCTTTGCCGGGGGCCATCGTAGCGCTGTGCGTCCCGACCTGGGTGCGGCTGCCGTTTCTGAACCTGATGAGTTTTCACAGCTTCAGCGTTCATGGGATGCTTCTGCTGTATCCGCTGCTGCTTTTAGCGGGAGGAGAGTACCGGCCGAGCCTTGGGCGGCTGTGGATTCCGGGGCTTTTTGTGGCAGTGCTGAGTCCGGCGCTGTATCTGTTCAACTGCCGTTTTTCGACCAATTTTATGTTTTTAAACGGGACAGAAGAAAACATCGTGCTGGAAACCGTGCAGGGCGTGGCCGGGGAACGTTTCTATATCGCAGGGCTGGGAGTACTGGTTTTGCTGGTCTGGCTGCTGTTTTACCTTCCGTGGGAAGGACTTCGGCGGCACAAAAATAAGAAATCCGAGAAAATCCTATGAAAAAACAATTGAATGAAGCACAGCGTCAGGCCGTCGCCCATTTTACCGGGCCCTGCCTGGCGCTGGCCGGCCCGGGCTCCGGCAAGACGACCGTCATTGTCGAGCGGCTTTGCCGCCTGCTTGCGCGGGGAGTACCGGCAAGGAATATCCTGGTGCTGACATTTACGCGGGCCGCGGCGGCCGAAATGCGTGAGCGGTTTATGCGGCGGATGGAGGAGGAAGCGCGCAGGCCGGCGGCGGATGCAGAGGGGCGGCCGTGTGCGGCACCGCCGCTTTGCACAGCACAGGCCGGCCAGGTGGCGTTTGGTACGTTTCACTCGGCCTTTTACCAAATCCTGCGCTACAGCGGCGGCTACGACGGCGGCAGCGTCCTGCGGCCCCGGGAAAAAGCCGCCTTTTTGGAGGAAGCGGCCCGGGGCATGGGCATCTGGTACGGCCGTGAAGGGTGGGTGTCGGAGGTACTAAAGGAAATCGGCGACGTAAAAGGAAACGGCGGGGAGTTAAACGAATACCGGCCCCTGAGCTGTAAGCCAAACGAATTTACGGCGCTTTACCACGGATACCAGGAACTGCTCAAGAGCCGGCACAGGCTGGATTTTGACGACATGCTGCTGCGCTGTCGGGAGCTTTTTTACGAGAGACCGGAGGTCCTGGAGATCTGGCAGGAACGGTTTGAATTTATCCTGATCGACGAGTATCAGGACAGCAGCCGCCTGCAGTGCGAACTGGCGCAGCTGATAGCGGCGCCGCAGGATAACGTGATGGCAGTCGGGGACGACGACCAGTCGATCTATGGGTTTCGCGGGGCGGCGCCGGAACGGATGCGGGATTTTCTGGCAGCGTATCCGCAGGCTTCGCGCTATCTGCTGGACGTCAATTACCGCTGTCATGCGGACATCGTGGCGGCGGCCGGCCGCTTGATCGGAGAAAACAAAAACCGGCTGCCAAAGAAAATCCGCGCTACGGGAAGCGGCGTAAGACGGCCGGCCGCGGCCGCCGGCTGTCTTACGGCCGGGGCGGTGACCTGCCGCGAATATGCCGCTCTGCGGGAGGAAAACGAAGCAGTGGCCGCGCAGATCAAGGCCTATCACGAAGCCGGGCTGGCTTACGAGGAAATGGCGGTGCTGTACCGCACAAACCAGAACCCGGCGCAGCTATTGCGCTTGCTGGATACACAGGGCATTCCCGTACAGGTCAAAGGGACGGGCGCCGTCCTCTATCATCACTGGATCTGCGAGGATTTCTGCGCGTACCTGGCCGCCGCTGCCGGCAGTACGCGGCGCGCGGACTGGCTGCGCGTCATCAGCCATCCGGAACGCTACGTAAGCCGCAGCGCCCTGCGCACAGAGCCGGTAAACCTGGACAAGCTGTTTGATTTTTATGCGGAGGATAACAGAAGGCTTGATTTGCTGGACCGTCTTTCGTATGACCTGGCCGTGCTGAAAAAAGTACCGCCTTACGCGGCCATCAGCCACCTGCGCCGCTATATGGGGTACGACGAGTATCTGCAGGAACAGGATCAAAGCGAGGAGGGGCGCCTGTCGGAACTGGCGGAACAGATTCAGGAGACGGCCGACGGCTGTCTTACGGCCGGAGAGTGGCTTCATTATGTGAAAAAGAAGCAGGAAGCCGCAGAGAAGGAGGGGACGCCGGCCCAGGCCGCGCCGGAACGCGGCGTCTTACCCGGCGTGCGCTTTATGACAATGCACGGCTCCAAAGGGCTGGAATTTCCGGTCGTGTTTTTGGTGGACGCCAATGAGGGGATCACTCCGTACCGGCAGGCCGATACGCCCGAGGGCATCGAAGAGGAACGCCGCCTGTTCTATGTGGCGATGACACGCGCCAAGCAGCGGCTTCATATCAGCTGGACCAAAGAGCGCTTTCATCGGCAGCAGAGTATGTCGCGGTTTGTCCGCGAAGCGGGGCTTGGCGCGGATGTGGTATGAGACGGGCGCCTGCAGGCGCAGCCGTTTGACGCAGTCCTGAAACACCGCTGTCTGGCGCCTGCGTCTTGTCATAAAAGGGGCTGCTGCAAAACAAAGATTCTGCACAATATATGGCGTTGACACCCAGGCGGGCGCAACCATATTTGTGTTTGATCTGAGTTTTGCAAACAGCCCCTTACGGGACATAAGCCTATTCCAGTTCCTCCTGTGCGACCAACTCGTCGTACTCGCTTTCTTCTTCTTCAAACAGGCGGTCAAAGGCCTCCACGACCCGGTCAAGCAGGGCGTCGTCCTCGATGTATCCCAGGATGGGTTCGCCGTTTTCGTCCTCGTCGTACTGGTACAGATAGCAGCCGCCCTCTTCATCCTCTTCTTCGTCCATGGGCAGCAAGGAGATATATAGCTTGTCCTCTACCTCGACAAAGCCCCATACAAAGCATTCGGCCTCGGAACCGTCCTCAAACGTAAGGGTAATAGTATCGGGCAGCTCCGCCGGAAAATCTGCTTCTGCCTTGGATTGTTCATCGTTTCCCATCGATTCGTACCTCGTTCTTTCTGATGTGTTGGAATTTTTGCAACAAAGAATTTTGTGCTTTCCGCTTCCACTGTAACAGATTGCAGAAGAAAAAGCAAGGATTTCTTACGTCGTTTTTCGGACAGTTCCGCTAGCCGGGAGAGGATTTTCATGATATAATGTCGTAAGACATTATATCAGCGCCGATTCGCGTCCGAGCAAAGCGGGGACATTTATTCCGGATTGAAAGGAGCACCCTATGAAACTTTACATAAAACAAAAAGTATTTTCCTGGGCCGACCGTTTTGCGGTCCGGGACGAAACAGGGGCCGAGCGATATTACGTGGAAGGAGAAATCTTCTCCTGGGGCAAAAAGCTGCACGTCTACGATGCGCAGGGCCGCGAAGCCGCCTTCATCCAGGAAAAAGTCTGGAGCTTCCGTCCCAGATTTTTCGTCTATGTCGACGGCCGTCAGGCTGCGGAAATTGTGAAGAAATTTACTTTTTTCTGCCCGCGCTATTACGCCGAAGGACCGGGCTGGGAGATCGAGGGCCGCTTTTTGTCTCATGAATACGAGGTATTCAAAAACGGCAGTTCCATCATAACGATCCGCAAAGAATGGATGACCTGGGGAGACAGTTACGAGGTATCGATCGCGGACTGCGAGGACGAAGTGCTGGCGCTTTCGGTCGTACTGGCGATCGACTGCGCTATGGATTCGGACGGAGGCGTGACCGTGACGGCCGGCGGCTCCTGACGATCCCCCCACACACAGAAACAAGGTTGGCGGCCCTTTCCGCTGCGGCAGGCAAAGGCCGCGCGCCCAAAAAGTAAGGAGACAGAAATGGTTCAGGAAAATTACAGACAAATCGAAGCGCGGGTCGCGGCGGCCTGCGAACGGGCCGGTCGGCCGCGCGAAGAAGTAACGCTGGTAGCGGTCAGCAAGACCAAACCCGAAGAGAAGATCCGCCAGCTGATGGGAATCGGCGTCCGCGACTTTGGCGAAAATAAAGTGCAGGATCTGTGCCGGAAGATGGAGGATATTGCCGGGGACAATCGCTGGCATTTCATCGGCGGCTTACAGCGCAACAAGGTAAAATATCTGGTAGGCAGCCCGGTATATCTGATCCACTCCGTGGATTCATGGAAACTGGCTCAGGAGATTGAAAAAGAAGCCCAAAAAAAGGATGTGACCGTGCCGGTGCTTTTGGAGATCAATATAGGCGGCGAAGCGACCAAGGGCGGCGTAGCGCCGGAGGAAGCAGAAGCCTTGCTCTTGCAGATGGCGCGCCTGCCGCGGGTGCGGGTTAAGGGGCTGATGACGATCGCGCCCCCGGGAAAAGAAGAGCAGAACCGGGCCTATTTTCGCCGCATGCGGCAGCTGCGCGACCGGCTGGCGGCGCTGCATCTTCCGGGCGTGGAAATGAAAGAGCTGTCGATGGGAATGACCGACGACTTTGAAACAGCGATTTTTGAAGGAGCGACGATTGTGCGGGTGGGGACCGCCATCTTCGGCGAACGGAGGCCGGGAGAACCGGAGTGGAGGGCCTGAGGATAAAAGCGGCAGCTGTTTGTGCCGCGCACGATACAGGCAGGCCATTAAGGATTTAAACAAACAGGAAAGGAAAAAGAAGATGAAATTATTGGTGGATTTTGCGGGAATTGAACGGATTCGGGAACTGTATGAATATTTTCCGCTGGACGGGGTGACGACAAACCCGTCGATTCTGGCGGCGGTCCGGAAACCGCCGTATGAGACGCTGGAGGAAATCCGGGCGTTTATCGGGCCGGACGCCGATCTGCACGCGCAGGTCCTTTCGCAAAAAGCAGAGGACATGGTAGAAGAAGCCCATGAAATGCTGGGCCGCCTGGGAAAGAACACCTGCATCAAAGTGCCGGTTGTGCGGGAGGGATTAAAAGCGATCCGCCTTCTGGCCGCCGAAGGGGTACGGGTAACCGGCACGGCCATCTATACGCCAATCCAGGCCATGCTGGCGGCTCACGCCGGCGCTTCGTTTGTGGCGCCTTATGTCAATTCGATCGACAATGCGGGCATAGACGGCATGGGCGTAGCCAAGAAAATCCAGGAAACATTTGAGAATCATGGAATGACGACCCAGGTGCTGGCCGCCAGCTTCAAAAACGCGTATCAGGTGCAGGAGCTGTTTGCGTTCGGAATTCCGGCAGTTACAGCCGTACCGGACGTGCTGGAAAGCCTGCTGAAAAACGATATGTCGATAGCTCGCGTGGCCCGCTTCCAGGCGGATTTTGAAAAGCTCTGCGGGGCAGGGAGCACCATGAAGCAGTAGCCAAACAATCCTCAAACCATACCCGCTCCCTCCGCCAAAGGACATGGCGGACATAGTCACCTTTTTGGATTCCTGAATAAAATAATAATGACACATATTCAGGATCATCATATGGAGGATAAGCATTACACAGGACGCGGGATTGGCCTGGCGGTTATGGATACGGGGGCTTTTCTGCATCCTGATTTTCGTGATCGGGTCGTTGCCTTTCAGGATATGGTACGCCATCGTCGTGACTGCTATGACGACAATGGCCATGGCACGCACATTTTGGGAATTGCGGCCGGCGACGGCCGTCTGTCAAAGGGTCGGTGCGCGGGGATGGCGCCGGGGGCGCACCTGATCGTAGCCAAGGTGCTGGATTGGCGGGGCAACGGAAGCGAAGAAAATGTGCTGGCCGGCGTGGAATATCTGCTGGCACGGCAAAAAGCGCTGGGAATCCGTGTCGTAAATATTTCAATGGGCGCTTTTGACGAGGAGGGAATGCAGGAGGACTCAAGGCTGGTGCGGGGCGTGGAACGGCTGTGGGATGCCGGTATGGTGGTGCTGGCGGCGGCCGGCAATAACGGGCCGGCCCCGATGACGATTGCGACGCCCGGCATCAGCCGAAAATTGATTACCGTAGGCTGCAGCGACGACGAGAAGGAGACGCATATCGACGGCAGCCGCATGTGCAATTATTCCGGCCGGGGACCGACACGGGCCTGCATCCGCAAGCCGGATCTGGTGGCGCCCGGCTGCGAAATCATTTCCTGCAACCGGATGCTGCGTGCCAGCGATCCGCCGTATACGATTAAGAGCGGGACCTCGATGGCAACGCCGATGGTAGCGGGCGCGATTGCCTGCCTGCTGGAAAAATACCCGGCCATGACAAACGTACAGGTAAAGCTGCGCCTGCGGGAGCGGTGCGTGCGGCTGAATATGCCGGAGTCCAAGCAGGGCTGGGGCGTATTGTCGCTGGAAAACCTGTTGAGATAAACGCAAAAAGATATTATAATGGGCTGTGGGAAACCACAGCCTTTTTGGACGGAAGGGAGCGGGCAGGATGAAACCGGCACAGGGAGAAAAGGGAACGAAAAAAGCACGGACGAAGGAGCACACGGCGCAGACGGCGGCCCCGGCCGTCGCCTATACCTACATTCTGCGCTGCAGCGACGGCTCTCTTTATACGGGATGGACCAACGATCTGCAAAAGCGCCTTCAAAGCCATCAGAGCGGCCGCGGCGGGAAATATACAAAGTCACATCGGCCGGTAACGCTGGTGCATAGTGAAACCTTTGACACCAAAGAAGAAGCCATGCGGCGGGAATGGCAGATCAAGCAGCTGACAAAGGCGCAGAAAGAAGCGCTGGTGCGCGGGGAAGGCGCGCCGCCGGATGGAGGATGCCGGAAAGGAGCAGGGCAATGATACCGATTTTGCTGGTGGAGGATGACAAGGCGATTGCAACGCACCTGAGCGAGTTTTTGCAGGGAGAAGGATTTGCGCTGACAGTGGTCGAAGGACAGCGGGAAGCCATAGAACGTTTGACCAACGGCCGTTTTGATCTGGCGTTGGTGGACATATCGCTGGCGGAGGGAAACGGCTTTGCGGTCTGTGCGGCGGCCAAGACGCATACGGATACGCCGGTCATTTTCCTGACCGCTTCCGGCGATGAATACAGCGTGGTCACCGGACTGGATATGGGGGCCGACGATTATATCAGCAAGCCGTTTCGGCCGCGGGAGCTGGTATCCCGCATCCGCACGGTCCTGCGCCGAAGCGGCCGCAGCCAGGCCGTGTTTCGTGTGTCGGGCCTTATGGTGGATACGGAACGGGGACAGGTGTTCAAAAACGGGGAAGAAATATTCCTTTCGGCGCTCGAATACCGGCTGCTGCTGGTTTTCTGCGGGAATCCGGGAAAGGTGCTGTCCCGCAGCCGTCTGCTGGAGGAGATTTGGGACGTAGCGGGGGATTACGTAAATGACAATACATTGACGGTCTATATCAAACGCCTGCGGGATAAGATCGAGGACGATCCTCAGAATCCGCAGCGCATCCGCACCGTGCGGGGGCTTGGATACAGGCTGGGCGAGTAGCCGGCAGCATGGCCGCAAAACAGGAGGAAAAGCAGTGATATTTTGGCGCAATCCGGAGATAAAAAAACAGTTGATCTGTTACACGGCACTGTCAGGGGCGCTGCTGCTGGCCGCGGGGCTGCTGGCCGTGCGGCTGACGGCCGGGGCGGCCTGGCAGTTTCGGCAGGCGGTCCGGCTGGCGGTGTTTGGCGGCGTCGGAATTTCGCTGGCATGGGGCGGGCTGTTTCACTTTATCTGTACGGCGAAACGCTATCGGAAGCTTACCTGCCTGGCGGAGCAGTTGGACATATTTCTCCACGATGACCGCCGCCCGGTTCTTTTTGAGCAGACGGAGGGAGAATTGGCGATCCTGCAGGATGAAATCTGGAAGATGACGGTGATGTTGCGGGAACAGGCCGATGCGCTGCAGGGGGAGAAGCAATACCTGTGCGACGCGATTACGGATATGTCCCATCAGCTGCGCACGCCGCTGACCTCGCTGAATTTGATTCAGACGATGCTGAACGAACCCCACATAGACACTTTGCGCCGGGAAGAATTGTTAAGGCAGCTGAAGATGCTTCTGCGGCGGATTGATGACCTTCTCTGCGCGCTGCTGAAAATGGCCCGCATTGATGCCGGGGCGGTACGCTTTGCCAGCGTGCGGCTTCCTTTTTCACAGGTTGTAAAAGAGGCGGCGGATCCTCTGCGGATTGCCATGGAACTTAAAGGCCAGCGGCTGCTGCTTCATGGGGAGGAGACGGCGGGATTTGCAGGCGACGGCGCCTGGAGCGCGGAAGCGTTGGGGAATATTTTGAAAAACTGTATGGAGCATACGCCGGCCGGCGGTCAGATCGCTCTGTACTGGGAGGAAAATGCGGTTTATTCGGAACTGCGGATTGAGGACGACGGGCCGGGCATTGCGCCGGAGGATTTGCCGCATATTCTGGAACGCTTTTATAAAGGAAAGAATCAGGGCGGTTTCGGCGTGGGGCTGGCCTTTGCGCGGATGGTATTTACGGCGCAGAACGGGGTATTGACAGCGGAAAACCGGGCACAGGGCGGAGCGCGTTTTATCGTGCGGTTTTATAAGGGAGTGATATGACAGGGGCGGCCGCAGGGCCGCTTCGTTGTTTTGAAAATGAGTACCTTCCGGCCGCAGCGGCCTGCGCGAAAAAGTGACAGAATTGTTATCAAAGAGTCATGGGAGAGTCATTGAGCGGTTGTATACTGAGATTACAAATCACAGACAGGAGTTCCTGAAAGGAAGGAAACAGGGGCAGACAGAGAGGAAAAAGGCAATGGAAATTCTGCGAATCGAACATATATCAAAGGTATATGGACAAGGGGAAAACCAGGTAACCGCTCTAAACGACGTATCGTTCCAGGTACAGAAAGGGGAGTTTGTGGCAATCATCGGTCCGTCAGGCTCGGGAAAATCAACGCTTCTGCATATTTTGGGCGGAGTGGACCGGCCGACTTCGGGAAAGGTGTACATGGACGGGCAGGACGTGTATGCGCAGAAGGAGGAGGCATTGGC
Organism: Lachnospiraceae bacterium; assembly: GCA_022793375.1. GTDB lineage: Bacteria > Bacillota > Clostridia > Lachnospirales > Lachnospiraceae > RGIG7193. Next base: position 41,877 of record JAAWCS010000007.1, read on the forward strand.
CGTGTTTCGGCGGCGGCAGGTGGGTCTGATCTATCAGTTTTATAATCTGATTCCAGTGCTGAATGTGGAAGAAAATATGGCACTGCCTGTATTGATGGACGGACGCCGGATCAATCCAAGACGGATGCGGGAACTGATTACGACATTGGGATTAAGCGGCCGGGAAAAGCATCTGCCGAACCAGCTCTCCGGCGGCCAGCAGCAGCGTGTGTCCATTGGCCGGGCGCTGATGAATGCGCCGGCGGTAGTGCTGGCGGACGAACCGACCGGCAATCTGGACTCCAAAAACAGCCAGGAAATATTGGAACTGCTGCGCCGCTCGAACCGCAAATATGAGCAGACGCTGATTGTCATTACGCACGACGAGCGGATCGCGCTGCAGGCGGACCGGATTCTGGCGATTGAGGACGGAAAAATCCATCGGGAGGAGGTGCTGCGGCGATGACACCGATTTTTGTCCGCTATACATGGAAAACACTTCAAAAAAACCGCAGCCGGACCTGGGTAACGATCGTAGGGATTTTGCTGTCTACGGCCCTGGTAACGGCAGTGACGGTCAGTGTTGCCAGCGCCCTTCATTATTTTAGGCAGGTGGCGATCGAGGATGTGGGAGACTGGAGCGTATGTCTGTACGAGACGACCGCACAAGAACAGGAGCAGCTTTTACAGGACAAAAGAGTCGAGGGCCTTTGCTCCCTGCGCACGGTCGGCTACGCGCAGACAGACTGTGAGTACGAGAAAAAATCGTATTTATTTGTGGGGGCTGTGAGCGATTTCTTTGCCGGCCGGATGCCGGTGGAGCTGATCGAAGGACGGCTGCCGGAAAACGACCGGGAGATTCTCCTCTCGCGGCAGTTTCTTTACAACAGCGGCTGGGAAATCGAAGTGGGCGATACCTTGACGCTGGAACTCGGAAGCCGTCTGGCGCAGAGCGCGCTAAACCGGGTAAATGACGATACGCCAGGCGGAGGAAACGGGACGCCGTGCCGTTTGACGCAGCACGATCCTTGGCAGGGCGAAGAGAGCATGGCGCCGGAGTATTTTGCGGCGGAGGGCGGGAGCGTGACTTACACGGTGACGGGCGTGTATGAGGAGCCGGAGTTTGAGCCATCCTCAGCGCCGGGCTATACGGCCCTGACCGCCGATCGACCGGCCGCAGGCGGTCCGGCAGAAGCGGAGAAGGAAAACAGCGAAGCGATCTATGAGCTGTGGATTCAGCTGAAGGATATCGGGGAGGCGGAGGGTTTTCTCAGAGAATGGCAGAAGGGCGGCTTTCGGGGAGAGACAAACCGGACGCTGCTAAAATACAGCGGATATTCCGGCAGTTCTTCCATGGAATTGCTCTACAGTATGGCGGGCATTCTGGCCGTAATTGTGGTGGCCGGTTCGGTGGCGCTGATCTACAATGCCTTTTCGATTTCGGTGACGGAGCGGGTGCGCCAGTTCGGCCTGCTGAAATCGCTGGGCGCTACACGCCGCCAGATTATGGGAAGCGTTTTAATGGAAGGGCTGATGCTGTGTGCCGTGGGAATTCCGCTGGGAGTGCTGACGGGCTGCATGGGAATCAGCGCGACGATTTGGGCCTGCCGGGATTTGTTTGAGACAGTATTGGGCAACTTTTCAAAGACGGTGGTTTTCAGCGTCCACTTAACGGCGCCGGCCATGGCGCTGTCCGTGGGGCTGGGAGTGTTTACGGTGTTGCTGTCGGCCTGGCTGCCGGCGAGAAAAGCCCTGCGGCTGCCGGCGATCGAAGCGATCCGCCAGAATCAGGAGGTGCGGATTCGGGCCGGGCGCGTGCGCACCAGCCGATGGACGCTGCGTTTGTTTGGTCTGCCGGGGATGCTGGCCTCCAAAAATTTTAAGCGCAGCCGCAGGCGCTATCGTGTGACAATCTTTTCTTTGTTTTTCAGCATTGTCCTCTTTGTCTGCTCCGGAAGCTTCTGCCACTATCTGCGCAAGAGCGTCGAGGACAGCCAGAGTGTGGGAACATACGATCTGGCTTACTATATGTGGGATAATCCGCAGGGACTTGAAAAGCTGTATGAAAAGCTGAGCGCCATACCCGGCGTGGACGAAAGCGTGCTGACCGATACAAGGAGCATGAATATCGTAGTGGAGCGGGAAAATCTGACCGATGAATTTAAACGCAATCATGATGAGAGCCAAGGGACGCCCTGGGCGTTTTGGGGCGTGGTTTTTGTGGAGGATGAGGACTATCGGGCTTTCCTGACCGCGAATGATCTGGACACATCGATCTACATGGACATAGAACATCCGACTGCGCTGGCGTTTGACCGGATGGGATACAGCTCGTCGGAAGCAGGCTATCAGGTGTACGATGTGCTCAAAGAGGGAGCGGAGGAATTGCAGATCCTGCTGCCGGAGAAAAAAGAAGGTTATGGCACGGGAAGCATTCTGCTGACCGAGCAAGGGGCGCAGATTCTGTACTATAAAGAGGATGTGAAGGAGAGCCAGGAACCGCTGGCGGTCCCTTTGGAGGAAGGGGCTCAGACCATTCTGGTGACGGTGGGAACGCGCCTTTTACAGGCGCCGTGGTTTTGCAGCGGTAAGGACCGCCCGCAAATATTTTTGCCCGCCGGCGTAAGGGATGCCTGGGGGCTTGACAAGGACTGGGGATCGGCCTTTTTCCTGACCGGGGATGAATCTCAGGCTTATGAAGCCATGAAGGAGATTACAAAAAAGAGCGACGGGATCCTCTCAAACCATGCGCAGAGCGCGCGGGAAACCAAGGCGCTGCTGGGACTCATGGAGGTCTTTTCCACCGGGTTTTTGGCGCTGATCAGCCTGATTACCACCGCCAATATGTTTAATACGATTTCCACTAACGTCTTGCTGCGGCGCCGGGAATTTGCCATGCTGCATTCCATCGGCATGACGCGTGGAGGAATAAGGCGTATTCTCAATTATGAGTGCCTGCTGTACGGCGGCAAGAGCCTTCTGTATGCGGCGCCGGTCTCGGCGGCAATCTCCTATATGATTTACGAAAACATAAAGCAGGAGGGATTTTTCATGGGATTTTATATTCCCTGGCAGACGCTTGCGATTGCGGTGCTGGCAGTGTTCCTGATTGTCTTTGCAACGATGACCTATGCGGACAAACGGCTGGGACGGGGCGAACTGGCCGGGGAGATCCGGGAGGAGAACGCCTGATGGCTCATTCGTCGGCTAGTTGCTCCCACAACTCATACAGCTGCGCAAGCCTGGCCGCGTTTTCCTCCTGATCGCGGCCAAGCTGCAGAAGCTTAGCGGGGCTGGTAGCCACCTGCGGATCGGACATCTGCTGTTCTAAGAGCGAATTCTGCTCCTCCAGCAAAGCGATCTCCGACTCGCATTTGGCAAGGTCGTTTTTGCGCTTGCGCTCTCTGGCCTGCTGCTCCTTCTGCGCTTTCCAGTCCTGCTTGACCGCGCTCTCTGGCTTATCGGCGGCCGGGCCGGCGGACCAGGGCGTGCCGGCGCCAGGCAAAACGCCGCTCTGCTTCTTAAAACCGCCGCCCGGCGCACCGGGCAGCGCCCGCTTTTCCAGGTAATAATCATAGTCACCCAAATAGTTTGTAAAGCGGCCGTTTTCCAAATCCAGAAGGCGGGTGGCCGTTTTGTTGATAAAATAACGGTCATGCGAAACATAGAGGACCGTGCCCTCATACTGGGCCAGCGCTTTTTCGAGAATCTCTTTGGAGAGCATGTCCAAGTGGTTGGTAGGCTCGTCCAGGATCAGGAAATTGGCTTCGGAGAGCATCAGCTTGGCAAGGGAGACGCGGCCGCGTTCGCCGCCGCTCAAATCCCGGATCCGCTTAAACACATCGTCGCCGGTAAACAAAAAGGCGGCCAGAAGGCTGCGGATTTCCGTATTGGTCATGGCCGGATGGTCGTCAAGGATTTCTTCAAACAGGGTTTTGTCCATGTGGAGGACCTGGTGCTCCTGATCGTAGTAACCGATCTGTACCTTGGCGCCCAGAACAAGGGAACCGCGATCGGCGGCGACCAGCCCGTTGATGATTTTCAGGAGAGTGGTTTTGCCGGTACCGTTGCTGCCGATGACGGCAACACGTTCGCCGCGTTTTATGTCAATGTCTACGTCACAAAAGAGGGGCAGAGGGCCATAGGCTTTTGACAGGCCGCGGACGGTTAAGACGTCATTGCCGCTTATACAGCTGGGGGTAAAGCGAACGGACATATCGGCTTTTACTTCAAAGGGCTTTTCCAGGCGTTCGATTTTGTCAAGCATTTTTTCGCGGCTCTCGGCTCGCTTAATGGATTTCTCCCGGTTAAAGGAACGCAGTTTGGCGATGACCTCCTCCTGATGCCGGATTTCGGCCTGCTGGTTTAAGTAGGCTTTCAGCTGTGCTTCCCGGAGCATGGCTTTTTTTTCGGCATAAGCGGAATAATTGCCGGAGAAAACGCCGACCCGCGTGTGATCGACCTCGATGACCTTTGTAACGACCCGGTCGAGGAAAAAGCGGTCGTGCGCCACAATTATAATGGCGCCCGGGTAATTCAGCAAAAAAGTCTCCAGCCAGGCAATGGAATTTAAATCCAGGTGGTTGGTAGGCTCGTCCAAAAGAAGGATATCCGGGCGGGACAGGAGAAGTTTTCCCAGGGAAACCCGCGTTTTCTGGCCGCCGGACAAGGCGGAAACCGGCTTGGAAAATTCGTCCTCGGAAAAGCCCAGCCCTTTTAAGACGCCTGTGATTTCGCTTTGCAGGGCATAGCCGCCCGCCTCCTCAAAGCGGTGCGTTGCCTGGGCATAGGCTTCCATTGCGGCGGACAGCTCTTCGCCCGCAAGATGCGGCATCTGCGTTTCCAGCGCGCGGATTTTTTCCTCGAGCGCCAGCACGTCATGCTTTACCTCCAGAAGCGCTTCGCGGATCGAGTGGTGATCCTTTATGTCCTGATGCTGTGCCAGATACCCCATGGTTTTGCCGCGGGAGAGGGTGACCTGCCCCTCGTCGGCCGCCAGGTCGCCGGTGATAATTTTCAGCAGGGTGCTTTTGCCGGCGCCGTTGATGCCGACAATGGCCGCTTTTTCGCGTTCTTCTATGAAAAAACTGGCGTCGCAGAGGACGTCTTTGTCTAAAAATGCTTTGCTGATATGACTGCAGGACAGAATCATAAAAATTTTCCTCCCTGTCTTGTATTCTCGGGGATTTTTAAATATACTGTAGGTACGCGGGCCGGCATAAAAATGCGCATGGCTTTTTCGGACTGAGAATCGGCGCCGGTATCATGTCTGGCGACATTATAGCACAAAATATGGAAGAAGGTCAAATAATTAAGAAGGCTCTGTCATGCCTGAAGGAAATAAAGGATCGATTATATTTTGGGAAAACGCAGATAATAATAAGGAAAGGTGACTACATGGAGAAGAGAGTGCTGAAAAAAATACTGCTGATCGCCACCGGCGGGACAATCGCTTCACAGGAAACGGAGGAGGGGCTTGCGCCGGCAATCGCTCCGGATACCCTTTTAAAAGCCGTGCCGGAGATCCGCAGTTTCTGCGAGGCCGATGCGGTTCAGATTTTGAATATTGACAGTACGAATTTACAGCCGGAAAACTGGCTTAAGATGGTGCACGTTGTCCGGGAAAAGTATCAAAACTATGACGGGTTTGTGATTACGCACGGCACGGACACGATGGCATATACGGCCGCGGCGCTGTCCTATCTGATCCAGAACGCGGACAAGCCGATCGTACTGACAGGCTCCCAAAAGCCGATCGGCTATGGGATCAGCGACGCAAGAAAGAACCTGTATGACAGTTTTGTGCTGGCCTGCGAGGACAAGATGGCGGGCGTATACCTGGTCTTTGACGGAAAGGCGATTTTCGGCACACGGGCCCGCAAGATCAAAAGCAAAAGCTACGATGCCTTTGAAAGCGTAAATCATCCGGTGGCGGCCCGGATTTACGACGGACATGTGATACGGTATTTTGAAACGCCGGTTCAGCCCGGCGGCCCGGTATTTTATGAGAAGGTACGGCCCTCGGTTTTTTTGTTAAAGCTGATCCCGGGCATGGATCCGGATATCCTTGAGTATGTGGGGGCGCGTTACGATGTGATCGTCATTGAAAGCTACGGCGTGGGAGGCGTGCCCTTTGTGGACCGGCGCAATTTCCTGCTGGAGGTGGAAAAGCTGGCGGCGCAGGGAAAGATCGTCGTGGTGACGACGCAGGCGCTTTTTGAAGGCAGCGACGTAGGCGTGTATGCGGTGGGGAAAAAAGCCATGAACTGCCCGACGCTTTTGCAGTCCTACGACATGACCGTGGAGGCGGTGGTGACGAAAATGATGTGGCTCTTGGGTGAGACGCAGGAGGGGGAGGAGATTCGCAGACGGTTTTATAAGCCGGTGCACCGGGACTTCCACAAATAAATATGTACAAACTGTGAAAAGACTGTTAAATTTTATCACTCTGCCCGTTCTTTAGCGGCCAGGCGGTTGACATTGTTTTTTTTCACCGATATAATTATAAAGAATATTGGTTTCTTAGAAGTAGGAAAAACCGCCCGCGAAGCGGAGATTGGAGTACGAGAGTGGAGAATAAAGAGATTTCAAATGCAGTAATTAAAAGACTCCCCAGATATCACAGATACCTGGGTGATTTGATGGCCCAGGGCGTGGAGCGGATCTCTTCCCAGGAGCTGAGTGTCCGGATGAATGTAACGGCTTCGCAGATTCGCCAGGACCTGAATAATTTTGGCGGCTTTGGGCAGCAGGGATACGGCTATAACGTAGCGTATCTGTACCAGGAGATCGCCAAGATCTTAGGACTGGACCGCGAGAACAGCATGATAATCATCGGCTGCGGGAATTTTGGCCGCGCTTTGGCGAATTACCAGAATTTTGAAAACCGCGGTTTTGTGACAAAAGCGATTTTTGACGTCAACCCGGATAAGGTAGGAAACCGCGTGCGGAATATACCGGTTTTATATATTGATGAACTGTCAAAATTTTTGCAGGCCAACGATATTAAAATTGCCGTTTTGACGATTCCCAGAGAGGAAGCGGTGAAGGTGAGTGAGGTTTTGGTGGCTAACGGTATTAAGGCCATTTGGAATTTTGCGCATGTAGACCTCGACGTCCCTTCGGACGTGGTGGTGGAGAACGTCCATTTGTCCGAGAGCCTGATGCAGCTGTCCTACCGCATTGCCGAGGCGGCCAAAAATAAGAACTGACGGGAGTAGCCATGATTTTGGGCATCGGTAACGATATTATTAAAATCGAACGCGTCAAAAAGGCCAGCCGGTCGGCGGCTTTTATGCAGCGCGTCTATACGGCCCTGGAACAAGAACAGTTTCAGCATATCCCTGCCTCTTTGGCAGGGAATTTTGCTGTTAAAGAGGCGGTGGCTAAGATGCTGGGAACGGGTTTTCGGGGATTTGGTCCGGCGGATATCGAAGTGCTGCGGGACGAACAGGGCTGCCCGTTTGTGAAATTGTATAACAAGGCTTTGGAGAGAAGCGATGAGCTGGCAATCCGCCGGATCTGGGTGACAATCTCCCACGAAAAGGAGTTTGCCCTCGCCACCGCGATCGGCGAGGGCGGGCCGGATTGCGGCGGGGAGAGAAAGGCGGGAGGATTCACACAGACAAGCGTTTTGCCATAAGATAATATCGGGGGAAATCTGCCTGCGGGCCGGGCGCCCGCGAAGGCATACCGATTTTTTTCAACTTCCTGAATACACACGATTAGATTGGAAATACTTACGGATAAGAAATACCGCAAGGGTATCCCATAATGCCCTCAGGATACGGGCAATATGAAGCAAAGAACGATCGGAGTATAGCAGGATGATTATCAGACGTGGCGATGTGTATTACGCGGATTTACGGCCGGTGGTCGGATCGGAACAGGGCGGGATCCGTCCGGTGGTTATTATACAAAACGATGTGGGGAACAGGCACAGCCCGACCGTGATCTGTGCCGCCATTACCTCAAAGATGAACAAGGCCAAGCTGCCTACGCATGTAGAGCTGCCCTGCGGGGAGAGCGAGATGGCGAAAGATTCGGTTATTTTGCTGGAGCAGCTGCGCACGGTGGATAAGCAGCGGCTCCGCGAGAAAATCTGCCATCTGGACGAACGGATGCTGCATCAGGTGGACGAGGCGCTTTTGGTCAGTTTAAGTCTGGATACATACAATCGCAGATATTGACGAAACGGCCGGCAGATGATACAATTCACGTAAACACAGGAAGAGGGAAATACCGCAAGGGTATCTCACTACATCCTTAAACATGGACAAGAGCAAAAAAGGAGAGGGAATTAGCACCGATGGAAGAGGGCAGTCCATTGCGCAGAATCCTGCGCACACTGGGAATACATACGGAAGATGAAAATGTAACGGAAGAGGATATCAAAACGGTCGTCCAGGAGGGGCACGAGCAGGGACTTCTGGAGAAAGAAGAGGCCGTGATGATCAACAATATTATTGAACTGGGAGAGACGGAGGCCAAGGATATCATGACGCACCGGCGTCATATCCGCGCTCTGGGGACGGACACGCCCTTAAACAAGGCGGTGGATGTGATTCTCAGTGAGCGCAACTCCCGCTTCCCGGTTTATGGAGAGGATATTGACGATATCCGCGGCGTTTTATATCTGCGGGATGCCGTGATCTGCCGGGAGGGCGGGCAGCACAACAGCGAGCCGATCGGGCAGATTCCCGGGCTTTTGCGCGATGCCCATTTTACGCCTGAGACACGCAGTGTACGCCTGCTGCTGCAGGAGATGCAGCGGGATAAGCAGCATCTGACCTTAGTGGTGGACGAGTACGGCCAGACCAGCGGTTTGATTACCATGGAGGACATCCTCGAGGAAATCGTCGGCGACATTTTTGATGAATATGACAAGGCCGAGGTCTTTATCACGCCGCTGGAGGGCGGAGTCTATCTGCTCAAGGGCATGGCCCCCTTAGAGGACGTGGCGGAGACGTTGGGGATCGGAAACGATGAGAATTTTGACACGTTAAACGGACTCTTGATTTCCCTGCTAAACCGGATTCCGGCAGAAGGGGAGCGGCTGACCGTTACATACGAACGCTATTCGTTCCATATCCTGCAGGTAAAGAATAAGATGATTCAGCTGGTACGTGCCGTGCCGATCCGGGAGCAGGCAGCACAGGAGTAAAGGTATTTTAAATCAGATCAACCTAGAAGAGGAGAGTATGTATGTCAGGACATTCCAAATTTGCCAATATTAAGCACAAAAAGGAGAAAAACGACGCGGCCAAGGGAAAGATTTTTACGGTCATCGGCCGTGAAATCGCGGTGGCGGTCAAGGAGGGCGGCGCCGACCCGGCCAACAACAGCAAACTGCGCGACGTGATTGCCAAGGCCAAGGCCAACAACATGCCCAACGATACGATTGAGCGCGGAATCAAGAAAGCGGCCGGCGATCTGGGCAGCGTCAATTACGAGAAAATCACTTACGAAGGCTACGGCCCGAGCGGCGTGGCGATTATTGTGGATACTTTGACGGACAATAAAAACCGCACGGCGGCCAATGTACGCAGCGCGTTTACCAAGGGCAACGGCAGCATCGGCACGCCGGGCTGCGTATCCTTTATGTTTGACAAAAAGGGGCAGATCATTGTGGACAAGGAGGAGTGCGAAATGGACGCCGACGAGCTGATGATGACAGCTCTAGACGCGGGGGCCGAGGACTTTTCCGAGGAGGAGGACTGCTACGAGATCTACACGGATCCCGACGAATTCAGCCAGATTCGTGAAAATCTGGAAAAGGCCGGGATTGCGATGGTCAGCGCGGAAGTGACGATGGTTCCTCAGACCTGGGTCGATCTGTCCGACGAAGAAGCGATCAAGTATCTGCAGAGGACCCTGGATCTTCTGGAGGAGGACGACGACGTACAGGCAGTGTATCATAACTGGTCCGAATAAGACCGGCCGGCATATTCATACGAAAAGTCAGGAGAAAAATCATGATCTGTATTAAGAACGGAACCATACATACGGCCGTGGACCCCACCCCTTTTAACGGCGATATCCTCATTGAAAACGGGAAAATCCGCGCAATCGGCGCCAATCTGGATGTCCCCGGGGAGGCGGAGATTTTGGACGCCGCGGGACTTTGCGTATATCCGGGCTTTGTGGAGGCGCACTGCCATATCGGACTGGACGGCTACGGAATCGGCTATGAGGGCATGGATTACAATGAAATGAACGACATCGTCTGCCCGCAGATGCGCGGGATCGACGGCGTAAAGGCCCTGGATCCGGCCTTTGCGATGGCCGCCGGCGCCGGCGTGACCTGTGTGGCGACCGGCCCCGGCAGCGCCAATGTGCTGGGCGGGACCTTTACGGCGATCAAGACGGTAGGCTGCCGCGTCGAAAATATGGTGGTAAAGGAAGCGGTTGCCATGAAATGCGCCTTTGGCGAAAATCCCAAGCGCTGCTATAAAGACAAGGGCAATTCGACCCGCATGTCCACGGCGGCAAAACTGCGGGAAATGCTTTTTAAAGCAAAGGAATACGGGGAAAAACTGGCGGCGGCCGGCGGCGATGTTTCCAAGAAACCGGCGTTTGACATGAAACTGGAGGCGCTGCAGCCGGTGCTGCGGGGCGAGATGCCCTTAAAGGCCCATGCCCATGCGACGGACGATATCTTTACCGCCCTGCGCATTGCCCGGGAGTTCGGCTTAAAGATTACGCTGGAACATGTAACCGAAGGCCATCTGGTGGTGGAGGAGCTGGCGAAAGAGCAGGTGCCGATGGCAGTCGGGCCGACGCTGACGCATGCGACCAAATTTGAACTGCGCAATAAAAGCTGGACAACGCCGGGCGTACTGGCGGCGGCCGGCTGTCAGGTATCGATCATCACCGACTCGCCGGTGATCCCGCAGCAGTATCTGCCAATGTGCGCCGGCCTGGCGGTCCAGGCGGGAATGGAGCCGTTTGCCGCTCTGCAGGCGATTACGATCAACCCGGCCCGCCATATCGGGATCGAGGACCGGGTCGGTTCGCTGGAGGTCGGCAAGGATGCCGATGTGGTGATTACGGACGGCTGCCCGTTCGAGATTTCGACGAAGGTACACTATGTGCTGATTGACGGAAATGTGGTGAAAAAAGCCTGACCGCCGCAGGCGGCAGGAAACGGGAACGCTGCTGCAATGCAAAACAGGTGTTGCGGCGGCGTTTTTAAATTCTCAGACGCACGGGCGCACAGATCGTGCGGCAGGCAGAAACGCACGGTCGGCCGTATAGAAAAAAGAAGTACGAGACATAGTATAATGAAGTAAGGAGCGAATCGTATGCTGACAATCGGATGTCATTTATCTTCTTCCAAGGGCTTTCTCCATATGGGGGAGGAAGCCGTTTCCATCGGAGCGAATACGTTCCAGTTTTTTACCCGCAATCCCCGCGGCGGCAAGGCCAAGCCCCTGGATCTTCGGGATATTGCCGCGTACCGGGAGTATGCCATGGGTCACGGCTTTCCGGTCATTTTGGCGCACGCGCCGTATACGCTGAATGCCTGCGCCAAGGAGGGGCGTACCCGGGAATTTGCCTGGGAAACGATGGCCGACGATTTGCAGCGCATGGAGGCGGTCCCCGGCCAGATGTACAATTTCCATCCCGGCAGCCACGTCGGGCAGGGGGTGGAGACGGCAGTATCGCTGATTGCCGAATGCCTGGACCAGGCGATGAAGCCGGGGCAGACTACTACGGTGCTGTTAGAAACGATGGCCGGCAAAGGCAGCGAGGTGGGCAGCCGCTTTGAGGAACTAAAGGCGATTTTAGAGCGCGTGCGTGAGCCGGAGCGCATGGGTGTGTGCCTGGATACCTGCCATATCTACGACGCCGGCTACGACATCAAAGACCGGCTGGAGGAGGTACTGGAGGAATTTGACCGGATTTTGGGTCTTTCGCGCCTGCGCGCCATTCACTTAAACGACAGCAAAAATCCCTTTGCCAGCCACAAGGACCGCCATGAAAAGATCGGGCAGGGGTCTTTGGGCCTGGAGACGTTTATCCGTATCATCAACCATCCGGCGCTTAGGGGGCTGCCGTTCTTTCTGGAAACACCGAACGAACTGCCCGGCTATGCGCAGGAGATTTCCCTGCTGCGGGCGTCATACAGGGAATAAGGCCGATAGGCGCAAAACAATGAAAAAAGAAAGGCGTATGACAGCGATTCATGATTTTCAGCAGTTTGTTATTTTTATTTCGATTTTTGCCGTTGATGCTGCTTGTTTATTTTGCTGTACCAAAAAAGGGGCGCAATGCCGTCCTTTTTTTGGGCAGCCTTCTTTTTTATGCCTGGGGCGAGCCGGTGTATGTCGTGCTGATGCTGTTTTCCACGGCGGTGGACTATATCCACGGACGGATCATTGAGAGCGCGCGGGCGGCCGGGCGGGAAAGACGGGCCAAACGGGCGCTTCTTTCCTCGGTCGTAATCAATCTGGGGCTTTTGGGCGTGTTCAAATATCTGGATTTTCTGATCGCGTCGGCCGGCGGCCTGCTGGGACTTTCCCTGAAAGGCTTCGGACTGCCGCTGCCGATCGGCATTTCGTTTTATACCTTCCAAACCATGTCCTACAGCATCGATATTTACCGCGGGCAGGCCAGGGCGCAGAAAAACATAATCGATTTCGGGGCGTATGTGGCAATGTTCCCGCAATTGATCGCCGGGCCGATCGTGCGCTATCAGACCGTGGCAAAAGAGCTGAACGAAAGACGGGAGAGCGCGGAGCAATTTGCGAACGGAATCTCTTTATTTTTGGCCGGCCTGGGCAAAAAGGTGCTTTTGGCAAACGGCATCGGCCTTCTGTGGGACACGGTGGCCGCGCTGCCGGCGGCGCGTCTGACCGCGGCCACGGCCTGGCTGGGAGCGGCCGCCTTTGGCCTGCAGATTTACTTTGATTTTTCCGGCTATTCCGATATGGCAAGAGGGCTGGGGCAGATGTTCGGCTTTTCTTTTCCGCTCAATTTTGACTACCCCTATATTTCGCGCAGCATCACGGAATTTTGGCGGCGCTGGCATATTTCCCTGGGGACTTGGTTTCGGGAATATGTGTATATCCCTCTGGGGGGCAACCGTCGGGGGCTGGCAAAGCAGCTGCGCAATATCTTAGTCGTCTGGACGCTTACCGGGATCTGGCATGGCGCGAGCTGGAATTTCCTTCTTTGGGGGCTGTACTTTGGAGTGCTGCTGGCAGTGGAAAAGGTCTTTTTGCTGAAATGGCTGGAACGCGCGCCGGGGATTGTCAGCCGCGTGTATATGCTGGCGCTGGTGCTGATCAGCTGGGTGATTTTTGCCAGTGTGGACGGCAAAGGAGGAATCGGCTACCTTAGGGCCATGGCCGGCCTGGGAGCGCTGCCGTCCGGGGCCGCGGGAATGTCTGCGGGCGCTCTGGCGGATCCGACGACCTGGTATCTGCTGCGCAATTACGGAGTGCTGCTCGCGGTGTGCCTGCTGGGGGCCACGCCGCTTCCCAAACGGATTTTTTCATATCTTCATACGAAAGCCGCCGGTCTGGCCGACAGGGAAGAAGGAGCGGGTGAGCCGGCGGCCGCAGCGGGCAGCGCAGCCTGGCAGCTTTTATGGAGCGGGGCGGGAGCGCTTTTGCTTCTTGTCTGTACGGCGTACCTGACGGATGCTTCGTACAATCCGTTTCTGTATTTCCGTTTTTGAGGAGAAATGAAATGAAAAAAAACACGGTTTGGATTTCGATTATCCTGTTTTTGTTTCTGCTGTTTGGCTGCATGCTGTGGGGACTCCTCAAAGCGGACCGGCCCTATTCCGATACGGAGAACCGCTATTTGGCGACGCGGCCGGCGTTTAGCTGGAAAGCGCTTTTTGACGGAAGTTTTACAAAAGAATACGAAGAGTATGTGGCCGACCAGTTTCCGCACAGAGACCGTCTGGTCGGCTTAAAGACCCGCATGGAGGCGCTTCTTGGCAAGACGGAGACCAAAGGCGTGTGGCTGGCCGACGACGAATACCTGATTGTAAACCATCCGGCCGGGGATTTTGAGAGCGAACAGGCGGAAAAAAACGTCCGCGCGCTGGCAAAAGCCGTCGCCTATTATGTCAAAGAGCTGGGAGACGACCACGTAAGAGTAATGATTGTGCCGACGGCCAGCCAGGTGCTGACGGAAAAGCTCCCCCGAAACAGCCAGCCTTACGATCAGTCGCAGTATCTGCAAAAAGTACGGACAGCCCTGGAGGAAAATGGAAGCGAGGGAACGCTGATCGACATGCCGTCGGTACTGTCCGCCCATGCGGATGAATATATTTTTTATCGGACCGATCATCACTGGACGACGCTGGGGGCCTTTTACGGGTACCGGGCCTGGGCGGAAAGCCTGGGATTTGAGCCGCTTTCAGACAGCGCGCTCAGGACCGTATCCGAAGATTTCTTCGGCACGACCTGGTCCAAACTGCACGCTCTGGGGCGGGCCGACGCAATTTCCGTCTATGATTCAAAGCGGCCGGTGGTGCTGACGCACAACCAGACGACGCAGACGGAGGGGTTTTATAACTGGGAGGCGCTAAAATGGCATGACCAGTATGCCGTGTTTTTGGGCGGCAACGACGGACTTATGGAGATCCGGCCGGCCGAAACAGAGGACGGCGGCAAAGAGGGCGCAAGCGGCCGGGTGCTGTTAATTGTCAAGGATTCGTTTGCCAACTGCTTCATCCCTTATGCCGCGGAGCATTATGAGACGATCGTGGTGGCGGATCTGCGGTATCTGAACATGAGTCTGCAGGCGCTGGCAAAACAGTATGCGGTCACCGATTTGCTGGTGCTCTACAACGTGCAGGCGTTTGCCACGGACGCGACGGTATTTAAGATCGCGCGATAAGAGCCGGGCACAGGCCCGGGAGGGGGAGATAAGATATGAAGGAGATACGTCTGGATAAATTTCTGGCGGATATGGGAAAGGGCTCCCGCAGCCAGGTAAAGCAGGCCCTGAAAAAAGGCCTGGTAAAAGTAAACGGCGCTGCCGTAAAAGCTCCGGAGCAGAAAATCGATCCGCAGACCGACCAGGTATCGTATGACGGGGAATTAGTATCCTACCAGCGTTTTGCCTATTATATGCTCAATAAACCGGCCGGCGTCGTGTCGGCCACGGAGGACCGAAAGGAGCGGACGGTCCTCGACCTGCTTGGCGGTGAAAAGGCCGGCGGGCTTTTTCCGGTGGGGAGACTGGACAAAGATACGGAAGGACTTTTGCTGATTACCAACGACGGCGCGCTGGCCCACCGCCTGCTGCACCCCGGAAAGCATGTGGATAAAACGTACTACGCAAAGCTGGCCGGGGAGGTAACGCCGGATATGGTACGCGCCTTTGCGCAGGGGCTTTCGATCGGGGATGAAAAACCGACGCTTCCGGCCCGGCTGGTCGTTTTGGAGAGCGGCGCGGTGTCGACGGTGGAAATCACGATCTGCGAGGGCCGTTTCCACCAGATAAAGCGGATGGCAAAAGCCGTGGGAACGGAGGTACTGTATTTAAAACGCCTGGCAATGGGCCCGCTGCGGCTGGATCCGGCGCTTGCCGGCGGGCAGTACCGGGCGCTGTCCGAGACGGAAAAAGAGCAGCTTCTTCGCTGAAAACATGCCGGCCGGAGCGGTTTTTCGTTGGACAAGGAAGGAGAAATGTATTATAATATTCCTGACACCGGGCCGCCGCAGCGCGGTATTAGGGCAGGGAAGAAGGAATATACAGATGGGAATTTTTAAACGCATATGGAACTGGCTGTGTTCCTTATTCGGCGGGGGCAAAAAGAAGGAAGCCGCCGAACTGGAACGCTGTGTAAGAACGATGCAGGAGGCGCTTGGAAACATGAAAGCACAGACAGAAGCCGTAGTGGCGGCGCAGGAGAAGCGCAGGCGGGAGATCGCCCGGTGCGAAGAGGAAATCGCCAAGATGGGCCGCTACGCCGAGAAAGCCGTGCGGGAGGACCGGGACAGCGAAGCCCGTTTCTTCCTGGAAAAGAAAGCCGGACTGGAAAAACGTCTGGCCGGCCTGACAAAGCAGCGCGATATGGCGGCCGGGTATACGTCCCAGGCCGAGCGCCTGTACCAAAAGGCCGAGAGCCAGCTGCATGAGATCACGGCCCGCAAGGACGCCGTAAAGGCCAAGATGGCGGCCGCGGAACTGGCCGAAGCCATGAACCGTCTAAACAGCGGCCAGGCCGGCTCCTCTCTGCTGTCGATGGAGGCAGATGCGCAGGCGGCCCTCGATAAGGCCGAAGCAATCGCCGAACTGGAGGGACGCGGCGCCGATTGTGACCTGCAGGCACTGATGAGCAAATACGACGAAGAAGGCGAAGATACGGGGCGACCGCTAAATGCCCCCGGACGCTGACAACGGCGAAAACGGCCGATACAATAAAGAAAACAGGAGGATGAGAGAATGGGCATTTTTGGGGGCCAGCTGGCCAATGTGGTAGAATGGGAAGAGTATCGGGACGATATCCTGTTCTGGAAATGGAATAACGACGAGATCAAGAAAGGCAGCAAGCTGATTATCCGCCAGGGCCAGGACGCGATTTTCATGGCCAACGGCAAAGTAGAAGGCGTATTTTGCGACGAAGGAAGCTACGACATCGAATCGCAGATCATTCCCTTCCTCAGCACCCTGAAGGGCTTCAAATTCGGCTTTAACTCCGGCATGCGGGCCGAAGTACTCTTTATCAACACCAAAGAAGTACCGATGAAATGGGGCACCAAGAACGCCATCAACCTGCCCGCGCCCGGCCTGCCCGGCGGCCTGCCGATCCGCGCCTTCGGTACATACAACTGCTTCGTAGCCGACCACGCAGTGCTGATCGAAAAGATCGCCGGCGTAAAAAAACAGTTTGCCGTCGGCGATGTCCGCGAGCGCGTCGATTCGATGGTGAGCCAGCTTCTGATGAAGTGGATCAGCCGCGAAGGAAAAGACATGTTCAACCTGCAGGCCAATGCCTTTGACATTGCCAGAGGACTTTGCGAGGATCTTGACATGGAAATGCGAAAAATCGGCATTGGCATCACCGATTTCGTGATTTCCAGCGTATCCTATCCCGAAGAAGTAACCAAAATGCAGACCAAAGCCGCCGCGCAGAGCATGGTCGGCGACATGAACCGCTACCAGCAGATGAGCATGTTAGATTCCATGAGCCGCGGCGGAAGCGGCGGCCGAGGCGGCAGTGTGGCAACTGATATGATGCAAATGCAGATGGGCATGGCCATGGGCCAGCAAATGATGAACCAAATGAACCCCATGAGCCAACCCAACCAAACCGTCCAGCCCAGCCAACCCACCCAGGGCGGCGGCATGAACTTCTGCCCCAACTGCGGCACCAAAGCCGCCGGCGCCAAGTTCTGCCCCAACTGCGGTACCAAACTAGGGTAAAACTTTTAGAGACATAATTAGTGAAATATTTATAAAGAATCAAAATGGCAGCTGTCCCCCCTCACAAGAGCCCACGACAGCCGCCATTTTTTCGATAAGCGCCCTCTCCCCAATCTTCATCGCCGCTACCAAACCGAAAACCGCCCCTACTGCGACTTACGGTGCGGCCATTTTTGCCAAGGGAAAGGCAACAGCCCGGTTTCTGGGGCCTGTCCTGAACGGACTCTTTCCAAACGCCGGCCCTTGGTGAGCGCAAGCCGCAGGCGAAGCGCGAACCTAGTGCCGCTGCGTTTGGAACGAAGCGAGAGCGGGTCTGAGAAGGCCAGGCCCCAGGAACCGGGCGTCCCGTTCCCTCCCCTAAAAAAATCGCCCCACCCCCCAAATTTATGTTATCTTCTAGATTATGCTTGCAATCTTCCCCCTTTTCCTGGATAATAATAAAAGAGAGAACGGTATACGCACGACCTTACCCGGAGGCTCCTTATCTGTGAGGACGCTTCGCGGCTAAGAATACAAAACCAAGAAATGGGGGATTGCAATGAGTCGATTAGAAATCAAGAAATCCGATGCAGTCCAGAAATCCGTGGAGAGGATGTACGAGGTGCTGGAGCGGCGCATGATCGCCGGCGCCATCGACTCCTGCCCGGCAGACTTTCATCTGGGATTTCTGAAAATGTGTCACGCGCAGACCTGCGGGAAATGCGCCTCCTGCCGGATTGGCCTCAGGCAGCTGCAGAACCTTCTGACCGATGTGCTGGAGAACCGGGCGACGGTGGCGACGCTCGACCTGATCCGCAAGACGGCGAAGGACATCTACGATTCGGCGGACTGCGCGATCGGTTATGAAGCGGCGCGGATGATTTACAACGGGGTCAGCGAGTGCTACGACGATTATGTGCGCTACATTGAAAACGGCGGCTATATCGACGCCACAAAGATTTCCGTGCCTTGTGTGGACGCCTGCCCGGCCAATGTGGATATCCCGGGATATGTGGCCCTGGTGGGCGAAGGGCGCTACGAGGACGCCGTGCGCCTGATCCGCAAGGACAACCCGTTCCCGACGACCTGCGCATATGTCTGCGAGCACCCCTGTGAGAGGAAGTGCCGCCGCCGTATCATCGACAGCCCGATCAACATCCGCGGCATCAAGCGGGCGGCCGTCGATTATGCGAAGGACGTACCGGTCGAAAAGTGCGCGCCCGATACCGGCAAGAAGGTGGCGGTCATCGGCGGCGGCCCCAGCGGTTTAAGCGCGGCTTACTACCTGTCCCTGATGGGGCATCGCGTGACCGTCTTTGAAGCCAAGCCCAAGTTAGGCGGCATGCTGCGCTACGGCATCCCCAGCTACCGCTTCCCCCGGGAAAAGCTGCAGGAGGATATCGACGCGATCCTTTCCCTGGGAGTGGAGGTAAAGAGAGGGACCAAGGTAGGCCAGGATATCACGATCCAGGCGCTGATTTTACAGTACGACGCCGTGTATATCGCCATCGGCGCCCATGTCGATAAGAAGATGGGCATTGAGGGCGAGGACGCAAAGAACGTGGTTTCGGCCGTGGACCTGTTAAATAAAATCGGCCACGATGAATTCCCGGATTTCACCGGGGAAAACGTGGTAATCTTAGGCGGCGGCAACGTCGCTATGGACTGCGCCCGTTCGGCGGTGCGCCTGGGCGCAGGAAAAACCTCGATCGTCTACCGCCGCCGCCAGGAGGATATGCCGGCGCTGGCCGCCGAAATCGAGAGCGCGATCGCCGAGGGCGTGGAGATCCGCAGCCTGATGGTGCCCCTGCGCATTGAGAAAGACGAAGCCGGCGCCGTAAAAGGGCTGTGGGTCAAACCGCAGATGATCGGCCCCTGCGACCGCAAAGGCCGCCCTTCGCCGAAGGATTCCAAAAAACCGGAGCAGTTCATCCCCTGCGACCGCGTGATCGTGGCCATCGGCCAGAACATCGATTACAAGCATTTTGAAAACAGCGGCATCGAGATTACCCGCGGCGTGATCGACGCCTTAGACGACGGCATGATCCGCGACAAAGAGGGCGTATTCGCCGGCGGCGACTGCGTGACCGGGCCCGCGACCGTCATCCGCGCGATCGAGGGCGGCAAGGTAGCGGCCGCCAATATCGACGCCTTCCTGGGCTTTAAGCATATGATCAGCTGCGATGTGGAAATCCCGGCCGACTATGTACATAACCGTCTGCCCTGCGGCCGGGTAAACATGGTAGAGCGGGAAGCCTGCGAGCGCAAGTGCGATTTCGCGGGCGTAGAACTGGGTATGAGCGAGGAGGAGGCCTGCCAGGAATCTTCCCGCTGCCTGCGCTGTGATTATTACGGTTACGGCTCGCTGAAAGGAGGGAGGACGGCACAATGGTAAACGCGACGATCAATGGAATTGCCGTGGCAGTTCCCGAAGGAACCACGATTATGGAAGCAGCAGAACAGATCGGGATCCAGATCCCCCGTCTCTGCTATTTGAAAGGAATCAACGAAATCGGCGCCTGCCGCGTCTGCGTGGTCGAGGTGGAGGGCTCCGACCAGCTTGTCACCTCCTGCAACCACTATGTGGAGGAGGGGATGGTCGTACATACCAACAGCTCCCGGGCGCGCCGCAGCCGCAAGACGACGCTGCAGCTGATTTTGTCGCAGCACAACCAGGACTGCCCGGTCTGCTCGCGCAACGGCACCTGCACGCTGCAGGACATTGCCGGCCGCATGAGCATCCTGAGCGTTCCCTTTCCCAAGGAATGCGAAGAATACAACTGGGACGACAGCTTCCCGATCATCCGGGACGCTTCCAAGTGCATCAAGTGCATGCGCTGCGTAAACATCTGTGAAAAAGTACAGGGGCTGGGCGTGTGGGAGGTCATCAATACCGGCTACCGCACGACGATCCATGTCAAGGATAACCTGCCGATCGGCGAGGCGAACTGCGCGGCCTGCGGCCAGTGCGTAACCCACTGCCCGGTGGGCGCTTTGACGGTACGAAGGGACGGCAACGCGGTGTTTGACGCCCTTGACGACCCGGAGATCACGACGGTGGTGCAGATCGCCCCGGCCGTGCGCGGCGCTTTTGCCGAAAGCCTGGGCTTAGACCGCGACGCGGTGACCATGGGCCAGCTTGTGGCGGCCTTAAAGCAGATCGGCTTTGACTATGTGTTTGACACCAATTTTGCGGCCGATTTAACGATCATGGAGGAGGGAAGCGAGCTTTTGGAGCGCCTGTCCCACAAGGACCGCTACCAGTGGCCGATGTTTACCTCCTGCTGCCCGGGCTGGGTACGCTTTTTACGCAGCGAATACCCGGATATGGTGCCCCAGCTGTCGACGGCCAAATCGCCGCAGCAGATGTTCGGCGCGGTCGCCAAGACCTATTTCGCAGAGAAGATCGGGGTATCCCCCGACAAGCTGTGCGTGATTTCGATCATGCCCTGCAGCGCCAAAAAATACGAGTGCAGCGTCTCCTGCATGAGCGCCGACGGCGCGGCCCCGGACGTGGACATCGTCATGATTACGCGCGAGATCATGCGCTTTGTGCAGATGGCGCATTTGAGCCTGCCCGACCTGCCCGACCTGCCGTTTGACAGCCCCTTAGGCTCCGGCACCGGCGCCGCCGTGATCTTCGGCGCGTCCGGCGGCGTGATGGAGGCGGCCCTGCGCTCGGCGTACTTCCTGCTGGTCGGAAAGAACATCGAGCCGGAAGCCTTTAAGGAAGTCCGCGGCTTAACCGAGCGCCGCGAGCTGGAAGTGGAAGTGGCCGGCAATACGGTGCGCTGTGCCGTTGTCTCCAGCCTGGGCGAAGCCCGCAAGCTGATTGAGGACGTGCGGGCCGGCCGCAGCCAGTATGAGTTTGTCGAAGTCATGGCCTGCCCCGGCGGCTGCTCCGGCGGCGGCGGCCAGCCGATCAAGGACGGAGAAGAACGGGCCATGGTGCGGGCCGATAAGCTCTACCGCTTAGACGCCGCCAACCCGCTGCGCTATTCTCATGAAAATCCCGATGTGCAGACGCTCTACAAGGAGTATCTGGGCGCGCCGATGTCGCACAAGGCGCATGAGCTTTTACATACCGATCAGGCACAATGGGACTGAGGGAGAGTTTTCTCCCCAAATTGAATAATCCTCCCTGGATTAGCCGCTAGAACGCATAGGCTAAGAAAAGGAAAGCATGTTCCCTGGAGCCGAAATGGCCCCGGGGAACGTGTTATATGGGCCAGGCACAAAGGAGAGAGTATGAATCAATCGCTGAATTTATATATTCCGGCTTACGAAGAACTCTGGTATCGCCGGAAAATAATGCAGGATCCCGATACAATGAGCTACAATAAAGGTTATGATATCGATTGTACGGGGTATGATAAAGCGACAGGATGCATCGCCTTTCCCGAAGAAGAGTGGGCCGACTGGTACGCGTATTTTATCGGGCAGGAGCCGCGGCGGTTTTATGCCTATATTGTCCGCGAGGGTGACGGCGCTTTTATCGGAGAGGTCAATCTGCATAGAAACGAAAAGGATCCCTGGCATGAGATGGGGATTGTCCTGGAAGCAAAGTACCGGGGAAACGGTTATGCGGCAGAAGCTTTGCGGCTGTTGCTGCAGCATGCCTTTGAAGAGATGGGCGCCATAGCCGTTCACAACGATTTTGAGGAGGAACGAAGCGCTGCGGCCCGCGTGCATCTGTCAGCGGGATTTACAAAAGGCCGGACAGAAAACGGTATTTGCGGGTGGAGTATTTCCAGAGAGCAGTATTTCGGGCAGAAAGCGGGCTGGGAAAAATAAAAATGTTTACATCGGCGAACCTTTGGAGTATAATCGCGTAGTATAAGACAAGAGAGAAGAAGCACCGTGAAGGTGTACCATAATGCCCTGAGAATACGGGCGTTATCAAGGAAACACCACAATGGTGTACCATAATGCCCTGAGAACACGGGCATTATCAAGGAAACACCACAAGGGTGTACCATAATGCCCTGAGAACATGGGCATCATTAGGGAAACGGGGGATACGGATGAGAAATATTTTTAAAAAGGCTCGCAATACAACAGATTATGTCAATCCTGCGCCGCGGAAGCTGCCGCGTGTTTTGGGAACCGTGGTTTTGCTCATAGCGGTGCTGGTAGTGATGGGCAATGCCGTGGAGGTGATCCCTTCCGGCTTTACCGGGGTGGTGACGACCTTTGGGCAGATTCAGGAAAAGCCGATGCCGAACGGGTTTAACTGGAAGATTCCTTTTGTGCAGGAGGTATTGCAGGTCAACAACAAACAACAGGATATTTATCTGGAGGGCCAGATCTGGAGCGAGGCGTCGGATCAGACGGTCGTGTACCTGGAGGGCGTCACGGTAACATACCAGATTCTTCCGGAGCGGTCGGCCTGGATTTTTGCCAACGTAAGCGATTATACGAACAACCTGGTTTCAAGAACATTGGTGGACTCTGCTCTGAAAACGGCGGCCAAATCGCTGGCATCGGAGGATGTGACGAACCGTGGGCTGATCGAACCGGCGGCCAGAGAGAGCCTGCAGGCGGCGATGGATGAAAAGTACGGGGCCGATACGGTGAAGGTAATCAAAGTCGTGATCGCAAACATGGATTTTGAAGAGCGGTATAACGAAGCGATCGAGGCCCGCCAGCTGGCCCGGATGGAACAGGAGCGCCAGCAGATCGAGAATGCGACGAACCTGGCAAGGGCGCAGGCGGAAGCAGATGCGGCCCGCATTGAAGCGCAGGGAAAAGCAGAAGCGGAGACAATCCTTGCTCAGGCCAAGGCGGACGCAAACGAGATTTTATCCGCAAGCATCACCGAACGGACACAGACACAGGACATGATTAACAGCTGGAACGGCGTCCTTCCGTCTACTTTTGTAACAGACGGGGAGAACGGGCTGTTTAAGATGTTCAGCATAACGCCCGCGCAGACGGAGAACGCCGGCCGTGCGGCGCCGGCCGCTTCGCCTTCGGTGGAGTCAGCCGCGCCGGAGGAGACGACAGCCGCACAGGAGAGCGCCGCCCAGGCAGAGACCGGGGCGGAGTAAGACGGGACGAGAAAAGAAATTTGTCTGATTTTTATTTTGCGAAGAAGGAAACGGCTTTTTCAGCTTCGGCTTTTTCGTAGGCTTTTTCGTAGGCGCTTTTCGTAGAAATTTTTTGTTTTTAGTCTTGATTTTTTTGATGGATTAGTGTAAAATAGGAAGTACGTTGCGGATATAGTTCATTGGTAGAACACCAGCTTCCCAAGCTGGATAGGCGGGTTCGATTCCCGTTATCCGCTCTCTTTTTTTGCTTATTTTAAAGGATTATTCAGGTTGTATAAGACATATGTTCTATACTTAAAAAGTCGTTAAATCCTGGTCACGGCATATTGTGGGACGAAAACCTTGTAAAAGGCGATCGTCCCACAACTTTATATAAGCCCAAACACCGGACGGATTCCTAAAATGTTCATTGTACTATGATATGTTGCATATCCGTTTCCGTTCATAACGGCAAAACATGCGGCAGTAGTAACATCTCTCAGCCATTGGTGTTGTCTCAGCGGGTTAATAAAAAACGGATGTTTTCGCATTAAAGCGAATTGAGTTTTGGAAATCTGATACCTATAGGGCATAACGGTTCCATTACCTGCAGGAGACTGAATATCGCATCCATACATCATAATTTCATTTGGTATCTCGATTTGGGAATCGTACCATCCACCATTCGACGGGTATCCATTCGTGACACCGGATGTTAAAAGTTCTCTGTGATTTAATATATTTTCCTCTCCAAAAATGCTATATATGGTATTTTTAATATCTTCCATACCATACTGGCGCAGCCATGATCCTACATACCCACCTTCGGATGTATTTGTCTCATTCATTTTTGTACTCTTTAAAATCGAATCCGGCATTATAACAAGATGATGCGTTTTACAGGGAGTGTCTCCGGTATTGAACCAATAATCAGCGTCAACAATTCTCCATTTAACGCCGTTTATTTCCCAGTAATTACCTAAACATAGTCCGTTAAAGCTGCCGTTTTGGACGGATGCCTTTTGCTCCGGTGAATAGCGTGAGCCTAAGCTCTTGCCCGTTGGAATAGCAAGACTGTTTATCACTTCTAATTTATCTTCTAACTCTTTTATTTTCTGTTGCAAAAAGAGGTTATCACCCGTTCCGTTTACGTTTCCCATGTCTCTGCTTCCTTTCGCTTTCTCTTTATTTGCTTCCTTTTTTTGTTGCGTCAATGGCGCCTAAATCTCTGTTCCTGTTTTTGTGCCTTGCATGTGATACCCCCTCATTATTTATATTTCCAAATCCGAACCCTTAATCCATTGACAACCGTATTCGGTGCGCCGATTACATATAAAATGTTGCTTACAATAGCAACACTAAACGCGCCTGTATTAGTCGTCCAAGTATCTACGGTTGCAAATAAAGCTTCTGTTACATTTGGCCCTCGATAATATCCGTTCGATGCAATTGTAGCAGTGCCAACATTAACAGCTTCATACCCGAGTGGGCGGAAATAAGTCTCTGTGGTAGTTCCGTCACCAACTTTTTTAAATCGGATATAATCGCTTTCAAATACAATCTGATTGTTTGTTTCGTCATTTGCAATAAAATTAACTACAGAACGATTTGTTCCATCTTCAGTTTGCTTAACTTCAATGGTTTTAATATTTGACGTTGTTACTTTTCTGCTTAACTCATTGACTTTCCGGATCAGGTTGTTTATCATCTGTAAAACGGTAGTTCCCTCCAGCCTGTTATACCAGACCGCACCAGCGTGAGTCCGGAACCAAGCCGTTTTGTCCAGCACTTTACTCAGGATCGGATGACTCGGCACAATTTTATATGTAGCCGTTTGTGTCTCGCCCCCTTCCGGCGTGAAGTTTTCCGTAAAAGTCTCTATAGAACCCAGGCGTATGTCTGGTGCCCAGGTTGTGCCTGTTTTTGTGTTTGGCATAAATAATAATCCTCCTTAACTTTGATACCACACGGCTGCATCGCCGCCTTTTGCAAGTGAACCAAAAAATAATTTTTGCACTTTTGAAACATTCATAGAAATTGCAATTAACAACGCTGTATTGGATAGCAGGTGACTTTTGATCCAAACTAAATATCCGCCTGTCACTTCGGGCGGGCCGTCTGAAACATTCAAAAACGCTGCAATACCAAAAGTATCCTGATTTAATATTCCTTGTCCCAATGCTTCGGCAATGGATGTTCCGTAAATTCTTTTCATTGTAATTTTTTCACTTAGACCAGAAAAGGAAATTCTTAAACTCTCTAAAGCTTCTTGCAGTTCATTATTGCTGTTTTTCAATTCTGTATTTTCGGCCGATAATACTTCAATTCTTCTCAGCAATCCCAGATCGCCAGCATTGCTTCCAGTTATAGTTCCCATATTTTTCCCCTCTTTCTAATTTGTAGATATAAGCCTCCAACCACACGAACCGAAGCGCCAGCCGGAATCGTACTAAAGGCGATGGAAATCTCGAAGCGATTACGCCGTTCGTCCTAATTTCTTCTGTAACGATAACCGCTGACACAACCACAACACGCCCAATCTTTACATATCCAGGCTCTAATACTTCGGTTCCGATATCTTTGTTTTGCTGCTTTAATTCTTCAATTTCGTTTACAATGGAGAGATTACTCCCCCGGCATAAATTAAACTCATAGTAAACTTCTTCATTTTATTCTAATTGCCTTCAAAGAGGTAGTATAGCTTGTTACGGGTGTAGTCACGCCTTTTGGTTTATACAAATTCATAAATATCTTTCCAGCAGTCTCCAAAATAGTAGAAACACTTGCGCCGCCGCCATTTGCGCCATTAAATCTCACTCTAACAGAATTGTTTAAATTTAAAACAAATACATCGCCTATCGATACATTTATCTGCGACGATCCTGTAATCAAGTACGTTCCAGGCGGTACATTGATAGATGCAACCTCTGTAGTCTCTCCTTCGGTAAGTTCTACTGCAGGAAACTCCCCACCATATATTGTTCCGATTCTGTCAATTTTCTCTTTAAGATACTCATTTTGTTCAGATAATTCTTCGATCCTTCTCAGCAATCCCAGCTCGCCAGTATTGCTTCCAGATGTAGTTCCCATATTTTCCCCCTCTTTCTATATTACAATTCTCTCGCCGTTTTCCATGTCCCATTCGCTCTGTAAATAATATGAAACTTTGTATTAGCGTCAATGGCCATAATAGACGCATCACCGGAACCGCTTGTGATATAAATGCCCCTCGTATAGGCGGGAAAACCTGTGTTGTTTCCTTGCGATGGTACTGTAAATAAAAAACTTCTTTTCTGATCAACACCGGGTAGCTCTGTCAATACGACAGCGGTTGCGTCGAGCTTTGTATCGGATTGACCGGCCCATTCTTTCCACAATCCGCCTGTTAGATAACGATACAAAACACGCCCAGAATTATATTCTCGTATGGTCTGACTTGGGTAACCGACTCCCGTAGATTTCTCAACCTTTAAAGTAAAAGCTTTTGTAAATGGACAGTTACTTAATGTTTCCGCCGTTGCGGTTGCCTCGCAATAATAACTTCCAGGCTTAATATAATCATTCAAGTCTGCATTTTCAGGAATCTCTATACCGCCGGATAATTGATATGTATTCCTTTCCAATTCATCCACCTTATCAAACCATTCTTGCATCCCGCTCAAAATCACCGTCCCCGGCTCCGCATCCGGATAAGCCCCGGCAATACTCATCATATACCGCTGCGCCGGCGGCTCCAGGCATACGATCTTTACAGCGCCGTCCGACCGGATCACATCCGTAATTGACGCCGCGATCCTGCTTTCCTCTAGAGACAGCACCGGGCCGGAACGCACGATATCCCACTGGCCGCCATAGCCGGCCGTCATACCCTCAACGGCGATCGTGGCTTCATAGCGATCCACGTCCTCATTTAAAGCAAAGGCAGATGGTTCTACCAAAAACACCACCGTATTGTCCACAACTCCCAGTTTCTGTGCCGGCACGCCCTTTAGTGTAAGATGGATGTCAACCTCTGGCAGATCGGCGGCGTAAAAAGTCATCTGTGCATAGCCTGCCTGGTAGTCCATAATAAGGCTGTAAGCATACCTTTCGGTATCATCGTCTCCTGCAAAAAAATGGAATGGCGTCATGTCCTCGCGCATCTGCGGAATAGTGACAGTTTGTTGATATGGTGCAGCACTGCCTGTCCAGCCGGCGGCTGGTAAGGTAACCTGAATATCCATACTAGATCCGTCTGCGCCGCCGGCCCCGCCGGTGAGCACATATTTTTGATCGATATCGTCCCAAGTATACATAAGTCTGGGATCAACCGTATCGTCAATATATGTGCGTTCTACTTCGCCGACTTCCGGGAAATTTTCATATGCGCCATAAAAAGGGGGCTTTTGCCCAACGGGTATTTGAAAATTAAAAGAGGTAACATCCCCATTTGTTTCGGACGTTACCGCTGCTCCTTCATTATAATTAACGATGGTTGTTGTTCCTGCTTTTACTTTTGGTGTGTCACCTTTTTCACCTTTAAGAGATAATCTCTGTTCTTCTGTTAAATCCTCCCAAGTTAAAGGATCGCCTTTAACTCTACCTAAATCTAAACTTGGCATATAATCACTCCTTTATTTATATTGTTAATATTAAATGTCCTTCTTCATTTATTTTTGCATCCAATGGGGCGTCCCCTTCTGTGTAAAACATATGTAAATGGTCATCCATTATTTGAAAAGCATATTGCCCGGATACAGTATGAACAACCCCGTCATCGCCTTTTTCGCCTTTGAATTCACCACGATTCAAACGATCCACTAAATCATCGCCAACCGATTTTGCGTAAGCGGAAGCGGCATTTGCTTTATCCGTTGCTTTGTTGGTTTCAGATATTGCAGCGAATGTCTGATTGATAACATTTTGTGAATCTGTTTGGCGCTTTGACTCCGCCTGCTGACGAGCATTTTCGTTCGTTTCTCTTTGAACTTCCGAGGAAGTTCGTATGCTTTCGTTTTCGATACGAACAAGCTCATTTTCCTTTCTTTTATCTTCTTCGTTGGCAAAATCAATAGCTTGTTGAATTCGTAAATTCTCTGCGTTATTTCGCTCATTCTCAGCGGATTCTACATCCGACACAAGCGCCTGCATTATATCTGTCTGTGTAACAGCACTTTGTGTGGCATTTTCGGCATTTAAAATAGCGGCAGCAGTATCGTGTTGGCGTTTTTCCTCATTTGCGTTTCGCAATTGTTCTGCTTGTTCGGCAATGTCCTGAAATGCTCTTAAATTATCGGTTGCGCTAATTGCTTCTTCCGTGGCTTCTTTGCATGTGTCTGTTTGAGCTCTGCTTTCAGAAATAACAGATAAGGTTTCATTTATTATATCAACGATATCTGCTTCAAGTTTGTTTACTTGATTTATTTTACTAATAAGCAAGCCGAATTCATCGGATGAAACTACGTATCCGATGTCAAAAGACGACTTTGACACCGTTAGAAAGAAAGGGAAGGATGTCAAGGTGCGGTTTTCGTTTTTATCCATTATGGATATTTCATAATCGCCTTGACCAGCAACCGCCGACATTTGCTGTGTTATTTCCACCCGGATGGTATTCTCATCAAGGATTTCGCAAGTATTGAATACGGAGGTGTGATCTGGTTTGGTTCCCCGAATCACCACCTCAACAGAATCTTTGTTTACGCTGTATGGCTGTGTTTCATTTAGCAGTGTGATATCAACGTATCTTGTGCTATGTCCGTCGCCCTGTACCCCTTTAACAAACAAGAAATTGTTTGTGCTTGCAAAATCTACCGTGTAATTTTGAATAAGAGGCGTTATTGAATTTTCATTCCCCATAAAGACTCCTTTCGTCTAAAATAAAAAAGCAGAAGAGTATCTTATGTGGTCTCATTTTGCGATACTTCTTCTATAGAATTTTCATCTTGCTTTTTTATTTCCTCTAAACACTCTTTATTTAACTGTCCATAATACGTTTTTTCTATATCATTATAAACATCTTTTAAAATAAAATAAGCGGCCCCTATATCAAGTCCGCTGTTTTGAATTACATGATGGATTGTTTCTTTCAATAGTTGGTAATTTTTAATCATATGCTTTCTCCTTCATTATGATAAACAGTATATACTTGAGTGACTTATTGAACCAATTTCGTGTATTTCTACTCCTGCCACAGTTACAGTTTTTGCTTTTACATCAGTAATAACATCCCTACGAGTCCATGTTGCAGGGCGTCCGTTTACCAATAGTCTATTTATATCAATAGATGCTGTTTTTAAATCCTTTATAGTTGCATTATTTGCAATAAGATTATTTATATCTGCTGTTTTTACATATAGGTTTTGAATGTTTGCAACATTAGTCTCTAGTGAATCTATTCTTGCTTTTGCCGCATCTAAACTGGAAATGGTTGCATAATTAGCGGCAACTGTATTAGCAGAGATATAATTCGATTCAATAGTGCTTATTCTTGCTTTTGCCGCCTCCAAGCTTTGGATCGTAGCATAGTTAGCGGAAAGTTTTACCGTAGCGTCTATGTATGCGGCAGTTACTTTATTTGCAACTAAACTATTGAAATTATTTAAAGCGCCGCCGGTTACTCCAAAACTTCGATCGGCTGTAAAACCATTATTAAAATTTCCATGCGTACCGTTTCCGTTGTATGTTAATCCGCCAAATGTGCTTCCGATATCAACGCCATTGATTTTTGCACCGGTAAAGGTCGCATATCCGGTAAGACTATTTAATTGCCATTTACCATTTGTGGCTTTTATATAACTATCGCTGATTTCTGCGCCGCCAATCTTACCGGATTCTGCAACGATTTTTCCGTCTTGATCTACCGAGAATTTTCCGTTGCCGGCCCAGAAAGCCCAGTTAGAGCCATAAGTTCCCATTCCTGTAGATTTAGAGTTTTTTTGATTTGTAAATGAAAGATTGTTAAATATAGCGTTTTTAGTGATTTCCCATCCGGCGATATTGCCTGATTTAGAGGTTAAATAACCTTGCGGTGTTACAGAAAATGTACCATTGCCATTGATAAATTCCGTACCTTCAATAATCGATCCGGCTATATATCCGGCAATGACAAATTGAGCAAGTAAACCAAAGTCATTGTAGGTTATTCCCTTTTTTGTGTATTGTACACGTCCTAAAGCGGTTTTAATGGTCTTTAGATTGTCATCACTAAATAAAATCTGCCCGCCGCCAAAGAAAATAGTATCGCCTGCATGGCTTGTATTTTGCTTATTGCGGATAATCATTCCTCTGTCGTCAACAACAATATCCGATTGGGCGGAGTGTAAAGATTGTCCGGCGGCTAACAAACCGTCTGCAAGCATTTTACTAATGTCAGTAGCTTCTTTATTCCCACGATTCCAATTTGAAGAATTGAATGAGACAGAAGTAGCAGTAGAAGATGCGATTTTTAATGCATCGGTAACGTTCTGAAATACATCGGAGGTTTTTAATTTCATAATATTTCCAAACGTTACCTTGAAATCACTCTCATCATACAGATTTCTTTCAATTGATAAAATCCTTGCTTTTATTTTAAAATCATCACGCAGACAAATATGTATATAATTTCCCACTTCAAACTTTTGCGACACTATGTTAAATTCAGGAATTAAATAAATATTTCCCATATCACAATCAAACTGCAGTGTTGGCTGAGATACCTTGGCAAGTTCTTCTTGCGCATAATCCAACATTTCATGCAGCATATCCATTCGTTCGGAATCTGTCATAGTATCCGTTACAACAAAGTTAGAAGAAGATAATTCGTCCTCTCGAATAAATTTTGAAAGTTCCTTTCGCTGCTGCGCTGTAAAATTATTCTCCATGGATACGGAAGATATAATATTGTTCATTTGCGTTTCAACTGATTTTTGCTGTTTTTTTAAATCGGCAATTTGTTTTTCAATAATTTTAATCTGAGAGGTAATTGCTTGAATAGAATTGAAACAAGGAAGATACAGGGACGTATAATCTTTATGGCCAGGCGCACCTTGTCCTGCTTTTATCATGATCGACTGTTTGTTTTCATACGACGACAATTGTTCTTTTAGCGGAATTAAACCGTATTCAGACCAATTTGTGCTTTCGGACGAAGAAGGCATTTTCTCATGCTCTAAAAAATGGATTTGATTGTAATATCCTTGATATTGAGTGATTAAATCCTCATATGTTTTTACATTGGTATTCCATTTTTTCTTCCAATTTTCATACGCTTCATATAACCCGCTGCTCATATATTTTAAATCATGGAAGTATTCAAGGTTATAAATTTTGTCGTATCCAATATTTACTTCTCTGAGATTTAGCTCATCGGCTCCTAATACAGTTAAACAGGTTTTAATATCGTCGGTAGAAGAGGAGATATTTGTGTTTTTGAGCAGGTTATTATAAGAGATATAAATATTGGTGTCCTCGCCAACAGAACTTTCTTTGTAGACGTTTATCCTGTGATTAAGCGTATCAAAAATAAAAACACATTGAAATGCTTTTGAAACAGTAGAAGTAAAAAAGGAATAAACGTCTTGCTTTGTAATCTCAAAGCATCTCTGCATCGTATATAATTCCGTATCCACATGTCCAATCGTCCAATCCGGATATTTTTCTAATGCAAGATGCAGCAGGCTTTTATGCGGATCGGAGAGATTATACAGAGAAACGCCGTCGATGCTTTCGGTACTTCCCATATTGATTGTAAAATTTTCTAAATATTTTTGGGCTAAAATTACTTCTTCGCTGATAGCAACACATTGTTTGTTTTCATATTCGGTTCCTTCGGATTGAATTTGAACCGAACTGATTATAAATCGTCCTTCTTCCGGAACTTCAATATACTGCAATTCGCATATCGTATCATACAAATCATTTTTAATCGTATCGTTATAAAGATAAGTCGTAAACGATATTTCGTTACAGTCTATAAATTTTTGTGTACTTTTCTTTTCGGCGCATTTTATAGAACCAAGCCTGTCGCCGTTTGCTTTACACAAAATAAAAGAACGAACGGATATATTATCATACGGATTCCTTTCTATTTGCATACAAACCCTACTTTCCTTGGAAGTTTAAAATTAAATGTCATAGTGATATCTGCATTTGCTTTTAATTGATTTTTTCCAGACAATAAGCGAATGAAATGCATGTTAAAATCGTTTAGAATAATTCGGTCAGAAGCAGAACTTACCAGTATTTCATTTTTTGAATCCATAGTAATTATTTCATTTGCTTTTATGTTTTTTATTACCGTTGTCCATCCGTGATCTGAAAGATTTGTTATTTCTAAATAGGGGATGGGAGAGGCTGATTGGATGATTACTTTTGGTAAAAGATAGTTGTATAGATCATCCGAAGAATTATAGAATAAAAAAGATTTCTCGGATTGGACTTGATAGACAGAATGAAAGTCCTTTGACCAGGCAAATTGTGAATCGCATTCCATTTGAAGGATAATGCCAGCTACTTTACCAGAAGATTTTCGATAAAAAACATTTGTTACACGAACATAAAAATATATCAGTTCATCAAACACATAGGAATAAATCTGCATTTTTTTATAACCACGAAATCCAGTCAATTGTCTGAGGACTTCTCGGCATTCATGCTCTGTAAAATATAGATTCGTGTTGTTGCAGCCATTTTTTATGATTGTGGCCTGAGGCTTTAATTTATTCGTATATTTGGAACCTAAATAAATCGGAACCGGATTATAACCAATATAACTTTCAATCGTCTCGTAATCCATTCCCAAATCGCATTCGGAATTGGACGCACTAGAATCAAACGATGCAAGCATCAAACCGTAATCGGACAATTTAAAATCACCAATGGACATATCCTTTCCAAATAATTCCATTTTTTCACCACCATTCTTTTTGAAATAAATAATGACCGCATCTATATCTCAAAATGTGGTCATTACTATTAATTTACATTCCCCTTCTAAAATTCCTGTTTATTTCCCCAAGAATCTTATTTGTAGTTCCGGCTGCAACTTTTTGCATAGTTCCGATCAGCTGTTCTGTGCCATTGAAATCACCGTTAAACTCATTCAGTTTATCAATATGCAATGTTACATTTGGACTTCCAGTCTTTGTAAATTCAGGCATTTTATAAGGTTCACCAATGCTAGAGACATCCCATGTTTTTGGCATACTTTCCAACATCGGCGCAAGATTCATCATTGCCCGTGTTTGCTCGGGCGTCAAAACAGCTTCCCCAAATTTTGCAAAAACAGCCGTATCTTCACCGACCGATTGAGCAAGCTCATTATAAGGATTATTTCTATCCTCTTTGATAATGCCGCCTTTTGCATATCTGGATACAAGAGCTGGGCGTGTACTGCCAGTATATTTGTTTTTATTTTGAACCTGAGAGCCATTATGTTTCGCAAATGTTTTATTGTCTTGTGTAGATGTAATTTCTTCTTTCTGGATAACAGGTTGCTGTGTTTGTGCTGCTCCCATCCTTCCTAATGCATCAGCTGCAGTATTAGCCGCGGCCGCTACAGAATCGGCGCCGGAAGCGATTGAAGAAAGAGCGCTTACGACACTATTAACATTGTATCCTCGTTCAAGCATATTAACCAAGCTATTCTGCAATATATTGGTCATTGCATTTAAGTTCTCTTCACTGTAATAGGAGGACACCAGTTCATTTACCAAATTGTCTGCGCGTGTACCAAACATGTATGACATAGATTCTGCCGTAACATTGGCTTGCTCTTGCAGCCCGTATACATAACTCTGTACGCCAATAATAGCGGCAATAAATGCACTTGACCCTGCCGATAAAACTTCGCCATAACCTGCAATCGCATTTGCGCCGGTAATCCAAGGAGATATTACTGCATCGGACACAATTATGCCATGCTGTTGTGCGATCAAAGCAATTTGTTCGCCTATAATAGCCGTGTTTGCTTTTACCGTATTTAAGGAATTGGAAATTAGAAGTTCTTTGTTTTCGAGAGTAGATTCTAAAGCTTCAATTTCTTTGCTGCGTTCTGCTTCAAAGGCTTCATAGTTTTTATTTAAAGCGTCCAGCTGCGTTTTAACACTATGATCGTATTCGTAATCCGCTAAATCCTGTTTAGACTTTGCAAGTTCTTCTTCCAGTTTTTTTCGCTTTGCAATTGTAGACGCCGAAGTATCGTTCTGCATCGCGGCAATTTGACGTTCTAAATTGGCAATACTTTTGCTCTTTTCAGCAATGGATTGTTCATAGTCGTGCAAATCTTTAGCAGCATTTAATGCCTCAATCCGTGCATCGGTAGATTCTTTATAGGCGCTGATTTCATCTTCTATAGTTTTAATCTCTTCATTAACTCTTGTCTCATTCAGCTTATAAATAGCATCTTCCAACGATTTTGCACTGTCTACCGCATTCCATTGTTCGCCTGATAATTCAGCTAACTTATCCATATACTCAGTAGAAGAGTATTTTCCGGCAAGATAATCCTCATTCAGCTTATCGATGGCATCTCCATATTGTTCCACCTGATACTGCGCTAATTCGTATTGTTGTGCATACAAACCGAGTGTTGCAATCGCCTGATCGGTCCATGTTCCTTTGCCATCGGATACACGGATATCGTTGAAGTCATCAAACAGCCCGGCAAGGTTGTCCAGTTCGGAACCAATATTGCCAAACTCTGTCTGTACACGATCAAATACGTTCCAGTTTAATTCTAATAGTTCATTGTCGAACCCTTCGATTGCTGTTTTGCAATCAAGCAGTTTGCCCTCTACAGAAGTGAGAGCGTTTTGCATTTCCAACCATTCCTCTGTTCCGTGTTGTACCCTTCCGGATGTAATGGCGTCGTTCAACTGTTGTGTCAAACGTGCTTTTTCGGTTTCTAAAATGTTTAATTGCTTCTGAGATTGTTCGATTTGCTTAGAATAAAAACTTTCGCCAATCTGATTTCCGGCTTCTTCTAATAATCCGATCTGTTTCTTTATCAAATCAATCGAATCATCACGAATATCAAATTGATCGGTAAAGTCATCTGCGATATTATTAAATTTGTCAAGCTCTAACTGCCGGATCTGTGTCTTTAGTTCCTCTAGCTTTTGAGTACATCCATTTACTTCATCGGCCCATCCCTGGTAGGCTTCCATTGCTTCAACAACCGCTTCGTTTCCATCACCGATAAAGTCCGCAATCTGAACGGCGCCGTTTACAATTTTGTCCTGTAAATCAGAATCCAGTCCAGAAAGAGCTTCATTGGCCTTTTGACGGTACATAGCAAGCGCATCGGTATAATTGCTGACTTCTTCATCTAAAATACCTATCTGGGTCGATAAGAGCGTATTCTTGGCATCGGCGCCAAATACATTGTTCATGCCTTTTTCAAGTAATTCAAATGCATTTGTAAGCACTTCGACACGTTGTTTAAAGAAGTCAATCGCTTTTTGGAATGGATCGCCTGCAGAGCCAGCAGAGTCTTTTGCGGCATTATTCAACGTATCTTTCTCGGCTTCAAGCTGTTTTATTTTATCGGCATATCCATGTCCGCCGGCGCCGCCGTTGGTATCAAAAGTTGTCTGGAGATTTTTCAGAACTTCGATCTGCGCATCTATGTTTGAAATAGCATCGGCATATCCTTTGATATCAAGTTCAAGCTGAGACTGGAAATCATCCAGGTCTATTTTTTGAAGCGTATAATTGGACGTAGTTGTATTAAAACCGCCAGAATTTAGTTCTTTCTTAATGCCTTTGCCGGATGTAGAACCACCGCCGCCATAAATTCCTGAGTTGCCAGAGCGTTCGCCTTTTGCTGCAAATTTGACTGAGTTGGCTAAATCCCATATTTTTTTCTGTAAATTGTCAAAGGATGTCTGGGAGTTTATGCTATTGATATGGATGGAATTTGCCATGGATACAGCGGCATTGTCCATGTTGGTTGCCATATCTTGCGCAACCGTTCCAACAATGCGGTTAAATTCATCCATATTCCCAGCCATATTAGCTGCAACTGCCGCATAGGCCGTATCCTCCTCTAACCCAACTTTAACCAATGCTTCTAACAGGCTGTTCGCTGTATTAAGACGGTATTGAGCTACTTCCTTTGTTATATGGCCTTCTCCTTCGCCAACCTGCTTAACGATATCAAGCTGTGCTTCTGCGTAAGATTTTTTTCCTATCAGTAAAGCTTTATCGGCTTCTAACTTGGCAATCTGTCCATCTACAATTGATTGATCACCATCAAGGATACTGTTGACAACATCTTCATTCAGGGCAATCTGTCCATTCGCAGTTACTTGTGCATGGTCAAGGATTTCCGGATACATTTTGGCCAGTTCTGCGGCGGCAGTAGCAGACAGTGTAAGCCCATCTGCAACGGCCTCCTGAACTTTTGCCAGGTTTTCAAACTGAGTAGTAACACCCTCAATGACAGCAGCAGTGCCATTCCATGCGTTTCCGATCGTATTTGTATAAGCTTCTGTGCCCGAATCGCCATAGGAACTAAGACGTTGCAGGGAATCAATCAGTAATTCTACTTGTTCGCGTTCTTCCTCTGTAGACAGAGAATCCTTTAATTGTTTCAGTTCTTCGATCAGCTCATTCGGCTGCTGTTCAATCAGTTTACTTAAACCTTCGGACAGGCTGCCAAATCCATCGGCGGTCAAGTCGATATAAGGGACTAAGTCTGGGAATTGCTGCATTAGGTCTAATACGGCATTCTCGCTTAGTTCACCTTTGTTTAGGGATTCTAATGCGGATCGGAGAGAGGAGAGGGCGGATTGGATGTTATCTATGGATTCTTCGTTGGAAGCGAAATCGAAGGTGGCATTCCTTAACCCAGACTGTTGTATTTTACCTTGTATATACCCAAGTTCTACTAACTTATCAATCAATTTTTGAATCTGTTCTTCTGTTGGTTCGGTATATCCAAGCGCCTCTAACAGCCCTCTAAATGCTTCTTCGCCTTTCTCGGTGTTTTCATTACCAAGGTTAATCGCCTTGATGTCAATATCAGACAAACCTTGTAACTGTTTCGCATATTCTTGTATGGTACTGTTATTTTCAAATGCTTGTTTTAGTTGATAGGCGGCCTCGGCATCTTTATTGATTCCTTCATAGATATTATCAAATATATCCTGTGAGCCTTCAAGCGAACTTGCAGCATTTTGAACGGATTCCTGTACAGAATCCAGGTTTGCTTTTGCTTCTGCGATGCCATCACCCGAGGAAAGTGCGTTATTGTAATCCTCAACGGCCTGAATAGACTGCTGGTACAAAGGACGAAGTTCATCGTTACGGACAATTTCGGCCTTTATAAACTCATTATAAACGGTCTTGTACTCTGTTAATTCGTTTGTCCATATATTCTTTAACTGGCCGGAAATGCTTTCCAATATCCCCGATACATCAATATTATTTTCTTTACCAAACTGCTCTAAATCTACCGCGAACTGATGCATTACCTCATCTGCATTTTCTGCATCAGCTTTTACAGACAAGTTTGCCGCAAAAACAGTGCCCGTACTTACTGTATGCGTCAGTTCTGTTAGTTCTAAGAATTCGCTATAGGATTTTATGTAATCCAGTAGTCTTTGTTGTTCTTCGGTTTTGGGAGTTACGTTGTTCCAGCTTGCAACCGTACCTAACTTATACTCTTTTACTTGTTCAAGGGCTTCTTTCGCATCCTCAAAGGCATCTCTGTTTTCCGTAACAAAGCTGTTTGCTTTTTCTTTGGATAGGTCGTTAAGCAACCCTAGCTGTTCTTTATACTTTCCATTTACAAGATCAATATTACTGGCTTCATTACCATATGAATCAATAAGAGAAGTCTGAATCTCCAAAAGCTGCTCTTTTATAGAGCGTGTTTCATCCGCAGAGAGATTACCGCTATCCAAGGATCTTTTTAACTCTTTATAGTTCTTAATTTGGGATTCCAGAGAAGAGTGTTCCTGTTTATATGTATTAGCTAACTCAGTAGCTTTTTGACGGGTTTCTTCTAGTTTTTGATTATGTTTAGATATTTGAGAGGTAACAAAGCCAATCAACGCGCTGATTGTCATAATAGCAAGCGCAGCTCTATTATTCATAAAGGCAGTTTTCAGATTGGCTCCAAAACCTTTTACTGCTGCCGAAAGGCTAAACGTACTTGCTTCTGCTGCACCGTTCGCTTTCGTTTGTGCGTTTGTTGATTCTGTTAAGCCAAGCTGTGCCAGTCTTGCCGCTGTTTGCTTTTCTTCCAATGTATCCAGCTGCAGAATCTCTAATAATTGTTCTTCTTTTAATTCTCTATTGGCAAGAACTTGTTTTAACTGTGCGTCTGTAAGATTGGAGCATGAGTTTTTCAACTCTTTCATCGCGTCAACATACTGCTGTGTCTCTTGTGTGTAAACGCTCACTTTCTTCACAGCATCCAACGCTTTCCCGAAATTAGAAATCTGAACCGCACTGTTTTTGAATGCTACCGTAAGTGTAGTGATACCTTTTAAAATGCCTAATGCCAGAAATCCTTTAAGACTACCTTCCGCAAGCCCCCATTTATTAGCAAAATCAAGGACTGCTGTACCAGCATTTGTTAATCCTTTTACTGTGTCACCACTGATAATGTTACTGTAAGTTTCGGTCATTGCAACGCCAAATCTTTCTGTTGCCGCTTCTGCGCTCTCAAGATAGATTTGGTACTTTCCGCTTGCTGTGCCCGTCGCATTCAATGAACTTTCTAACAATTCATTCGCTTCAGACATATTCTGTAAAATGGATGAGATTTGATTGCTTCTATTCTTCCCCGCTATAAGGTCAAGTAATGCATTAGCATCCGAATCCGACATTTTATCATAAACTTTTGCTATATCGTTGTAGATATCATAGATACTACGAAAAGTCTCTTGATCGGCTTCCAGAATATTAACGCCGCCATTACCATCTATATTAGTTAATGCCCTGATTTCTGCCGCTAAAGTAGAAGCTGATTCAATAACATCATCTGTAGTTTCGCCCATCTCTTCTAACTCGGAGGTACAACCCTGAATTCTAAGAGCGGAGGTACGTATTGCCAACGCTACTTTATCGCTGTCTTGTACGGCCCGGTTTCCTGCGCCAAGTAATGCAATAAATTCGTCAACAGAAGTATTGGCATCGTTCATTACACTTCCTACTGCCTGAATGCCCAGGGCAACTTCAGCCGGTGTAATACTTGCGGTATTACCGATCAGATCAATTTTATCATTTAATGCCTGTGCTTTTTCGGCCAATTGATCCAAACCGTAACCATCAATTTCTTCATATCCTTGCACGCCAGCTAAAAGTGCCTTAGAAGCGGACTCTGCCGACATATCGCCAATCTTCTCGAGCTGCACTGCCATAGCAGAAAGCGCTTCCGAATCTGCAAGGTTATATCCGGCTCTTGAAAAAGTAGTTACTGAATCCATATAATCCTTTACTGCAAC
This sequence comes from Lachnospiraceae bacterium, assembly GCA_022793375.1. GTDB lineage: Bacteria > Bacillota > Clostridia > Lachnospirales > Lachnospiraceae > RGIG7193. The sequence goes on from JAAWCS010000007.1 coordinate 81,676, forward strand.
AGACAATTGCTTGGATTTACTAATGGCTTTATCAAGATATTCAGTAAATCTACTTCTTGTAATTTCCGCATTAACACGAGATAAATTCGTCATGGATGTATCTAGTTCTTTTGCCTCTGTCCATGTATTTTGTAACTGCGCCGCGAATTGCTTAATGATCCCGTGACTACCAAACAACTGTAATATTTTGGATAATCCGTTTTTCAGCGCATCCATTGTTGTTAAGCCGCTATTTCCCGTGATTTTTAATTCAGAACGAAATGCCCCTAATTGTGTCCTTAAAATGTTCAATTCTGTTGTACTAGAGGCCAATTCTGCACTATCCAGTAAAGAATTATATTTTTCTGTCATAGCAGAATCTTTAAATAACTGACTATTTTGCTGTGCTAACAGCTTGATATCTTTCACAAGCTTATCTTTTTTAACGGAGAAGTTGATTTCAATAGGCTTTACATCTATCTTTTCCTGTGCCTCTTGTGTTGCCTGCTGCGCGGAAGCGGCAACACCCGCCTTATCAATTTTGCCTGTTATATGGACCGTTCCATCTAATGATGATATATCCTGTTTCAACTGTGCCTTTGTCTTAGCTTTATTCAGTGTGCCGATTAGAGGAATTTTAATATCTCCAAGACTTTTTATATCTGCTTTAATCTGTTTTTTTGATGCTGATTTCTTTAATGAAGCAATCAGATCGAGTAAAAAGTTGTTTTGTGCCACCTATAAGTTCTCCTTTGAATTTTTTGCAATCAAAAAGACA
>JAAWCS010000048.1 GCA_022793375.1 Lachnospiraceae bacterium
CTTGACAGTTCAAAATAACTCAATCGGATACCAAGGGGGAAGTCTACCCATTTTTGTGGATAACTTGATTGATTTCAAGAGAACTGGTTCAAGGTTTTATAGTATCAAGCATTTCTACATGCTCATGAATAATTCAGGATAAATCATACGAATCAAAAAGAATAAAAATTTTTCCCATAATAGGGATGAGGGAGCCGGATATGAAAAGAGTTTGCAAGGCTTATCGCGAAGTGCTTCGTATTTTGTTTTCAGCGAATCCGTTTATTGTGATAATTACTTTTATTTCGGCGTTGGCAACCGGCCTTTTAGCATTGTTGGCCCTATGGGTAAACAGCCAGGTTTTTAATATGGGTCTGGCCGTGGCGACGGGAGATGCGTCAATGGATTCTTACACTCCCTATCTGGGACTTTTTGCTTTGGTAGCTTTACTGCCGATACTGATTGGCGATTTGCTTATTCGAAGTTATGTAATGCCGTATTGCCGCCTGGTTTTGCGTACAGCTTATAAAGGACAGCTTTTAGAAAAACTGAAAAAGCTTCGTTATGAGCACCTGGAAAAAGAAACGGATCGGGAAATTATTGATAAAACGTATCATCAAGTGGAAGATGCATTTTTGTCCTTGTTTCCTCAAGCGACATGGCAAATGATTATGGCAGGGATAACTTCCGTAGGTATCCTCATTATACTGGGACGGATCAAGTGGCAAATATTGCCTGTGATGTTGATGCCATTTATATGGGAGACATGGTTTACAGAACGGACAAACCGGGAGATATATGATGAGATGGATGGCTACTGGAAAAAAGAAAAATCTTATGAAGTGCTTGGTAAAATGCTACGTTCCCGGGATTATATTAAGGAGAATCACCTCATGGGAGCGGGCGACTTTTTAGTCAATACCTATAAGAGGCGAATGCGCAGGAGGAACCAGGAGTATGAGAATTTTTTCCTGAGACATTTACGTCAAAATTTTTTAAAGCGGAATTTAACATGGATCGGACAACTTGTAGGAGCAGGAATGCTGTTCTTTTTATATCGGGGTGGAGAGCTGAGCATAGGAACATTCGTGTCCTTGACGAATGCAATTATAATCAGCCTTTTTTCACAGAATGGTCTTGTTGGCTTTGTGGAAACAGTGCGCACCAGTGGAAAATATGCCCGGGCATTTGATTATTACGATCGTTATCTGGCTCTTTCGGAGGATATGGATGGAAATTACGATCAATTGCCGGAAAATGTAGAAATTGAGTTTGACCATGTGTGTTTTACATATCCAGGTGCCAGTTGTCCGATACTGAATGATATGAGTTTTTGTATCCGGCATGGAGAACGGATATCGCTGGTGGGCGCGAATGGCGAGGGCAAGACTACAATCGTTAAGCTACTGCTGGGACTGTTTGCACCGGACAGCGGCCAGATATGGATTGGCGGAAGAGAGATTTCAAGCTATTCACAGCGCGCACGGATTCATATGTTTGGCCCGGTGTTTCAGGATTTCGAAAAATATAATATTACCTTGGCTGAGAATGTGGGAGTTGGAGGTATAGAATGGCTGAATGATGAAGCTGCGGTGGATACGGCGATGGAAAAAGCCGGCGTGAATTCCGTTGCAGAACTATTAGCTAACGGCAAAAACACCTTGCTGGGAAACCGCTTTGAAAACGGAGTAGATTTGTCAGGCGGACAATGGCAGCGTGTTGCCATTGCTCGTGCATTTATGGGGGATAAGCCAGTGCTGATTTTAGATGAACCGACAGGTGAGTTAGATCCCATGGCCGAAAGCCGTCTGCTTTCTGAATTTGTGGAATTATCTAAAGGCAAGACGGCGATATTTATTTCACATCGGCTGGCATCGGTGGCCGTTACTGACCGGATTCTGGTTGTTTCAGGAGGAAAAATTGTTCAGAGCGGTTCGCACAGCGAACTACTTAAACAGAACGGGCTTTATGCGAGTATGTATGCGGCGCAGGAGCAATGGTATGTCCGTGGGGAAGAGGAGGAAAAAGCAGTTCATGGTCGGAAATGATAATACAACGCGCATTGAGCAGGAAGTTTTACAGGAAAATAAACCGAGCTTGTCCCACCTGATTCGGCTGTTTATCTACGTATTTTCTGCAACAAAACAGATCAGTGCCATTTATCTAGGGGCGTTTATTTTACTCTCGATGTTGCGATTGGTGTTGGCGCTTGTATGGGGGAGGTATATTGGGATTGTTGAAACAGGGGGGTTGACGGGAGAGTGGAAGTATGCTTTTTTACTTCTGGCAGGTTATTTTGTCATCCATTTCCTGGTAGACCTGCTTTACCGATATGTGTACATACTGGATGACATTGAGCAGTTAAATATTGTACAGGCAAACAGACAGCAGGAAACGCTTCATGCCTCTATGTATAAAAAGCTGACAGTTATAGATCCGGAGTTATATGAAATACCCACAATACAGGACAGAATTGAACAAGTATTTGCTTTTGCAGGGAATCGTTCCGGCATAAATACGGCGGTGATGCTTCAGTGTTATTGTATGATTTCTAAATTGATATCGGTATTTTCAATTGCTGCCACATTGTTTATTTTCGACCCCTGTCTGAGTTTGCTTGTTTTGATTGCACCATTGCCTACGTTGTGGGTAAATACGATAGGAAGCAGGCTGCGGTTTGCGTTTTTGAAGAATAATACGGAATATTTGCGAAAGGCAGAGTATTTTCAGGATTTAATGATTTCAGGAGCAGCTAAAGAAATTAGAAGCTTTGGCCTGCATGATTTTTTCTATGGGAAGTGGAAGAAAGCAGCAGATACCTATGCAGAGCAGGAACAGATGCTGATTTATAATCAGGCAAAATTTCTATTGCTGCACAATTTGATTATCCAATCAACTATTATAGCGGGGAGCCTATTTGCTATTATGCGTATGGCCGCAGGTGCTTTGGCTTTGAGTGAATTGGCGTCGGTACTTCTGCTTGTCTCTACCCTGACAACAGATATGAAGGAACTGTTGACAGGTCTTGCTACTTTTATTATGAAGAAAAATGAGGCAGCACAGTTTTTTGATCTGATGGATTTAAAGGAACAGGCAGAGAAAGGGGCAGAGTACGATTTATTAAAAAAAATAGAACTTGAGGGGATTCAATATCGTTATCCGCTTACGGATCATTATGTAATAAACAGAGTGGATTTGGCAATTTGCAAAGGGGAAAAGATTGCCTTGGTAGGAGAAAATGGCGCTGGAAAAAGTACATTGGCGAAACTGATTTTAGGCTTGCTTTCTCCTTCGGAGGGGAAAGTGCGGATCAACGGTATGGAATTGCAGGACATGAATCCTACTGCCTGCTATGAAGAGAGCAGCGTAGTAATGCAGAATCCGTCCAAATATTATACGTTTTCAGTAGGGGATAATGTCTATATGGGCGACACAGCCAGGAAGAAGGACGATGTAGCCATTGCAAAGGCCTTGTCTTTTGCCGGACTGCCGGAGGTGGATCAAACTCTTATGCTTGGAAAAGAGGCAGGAGGAATGGAACTTTCTGGAGGAGAATGGAAAAAGCTGGCGATTGCCCGGGCGGTATATCGTGGACGAAATTTTCTTGTTTTGGATGAACCGACCAGCAATTTGGATCCTTTGGCGGAGACGGAGATATTCAAAAAATACTTGGACATGAGTAAAGAGAAAACGGTTATTTTTGTAACACATCGGATTGGTGCGGCAGCCCTGGCGGATCGGATAATCGTTTTAGATAATGGAAGGGTCGTACAGGATGGGGCGCATCAGGAATTATTGGGGGTTAGTGGAAAGTATAGGGATCTGTATTTGGCACAGGCGAAATGGTATAAGGAAATTTAGCAGATAAATTATGGAAAAAATATACTATTTATCATTTAATGGAAATGATACAGAAGTGATGAACATGTTACTACCATATATTTCGGAAGAAAAACGTATACATATAGAAGAAAAGAGCTTAGTCATTGATAAACTACTTGTTGCATATTCAAATATCTTTGTTAAAATAGCTTTGTGTGATGCTTTTGGAATTGATAGTCAAAAAATAGCTTTTACAAAGAATAAATATGGAAAACCATATCTAATAGGTTGGCCGGAGATTTTTTTAATTTATCACATACCTATAATGCCCTGGTAATAGGTGTTGCTAATAGGCCGATAGGGATCGATATAGAAAAAGTGAAAAAAGCGAATATAAAAATTGCAAATCGATATTTTACAGAGAAAGAAATATTATATATTGTCGAAAAAAGAAGGAAATAGATAGGCGTTTTTACGAAATATGGACAAGGAAGGAAGCTTATATAAAATTTGTTGGAAAAGGTTTTTTTATAGGGCTTAAGTCAATTGATACATTGAAGGAAAGTAATAGTATACAGTTTCAAACGCAGAAAAGAGATGTATATTTAATATCGATATGTAGTACTTTTTTGGATAAAGAAATTGAAATTGTTGAGGTTTTAGAAGAAGATATCTATAATATAGCAAAAAAGCACTTAAAACCATATAAATGATAAAGATCGACCGAAAAGATTGAAGGAGAAAATCAATGTTAAATCGTATAAACATAGATTTTTTTGCAAACGGTTATTCACTGATCTCTGGAGGGGATTGTTTTGATCTTCCGGTTGCAACAATTATAGGAAATTATAAGAAAAAATTATATTATTATTATTTGGCGATACAAGTAGCTAAAAAAAATTGGCAAGTTATAGATCAAGAGTGGACAGAATACGCAAATGATAGTTTAATGCTATTAGGGTTTAAGCTTGCATCCTTGGCTTGAATAAAGATTTTTTCATTTTGATCCATGGATTTCCGATCGACAATGTAAGAGCTTTTTTGAAAAAGTCAGGTGTCAGAGGTTATCTGCTCTTTTGGATTCAGCTTGCGGCCATGCTTCGATACAGCCAATGCTAACTATATTCCAGATGGTCCTATGGAGTACAGCTGATTTATCCATAAAAAATAAAACCCTCTGTGATGCAGATGCCCTAGCCCTTCCCCCGGCTTCCAAGCAGCAATCCCCCATAAACCGCCGTCAATATCCCACACGATATACACAACTGCATCACAGGCTGGGCAATCACCGGAGCCACCGCGGCTTCGGTGATTTTTTCCGCCGCCAGGGCCGCAATCCCCAGCGCCCCCATCGGCCGTATCAGATGATGCAGCGCATGGTAACGGATATGGACGCAGCGCCGCACGGCAAATAAATGCAGCACCGTAAGCAAGAGCTGCCCGAACAAGAGCCCGTACAAATATCCGCGAATCCCGATTGCCGGCACTAAAAACAGCACAAATAAAAGCTGAGAAATCAGGCTGACTACATTGTGGCAGAAAGTCGTGCGCGTCTGCCCAAGCCCGTTTAGAATACTTCCAAGCGTCGTAGACAGGTAGAGGAACGGGCACAGCCAGGACAGAGTCGTGATATAGCTGCCGGCAAGAGCGCTGGAAAAGAGCCGTTCCCCCATCTCGTCGCCGAAAAACAGGAAAAGGCCGGTGCAGAGAATTCCCAGGTAGAGACTGCAGGTGATCGTGCGGCTGGTGGTGATGTCGATGCGTTCCTGGTTGCCGGCCGACTGGGACTGGGCCATGTCCGGCAGCAGCATGACGGCGACGGAATTGATGACGGCCGTCGGGAAAAGGATAAACGGGTACGCCATCCCGGTGAGCACGCCGTACACGCCAAGCGCCTGGCTGTCGGTCATCCCGTGCATCTGCAGCCGGCTGGGAATCAGGACCGCTTCGCCGCCCTGCAGAAGGCTGATGCAAAGCCGGGTAGCGGCGAGCGGTACAGCCAGAGCGAGGATTTTTGGCAGATAGTAAAAAGTGGAAGCGGTCGCTTTCCCGGCTCTTTTTCGCAGCAGGAAGGCGGTTCCGGAAAAGAACAGGGAGGCAAGTTCCCCGCAGACCATACCCCAGACGGCGACGGCGGCCGTCGGCTGCCGACCCTCGTCGGTCAAGACCGAGCAGACCAGGAACACGGACAGTACGCGGGCCGCCTGCTCGGCCAGCTGGGCAAAAGCCGGGATCGAGGCCCGCTGCAGGCCGTAATAATAGCCGCTGATACAGCAATGCACCGAACAGATCGGGATTGTGAGAGACATTAGTCTCAGCAGCTGCCCGCAGCGCGCCTCCAAAAGGATGCGGTCGGCGATAAACTCCGAGCCGCCATAGAGGAGGGCGGCGCAGGCGCAGGCCAGGGAAAAGGAGAGCAAAAGTCCGGCTCGCAGCACCGACTCCGGCGAGTACGAACCGGCCGGGCGGCTTTGTCCGGGCCGCGATTTTGGCAGCAGAGCATTCTGCGCCGCCACGTAGCGCGAGACAGCCGTCTGAACCGGCCCGCAGCATAAGGAAAAGCAGATGCCAAAGACCGGGAAAATCAGCTGGTAGACGCCCATCCCCTCGGCGCCAATGCGCTGGGACAGAAAGATACGGTAAAAAAAGCCGATGATCCGGCTCAAAAAACCGGCCAGCGTCAGCACGGCGGCGCCGGAGAGGATCGGATTTTTTTTGAAATTTAAAAAAGGGGAGGGCATGGCAGGGCTCCATCCAAAGGGAATTGATACAATCTATGAGAACAGGGAATACAAATATGACCGCATGCGCCAGGGAGAGAATCCCCTGGAAGAAACGGTCTTTTCTCTGTTATCTCTTGACGGCCCGCCCGACAAAGGGTAAAATCAAAGTGTCCCGACCGCGTTTTGTGTCGTTTGACCGAGAACGGCGCCGGAAAGCGGCCGGTTACGAATAAGCAAAAGAGGATTTGCCATGCCGATGAAACAAGCCGGACTGCCGGCCGAGGTATCGACTCGCGAGCAGTTTGAACAACAGCTGGCCGAGCGCCTGATCCAGGGGCTGACCAGCGAGGAATTTATACAATTTGCCAAACAGAACGTCCAGTCCTGGCAGGAGCTGATGTCCTACTACCGTTGTGCGCTGATGGAGGTGGAGACGAAATTCAGAGTGCTCAACGAGCAGTTCTCCGTGCAGTATGACCGCAATCCGATTGAGACGATCAAGACGCGGCTCAAATCAATGGAGAGCATTGCCGGCAAGATGCGCAAGAAGGAGCTGCCGCTTACGCTTGCTTCGCTGGAGGAACATCTCTTCGACATTGCCGGAATCCGGGTGATCTGTTCGTTTCCCGAGGATATCTATCTGCTGGCGGACTGCCTGCTCAAGCAGGACGATATCCGGCTGATCCAGAAAAAGGACTATATCCGCAATCCGAAGCCGAGCGGCTACCGCAGTCTGCATCTGATTGTCGAGGTGCCGATTTTTCTGGAGAAAGAGAAGCGTCTGATGAAGGTCGAGGTGCAGCTTCGCACAATCGCCATGGATTTTTGGGCCAGCCTGGAGCATAAGCTGCGCTATAAGAAGAACATCAGCCCGCAGATGGCCGATGAATTGACAAAGGAAATGCTGGCCTGCGCCAAAATCAGCGCCGACCTGGACCGGCGCATGGAGACTGTGCGCAACCGTCTGGAGGAATGCGAAGCCGAGCACGGTCTGCAGCGCAAGCACATGAGTTTGCACCGGGAGGGAGTCTATCTCCCGCCCTGGATATAAAAAAGAAAAGCATTGAGGAGGGATTCATCATGAAAGTTGGAGCTTTGGAGGCCGGCGGCACCAAAATGGTGTGCGCGATCGTTGAGGTAAACGGCAGGGATACCTGGGAGATTTTGGACGAGGTGTCGATCCCGACGCTTTCGCCGGCGGCGACGCTGCCGATGCTGGTCGATTATTTCAGGGGAAAAGAAATCGAGGCTTTGGGCATCGCCTGCTTCGGGCCGATTGATTTACATAAAGATTCCCCGACTTACGGCTATATCACGACGACGCCAAAGACCGGCTGGGCCAACTGCAACATTGTGGGGGCATTTGCCAAAGAACTGAAAATCCCGGTCGGTTTTGACACGGACGTAAACGGCTCGCTTTTGGGGGAAGCGACATTTGGCTGTGCCAAGGGGATTGCGAACAGCGTTTACATTACGATCGGCACCGGGATCGGCGCGGGCGTCATGAGCAACGGAAAGCTTCTTCACGGGATGCTGCATCCGGAGGCCGGCCATGTGACGCTGAAACGCCATGAAAAGGACGCGGATTTTGTCTGCAACTGCCCGTTCCACGACAGCTGCTTTGAAGGCCTGGCCGCCGGCCCGGCGATTGCCAAGCGCTGGGGCAAAAAGGGCGTGGAGCTGAGCGACCGGCCGGAGGTATGGGAGATGGAAGCCTACTATATCGCGCAGGCCCTGGTCGACTATATCATGGTGCTGTCGCCGGAGAAAATCATTCTGGGCGGCGGCGTGATGCACCAGCCGCAGCTGTTGCCGTTAATTCGCGCCGAAGTAAAAAAACAGGTCAACCGCTATATCCGTACCAGCCAGATGGAGCATTTGGAGGATTACATCGTGGGCGCCAGCCTGGGAGACGACCAGGGGATTCTGGGGGCCTGCTGCCTGGCGATGGAGGCTTGTTGATGGCATTGCAGCTTTGGATGGGCCCTTCGGGGTCGGGCAAAACGACATCCTTATATGAATGGCTGATTCGAGAGGCGGAACGTAGTTCCGCCTTTCAGGCGTTACTGATTGTGCCGGAGCAGTTTACCATGCAGACGCAGAAAGACCTGGTGAGCCTGCATCCGCGTCACAGCGTCGCGAATATAGACATTCTCAGCTTTGACCGGCTGGCTTACCGCGTGCTCGGAGAACAGGGGGCGGAGAATCTGACGGTCCTGGACGATATGGGAAAGCTTCTGGTGCTGCGGCGGGCGGCGTCCCTGTGCGGCAAAGAACTGACGCTGTTTCGCAAAAACCTCGACAAGGCCGGGTTTATTGATAAGATTAAGTCCATGCTCAGCGAGCTTTATCAGTACCGGATCGATGAGGGGCAGCTGCGGGAGCTGATCGCCGCGACCGGCGGCCAGCCGCTTCTAAAGCGCAAGCTGGAGGAAATCCTTACCCTGTATACGGCTTTCGATCACAGTATGCAGGAGGATACGATCCCTTCGGAACGCCTGCTCGACGTACTGTGCCGCCTGATTCCCGATTCAGGCCTGATTCGCGCAAGCGCGGTAGCCTTTGACGGCTTTACCGGTTTTACGCCGGCACAGTACCAGGTGCTGGAAGCGCTGATGCGCCACGCAAAGCAGGTGATTGTGACTGCGCCGACGGACGAGGATTTACAGGAGCCGTTGTTTGAAATGGGGCGAACGATGGTCCGCACCCTGCGGACGCTGGCCGCAAAAGGAGGGATTGCCGAAGAAGAAAGCCGGCTCCTGCCGCCGGGCCTGCGATTTCAGGAGAGTCCTGCGCTGGCTGTCCTTGAGCGGCAGTTTCTGCGCTGTCCGGCGATGCCGATGACAGAGAAGGACGACAGCGGCAGTCTGCGCCTGTGGGAGGTGACGGACCGCCGCGCCGAACTTCAGTGCGTAGCGCGGGAGATGTTCCGCCTGGTAAAAGAAGAGGGGATGCGCTACCGGGACATGGCCGTTGTCAGCAGCGATATCGCCGGCTATGAGCCGGTGATCCGGCAGGTCTTTGGCCGCTACGGGATTCCCTGCTTTATCGATATAAAAAAATCGATGATGGGGCATCCGCTGGTGGCGTATCTGCGGGGAGCGCTGGAGACGATTGAGAGCGGTTATTCATATGAGACGATGTTTGCCTGTCTCAAAAGCGGCATGGCGCCCCTGGAGGAGCAGGATCTGTACGAACTCGAAAACTACGTCCTTGCAAAGGGGCTCCGCGGCCGCCGCGCCTGGGAAACGCCCTGGGAGCAGGCGGATAAAGAGGACCGCCGGACCGATATGGAACGGCTGAACCGGATAAGGCGCCAGGCGGCGGAACCTCTGCTGGCCCTGCACAAGGCCCTGAAAAGCCCGGGCGCCTCGGTGCAAGATTACGCGGCCGCCCTGGTGGAGTTTATGCAGGGGCAGCAGGTCGAGAAACGCCTAAAACAGCTGGCCGAACGGCTTTTGCAGGCCGGGGAGGCCAGTCTGTCCCTGGAATATGAGCAGGCGTACAAAAAGGTACTGGAACTGCTTGACAAGATTGTCGAACTGTTCGGCGACGCCCGGGTATCTTTGCGGGAATGGCGCGAGATCCTGGACACCGGATTTTCGGAAATCCGCGTGGGCGTGATCCCGGCCTGTGTGGACCGGGTTGTGGCCGGCGATATGCACCGGACGCGCCTGAAGGATCCGAAGGTACTCTTTTTTGTGGGGGCCAATGACGGGCTGGTGCCGAAAACCGGTGAGAAAGCAAGCCTTTTGTCGGATTTGGACCGGCGTTCGCTTTCCAGGCTTGGCGTATCGCTGGCTCCGACCAGACAGCAGAACGGTTTTATTGACCGCTTCTACCTCTATTTAACTTTGACCAAGCCGTCCCGGCGTCTGTATGTTTCCTGGTGCCGGCAGAGCCTGGACGGGGGGGCGCTGTCTCCCTCGTATATGGTCGGAGAATTAAAAAACGTGTTCCCGTGGCTGACGGCCGAGCAGGCCGACCGCGGCATGCCGCTGGCCGAGCAGATCGTCACCAGAAAAACGGCGGGCGACGCGCTCTTAGCCGGCTTTGCCGATTACAAAGAAGGACGCGCCTGCGAAGCCTGGAAAGAACTGTACAGCCTGTTCTGGCAGGATCCGCAGGGACAGAAGGAGCTGGCGCGCTGGCGGGACGCCGCCTTTATGACGTACCGGGAAGAAAGCCTGGGGCCGGCGGTGGCCCGGGCGCTGTACGGGGAACAGGTGGGCGGCAGTGTGACCCGCCTGGAGCGCTATGCGGCCTGCGCTTACGGCCAGTTCCTTTCCTATGGTCTGGAGCTGGCGGAGCGCAAGCTGCACGAATTTGCGGCCGCCGACATGGGGACGCTGTTTCATGAGGTGATCCGGCGCTTTTTTGCCAAGGTGTACGGGGAGGATTCCCAAAAGAGCCGGGACCAGGAGGAGATGCGCCCGGAGCCGGCGGTGATCGGCGAAGAGCGCCGAAAAGCCCTGGTGCACCAGTGCCTTTTGGAAGCCGCAGCGCAGGGAGGCAGCCGCGGCCTGGAGGGGACGGCGCGCGGCGACTATCTGCTGCGGCGGGTAGAGCGGATTGCGGACCGCACGCTGTGGGCGCTGTGCGAGCAGCTGGCGCGGGGCGATTTCAGGCCTTCCGAGGTCGAGGTGGAATTTGACGGACGCGACAGCCAGGCGATGAACCTTTTGATTGATGCGGATACCCTGATGCGGCTGCACGGCCGCATCGACCGGGTCGATACCTGTGAGGACGGCGACGAAATCTATGTCAAGGTAATTGACTACAAGACCGGCGGCACGTCCTTTGACCTGGTAGGCGTGTACTACGGCCTGCAGCTGCAGCTGGCGGTCTACCTGGACGCGGCGATGGAGAGGGAACGCCGCAAACACGGCGACAAGACGGTGATTCCGGCGGGGATCCTCTACTATAATATCCACGATCCGTTTGTGCAGACCGGACCGGAAGAAGCGGCTCATCCGGATCCGGCGTCGGTGGAGACGGCCCTTTTAAAAGAGCTGAAAATGAACGGCCTGGTAAACCGGGAGCGGGAGATTTACCGCCGCCTGGACCGGCTGGTAGGCACGGATGCGCCGCCGGTGATCCCGGTGGTCGAAAAAGACGGCGAACCGGTGGAAAAACGCTCCTCGCTGGCAGGCACCAGGCAGCTGGAGGCGCTGTGCCGCTTTGTGCGGGGACGCATGCAGGAGTTTGGCCGCCGGATTATGGAGGGCGATCTGGCCGTAAACCCGTATATCCGCGACGGGCATACGGGCTGCGATTACTGTCGGTTTGCGGCTGTCTGCGGATTTGACAAAAAAACGCCGGGCTATGAATACCGGCGGCTGGGAGAGCCGGCGGTATCGGAAATTTGGGAAGAGGTGGAGCATGGCGGTAACATGGACCGAAGAACAGAAGAAAGTGATTGAACTGCGGGATCGCAATATCCTGGTGGCGGCCGCGGCCGGCAGCGGGAAAACGGCGGTGCTGGTAGAGCGCATTCTCTCGCGCATCACCGATCCACAGGAGGCGCTGGATGTCGATGAACTGCTGATCGTCACCTTTACCAAAGCTGCGGCGGCGCAGATGCGGGAGCGGATCGGACAGGCTTTGCGGGAACGTTTACAGCGCGAGCCGGGGAACGCCCATCTGCAGCGCCAGCTGACGCTGCTCCATTATGCGCAGATCACGACGATCGACAGCTTCTGCCTTCATATCCTGCGCAGTCATTTTGACGAACTGGATTTAGACCCCGATTTTCGTATTGGCGACGAGGGCGAATTGAAGTTGATCCGCGGCGACCTGATCGAGCGTCTGATGGAGGATTTGTATGAGGAGGGGGACGAAGCCTTTTTAGAAATGGTGGAAACCCTGTCCACGGGCAAGGGGGACGAGGGAATCGGCGAATGGATCGAACGGCTGCATTTCTTTGTCAGCGCCTATCCTTTTCCTGAGAAAACGCTGCGCGAGTGGGGAAAAGGCGGGGGAACGGATTGGCTGGAGAGCCTTTTTGCTCAGCTGAAACGGGAGGCCGGCGAGTGGATGCGGCAGTATGACCGGGCGATCCGCCTGTGCATGGAAGCGGACGGCCCCGCGGCTTACGCAGAAATGTTTCAAAGCGACCGCCGGCAGGCGGAGATGGTCTGGCAGGCCGGAGAGTACGATTCCCTGCAGCGGGCGTTATCGGAAATGAACTTTGTGCGCAAGCCGGTAATCCGCGATAAATCGGTGGAGGCCGGGAAGAAAGAGCGGCTTTCCGCGTTTCGCGACGAGGGAAAGAAGGCCCTGCAGAAATGGAAGGAGCAGTATCTTTTCCCGGATCAGGAGGAGATGCTTCGCCAGCTGGCCCGGAGCCAGCAGCCGCTGCGCACGCTCTGTCTGGTAACGGAAGAGTTTCGAAAACGCTTTGCCGCCTACAAGAGGGAAAAGCACCTGGTGGATTTTAACGATCTGGAGCATTTGGCGCTGGCGATCTTAATCGCCGAGGAGGACGGCCGGATTGTTCCCAGCGCCGTGGCCCGGCAGCTGCAGGGCGCGTATCGGGAGGTGATGATCGACGAGTATCAGGACAGCAACCTCGTGCAGGAACTGTTATTAGCCAGCGTGGCCGGGCATTGGAACGGGCGTCCCAATCAATTTATGGTCGGCGATGTAAAGCAGAGCATCTACAAATTCCGCATGGCGCGGCCGGAAATTTTTATGGATAAATACGAGTCGTTTACCGCCGGGGACAGCGACAATCAGAAGATCGACCTGCACAAAAATTTCCGCAGCCGTCCGCAGGTACTAAAGGCGGCGAATTTTGTGTTTCGCCAGATTATGGCAAAGCCTTTGGGCGGGATCGATTACGACGACGCAAACGCGCTCTACCCGGGGGCGGTGTTTGCGGAGGATACGGGAAAAGACGGCGGTTGCGATTACACGACGGAACTGCTTTTAGTCGATGTGTCGGAGAAGGAGATTCAGAAGGAAATCAATGTAAGGGAGGCCGAAGCCAAAGCGATTGCTGAGCGGATTCGCCGCCTGACCGATGAAAGAGAAGGGCTGCGGGTCTGGGACAAGGAGTTAAAGGGCTATCGGACGGCGCGCTGCGGCGACATCGTGATTTTGCTGAGGACCTTCAGCGGCTGGGCGGAGACGTTTGTCAACGTTTTGCTAAATGCCGGGATTCCGGCGTTTGCACAGTCGGCGTCCGGCTATTTTACGGCGCTGGAGGTGCAGACGGTATTAAACTGCCTGCGGATTCTCGATAATCCAATGCAGGACATTGCGCTGGCGGCCGTGCTCCATTCGCCGATCGGCGGTTTTTCCTCGCAGGAGATGGCCGTTCTGAAAGCGGAATTTGTGAAAGCGGGAAGCCCCGGGGGCGTGCGGGGACTGTATGGGGCATGCCTGTACGCGGCGGGCCGGCAAAAAGAAGATGCAGGCCCGCAGACGGAATGGGATGCTTTGTGCGAAAAGACGGCCGCCTTTTTGGATACGCTGTCGATCCTTCGCGGACAAGCCGTTTACCTGCCGCTGCACGAACTTTTGCAGCGCGTCTACGACGATACCGGATATTATGAACTGGTGTCGGTAATGCCGGACGGGGCCGTGCGCCGGGCCAACCTGGATATGCTGATGGAAAAGGCCGTGGCCTACGAAGGCACGAGTTATTACGGCCTGTTTGACTTTGTGCGTTATATCGAGAAACTTCACAAGTACGACGTCGATTTTGGCGAGGCCGCGCCCGAAGGGGAAAGCGGCGACACGGTGCGGATCACGACCATTCATAAAAGCAAGGGCCTGGAGTATCCGATCGTTTTTGTGGCAGGGCTTGGCAAGGCGTTTAACCGGCAGGACACCCGCAGCCGGATCCTGATGCATCCGGATTTGGGCCTGGCAGCCGATTATGTGGATGTGGAACATCGGCTGCGCACAGCGACGTTGAAAAAACGGGTGGTGGCCGGCCGGCTTCTGCGCGACAGCCTGGGAGAGGAACTTAGGGTGCTGTATGTGGCGATGACGCGGGCCAAGGAAAAGCTGATTTTATGCGGCGCAGACAAGGCATTGGCTAAAAAGTGGGAAAAACAGGGACTTTCGGCAGAGGACCCGGACGGGGCGCTGCCGTCGTCGCGGGTAGCGGCCGCCGGCTCTTACCTCGATTGGCTGCTTCTGTGCCTGAACCGGCCGGATGCGCCGATTGCCTGTGAAATAGTGCCGTTTGCCCGGCTTTTGTACGAAGAAGTTGAGCGCCAGGCCGGCCGGGGGAATACCCGGGAGCGCCTGGAAAACTGGGATCCCCGGGCCGAATACGATCCTGCGGCGCGGGCGCAGATGCAGGAACGGCTGGATTACGTATATCCGTACCAGGAGGAGGAAACGCTGCCGGTGAAGATGTCCGTCTCGGAATTAAAGCATGCCGCGATGGAGGAGGATGCCGAAAGCTGTCGTCTGGTAGAACTGGAAAACGACGAGGTGCAGCTGCCGCGTTTCCTGCAAAAAGAACAGGCGTCGATCGGCGGGGCGTCGCGCGGCACCGCGTATCATAAGGTACTGGAACGCATGGACTTTGGCGAACTGCTGGCCTGGAGCGGGGGGCAGGATGCAAAAAGCCTGGAGGGCCGGCTGGAAGTCTGGAGCAGGGCCGGGATTCTCACGCCGGCGGAGCGGGAGGCTGTCAGCGCGAAGCGGCTTCTGCAGATGGCTAAAGCCCCCTCGATCCGGCGCATGGCCGCGGCGGCCGGCCGGGGACAGCTGTACCGGGAGAAGCCGTTTGTGATGGGGATTCCGGCCTGTGAGATCGACCCGGAGCGTACCAGCGGGGAATTGGTGGTGATCCAGGGAATCATCGACGCGTACTGGCAGGAGGGCGAGTATTTGTACCTGTTGGACTATAAGACCGACCGGGTGGGGCGGGCGGACGGAGAAGAAGTCCTGCGGCATCGCTATCAGGCCCAGCTCGATTATTATGCCCGGGCGCTTTTCCAGGCGACGGGCCGGGAGGTGAAGGAGAAGATTTTGTATTCGTTTGCGCTGGGGCGGGAGATTTGTTTAACATAAAGGTTTCGTCCTGGTTTCGTTATTTGTACCGGCTAAAATCTCCTGTATAGAAATACATGTCGGTTCAGTTTTTATGCATATTAGTGTTATTCGAAGGAATTTTAGAAGATGCAGAGATAAGACAGCGTTTTTAGATGGATGCATTTTTTTGCACCATCCTATAGAAAACGCCGTCTTATTTTATTTCAGTATTTAACCTACATATTTCTAATCAAGCAAAACCGGCTTCCGGGCCACGTCACTGTTCAAAACGCATAATTTCCAGATTAAAAGAAAACAAATAATAGCAAAACTGCCCATTTCTTCCGTATCGATACAGAAGCGGTTTGGTATTTTTGCGGCACAATCCCGATGCTATACTAAAATCACGGAACCGGAGGAATGCCAGAAGAAGAGAGAGACAAGGCTATGCAAGACCTGACGGCGAGGCAAATCGAGTGTATCAGGCTGCTTTTGGAAGAGCAGCAGTACTTTCCGGCCGGATACTATTCGCGCAAACTCTGCGTATCCGATAAAACGCTGTTAAAAGATTTAAAAGAGATCCAGGGCTACCTGAAAGCATTCGGGCTGGTACTGGAGCGGAAAACGGGCTGCGGCGTGTATCTGGAGCAGAAGGCCAGGCATTGCCGGGAACTTTTAAACGACCTGGAGAGACAAAGCGCAGGCCGGCAGGTTTCCATTACGTCGCGCCGACGGGAGATCATGCGCCGGCTGCTGTTATATCCGGCGACCGGTATTTCGATTCGCAAGCTGTCGGAAGAATTTTATGTAAATCGTTCGAGCATTGTCAATGACTTCAAATATATCGAGGACTGGCTGGGCGCATTCGGATTGAAACTGAGAAAGGACAGCGAAGGCCGCCATATTGCCGGGCAGGAGGGCGATATCCGGCGGGCGATTGCCGCGCTGATGGCGGAGTATCGCCGGCCGGAGGAGGAGGGAACGGCTAAGGGCAGCCAGAGTCGGTTAAACGAGACGACGCGCGGCGGCTTGATTCGGTTTTTTCCGGCAGAAGAAGTAGATTTTATCGAAGCGATGCTGGGGCACCTGGAGACGCTCTGCGGACACACAATCGGGGAACCGTATTACATCAATCTGCTGACGCATATCCTGATCTGCCTGGCGCGCACGCGCAAAGGCAAACAGATCGAGCAGGTGGACGGGGCGATCGACGTAAGCACCTACAAATCGTTTGAGTATGCCAAGAGCTTGGCCGCGATCATCCGGGCGGAATTTGACCTCGAGATCGGGGAGGCCGAAACCTACTATATTTACAAATATCTGATTTCGTCGGGAATCGGCACCGAGATGGCGGACGCCAAAAAGCCGCGCACCTCCGGCGAGGAGAGCATTTCGCGGGGGATTGCCGCCGACATGAACGGATGCATCGCCAAAGCGCTTAGGATTGACGTAGGCAAGAACCGGCAGCTGGCGGAAGGGCTGCTGCTGCATATCCGCCCGATGTTAAACCGTCTCAAATACAACATCGGCATCAAGAGCGAGATTCTTTCCGATGTCCAGGCCAATTACGGCGAATTGCTGGGGCTGTGTCAGGCCGCCATGTGGTGCATGAGCCAGAAATACTCCTTAAAAGAAGCCGGTCTGGATGAAATTTCCTACATCGCGACGTATTATCAAGCGATGGTAGAAGCGGGGCGGATGGAGCAGCGCGTGCTGGTCGTCTGTCACAGTGGTTTTGGGACCTCACAGCTTTTGACGACAAAACTGCGGCAGAATTTTCCGGATTGGAACATTGTGGACGTTCTGTCGGTGCGGCAGCTCGAGAAAAGGACAAGCCTGGAGGAGATTGATTTTATCGTATCCACCGTCCCGCTGGAGGCATCCGGGATTCCCTATATCATGGTGTCGGCCGTGCTGTCGGAAAAAGATATCCGCAACATCCGCAATACGCTGTGCCGGATGCAAAGCGGGCCGGTTTTTTCTCTGCCGGTCATGGAGGAACAGTTTTATAAAAAACAACTGCGGCTGCACAAGGCGGCGTGTGCGGACCGGGACAACGGCAGCATCCGCTCGGCCCATATCAAAGGCCGGATGCGGTGGGGGGATCATATTGAGGTAGTGCTGGGGCTTGGTCCGGAGAACCGGACGCAGATTGTCCGCAGGGCAGGAACGCCGTCCTGGTCTTTGTTTACGTATGCGTCCTCCTACGACATTCTATTGAACCAGCTGGCGGAATTGTATCAGATGCTGTGCAGCCCCAAAGGGCGGGAACGGATGGAAACCTGCCAAAGCACGGAGGATCTGCGGCAGATGTTTGATTCGTTTGCAGGAAACGAAACGGAATTGATACCGAATGAGCAGATTTGCGTGGACGTGGAAGCGCCGGACAAAGAGACGGCGATCCGCCGGCTGATCCCGCTGCTGGCGGGGGCGGGCCTGATTTGCGACGAGGAGCAGTTTTTAAAAGACGTACTGGAGCGGGAAGCAATGGCCGTGACCTCGGCCGGCAGCTATATTGCGATCCCGCACGGAAAATCGGAGAGCGTCCTGCGGCCGGGGATTGCGGTCGGAAAACTGAGGGAGAAGATCCTCTGGACCGAGGACGATACGCTGGAGGAGGATGAGCGGTATGTCCAGGTGGTAATCTTGTTTGCCGTCCATCCGGAGGATGAAGAGCGGGACGACAGCGTCTATATCCGTATGCTGAAACATGTGTTTGGACGGCTGGGAGAAAAGGAAACAGCCCGTCGGCTGATTTTGGCGAAAGACAGCGAAACCATCCGACAGTTGCTGCGGTGACAGGCTTATAAAAAGGAGGAGACAACAGGTGGTACAGTTAATCGTAGTGTCCCACGGGAGCTTTTCAAAGGCGCTGCTGGAGAGCGCCCAGCTCATCGTGGGAGAGCAGAAAGATATCCAGACCTTCGGATTCGATCTGGGCGAAAGCATCGACGAGCTGCGGGATAAGCTCGGGCAGGCCATCGAAACGGCGCAGAAGAAAGGCGAGGTATTGGTTCTAACCGATATGCTTTCAGGCAGCCCGTTCAACGCGGCCGCGTCGCTGATGCAGCGGTTTAGCTTTGAGCATTTGGCCGGCATCAATTTTCCGGTTTTCCTGGAGATTTTGACCTCCAGGGAGGACAGCACGGCCAGGGATCTGGTGGCTACGGCCGTCAGCCGGGGGAAGGACACAATCGTAGATGTCAATCAATACATAGAGGAGGTGGTGTAGCATGAGAACGATTGTATTGACAAGGATCGACGACCGCCTGATCCATGGACAGGTGGTAACGGCATGGGTGAAGCATGTCAACTGCAACCGGATTTTAGTCGTGGACGACCCGCTGACCAAGGACATTTTCATGCAGAAGATCCTGCGCAGCGCCGCGCCGGCCGGCATGGAACTAAAGGTCCTGGGGGCGCAGGAAGCGGCCGGGTATCTGGCGGAGGAAGCGGACCCCAAAGAACGGATCATGATTCTGGTAAAAGGCCCGGAGGTACTCGAAACGCTGGTGGATTCGGGGGTCCCCCTGCCGCAGGTGATCCTGGGAGGAATGGGCGCCAAAGCCGGGCGCAAAAAATTCAACCGCAACGTCTCGGCCAGCGAAAGCGAGGTCGCCTGCCTGAAGCGGCTGCTGGAAAAAGGATGCGCCCTGCAATACCAGCTGGTACCAGACGAAAAACCAACGCCACTGAGAGATCGGCTTTCAGGACCATGACGGCGCCCCGGGACGGCGGCCCCCCGCCAGGCGCATAAACACAAACAATCGTATTCTTATAGGAGGGAAAAAGTATGAGTGTATTTCAAGCTATTTTGTGCGGCCTGATCTACTATACAGGCAACGGCAATATTTTAGGCGGCTACGGCTACTATACGGCGTACCGGCCCCTGGTGGCCGGGTTTCTCACAGGCTGCATCCTGGGCGACCCGGTGACCGGAACAGTCATCGGCGGGACGATCAACCTGATGTACATTGGCGCGATTTCGGCCGGCGGCGCGCTGGCTTCGGACATGTGCCTGGCCGGGATCGTCGGCACGGCCGTCGGCATTACCAGCGGCCTGGCGCCGGAAGCGGCGATGGCGGTGGCGGTGCCGATCGGGCTGTTGGGAACGCTGCTGTGGTTCGGCCGTCTGACCGTTGATACGATTTTTGTGCGCGGGGCGGAAAAGATGGTTGCCAAAGGGCAGACGGACAAGATCTGGATCATGGACTTTCTGCTGCCGCAGCTGATGCTGCTTGTGGTCACGGTCGTTCCCTGCGCGCTGGCCTGCTACTTCGGCGCGCAGTACATAGAGGGTTTTCTGAACATGCTGGGCAGCACGGTCCTCTCGGCGCTGATTACGATCGGCGGCATGATGCCGGCGCTTGGCGTGGCGATCACGCTGAAGTTTATTTTTAAGGGAGATGCGAGGGTCTTTTTCCTGCTGGGCTTTTTGATGACCGCGTACCTGTCGCTCGGCATGACGGCCGTCGGTTTCTTCTCTGTCTGCATTGTCCTGATCTATATGCAGGTCACCAAGAATAAGGAGGTAGGGGTAAATGGCTAAATTAACAAAAAAAGACGCGATCCGCACCTGGTTTACCTGGTTTATGTGCGCACAGGCCGCTTACAACTATGAAAGAATGCAGGGGCTGGGATTCCTGCACGCGATGTGCCCCTCTCTGGCAAAATTGTACAAAGAAAACGAAGAAGGGCGCAAAGCGGCGATGGAACGCCACCTGGATTTCTTTAATACGGAGCCCTTCACCGGCGCTTCGATCGTCGGGTTATCGCTGGCAATGGAAGAAGAGATTTCCGAGGGGAAAGATATAGATCCCGACGCGATCCGCTCCTTAAAAACCGGCATGATGGGGCCCCTGGCCGGTATCGGCGATTCGGTCGTTCAGGGCGTGGTGATCCCGCTGCTTCTGATCTTTGCCATCAATTTTGCCATGCAGGGCGTGGTGGCGGCGCCGGTCATTTACATGCTGGTAACGCTGGTGATGACCGTCGGCTATTCGTATTCGATGTTTATGCTGGGCTATAAAAAAGGGCACGACGCCATTTTAAATATGCTTGAAAGCGGGGTAATCGACAAAGTCATAAACGGCGCCAGCATGCTGGGCTGCATGGTACTGGGGGCCCTGGTCTGCAACTATGTGTCGCTCAACTGCGGAATTGTCATCGAACAGGCAAACGGAGTCTACTTTAATCTTCAGGAAAGCCTGTTTGACGCGATCCTTCCGGGTATGCTGCCGCTGCTGTTGACGATGGGCTGCCTGTGGCTGCTGAAAAAGGGAAAATCGACGGTCTGGGTCCTGGTGTTTATCATTGTGCTGGGCGCCGCCGGTTCGGCTTTGGGGATTTTTGCATAAAATCAGAATGAGTATCACAAAAGTATCTTTCATGCCCGATAAACAAGGGCATGATTTAGGGAAGTCGAAATAACGACAGGAGGAATAAGTATGTTGGTATCAATGATCGAATCCATGAACAAAGCGCGGGAAAACGGCTACTGCGTCCCGGCCCTTTCGGCCGGCAACGAGCACATTCTGCGGGCCCTGATCGAAGCGGCCGAAGAAAAACGGTCGCCGCTTATTGTTCTGTACATGTACGGAAATAATCCCGATATGATGTATTTTGGCAGGATGGTGCGCGATCTGGCCCTGCAGGCGAGCGTACCGGTCTCGGTTGTCCTGGACCATGGCGCAAAGTATGAGCATGCCGTCGCCGCGATCCGCGCCGGCTTTACCGATATCATGGTGGACCGTTCGGCTCTGCCGTATGAGGAAAACGTAGCCGAGGTAAGGGAGCTGGTAAAGATTGCGCACGCGGTGGGCGTCGGCGTGGAAGCGGAATTGGGACATGTCGGTTTTGACGGCGATCTGAGCCAGAACGTATTTACCGTTCCCTCGGAGGCGGTCAGCTATGTGGCGGAAACCGGCGTGGATGCGTTGGCGGTCGCCATTGGCACGTCGCACGGCAAATACAGGGGAGAACCCAGGCTGCAGTTTGACCTTTTGAAGGAACTGCGGGAACAGGTCCCGGTCCCTTTAGTGCTGCACGGCGGTTCCGGTACGGGAGACACGAACTTGCGCAAAGCCTGCCGGATGGGAATCTGTAAGCTGAACGTGGCCTTTGAGCTGTATCACGGCGCGCTGGAGGTAATGAACGGAGAAGAATTCCGCCAGGACCCGTATGCGGAATACGGTCTGTACAATTATATGACAAAGGGAATCCAGGACGTGGCCAGGCGCATCATGGATGTATGCGGTTCGACAGACAAGGCGTGACAGGAGGATAGAAGTATTATGCTGGAAAATTTTGTATTCCATAACCCGACGACAATGGTCTTTGGCAAGGATACCGAAAACAATGTGGGCGGGATGGTAAAAAAATACGCGGACAAGTGCCTGATCCATCACGACGGCGGCGCTTATTTGGAAGCGCTCCTAGAGCGCGTGCGCCGGTCGCTTAAAGAAGCGGGCGTGGAGGTGTTTGAACTGGGCGGCGTCCGCCCGAACCCCAGGCTGAGCCTTATGCGTGAGGGCATGCGCATGTGCCGGGAAAATGAAATCGGCTTTGTATTGGCAGTCGGCGGCGGCTCGGTCATGGACAGCGCCAAGTTTATCTCGCTCGGCACTTATTATGAAGGCGACGTGTGGAACTACCAGAGTTTCACACCGGTCGCCGGCCGGGTGCTGCCGCATGGCTGCATCTGCACGCTGCTGTGCGATGGTCGTCAACGACGAGGGCGGGTTTGAAGTGAAGCATTCGTTTTTTGCCGAGGAGATCAAGTTTGATTTCTGCATCATCAATCCGGAACTGACCTACACGCTGCCGGCGAAGCAGACGGCCTCGGGCGCGATGGATATTATTTCCCATTATATGGAATCGTATTTTACTTCCACGAAAGACGCGGAAATGCTGATGGGGATTGCGGAGACCGGGATCAACGTCATCAAGAAGAACGTGCGGATCGTCCTGCAAAATCCCCAAGACTATACGGCCCGCTCCAATATGCTGCAGGCGGCGTATTATCCGATGGACGGCGCCATGTACGCCGGGACCGTATCCGACTGGGCGGTCCACGGAATCGAGAACCCGATGACAGTCACCTATCGCTCGACGCACGGCCTGATGCTGGGCATCATGACGCCGGCCTGGATGAAGTATTGCTATAAGCGCAACCTTCCGCTGTTTGCCCGCTTCTGCGTCAACTGCCTGGGTGCGAAGATGGATTACATGCATCCGGAAATCACGATTGAAGAAGGCATCGGTAACCTGGAAGCCTTCCTGCGCACGATCGGCCTGCCGACGCGCCTGAGCGAAATCGGCATCGACGACAGCCAGTTTGAGCGGATTGCGCAGATGGCGGTGGACGGGGCGTTCGGAGGAAAGGTGGGCGGCGTGTCGCAGCTTACGAAAGAGGAGGTAATCAAGATTTACCGGCTGGCTTTGTAAGCGCGGTGTCCCATTATGCCCTGGAAACATGGATAAACAGAGAAGATGAGGTGTTAGGAATGAGTGAAACGATGAAAGCCGTCGTGATTGCGGACGATCACAAGGCGGAAGTAAGAGAAGTAAAAAAACCGCAGCCGGAGGCCGGCAAGATATTGATGAAAGTGCATGCCTGCGCCCTGTGTACGTTTGAACAGCGCATGTTCACCCGCGATTCGCATATGCCGCTGCCGATTGTCAGCGGCCATGAGGTGGTCGGCGAAGTGGCGGCCGTCGGACCCGGTATCCGCGAGAGCGAGTATCCGGCCGGCAAAAAGGTGGCGGCGCGCCTGTTATATGCCTGCGGCAGGTGTTATTTCTGCCGCCGGGGCGAGGAGAACCTCTGCGAAAACAGCAACAGCCAGGCGACGAAGCTGGAAGCGGCCGACGGCTCCGAAAAGATCCTCTCGATCGGCGGGCTGTGCGAGTATGTAAACGTATTGCCGTCGCAGATTTTTATGATTCCCGATACGATTCCCGATAACCGGGCCTGTTTTGCGGAGCCGATCGCCTGCGTGTTAAAGAGTATTGAGAGGGGCCATATTGAACTGGGCGACGATGTGTTAGTCATCGGCGGCGGCATCATGGGACAGCTGCATGTGATGGCGGCAAAACTTTCGGGCGCCCGTGTGATTATGAGCGAACCGGATCCGGCCCGCCGCAAAATGGCCGAAGAACTGGGCTGCGATATCACGTTTAATCCGCTGGAGCAGGAACCGATCGCCTTTGTCAAGAGTCTGACAGATGGCCGGGGTGCCGAGGTCGTGTTTAACACGACGCCGATCTCTGCCGTGGCGGCGCAGGCGGTTCAGATGGCAGCGCCGATGGGACGTATAGTCATGTACAGTTCACAGCACCCCGACAAACCGATTGAGATCAGCCCGAACTGGCTGCACAGCAGCGAAGCGGTCATCACCGGGGCGGTGAGTCCCAGCGTGCGCTCGTTTGACCGGGCCGTGAACCTGCTGTCAAAGGGCTTGATCGATCCGAGCCGGCTGATAAGCGGCGAATTTGCGGCCGAAGAGGCGCAGGCTGCCTTTGAGACGGCCATACGTCCGGACACATTCCGCTGCATTATTAAGCTGTAAGGAGAGCGTTTCCATGTATCGACTGGAAACAGAAGTGCTGACGCCGACCGGGCTGCACGCCGGCCCGGCGAGACAATTTGTGCAGCTGGCGCGCCGATATCCCTGCGAGGTCAAAATCCTTTTCCGGGGACGGGAGTACGACGCCAAATCGATGATCGGCGTCCTGGGAGCGGGGATCAACCGCCATGACCGGATCCGGATTGTCTGTAAAGGCCAGGGGGAGGAGGAACTTTGCCGGGCGCTGGCCGATCTTGTCCGGCAGGATATGAACGCGTTTCAGGTGCAGCAGATGCAAAAACAAACAGAGAACCAGCCGCCGCAGGCGTGACGGCTGAGAGAAAAGGCCGCCGGTTTGCGGGATAGGGACCGGCGGTTTTTTGGACTGCGGGAAAAATAAACCGGGCGCAGGCTGCTCAACCGGACGATGCGGGCAGATTTTTGCGGCTGCCGATAACTTGTTTCCGGCCATTCCTCCCGCGTAACACTTCCGCAATGATTTTGTAACACGAATTTACTTTTCAAATTGCCATAAAACGGTTATACTGGACAGAGACAATTTGATAGCAGGAAGGAGAACACAATGGATTTTTTGACGGAGAGAGAGCAGGCGGCGTCCCTGGAGGCCCAGGCGGCGACCGAAGAGACCGTGCGCCGGGTGCGTAGCCTGCAGGCATATGAGGTGGTAAAGGACGAGTGGATCGAAGAGCTGAATTCACGGGCGCTCGTGTGCCGTCATAAAAAGAGCGGCGCGCGGCTGTTTTTATTGTCCAACGACGACAAAAATAAAGTCTTTATGATCGGTTTCCGCACGCCGCCGGCCGACAGTACCGGCGTACCTCATATCCTGGAGCACAGCGTGCTGTGCGGCTCCCGCAAATTTCCGGCCAAGGATCCGTTTGTCGAGCTCGTAAAAGGCTCCTTAAATACCTTTCTCAATGCCATGACGTATCCGGATAAGACCGTTTATCCGATCGCCAGCTGCAATGACAAGGATTTTCAGAATTTGATGGACGTCTACATGGACGCGGTGCTGCACCCGAATATCTGCGCCAACGAAAAGATTTTTTTGCAGGAGGGCTGGCATTACGAACTGGAGGAAGAGGACGCCCCGCTGAAGATCAACGGCGTGGTGTACAATGAAATGATCGGCGCCTACTCGCAGCCGGAAAGCATGCTGGAAGCGCAGGTCGGCAAAGCGCTGTTTCCCGATACCTGTTACAGCCGGGACTCCGGCGGGGACCCGGAGGCGATCCCCGATCTGACTTACGAGGGCTTTCAGGATTTTTACCATCGCTATTATCATCCGTCGAACAGCTACATTTATCTGTACGGCGATATGGATATGGCCGAAAAACTGGCCTGGCTGGACGAAGCGTATTTAAAGGAGTATGAGCGGCAGGATATCGATTCCGAAATTCCGTTCCAGAAACCGTTTGACGCGCCGGTGGAGCGTGCGTTTTACTATCCGCTGACCGATGAAGAGGAGGAGGGGCAGACGTATCTGTCCTGGAACGCGGTCGTGGGCACGGATCTGGACCCGAAGCTCTACGTGGCATTCCAGATTTTGGAGTACGCCATTTTGACGGCGCCGGGCGCGCCTTTAAAGCAGGCGCTTTTGGATGCCGGGATCGGCAAGGACGTGCTGGGCGGCTACAACAACGGCGTTCTCCAGCCCTATTTCAGCGTCATTGCCAAAAACGCCGAGGACAGCCAGAAGGAGCCGTTTTTAAAAGTAGTAAAAGAGGAGCTGGAGCGGCTGGCCAAAGAGGGCATTAACCGCAAATCCCTGCTGGCCGGTCTGAATTACTATGAATTCAAATATCGCGAAGCGGACTACGGCTCCTTCCCCAAGGGGCTGATGTACGGCCTGCAGTGTTTTGACAGCTGGCTTTACGACGAGACGGAACCGCTTATGCATCTGGCGTATGGGGAGTCCTTCCGCTTTTTGCACAGGGAGCTGGAAAACGGCTACTTTGAATCGCTGATTCGCGAATATCTGCTGGATAATCCGCACCAGGCCGTGGTGACGGCGCGGCCGAAAAAAGGGCTGAACGAAGAAAAAGACGCGGCGCTGGCCCAAAGACTGGCAGAATTCAAGGATTCCCTGTCGCAAGAAGCGCGGCAGGAACTGGTGCAAAAAACGCACGAACTGCAGGCGTATCAGGAGACGCCCAACACGCCGCAGGAACTTGCAAAGATTCCGATGCTGGCCAGAGAGGATATCGACCAGGCGATCCAGCCGCTGAATGTCAAAGAATCGGAACAGGCCGGGGTGACGGTACTGCACCATGAGATGTTTACAGCCGGGATCGGCTATCTGCGGCTCTTATTTAATATCGAAGCCGTTGCCGACGAGGACCTGCCCTGCCTGGGGCTCTTGCGCACCGTGCTGGGCTACATGGATACGAAAAAATACGGATACCGCGAATTGTTTAACGAGGTTTATATCCAGACCGGCGGCATTTCGATGGGCCTTAACACCTATACCGACGAGAAGGACGGCGGCCGTTACCGGGCGATGTTTGAGGTGACGGCGCGGACCTTCTATGAAAAGATAGACGTTACCCTGGAACTGATCCGGGAGATGCTCAAGGATACGGTGTTTGAGGATGAAAAGCGCCTGCGGGAGATCGTCGCGGAGAACAAGTCCCGGGCGCAGATGCGCCTGATGTCGGCGGGCCATTCGGCGGCCGTACTGCGGGCTACGTCGTATTTTTCACAGACGGCGCAGATCGGCGAGCAGACCGGCGGGATCGGCTATTATAAATATCTGGAGGATCTGGACGCCCATTTTGACGAGAAGAAGGATGAGACGATCGCCAGGCTTAAAAAACTTACGCAGCAGCTCTTTACGGCCGACCGTCTGCTGGTTAGCTATACGGCCGATGAAGAGGGATTTGCGGGACTAAAGCAGGAACTGCCGGGCTTTGTAAAGGAACTGTACGCCGGAGGGTGGCCGGCTGTAAAGCGGGAGCTTCCCCGGGAAAAGAAAAACGAGGGCTTCCTATCGTCCTCGGGCGTACAGTACGTGGCCCAGTGCGGCAATTACAAGACGGGCGGCTTTGCGTATACGGGCGCGCTGCGGATTCTCAAGGTGATGCTGTCCTATGACTATCTGTGGATTCAGCTGCGCGTCAAGGGCGGGGCTTACGGC
Source organism: Lachnospiraceae bacterium (assembly GCA_022793375.1). Lineage (GTDB taxonomy): Bacteria > Bacillota > Clostridia > Lachnospirales > Lachnospiraceae > RGIG7193. The sequence continues at coordinate 27,246 of JAAWCS010000048.1, forward strand.
TGTATGAGCGGCTTTGCCAGGACCGGCGACAGCTATTTTGTGTCTTACCGCGATCCGCATCTGAAGAATACGCTTGCGGTTTATCAGGGTATTCCGGCGTATCTGCGCGGATTTGAAGCGGACGAGCGGGAAATGACGAAATATATTATCGGTACGATCAGCGAAATGGATACGCCGCTGAATCCTTCGGCAAGGGGCGGCCGTTCGCTGTCGGCGTGGCTGTGCCATCTGACGGAGGAACAGCTTCAAAAAGAACGCCGGCAGGTGCTGACGGCCCAGCCGGAGGATATCCGGGCACTGGCGCCTTTGATGGAAGCGATCCTCAGAGAGGACAGCGTCTGCGTGGTGGGAAGCGCGCAGAAGTGCCGTGAGGACGCGTCCGTGCTGGGCGAGCTGCGCAACCTGTTTGCGTAGGGAAAGGGAGAGGCATGAGTACATTTCATTCGGGTTTTGCGGCCCTGATCGGCCGGCCGAACGTAGGCAAATCTACGCTGATGAACCGTCTGGTCGGTCAGAAGATCGCGATTACCAGCGATAAGCCGCAGACCACCCGCAACCGGATCCAGACGGTCTATACGGACGAGCAGGCGCAGATCATTTTTCTGGACACGCCGGGAATCCACAAGGCCAAGAACAAGCTGGGAGAATATATGGTCGGCGTGGCGGAGCGCACGCTGAAAGAAGTGGACGTAATTTTGTGGCTGGTAGAGCCGACGACGTATATCGGGGCAGGGGAGCAGCATATTATTCAACGTCTGCAGACCGTAAAAACGCCGGTGGTGCTGGTCATAAACAAAGTGGATACGGTGGCTAAAGACGAGATCCTGCGTTTTATCGACGTATACCGCCAGGCGTTTGCCTTTCAGGAGATTGTGCCGGTCTCGGCGCTGACGGGGACGAATACCGACGAACTGCTGGCCGTGATCAAACAATACCTTCCGCAGGGGCCGCAGTACTATGACGAGGATACGGTGACCGACCAGCCGATGCGCCAGATCGCCGCGGAACTGATCCGGGAAAAAGCGCTCAAATGCCTGAACGACGAGATTCCTCATGGGATTGCCGTCGTCATTGAGTCGATGAAGGAGCGCAAAAACGGCCTGTACGACATCGAAGCGACGATGATCTGCGAGCGCAGTTCCCATAAAGGGATTATCATCGGCAGGCAGGGCGGCATGCTGAAAAAGATCGGCAGCGCGGCCCGCTACGAGATCGAAGCGCTGCTGGGGACGAAAGTCAACCTGCAGCTGTGGGTTAAGGTGCGCAAAGAGTGGCGCGATAACGAACTGTACTTGAAAAATTACGGGTATCGGGATGAGACATGAGCGATTTGACGGTGCTTACGGGGATGGTGCTTTCCGCCATGCCGATCGGCGATTTTGATAAACGAGTCGTGATTCTAACGCGGGAAAGAGGGAAGATCGCCGCCTTTGCCAAAGGGGCCAGGCGGCAGGGCAGCCAGCTTCTGGGGCCCAGCCGCCCGATGGCGTTTGGCGCCTTCCATTTATATGAAGGAAGAAGCAGCTACACGATTCGCGACGCGCAGATTACCGCGTATTTTGACGAACTGTCCCGGGATCTGGAATGCATTGGCTACGGTTCGTATTTTCTGGAGCTGTCCGCCGCCTATACCATCGAAGGACTCACGGGTACGCCGGTGCTGACGCTTTTATACCAGTCCTTGCGGGCTTTGATGAAGCCGAGCATCCCCCGGCTGCTGGTCCGCTACATATTTGAACTGCGGCTGATGGTAATCAACGGGGTTTACAGCCTGGAAGCGCCCTTTGCCGTAAGCGATTCCACGGCGTACACGATTCATTACATCGGTACGGCGCCTCTTGGAAAACTGTATACATTCACCGTGTCGGAGCCGGTGCTTGCGCAGTTAGGACAGTGTATGGCCGTTTACCGGGAAAGATACCTGGAGGGACATTTCACGTCCCTTGACATTCTGGAAAGCCTGGAGTAAAATGAGCAGTAGCAATTGTCTGCGGTTTTTGGAGAAAAAAGTGAGCGACGACAGAATGTTTTCGCTGCGATAAAATGAAACATGGAGGAAGCAAGACTATGAAAAAGAACGTAAGAGCCAGGGTTTGTTCCCTGGTACTGTGCCTGATGCTTGCGGTCCTGGCGGGCTGCAGTCCTTCGGGGAGAGAATTTGCCCCTACCGGCAATGGGATGTACATATCGAAGGAGGGTATGCTCAGCACGGCGTTTGTCGTGTCGGTGGACCAGTCTTATTACACGGAGGCCGATATGCGGGCCTTCTGCGAAGCCGAGGTGAAGGAGTACAATCGCTCCAAAGGCGCGTCGGCCGTAGCGTATCAGGAGGAGGCGGCCGAGGAGGAGACGCTGCCGGTGGCGATTCAGAGTCTGACGTTTGGCTCGCAGGCACAGCTGATTTTGAATTATGCTACGCCGGAGGATTATCTGGCCTTTAACGAGAAGGACGAGACGACCGCCAAATCGGTCATTTACGCCGCGGCCAAAAATACCACGGGCCTGCCGGACATTTCGCTGGTATCGGTCAAGGACGGTACGAAGATCGCAGCCGGCTCGATCATCGGCGATGGCAAACTGATGATTTTAATGGTAGAAGGGGAACAGAACGTACAGGTGGACGGCAAGCTGGTTTATTATTCGGAGAACGTAACGCCTACCGGTGAGGATACGGCGGTGACGGCGGCCGAAGGGCATTCGTATTTGGTCTTTAAGTGACAGGAGCATGTGAAGAAAACGAGGAGCAGACGATGGAAAAGACAATGGACAAAATTGTGGCGCTGGCTAAATCCCGCGGCTTTATTTACCCGGGATCGGAGATATACGGCGGCCTGGCCAATACCTGGGATTACGGCAACCTGGGTGTGGAACTGAAAAACAACGTAAAAAAAGCCTGGTGGCAGAAATTTGTGCAGGAAAGCCCCTATAATGTAGGCGTGGACTGTGCGATTTTGATGAATCCGCAGACCTGGGTGGCGTCCGGGCATCTGGGCGGCTTCTCAGACCCGCTGATGGACTGCCGCCAGTGTCATGAGCGTTTTCGTGCGGATAAGGTGATCGAGGACTTTGCCGCTGAAAAAGGCATGACGCTGTCCTCCTCCGTAGACGGCTGGACGCAGGAGGAGATGATGGCCTTTATCCGCGACAACAGCGTGCCCTGCCCGACCTGCGGCAAGCACGATTTTACCGATATCCGCCAGTTTAATCTGATGTTTAAGACCTTCCAGGGCGTGACCGAGGATGCGAAGAACACCGTATATCTGCGTCCCGAGACAGCCCAGGGTATTTTTGTGAATTTCAAAAACGTGCAGCGCACGTCCCGCAAGAAGATTCCGTTCGGCATCGCGCAGATCGGCAAATCCTTCCGCAACGAGATTACGCCCGGCAACTTTACGTTCCGGACCCGTGAGTTTGAGCAGATGGAGCTGGAATTTTTCTGCGAACCGGATACCGATCTGGAGTGGTTCCAGTATTGGAGAGGCTTCTGCCGCGACTGGCTGCTGGCGCTGGGCATGAAGGAAGAAGAGATGCGCCTGCGCGACCACGATCCGGAAGAGCTGTCCTTCTATTCCAAGGGGACGACCGACATCGAATTTCTGTTCCCCTTTGGCTGGGGCGAGCTGTGGGGGATTGCCGACCGTACCGATTACGATTTGACCCAGCATCAGAATACGTCCGGTCAGGATCTGAGTTATTTTGACGACGAGAAGGGACAGCGCTATGTACCCTATGTGATCGAGCCCTCCCTGGGCGCCGACCGCGTGGTGCTGGCGTTCCTCTGCGCGGCTTACGACGAAGAAGAGCTGGAGGGCGGCGACATGCGTACCGTGCTTCATCTGCATCCGGCCCTGGCGCCGGTGAAGGTGGGCGTTCTGCCGCTGTCAAAGAAACTCAGCGAGGGCGCGCTGAAGGTGTACGGCGAACTGAGCAAATATTTCAACTGTGAATACGACGATCGCGGCAATATCGGCAAGCGTTACCGCCGCCAGGACGAGATCGGCACACCGTTCTGCGTGACCGTTGATTTTGATTCGGAAAACGACGGGGCGGTGACGGTGCGCGACCGTGATACGATGGATCAGGTCCGCGTGCCGGTGGGCGAACTGAAAGCGTACATTGAAGAGAGACTGCGCTTCTAAGCCAAAGGCTCTCAAACGTGAAATAAAAGGATTGACAAGCGCATCTGGGCGGTTTGTGCAGCCGGCGGTTTGGCCGGGTACAGGCCGCCCATACGCTATATTTGTGAAAAAAATCGGAAATTTTTTAATCCGTTGAAAATCCCTTTTCCATGCGTTGACTGAACGGATTTTTCTGTGTATAATGTTGTGAGTAAGTTTTTTTGGCATAGTATTTCCTGCAAAAAAAGGAGTCTGAAAGATACGTTTTATGATTCTTAGCGATCGGCAGGAGTTTCGATATGAAAGCGGCGGCAGCTGCGTGGATAGGAGTACATATGAAAAAAAAGATACGGTTGGCGGCGCTTGTTATGCTGTTTTTTGCCTGTTTGGCATACAGCCCCCAGGCAGCTTATGCCGAACCGGAGACGGCACTGCCGGAGGAAAGCATGGAAGAGACGGCGGACAATCGTCTCTCTTTGCTGGAGATCGCGCAGGCCCTGCTGAATCCGGAGTTTAACCCGGAGCAGCTGACATATACGGCGGTTGTACCGAATGAAGTGACACGCGTTGCCCTGCTTGCGGAAACCATGTCGCCGCAGGCGAAGAAAATTATCAACGGCACCAGCGATCTGCAGGTGGGAGAGAATGCGGTGGTCGTAATCGTGACCGCGGCCGACGGTTCGGTACGGGAGTATCGCATCACGGTGACCCGGGAGGCGGCATCCGGCGAAGAACCGGGGGCAGATCCCGGTTCTTCGCCGGATCCGGCTGAGTCGGATCCGGTCGAATCGGATCCTGTTGACCCGAATCCGGTGGAACCGCTGCCTGAGGAGCCGGATCCCGCTGTGACAGAGCCGGAGGGAGCCACGGACGGACAGATGGTTCCGGCGGAGACGGACGGCAGCCAGGAGCCGGGCTTTGTAGTGGACGATGGGACAGGGAGTGCGGCGAGCGCTTCCGATGCACAGAATACGTTTCTTCCCGGCGGCAAAACGTTGTCCGGGCGGAATATGCTGCTGCTGATCCTGGCCGGTTTCTGCCTGGTGCTGGTATGCGTCATCGTTGCGCTGCTGGTGGTGCGCCGTCGCTCGGAAGAGGACGAATTTGACGACGAACCGTATGATGACGAGCCGTATGACGACGAGGACGACCCGCTGGATGATTTTGCGCAGGAGGATGCACAGGAGGACGGCGCCGGCGAGACAAAAGGCAAAACAAAAGACGAAACCGAACGTAAGGACGCGGCCGATCTTGTGACGCCGGAGGAATTGGCACGGTTTTACCAGGCGCTGAATATAACGGAAGAGAACACACCGGAGACGGGCGAAGCGGAGAAAACGGCCGGCTTAGAAGATTTGATCGATTTGGATGCGCTGGAGGATACGGCGGATTTAGCCGGCTTGGCGGATTCGGAGAATGCGGTCGATTTGACCGATCTGGAAGATTTGGACGACTGGGAGGATCCGCAGGATGGCAGGCCGGAAGGCGCTGTGGCCGATTTGCAGGACTCTGAGCCGGCAAAGGACGCGGACGGCTTTGAAGAGATAGAAATTCTTGATTTGGAAGAAGAGGACGGTTTTCTGGAAGAAGATGACGATTTTGATTTCCTGGATGTCTGATAAGGAAAGTACGGGTGCGGGAGCGGTGCATATAAGATGCTCCCGCCGTTATTGTGTGGAAAACGGCGTTTGATGGGCCGTGGATGCATAGAAAATGTAAAAATTTTCCTTATGCAGACGGCAGGACTGGTTTTTTATACTAGGAATGGCGGATATGGTTTGGAATATCCTATTAGTTGGAGGCGAATAATTATGTTATGTGAAAGATGTAAGATTCGGGAGGCAAACATCCGCTATACGGAAGTCGTTGGCGGAGTCGCTACCGAGCATAATCTGTGCAGCCACTGTGCAAAAGAGATGGATTTCGGGCAATATACCGGTTTGGCGAGTCTTTTTGACACGGACTATCCGATCGGTAAACTTTTATCACAGCTGCTTGGGCTGAAGGGAGGACAGGAAGCGGAGCAGGCCGAGGAACTGGCCAGCCTGGTATGTCCGACCTGCCAGACCAGTTACGGAGATTTTGTAAAGGACAGCCAGTTCGGATGCCCGGACTGCTATCATATGTTTGATTTGCTGATTAGTGATAAATTAAAGCAGCTTCATGGCAGCGACACGCATACGGGCCACAAACCGGCCGGGATGGCGGCGCAGGCCGGAGAGGACATTCTGGAAAGGCCGCTGTCGAAAGAAGAACAAAGAGAGCTCCTTCGCTCCAAACTGCAGGAGGCGGTGGCCGAAGAGGATTACGAGGCGGCCGCCATGTACCGCGACGAGATTCGCGCGCTGGAGAAGCAGCTGAAAAAGAGCGCGTCCGCGTGTGCGGAAAACGTTGGGGCAGGAGGGGAAAAGCAATGACAAAATGGTATGAAGAAACCGATCAGATGCACGACGTGTTTGTGATGAAACGCCTGCGTCTGGTGCGGAACGTGGCCGGCCACATATTCCCCAGCCGTCTGCGGGGAGCCGAACGCCAGGCCATGCTTTCGCAGCTGGAGACAGATTTTGTGCCGATGGAGACGGAGGAGGGGCAGCCCTATGCCTACTGCCGTCTTGATGAACTGGATGAAACCAGCCGCAACGCGTTATATGAGCGCCGGGTTATCAACTACAGCCGGGTGGAGGACGGGGAGCCGTCGGGGCTTTTGCTCTCGCCGGATGAAGCGCTGAGCCTGGTATTAAACGGAGAGGACCATCTGCGCCTGCAATACCTCTCGGGTGCGCAGAGCCTTGAAAATATGCTGGCGCGCCTGATGCGCCTGGAGGATACGCTGGGAGAAAAAGCGCCCTTTGCCTTTGACGAAAAATACGGGTATCTGACGACTTTTCTGACAAACGTCGGCACCGGCCTGCGGGCCAGCGTCGTAGTGCATCTGCCGATGCTTTCAAACGGAAGCCAGTTTCGCAAGCTGGTGCAGGAGTACAGCCGCTTTGGCATCTCGGTCAAGGGGCTTTCCGGGGACAGCAATGAAAATTACGGCGGCCTGTTTGAGGTAAAAAATCAGAAAACCCTCGGCCAGACGGAGGAGGAGCTGATTGGTCTTGTGTCTCAGGCAGCGAATCAGCTGGCGACCCAGGAGCGGAAGGTAAAATCGCTGGCCCTGCGCAGCCACCGTCTGCAGATCGAGGACGAAATATACAAATCCTACGGGGTTTTAAAATACGCCCGAAAGCTGACCTACAAAGAGGGGATGACATATCTGTCACAGCTGCGGATGGGCTTGTGCGAAAACCTGGTGCAGGCAGAGACGCCGGTCAATGTGTTCGGAATCATGCTGAATATCCGGCCGGCAAATTTAAAGAAAACCCATGCGCGGGATTTAGAAGGCGACGCCCTGGACGAAGCGAGAGCCAAGTACATCCAGGCACATTTGCCAAAGCTTCAATGAGGAGGCGGTATCCGTCACGGACAGCGACGGATACGGCTGGACAGGAGGACGACATGAAGGAACGATTTACCAACAAGGCCAGGCAGGCTCTGGAGCTGGCGGCCATGGAAGCCGGCGAATTCGGCCACAATTACGTGGGGACGGAGCATTTGCTGCTGGGCCTGTTAGAAGAGGGAAGCGGGGTGGCGGCCAAAACGCTGGAGGCCCACGGGGTGACGGCGGAACGAGTCAGCGATCTGATTAACCAGCTGATCGCGCCGGCCAACCCGATTCATATGATGGATCCGGGCGGATATTCGCCCAAGGCCAGACGGGTGCTGGAAAACAGCTACCGCGAGGCGGCGCAGTTCAAATCCCAGCTGATCGGCACGGAGCATATCCTGATCGCGATGATCAAAGAGGGAGACTGTGTGGCGACCCGCTTGTTAAACACAATGAATGTAAATATCCAGAAACTTTACGTGGATATCCTTGTGACGATGGGACAGGACGTATCCGCCTATCGGGACGAGGTGGAAAGCACCCGCCGGCGGGACCGCAACAGCAGTACGCCGATGCTGGATAATTACAGCCGCGACCTGACGGCTTTGGCCGGCGAGGGGAAACTCGATCCCGTAATCGGCCGTGAAAAAGAGATTGAGCGGGTCATCCAGATTTTGAGCCGCCGCACCAAAAACAATCCCTGCCTGATCGGCGAGCCGGGCGTCGGCAAAACGGCGATTGCGGAAGGGCTGGCGGCCGCGATTATCCGGGGAAACGTACCGGATACCGTGAAGGATAAGCGGGTCTTGACGCTCGATTTATCGGGCATGGTAGCCGGGTCAAAATACCGCGGCGAATTTGAAGAGAGGATCAAACGGGTCATCGGAGAAGTAATCCGCGACGGCAACGTGCTTCTGTTTCTGGATGAGATCCATACGATCATCGGCGCGGGCGGTGCGGAGGGCGCCATCGATGCGGCAAATATCCTCAAACCGTCGCTGGCCAGGGGCGAGGTTCAGCTGATCGGGGCGACTACGATTGACGAGTACCGCAAGCACATTGAAAAGGACGCGGCCCTGGAGCGGCGTTTTCAGCCGGTTATGGTGGAGGAGCCGTCCGAGGAACAGACGATTGAGATTTTAAAGGGCCTGCGCACCAGCTACGAGGAGCACCACCATGTGACCATTACGGAGGGGGCCCTGGAGGCGGCGGTACGTTTGTCGGCCCGTTATATCAATGACCGTTTTCTGCCGGATAAGGCCATCGACGTGATTGACGAGGCATCTTCCAAGACCCGTTTAACGACATTTGTCGCGCCTGAGGAAATCGGCAAACTGGACGCGGAAATTGAAAAACTGGAAAAAGATAAAGAGCAGGCGGTCCGCAGGGAGGCCTTTGAAAAAGCCGGCGAGATTAAGAGAAAGCAGCAGAAGAAGCGGGAGAAGAAGGAAAAACTCCTGGCTGCCTGGGAGCGGGAAAAGACCGAAAAACGACTGCAGGTGACGGAAAACGAAATTGCGGATATTGTGTCCGGATGGACGAAGATCCCCGTGCAGAAGCTGGAAGAAGCCGAGGGCCAGCGGCTTAAAAATCTCGAGGAGACCCTGCACAAACGGGTCGTAGGGCAGGAGGAAGCCGTGACGGCCGTGGCAAAAGCGATCCGCCGCGGACGGGTAGGGCTGAAAGACCCCAAGCGTCCGATCGGCTCGTTTCTGTTCCTGGGGCCTACGGGCGTAGGCAAGACCGAACTGTCCCGGGCACTGGCGGAGGCGCTGTTTGGCAAAGAATCGGCGCTGATCCGCGTCGATATGTCGGAATACATGGAGAAACACAGCGTATCAAAGATGATCGGCTCCCCGCCGGGATATGTGGGCTACGACGAGGGCGGCCAGCTGAGCGAAAAAGTACGGCGCAATCCGTATTCGGTAATCCTCTTTGACGAAATTGAAAAAGCCCACCCCGACGTCTTTAACGTGCTTTTGCAGATTCTGGAGGACGGCCATGTGACCGATTCCCAGGGACGGCGGGTAAACTTTAAAAATACGGTGCTGATCATGACTTCCAATGCCGGCGCCCAGAGCATCATAGAACCCAAGAGGCTCGGTTTTTCCTCTGTGACAAACGAGGCGGAAAACTACAAGCGGATGCGTTCAGGCGTAATGGACGAGGTGAAGCGTATTTTCAAGCCGGAATTCTTAAACCGCGTGGACGAAACCATTGTTTTCCATGCCTTGACCAAGGAGCACATGGGCCAGATTGTCGACATTATGCTCGATACCTTGTGCAAACGAACGCGCAGCCAAACGAACATTTGTTTAGAAGTGGACGAGACTGCCAAGACATTCCTGGTCGGCAAGGGCTATGATGAAAAATACGGGGCTCGTCCGCTGCGCCGCACATTGCAGAGTGAGATCGAGGACCGGCTGGCGGAGGAGATCCTGGACGGCCGCATTGGAGATGGCGATACCGTATTTGTTACCTGTGGGGAAGATAAGCTATTATTCAGGAGGAAAGAAACATGTCAGTCGTGACAGAACTGATCGTAAACGAGGGAAACGGATGCATCAGCTTTGGCAATTATGAGTTAGGCGCCAAGAAAAAGCTGGATAACTACGAGGTGGGCGGCAATCTTTACAAAGTAAAGACCTACTGCGACATCACAAAGCTTGAGAAGAACGGGCTGTTCCTCTATGAGTCGGTTCCCGGTACGGCAGTTCACCAGTTTGCCATGGATGAAACAGGCGTAGTGTTTACAGTGGAGGCGGCAAACGATTGCCAGATTACGCTGGGCCTGGAGGAGAATCAAGAGTATATGGTGATGGTCGACGATGAAGATTTGGGTCCGATGATTACCAACATGGGCGGGAAATTGTCCCTGAGCCTGGAAGTGGAAAGCGGCGTCGGCCGGACCGTGCGCGTAAAGAAGTAAGAAGGGTTCTATGGCAAAGGAAAAGGCAACGATATTTTTCTGTAAGGAATGCGGATACGAATCGTCTAAGTGGCAGGGGCAATGCCCTGGCTGCAGGGAATGGAATACGATGGTGGAGGCGCCGAAAGCGCCCCGCAGCGCAGGACGGGCAGGAGCAGGCAGCCGGAGCACAGTCTCCGGCTTTGCCGCAAAAAGCGGCGGCCCGCGCACATTGAAGGAGATTTCGGCCGATACGGCGGTGCGCGTGGATACGGGATTTCCGGAGCTGAACCGGGTGCTGGGCGGCGGGATTGTGGCCGGCTCTCTTGTTTTGGTAGGCGGAGATCCGGGGATTGGCAAATCGACGCTTCTTTTGCAGATGTGCCGGAACCTGGCCGCGGGCAATATTGAGGTGCTGTACATATCGGGCGAAGAATCGCTGCACCAGATCAAACTGCGCGCGGACCGGATGGGGGAGTTTTCGGATAAGCTGTCGCTTTTGTGCGAGACGGGCCTTGACCGGATCGAGGCGGTCATCGAAGAGCACCGGCCGCAGGCCGTGGTCATCGATTCGATTCAGACGATGTTTCGTGACAGCGTGGACGCCGCGCCGGGGAGCGTCAGCCAGGTGCGGGAATCGACGATGGCGCTTTTGCAGCTGGCTAAAGGGCTGGGGATCCCGATTTTTATTGTGGGCCATGTGACCAAGGAAGGGACGGTGGCCGGCCCGCGGATGCTGGAGCACATGGTGGATACGGTCCTCTATTTTGAGGGCGACCGTCACGCATCCTACCGGATTTTACGCGGGGTGAAAAACCGTTTTGGCTCTACCAATGAGATCGGCGTTTTTGAGATGCGCGGCGACGGCCTGCACGAGGTGCCGAATCCTTCCCAATACCTGTTAAACGGCCGGCCGCAGAGCGCGTCCGGCTCGGTGGTGACCTGCGCGATGGAGGGCACGCGTCCGCTGCTTCTGGAGATTCAGGCACTGGTGTGCCGCACCAATTTCGGTCAGCCCCGCCGCACGGCGGCCGGTACCGATTACAACCGGGTAAACCTGCTGATGGCTGTCCTGGAAAAGCGTCTGGGGATGCGTCTGGGAGAATGCGACGCCTATGTAAACATCGCGGGCGGCATGCGCATCAACGAGCCGGCGCTGGATCTGGGGATCGTCATGGCGCTGGTTTCAAGCTACCGTGACCAGTGCATTGCGGACGATACGATGATTTTCGGCGAAGTGGGGCTTTCCGGCGAGGTGCGGGCGGTCAGCCTGGCCGACCAGCGAATCGCCGAAGCGGAGCGCATGGGATTTTCCGCCTGCATCCTGCCGCGGGGATCGATGCAGAACCTGCGCACGAACGGGAAAATGCGCCTGATCGGGGTGAGCAGCGTGGCGGAGGCGATGAAGGTATTGTAAACGCAGAGAGAGACCTTATGGCCGGAGCCGGTTTTTTTGCATTTTTTGCAATTTGCATATCCGGTACTTGACAGGGAAGAGTTCTTATGATATAACTATAAAGCGGTTGAAAAACCGGCTTAGGGGCATAGTTTAACGGTAAAACAGTGGTCTCCAAAACCATCGTTGTGAGTTCGATTCTTACTGCCCCTGCTATATGGGAAACCTCGCAGATACCGGGTCTGCGGGGTTTTTTATGCTCGGAGAAACAGTTTTTCGCTGTGTGTTTTGTTAAGCGATAGTCTTAAACATTTCTAAAGAGAACTTTTTTGAATCATACTCATGGCGGATGACTTTGGCTTTCAATCCCACACAAAATCAAGGGGCAAGGAATGGCAAATAGAAGAGCGGATAAAGAAAAAGCAGAAAAATCAAAAGATATTCTGTTAAACATTGTCGAGGGATACTGCCGGGAGACCGATGAGGAGAAAAAAGAGGGCCTTAATAAAGGAACTCTGAAGTTTTTGAAGAACACAAGGGTACGCGCGGTGGTATTGTCTGCGAATCCAAAGAGAAAAAGAACGGTACATACGTTTCGCAGGTATTTAGAAAAAATGATTTTGCCAAAAGAATATGATCGTTTGATTTCGTATATGGACCCGGAACGAAATTTAGACGCATTTCTTGCATGCTCGCATTTTTTTGAAGAAGAAGAGTTAAAATCTGCTTTTATGGACGACGGGCCGGCGCGCCTTGGGGATATGGAATCCGGGCGGACCGGTGGGATTTTGCTGCCGTTTTTCCTGCTTGAGGATCTGCAGAAAACAGTGGAGATGAGGTTAGACGCCTACATGAAGCAGAAGGGAACGGATTTTTACGTATCGGGAGACGGAAACGTCAAGGATGAGTATGCCGCGAATGCCAAAGAAGAAAAGTATTTGGATTTTGTTTATTCGCTGCAGTATTACGAGATTTTTATGGAAACGTTCCGTGAGCGCATCATGGAGCCTTCGCTGCCGTCTCAGGAGGAAGAAGCATTCCGGGCTATACAGGAGTTAAACGGGCAATTTGCGGCGTGTGCAGAGAAAAATAAGAAGATAGAATTGGGGAAGAAGATTCTGGAGCGGATGCGGGAGTGGATGGTGATTTTCAACAAGAAACGTATGAGCGCTCTGTATTGTGTTCTTTATATGCGTCATTACATGAATCTGATGGCAATGCTGCGGCTTTTGATTATTGTAGAATACGTCAATATCAAACATAGCTATACGGGTGTTCGGGATGAAGAGGAGAAAGCAAAGCAAAGAAAGAATATGGAACAGCTGGTCACGAAAGAGCTGCTGGGCTTTGACCTGTTTTTCTTTCATTATCGCGATAATCCGAATCTGGCGGTTATTTTCCGGGATTTGACGATAACCGCAGAAAAGCGAAGCTTGATACCGGATCCGGGGAATCAGGAGGAAATGCAGGAATTTTATAATAATCTCAAAGCATATGTAACACAGATTCGTAAAAAGAAAGCAGGCGAGCGGAATGCGGCGGAGGAAAGCCTGCTTATGAAAAGCCAGATTCTATTGGCAAAGCCTTTGTTGTGCAAATTAGTGGAATGATACCGTAAAAAAGGATCGGGCGGCGGCCCCGGTCCTTTTTGATTGCAAAAAAGGCGAGTTTCAATGAAAAGAACAATACCGGAGACTGCTATAATGGCAATCGTAAAAACCAGATATCAGAAAGGCAGGGACGGCTGTATGAGCGAATTATTATTGAAGATTTACGAACAGATTGTGAGCGAAGAAAGCGATACGTATGAAGGAAAGAGGCGGATTGAAGAGTACGTTGAGGAATTGTTTCAAAAATATGCAGCGGATTTTAAGCAGGAAAAAGCAGAGGAAATAAAAACGCTGGTCTATGCAGCGACACTGAAGGCGGAGCAGGAAGGTTTTCGGCTGGGGGTACGGTTTGTGACAAGGCTTCTTTTGGATTTGTAGGTCTTAATTTGCAGACGCAGCGGACAAGGAACGGAGTCTCTTGACTTTTTAGAATAAGTAGTGTATATTTTCTACATATATTGATTATAAGAGTATAAAAAACTTATATAAGAAAAAACGGATACAAGGAAAAAGAGTATGCAGATACCAACCTTTATATAGTGACGATGCGGGAAACCTTATCGAAGATAAGATATGGATAGATATGCGGGCAAAATCCAGGCCTACAGGGCCTGGATAATCCGTAGAAGCCGTTCCTTATTTTCAAGATCAAGTTTAGCCACAGCGCGGGCGATTTCGTTATCAAGAGCCAATGATTTATTCTCATACTGATTGGACAAAAGATAGTCTACGCTGGTGTTGAGGGCGTTTGCAATGGCTAACAAGGCATTTAAAGAGAGATGGGTATAGTTGTTTTCAATGTTGGAAATATGGGATGTGTTGCAGCTGATTAAATCCGCCAGATTATCCTGAGTCAAGCCGTTGGCCTGGCGGAGCTTCTTTATTTTGGCGCCGAGTCTGGCGTAATCGATTTCCTGTTGCATATGTATGACCTTCCTTATCCTTGATTTCCTGATTGTAATATAGTTTTCCGCATGATATAATAATCTATAAAAGTGAAAAACACTTATATAAACAAATGAAGGAGGCAAAGTATGAAATTATTTGAGGTAGCATCAAAAGAAAGTCCGGAGATGAAACAGGCCAAGGAGAATCTGGCGGGAGCGGAATCTGCGCTCAGGGAGAGTATCTTCCGTCTGGGACAGACATATTATATGGCGCATAAAGACGATGCCGCGGGCGAATACGCAGATCAGGTGGAGATGGTACGCAGACAAGAGGAGAACCGGCGCGGTTTTTACCAGAACGTACTCCGCCTGGAGGGCAAGATGATGTGCGAGAACTGCGGTACGATCATTCCGTTTGGAAGCGCGTATTGCAATTCCTGCGGGAGCCGGCCGGACATGCGAAAGACGGAGCCGGCCAAAGCGGCGGGGGCACAAAACGAGACGGCGGCGACAGCAGAGCCGGCCGGAGTGGTCTGCAAAAACTGCAAAGCCGTGTTAGACGCCGGGAGCGCCTTTTGCTCAGCCTGCGGCAGCAAGGTAGAGTAAGAGCAGACACAGGAAAGGCGGAGTACGGGAAAAAGGAAGATGGAAAAGAACACATACCAATCGATTGGCAGCATGGATTTTGCCATGGCAGGCAGCGGTACGGATACCGCCTGCGCCGGCAAGCCGTCCGGCGCAGGCGGAAACAGAAAAAAGATATTGTGGATGGCCGCAGCGGCTATCCTGCTTGTCGCAGCCGTGCTGATTGCGGTGAAGGTACTGGACGGCTCAAAAAAAGAAAAAGAATACAGCGTAGTCGGAGAGTGGAACAGCAAAGACCTGATGAACGTGGAAGCTATGTTCGTAGATATATTAGAGACTCAGGTGGGACTGGATTTTACAACAGCCCAGGCAGTGGCGGAGTTTTTGGGCCTGGATGACGAGCGGGCGGTCCTTACGTTTTGGTTTATGGATTCCGGTGCGATTCATCTGAGCGCAGGGGGATTAAGCATCGGCGGCAATCCGTTAAGCTATGAAATCTTGGATAATAATACGATGCTTTTACGTTTTGAGATGAATGTGGATCTATGGGCAGTCACGATTCCGATCAATATCTCCTATACGGCGGACTACAAGGTGACCGAGGATCGGCTGACGCTGGATTTGTTCGGCTACAAGGTAACGTTTGACCGGCTGAAGTAGCCGGAGAGCATGTGGATTTCGCATGTCATCCATCGGATGCAGGACAGATAAAATAAGAAAGAGCAGAGGGACAGATTATGGCAAATGATTCGTACCAGTCACTTGGAAGCATGAGTTATGGAAACGGAGGCAGTACATCCGGCGGGCAGAAGCCGCAAAAACAGATGCCGAAAGTCGACAAAAAGGTGGTGATCGGCGTGGCGGTTCTGCTCGTTGGGATTGTGCTGCTAATAAATCTTTTGGGCGGTGCAGGATCAAACCCGGAGAAGATAGCCAGGGATTTTATAAAAAGAATCTATAGCATGGACCTGTCGGAAAGCTACCTGAAAAAACACTATCCGGCTGAGGCCGCAAAGGCGATGAGCGAGGTTTACGATTACAGTCAAGATGAAATTGCAGAAATGCGGGAAGATATGGAGGATTCGGGGGCCAAGATCGGAAAGATCGAGGTACTCAGCACGGAAAAGGTGAAAAACTCCGAACTATCAAGATATGAAGATTACATAAGCGAAATCGAAAAGGACGCGGATGTAACGGCCGGTACGCTGCTGGAAGTGGAGATGGAGATTTCCATGGAGGGTATGGATACGAATACGATCGCCATTCAGGTATTGGTGCTGACGTGTAATGGAAAGACCGGCGTATGGGGCATAGGCGCCGGCCGGCTGGACTATATGTGGGAAATGTTTTGACCGATCCGGCGGAGGAAACGACGTGCCAAAAGGGGCGAACGCCTGCAGGGAGCCGGGATCGGCGAAGCGGGGACAGGCAAGTTTGATGAAAAGAGGAACAGGATATGAAGTGCATAAAATGCGGAGCACAAATCGAACATGGAAAAAGATTCTGTGGTTCCTGCGGGGCACAGGCGCCCGCGGGAGGATATGATTTCAACGGGGATCTTTGGAATGGCGGTGTAGCGCAGATGGAACAGATCAAACAGGCCGAGCAGGCGATGCAGATGAGCCAGGCCCGGAGTACAGGAAGCATGAGAGAAGGAACGGTTGCGTTAATACTGGGGATAGCGCCGTGGGTTATGGTGCCGTTGGGTTTTATGCTTATGCTTATAGGCGAAGATATGATGAGTGACTTTGTATATTTTCTCAGTCTGTTTTTATTGGTCGGTTCCATCGTTGTGGCGATTCTTGCCATGGTAATCGGCGGGATGCGATACCGGGAGACCGGTTCGGTACGGGCCAGAAGCGGAAAAATGTCGGCGCTGGTTTTTTTGATCG
Source organism: Lachnospiraceae bacterium (assembly GCA_022793375.1). Taxonomy (GTDB): domain Bacteria; phylum Bacillota; class Clostridia; order Lachnospirales; family Lachnospiraceae; genus RGIG7193. Next base: position 44,072 of record JAAWCS010000048.1, read on the forward strand.
TAGTTCTGGTGTTTTTTGCTATAGCGGTGATCGGCGCATTGATTGTGGACAGCCAAAGGAGTGTGAAAATTCGCTGGTGAAAGCCGTATAGGTGATTTTTGGGAGGAAGCAAGACATGTTTTGTAAAAAATGTGGAAATCAAGTGGCAGCCGGCGCAGCTTTTTGCAATAAATGCGGCGCTCCGCTGAAGGGAGAAGCGGGACAGGCGGGAAGCGGCGTATCGTCCGCGCCCCCAAACGGGGCGGCAGGGGGAGCGGGGAACCCGCTGGAGCCTGGGCATAAGAACCCGTCGGCAAAAAAACGAACGCTCCTGGCAGCCGGCGCCGCCGTTGCGGTACTGGCGGCGGTGATTGGCGGCGGTAAGCTGCTAAAGGGAGACACGAAAGCCAATACGGAAACAGGCGCCCCGACAGCGGCGGCGGAGAGCACCGGCCAGGCGGGCAGCGCTTCCGGTGAGACACAAGACGGGGCCGGGACAGCCGGCGGGCCGGCGCGCGGACAGGAACCCCTGTATCAGATCGACGACGTGGCGGCGATTGATTTCAATGCCCAGAACCATACCCCGGCGCCAAAGGAGCCGGGAGTCACCTGGGACAGCTCGCTGTTTTACTGGCTGGAGGATATTGATACGGAGAATCCCGACGACGGCTATCTGGCGCAGTGCCGCATCAGCAAGACGCTTTTGCGGGACGCTGCGGACGGCCATCTGATCCAGTATGAGATTTACAGCGATCCGGGGACCGGGGAGATCTACAAGATCGTCTCGATCGAGCCGGCCGGAGAAAATCTGCGGCTGATTGATTACTACTACCAGGGCGGCGTCCCGAACTTTGTTTTTGAGAGAGAGGACAGCATATATACGCCGACCTATGCCACGCCGCGAAAGACCGGACAGCGTTTTTATTTTTCGGGAGACCGGCTGGCAAAATGGCGTATGATCGATGTGCCGGATGAAATCTATGAGATGACGCTGGCCTCGTCGGACGTAAGCTATACCCAGGTGAATTATTTCGAATCGGAGGAAATCCGTTCCGGCTATGACGAGACGGAACGGGTGATGCTGAATGCCGCGTACAATACGTATCAGGCCGTGACCGGGCAGACGGCGGTCGGCCGGCTGGAAGGCTGCGTGCGGGATACGCTGGGACAGCCGGTAGCCGGGGCCGCCGTGGAGCTGTACCGCCGGGAGGATAATGTCCTGCTGTACCGTACCACCGCAGGGGAGGACGGGCTGTTTCGGATGTTTGTCTACTTGGACGACAGCGACGGTTATCTGCTGGTGCGTGGCGGCGGGACGTTTAAGGAAAGCGTGCTGTACGGTGTCCGGCTGTCAAATGACAACAGCATGCTGTCCTATGGAAACCTGGTGCTTCATAAGGAGAGCGGAGATGAATACCCGGTGTGCCTTAATGCCTACACAGCGTCGGAGGTGCGCAGTAATGCGGACGGCTCTTTCACGCGGACGGCGGTTCCCGGCGTGTCCGTGACGCTGCGCGAGGGAAGCGGCTGCCGTGACGGAGCGGTCCTCATGGAGGTACAGGCCGATGAGAGCGGGCAGGCGGGCTTTACGCTGCCCTCCGGCACTTATACGGCACAGATCGAGGCCGAGGGTTATGCGGTATCGTATCAGGAAATCGAGGTAGCAGAGCGCGAGACAGCGGTGGAGAGTTATTTGCTTCCGGCCGTCCCGGAGGGGACGATGGCGGCGGTGCTTGTATGGGATGATCCTTCTGTGGACCTGGATCTGACGCTGTTTACTCCGTACCGGTCGGCCGACGGCGATATGGCCTATGTAGGCGGCCGGATTGCGGACGACGGGTACGGCAACCGTCTGGTATCCGACAATACGGGCGGGTGCGAGGTGGTATACGTCAATACCCTGACTCCGGGGAGCTTCAAGCTGTTCGTGAACGACTACACGGACAGCGCGGCGGGCAGCTATGATGCGGATACGCTGTCGCGGGTGAATGCGCGGGTCTGTCTATATGACAGTACCGGGCCGGCGGATATGTTCCATTTTCCTGCGGGGCAAAACGGCGTCGTGTGGGAGGTCGCGGAATTAAACGGCGGCCAGGTTACGCCGGGACAGCGGGTGTACCGCCAGCTGGAGGGGAAGAGCTGGTGGATGCTCGGCAAGACAGAGCTGCGGATGGAGGAGAATGGGAAGTTTAAGAAGGCGCTGGAGATTTTGGCGTACTCTCTTGTCGACGTATGGGGATCTTCTACAGAGGATAATGTAAACCAGCTCTTTGCCGGGGACTGGGAAAAAATCTGCGGGTTCCTGATGTACTATGATTGGTTCTATGGCCATGATGAGGCATGGGAACAATCGGAGCTTCTGTTTTATGCAGAGGTGATCGCAAATAGCCGGATCAAGGAGGAAGAAAATTATACCGGAATCGCGTTGGATGCGTCTCAGCTGAAATTCATTGCCGCCTCCCTGACCGGAAGCGTATGGAATTTGGATTCCGTGTACACGCTGAACAGCGAATGGTATCCTGTCATATCCGGAGAGCGGGCTGTTTTCAGCAGGTATGTTTTAGGGGATCCTCCCTTCTCCTCCCTGGAGAATTTTGTAACCGAATACATTGGAAATAATACCTGGCGTGTCACGGCGGATTTCTACCTGGACGACGGCACCTCAGGCCCAGAGCGGTGGTACAGCTGGCAGATGACGGCGGACGTTGTACGCAATCCGGAGAGCTGCTTTGACGGGTACAGCGTGACGGGGCTGAATTTTGTGCGGACGGATACGCAGTGGAAGCAGGCGTATGAGGATTTTATAAATCAGGATGAATGGTTTGGCGGAACAGAAACGTATCAGGTGATCTATGTGGACGGAGACAATATTCCAGAGTTGTTTGTAGCCAGCCACGCAACAGCCGTTGGCAGCAGGCTTCTGACGTATCATGACGGAGCAGTCCGTGCAGAATTTATTTCCGGAGAAGGCGGTATCAGCTATTTAGAAAAAAACAATCTCATCTGGAACAGCGACGGGCGGCAGGGAGTCTATTGTGATGAGTTTTATCAGATCATAGATGGCGTACCGGCAGTCGTGGCGACAGGGACGCGGGAAGTATTGGCTGACCGCTACATGGATGACAGCTGGGATGAGGAGGATTTTCAGTATTGGTGGAATGGTGAACAATGCAGCTGGGAAGAATACCAGTCGGCAATGGATTCTTTGATTGCAGGCTGTACGGAGAATGCTCAATGGAAAAGTGCCGGGTATGAGGGAGATGCGCCCTCCTGGTATTGACAGAGGATATGCTTTTGCGGAAAAACAAAAAGAACTTCTCTGAGAAATAAAAAGACGGACAGGGAATATGTGAATGATATCCATATTGCCTTGTCCGTTTTTTGATTGTACCGGTTTGCACAAAATCGCTTTACGCCTGGTCTCACACGCGGCGGGGAAGCGCTTAGGGCGGCTCCGCACCTGTGCAAGTCTGCTCGGTTCCCTCCCAAAAATCCCTCAAAAATCAATGGCGCGGCAAATCGGGTTGCCCTTGCCGCCAAAATCGATTACAATAGAACTACAGATTTTTATACAAAGAGGAGAGAAGAGAACCATGAGACAGAACAAACGTATCATTACGGCCGCAGTCCTGGCGATCGTCTTGCTGTTGTCTGGTCTGACGGCCTGCGAGTCTGCCGGTTTTAGCGAAGCAGAAAAGCTTTGGAAAGCGGCGGGCAAGGAGTCAAGCTTTGAGAAGTATATCGCAGGACATGCCAGTTCGATTGACACCGAAGCGTTGAAAGCGGAGGCAGCGTCCGCAGAAAGCACGCTGAGCCAGCAATTTAAGGCGACCGCGCTTTTGTGTGCGATGGAATATCTAAAGTCAGAGGGGGCCGCCGACTGGAAAGATCACATGCTCTATGCCGACTATCCGCAGACAACCGCGTATGCCCAGGCATTCCTTGACAAGATAAATACGCAGGGCGACGAGTTCTGGGCTTCGTTGGAGGACGCTTTCTATCCCTACGACTGTTTTCTGCCGATTTTTGCGGCAGCAGGGGAACTGGACGGCCAGACATTCGGCCGGCTGTGGAAAGAAGTTCCTGAGGACAGCAGCTACGCCGACGCATGGACTAAAATCGTCGATCAGTGGGTTCAGGCAAATCCGGGCCGTTTAACGTCGTTTGGCGAAGGCCTGGCAGAGAGCGGCTATTATGACGACTGGGATCTTACCAAATGGCGCGCCACCTATCTGCACGAGTCATCGCGTCCTGACGCGGTGCGGACGGCGACGGTTGACGAAGCGCTGGGCTATATTGACAGCGTGCGAAATATTGTGTTGGACAGCCAGGAAAAAAAGTACGGCGGCGACCATTTTAAAGAGGAGTCCCAGATTCTGGGAGAACTCTGCTATGCGACGGGTCTGACAGTGACCATCGATGAAGAACTGGCCCTTCAAAGCAGCGGACAAGGGCAGGAGGAGCCGATCGCGACAGAGGGAAAAAAGGTGGCCGCATTTTACCGCAATCCCAAAAGCGACCGCTATGAAGGTTCCCCTGCGGCCCTGCGTCTGCTGGGCGATTTTATGCTGCAGCTGTCGGAAGCGGAGCGCCCGTCCTCATTGGCGGAGGCCGATTATTTTCTGGTGCTGACAGCGCAGTTTGAGTACGGGAATTATTATCAGTCAACCGGCGGCAGCGATACAAAGGTTCGGGAGGTAAACTCCGACACATCGGTTGACCTGTACGACGCCAAAGACGGAACCCTGATCCGCCATCTGGGCACCATGCAGGAACTGGCGCCCGATTCGATCGTAGCCAACTATGGTGAAGAATCGCTGCGCTATCCGGAGGAGCCGGCGCCCGACGTCCTGCTCTATATCTACCGGCATATCAACGAGCCGGAAACCTACCGCGTGCTGGCGGATAAAACCGCAGGCCGGACCGAACGGTCGCCGGGCGAGCCGGTCATAATCGGCAGCTGGGAGATCACATACCATGAAAGCGAGATCGTGTCCGAGTTTGACGCAGAGCCGTTCCATTTTGAAGCGGACAACGGCTGTGAATTTGTGCGAAGCAGTTTGACGATCACCAACATCGGATTTGAATCGGAGGAATTTATTTCCCGGATCGGCGGTCTGATGGGCGGCCGGGAAGTCTATGTGCAGCTGCTTGATTTAGAGCGGGAAGAGACGTATGAACCCTACGACATGATTACGAACCACCGCTGTTTAAACGGAAGCTACCTGGACCCGCAGGAGACAAAAGAAGGAGAGCTGATCTTTGAGATACCGGAATCGGTGGCGGAGAGGGCGGAGGACCTTTGTCTGGCGGTATCCTTTGGAACCAGGGTGGCGTATTATTCGCTTCAGTAGGGAATGAATGCTTCCAATGCGAAATAACCCCGGATTCTCTTGAAACATTCCTCGTTTCAAGGTAAAATACCATAAAAGGAAGGAGGAATTGCCATGCAAAAAGCAAAGGTTTTCTTTACCACCGAGATCACGTCAAAGTCCCTGCAGAAAATCTACCATGCCCTGGGCGTGACGCTGCCGGGCAAAGTGGCTGTGAAAATCTCGACCGGTGAGCCGGGCGGCCACAATTTCCTGCAGCCGTCGCTGATCAAACCGTTAGTCCAGGAACTAAACGGCACGATCGTCGAGTGCAACACCGCCTACGAGGGCCGGCGCAATACGACCGAGGAGCATTGGAAAGCGATCAGGGAGCACGGATTTACGGAGATCGCGCCCTGTGATATCATGGATGAGGACGGCGAGATGGCGCTGCCGGTTACGGGCGGGCAGCATTTGACGGAGAATTTTGTCGGCAGGCATCTGCAGAACTACGATTCGATGCTGATGCTGTCCCATTTTAAGGGACATGCGATGGGCGGCTTTGGCGGCGCGCTGAAAAACATGTCGATCGGCATTGCCTCCGCGCATGGCAAAGCGCATATCCACGGCGTGGGCGTGCCGGAAGATATCTGGACCGCCGACCATGATTCGTTCCTGGAATGCATGGCCGAAGCGGATAAGGCTGTGATGGACTATATGGGGAAAGAGAATATCGTCTACATCAACGTGGCTAACCGCCTGTCGGTGGACTGCGACTGCGACAGCAATCCGCATGAACCGGAGATGGCCGATATCGGGATTTTTGCTTCTCTGGATCCGGTGGCTGTCGACCAGGCCTGCGTGGATGCGGTGTACCGGTCCCCGGACCCCGGCAAGGCGGCCCTGATTGAGCGGATGGAATCCCGCAACGGAATCCATACGGTAGAACGGGCAGCCGAATTGGGGCTGGGCGTTCGCGAGTATGAGATCGTGACGATCTGAGCAGGCTCAAAGCAGGAATGGACTGTGAATTGATTCAAAAAAGACGAACAGCTCAAACGGCGGTTCGTCTTTTTTTGGAAAAAGGCAGCGCATCTGATTCAGGCAATGTCGGCCACCTGTGCGGCCGCTTCCCGTTCCCGGGCCGGCGTCGCAGCCAGGGCCTGCCGGACCTCGTCCAGCGACAGGCCGCTTTCTTTTACAAGGGAATACAGATCGGCCATGTCCTCCTCGCGTTTTTGCTTCTGCAGGTCTTTGAGCTTCGCCTGCAGCTTGGTCAGCTTGTTCTGGGCTGTGCGGATATCTTCTTCCAGCATATTGATCTGCTCATCGATCGAGCGTTTGATAACTTTTCCTCTGGGCATAATCGTACCTCCTGTTGTTTGGTACTAATAAGTATATGGACAAGATTTCCTTTTTATGCATGATTTTCATAAAAAGTCATGAGCAGGAGGAAAGAAATCTGCGCAGAATGTCACGAAAGACCGGGGCCGCTTAACTGTACCAGCAAAAGCTCCACGGCCAGCTGGTCGGAGAGATTGCCGGTTTTTACGGCAGTTTCGGCTTCGATGCAGGCGGTGACGGCCGCTTTCAGGGCTTCAAAAGAAAAGGCCTGGGACTGCGTCTGGATTTTGCCGGCAATATAGGGGTTTAATCCCAGTTTACTGGCGATGGCCGTGCGGGCCATTCCCTCGCTCGACAGCTGCCGTACCTGCATCAGCTGGTTGAACTGGCGGGCGAGCAGGAAAAGGATGCGCGCCGGCGGTTCCTTGAGGGCCAGCAGATCTTTGTACAGAGCGACGGCACGGGAGCGCTGACGGGCCGAAACGGCGCCGACCATGTCAAAGATATGCCCCGTAATCTGCAGAGAGCCGATTTCCTCTACGTCGCTGGTCGTGATGACGTCGCGGCCGGCGGTATAGGAGAGCAGCTTGTCCAGTTCGCAGCGGATCTGTTCCATGTCGTTGCCGGTGCGTTCCAGGAAGCATTTGAGGGTACTGCGGGTGATCTGCTTTCCCTCCGGCTTTAAGAGGGACAGAATCCATTTTTCGATATACGCCGGCTCCTGGCGCTTGAGTTGTGCGGCATAGCCGTTTTTTTGGATGGCCTTATACAGGCGGCTGCGCTTGTCCATCTGCTCCTCCACAAACAGAAGAATCGTGCTCTCGGGCATGGAGGGCAGATAGGTTACGAGCGCGGAAGCGTCTTTTTTAAACAGGCCGCTGTTTTCGACCAGGATCAGCCGGTAGTCGGCAAAAAAGGGCAGCGTGTCGGCGGCGTCTATGATAGAGCGGATATCCGCGTCTTTTCCCTCAAAATAATGGTAATTCATCGTATCGCCTGCCAGGATCGCGTCCCTTAGGCGGAATTTGAAATGGCGTTTCAAATACGTTTCCTCACCGTACAGGCAGTAAACGGGTTTGAAGGTACGGTTTTTGATGTCCTGGTTCAGCGTCTGCATGAGAATTCCTTTCCCGCGTGCGATAAATGTTAGAAGCACTTTCCAGTATACTCATTTAGCGGGCAAACCACAAGGGGAAAATAGAGGATTTGCGCAGGAAGGGAAGGGGGCGTGCGGCCGCCCCCGTGCCCTCAGCTCTTTTTCATCATTTTTTGAATCATCTGAAAACGGGATTTTTCTTCGGGAGACATTTTCTTTTCCATCTCCGAAAAAATCATCTGCGTTTCTTCATCGGTAAAAGCGACGCCCATCTGCGCGGCTTTGGCGTTGACCGCCAGGAAAAAAGGCATCAGGGTATCCTTGTTCTGCTTCTGCATTTCTTTTAAAATCTGTTCAAGAAACATGACTTTAAAGGGGCTGATTCCGGCAAATGCCGGATTGCTTTTTAAATTTTCGTCGGCCTGCATATCATTCCTCCTTGTCACCTTGGGATTGGGAAAAAGCTTGAGCCATGCCCATGTCCATAAAATCCATGCCCTGGAACATGGTACTGTAGGTTTCAAACATGGCGGCCTGTTCCGGCGGCAGCATTTCTTTTATCAGATCCGTCGGCGAGAGCGGCCCGGATGCTTTTTTCTGTAAGTCGGCAAACTTCTGGTACAGCTTCATGGCTTCCATCGCATTTTTCATCTGGTCAAGCATAGCGCTTTCGGCCGGCCCGCCGTAAGGGCGCAGAGTCTCGATCAGCTGTTCCGGCGGCGGCATGGACCGGTGCGGCCAGGGCGGCGGCTTGCCGGGAGTCTGAAACAATTCGATGGCGTTGGTTAGTTCTTGCAGCTGGATATAAAAAGCAGCCCATTGCTGCATCGATGGTTCCAGAAACGGAATAAAAGCCTTCATCATCTGAAGGCTGCCGCTCCCGATCAGTTCGTCAAATTCCGTCATTTGCAGCGTAGGCTTCATGGCTTGGTTCCCTTCCCTTTCTTTTTAATGTATGCAGAGGACAAACAGGCTATGTCTGTCCGGCAATGCATTTTGGCAAAGCCTTTGTGCGGCGGCAGAGATGCATACAAACAGTCGGCGCATAGAATGACAGTAGAGGGAAGGCGCCGCGTCCCGGCGGCCGCAGAAAAACCGCCGGACCGCCGTCCCTTAAAGGAACAGACACAGGAAGGAGAAGGTATGAGACATAAATTGATTATTGACGGAAATGCCGTCTATGAGGTGGACGACGAATGCATGGCCTGCCAGGAAGAGGAAGAAACGTCGAAAGCAGGAAGAAGAAAGGGCCGGACATGGGAGGAATTGCCGGGACGGCCGGACGGAAAGCAGGAAAAGCGCCGGCCGTTTGCCTGATCGTGTTTGTGCAATCGGAAGTTGTGCAAACGAGCGCTTTGTGGTAAGATGAGACGGGAGAGCCGGTATTTTGGCAGTACCGCCAAAAACCCTGCCGTTCGCAGGGCTTTTTCAATGATAATGCATAAAAATACAGAAAAACCTTGACTATATGCAAGGATGATGTATAATTATTAAAATCAACGAAAACTCCCGTATTCTTGTTCTGCAAAAGAAGAAGGGGGGCAAAAGGAGAAAGCAATGACCAAGGTTTATATCGACGGAAGCGCCGGGACGACCGGTCTGCGGATCCGGGAGCGGCTTGCGGCCCGCGGCGATATCCAGGTGTTGGAAATCCCGGAAAAAGAGCGCAAAGATCCGCAGGCCCGCGGCGAGCGGATCAATGAGTCGGACATTACGTTTTTCTGCCTGCCGGATGCGGCCGCGATCGAAGCAGAAGCGCTGGTTGCCAATCCGAAGGTGCGCATCATCGATACTTCGACGGCGCACCGGACGGCGCCGGACTGGAGCTATGGATTTGCCGAACTGTCGCCGGCGCATCGGCAGTCTTTGGCGCAGTCGAAACGTGTGTCCGTGCCGGGGTGCCATGCCAGCGGCTTTAACGCGCTGGTATATCCGCTTATAGCAGGCGGGATTGCGGGAGCGGATTATCCGTTTGTCTGCTATTCGGTCACCGGCTACAGCGGCGGCGGCAAGCAGATGATTGCCGAGTACGGCGCGCCGGAACGGGACGGGGAGCTTGACAGCCCCAGGCAGTACGGCGTGGCGCAGAGCCATAAGCACCTGCGGGAGATGAAGGCGGTTCCCGGCCTTGTGCGGGAGCCGGTGTTTGCGCCGATTGTCGCCGATTATTACAGCGGAATGGTAGTGTCGGTACCGCTGTTTGGGCATCTGCTGAAAAAAGGGCAGACGCCCGCGTCCTTACGGGAATATTTCCGGGAGTATTATGCCGGACAGCCGCTGATAACGGTAAAGGAGGAGGTACCCGATTTTATCGGGGCAAACGGCCTTTCGGGGCTTGACACGATGGAAATTTTGATCGCCGGCAATGAAGAACGGCTCCTTTTGGCCGCCCGTTTTGACAACTTAGGCAAGGGCGCGTCGGGAGCGGCGATCCAATGTATGAACATTATGCTGGGAATTCCAGAAACAACAGGTTTGGAGATGTGAGAAAATGATACGAATGGTAAGCGGGGGCGTATGCGCGCCCAGAGGGTTTCAGGCAAACGGGATCCATTGCGGGATCCGCAAGAACAAGACAAAACGGGATCTGGCGCTGATTGTCAGCGACTGCAGGGCATCGGCGGCGGCGGTTTATACGACCAATCTGGTAAAGGGCGCGCCGATCCTTGTGACCAAGGCGCACCTGGCGGACGGTTACGCGCAGGCCATGATCTGCAACAGCGGCAACGCCAATACCTGCAACGCGGACGGGCTTAAGATCGCAGAGAAGATGAGCGCGCTGGTAGAGCAGGCGGCCGGGATTGCGTCTGCGGATGTGATCGTGGCTTCGACCGGCGTCATCGGCCAGCCTCTGAATATTGAACCGATTGCCGCCGGGATGGAGGAACTTTCGGCCGGGCTCTGCGGCGGGGCCGAGGGAAGCGGTCGGGCGGCCGAAGCGATCATGACCACGGATACGGTAGCCAAAGAGGTGGCCTGTACGTTTGAGGTCGGCGGCAAGAGCTGTACCTTGGGCGGCATTGCCAAGGGCTCCGGGATGATTCATCCCAATATGGCGACGATGCTGGTTTTTTTGACGACTGACGCGGCGATTTCCCCGCAAATGCTGCAAAAGGCGATCCGGTCGGATATCGAGGACAGCTTCCACATGATGAGCGTGGACGGCGATACCTCGACGAACGATATGCTCTCCATTCTGGCTAACGGGAGGGCCGGCAACGAACCGATCACAGAAGAGGGCGCGGACTACGAAGCGTTCTGCGCGGGACTGCGGGCCGTGACCCATGAACTGTGCCGGATGATGGCTAAGGACGGCGAGGGCGCGACCAGGCTGATTGAATGCCATGTGGACGGGGCGGCAGATCTGGGGACAGCCCGTACCGTAGCCAAGAGCATCATCTGCTCGACGCTGTTTAAGAGCGCCGTCTACGGCGCGGACGCCAACTGGGGCCGGGTGCTGTGCGCAATCGGCTACAGCGGGGCCAGGGTGGATGTGACAAAGATCGACGTGGATTTTGCCTCGGCGGCCGGCCGCATCGGCGTGTGCCGGGCCGGCAGCGGCATTCCCTTTTCCGAGGAGCAGGCCAAAAAGGTGCTGACGGCCGACGAGGTGCAGGTGTTAATCGATCTGCACGACGGCGACACAGGCGCGGTGGCCTGGGGCTGTGATTTGACCTATGATTATGTAAAGATCAATGCCGACTACCGGACTTGAGCAAAAGCCGTTTCGGGTATAAAACCAAGAAAAGGGAGAGAAACAAGATGGAGACGGATAACGCACTGCGGGCAGAGATATTGATCCACGCCCTGCCCTTCATTCAAAAATATACGGATAAAATCGTAGTGGTAAAATACGGCGGTAACGCGATGGTCAACGAGGAGCTGAAACAGGCGGTGATGAGCGACGTCGTGCTCTTGTCGCTGGTGGGCATCCGGGTTGTGCTGGTGCACGGCGGCGGGCCGGAGATATCGGATACGCTCAAACAGATGGCGATCCCCTCCCGCTTTGCGGACGGCCTGCGTGTGACGGACCGCGATACGATGAATGTCGTGCAGATGGTGCTGGCGGGCAAGGTCAACAAGGATCTGGTAAACCTTTTGGAGTGCAGCGGCGGCCGCGCGATGGGCTTGTCAGGGATCGACGGCCGCATGATCGAGGCCAGGCAGCTGGATGAAACGCACGGTTTTGTGGGCGAGATCACGGCCGTCAATACCGACGTCATCCTCGATGTGCTGGACAAGGGCTATATCCCGGTGGTTTCCACGGTGGGCTGCGACCGGGAGGGAAATGTCTACAATATCAACGCCGATACGGCGGCCGCGCGGATTGCCGGCTGCCTAAAGGCCGAAAGCCTGCTGTCGATGACCGATATCTGCGGTCTGATGCGCGACCCGGCCGACCCCTCGACCCTGATCCCGCAGGTCTATGTCAGCGACATTGCCCAGCTGATCGGCGACGGCATTATTAGCGGCGGCATGATCCCCAAGATTGCCTGCTGTCAGGAAGCGATCCGCCGGGGCGTGAAAAAGGTGTTTATTGTGGACGGGCGCGTCCCTCACTCGCTGCTCATCGAACTGTTCACCGACGAGGGCATCGGCACCATGTTTATATAAGGAGGGCGGACAATGGAGATTCGACAGCTGGATCAGCAGTACATAGCAGGTACGTATAAAAGGGTCCCTCTGACCCTGTGCAAAGGCCACGGCGCATATGTGACGGACGAGCAGGGGCGGGACTATATTGATTTGGGCAGCGGGATTGCGGTCAACACCTTTGGGGTGGCGGATCCGGGATGGGTGGAGGCTGTGACGGCGCAGCTGAATCAACTGCAGCACACGTCCAATTATTATTACACCGAGCCGATGGCGCGGCTGGCGGCAACGCTTTGCGAGCGCACCGGCATGTCAAAGGTGTTTTTTTCCAATTCCGGGGCCGAAGCGAATGAGTGTGCGATCAAGGCGGCGCGCAAGTATTCGTCCGACCGTTATGGGAGCGGCCGCAGCACGATTATAACGCTGCAGGACAGCTTTCACGGGCGGACGGTCACGACGCTTTCCGCGACCGGCCAGGACAGCCTGCATACACATTTCGGCCCGTTTACGCAAGGCTTTGCGCATGTGCCGGCCGGCGACCGGGAAGCGCTTGTAAAAGCGGCCGACGACAGCTGCTGCGCGGTCATGCTGGAGCTCATCCAGGGCGAGGGCGGCGTCCATGTGCTGGATGCGGAATATGTGGAGTTTGTACGGCGTCTGGCTAAGGAGCGGGACCTGCTTGTTATCGTGGACGAGGTGCAGACCGGCAACGGCCGTACCGGCCGGCTCTATGCCCACATGCATTATGGTTTCCGGCCCGATATCTGTTCGACGGCCAAGGGGCTGGCCGGCGGCTTACCCCTCGGCGCGACGATGTTTAACGAAAAAACGCAGGAGGTATTGACGCCGGGGACGCACGGCTCGACGTTTGGCGGCAATCCGGTCTGCGCGGCCGGCGCGCTGCACGTTTTGTCGCGTTTGGACGATATGTTTTTGGAGGAAGTAGCCCAAAAGGGGCGCTATATCCGGGAGCAGCTGGAGGGGCTTTCGGCAGTCGAGGAGGTCACCGGACTGGGACTGATGATCGGTCTTCGGCTCAAAAAAGACCTGGCAAAGACCGTGGAGGGCTGCCGCGAAAAAGGCGTGCTGGTATTGACGGCCCATGACAAGCTGCGACTGCTGCCGCCGTTAAACATTCCCTTTGAAGTACTGAAAGAAGCGGTGGATATCATCAAGGAGGTAATCGAATGAAACATTTGCTGAAACTGCAGGATCTGACGCAGAAGGAAATCCTGGAACTGTTAAATATCGCGGATCAGCTGAAATTTGAGAAGAAAAACGGGATTGCCCATCCGCATCTGGCGGGCAAGGTGCTGGGCATGATTTTCCAGAAGTCCTCGACGCGGACCCGCGTTTCCTTTGAAGTGGGCATGTATGAACTGGGAGGCACGGCGCTGTTTTTAAGCTCCCACGACCTGCAGATCGGCCGCGGCGAGCCGGTGCAGGATACGGCGCGGGTGCTGTCCCGATATCTGGACGGAATTATGATTCGTACCTTTGAACAGGAGGAAGTGGAGGGGCTTGCCAAATACGGCTCGATTCCGATCATCAACGGCCTGACGGATTACGCGCACCCCTGCCAGGTGCTGGCGGATCTGATGACGATCCGCGAGTATAAACACAGCTTCCAGGGGCGCAAACTCTGCTTTATCGGCGACGGCAACAATATGGCGAATTCCCTGATCGCGGGCGGCATCAAAATGGGCATGGAGGTCAGCGTGGCCTGTCCGGACGGCTACCGGCCCGACGAAGCGCTCTGCAGATGGGCCGGCGAGAACGGCGTCTTTACCTGTACGCCGGATGTGCTGGCAGCGGCGGCCAACGCCGATGTGATCTATACGGACGTATGGGCTTCGATGGGGCAGGAGGACGAGGCGGAGAAGCGGCGCCAGGTATTCGGGGGGATCTATCAGGTCAACGACGCGGTGATGGCGGCGGCCAAGCCGGACGCCATGGTGCTGCACTGCCTGCCGGCTCACCGGGAGGAGGAGATTACGGAGAAAGTGTTTGAAGCGCACGCCGACGAAATTTTTGAAGAAGCGGAAAACCGCCTGCATGCGCAGAAAGCGGTTATGGTGAAATTGATGAAGGCATGACCGGAGGCTGCTTTTGGCTGTCAATCAAATGCTCGAGAAACAATTGCCGGGGGATATTCGGTAAAATGTCGGACCGGGTGACGGCATAGATGCCCCACTCGTCTGCTTCGGGCAGGCGCAGCGGGAGAACGTGGACCGGGGAGCCAGGATCCGCTTTTGCCGCCCGTATCATGTCAGAGATGCCAAAACATACGGAGCGATTTTCATGCACCAGCCGAATGGCGATCTGCGGATCGGTGGAGATAATCGAGAAGGCCGGCTGAAAGCCGGCTTCCCGACATTTTTCCACGTAAAAACGGTGCAGGTCGTATCCGCTGCCATGTCCTACGATGGGTTGGCCTTTTAAATCCTCTATGGTCAAAACTTCTTTTTTGGCCAGAGGATTTTTTTTGTGGCAGCAGATGCAGAGACCGTTTTGAACAATGCGCACAGACTGGAACGATTTGAGAAACCGGGCGGTAGTCCCGATCAGGCAGAGATCGGCCGAGCCGTCGCGCAGTGACCGGAGCATATTCTGATTGTCCATTTCGCTGACCGATAAAAGGATATCGGGAAAACGGTCGCTAAAACGCGTAAAAACGTCGGTGGTCAAGTGGAGCAGGATTCCCGCGCCGACAGCGACTTGCAGGCTGTTTATCCGGGAGGCGGCCGCACCCTTCATGGAATGCTCGAAAGCCTGGAAGCCGGCGACGATTTTTTCTGCCTCTCGTGAAAAAACTTCGCCTAACGGTGTTAGATGCAGGGAATTTTTATCGCGGTTGAATAAAGGGGCCTGCAGTTCGTCCTCCAGCTGGCGCACCGACTGGGCTACCGCTTGACGGGAGATAAAAAGCTCTTCTGCCGCGCGGGTAAAATTGCAGAAGCGGCTGGCCGCCAGAAAATATTTCAGCTGTTGTAAATCCATACATGTCTCCTGTTTATGTAAAAAAACGAGGGCGCAATCAGAGCTTGCGCTTTGTCAAAAAAGTCGTACTTTTCTTGATAAGATAAAGACATTACAATACTATTAAAGAACAGATTGACAAAAAAGTCAAATTGTTCTTCGATTTCGAAAGGAAATTTCGAGAGGAAAACGGAAAGGAAAGTGCGATGAAGAAGAATGGGATTTCCAGACGTGACTTTTTAAAGGGGGCGGCAGCCGGCGCGGCCAGCGTAGCGGCGGCAGGGCTCTTAGGAGCCTGTGCGCCCGGCGAGGCGACGGCAGCGGAAACGCAGGCGGCAGCGGAGGGTGCATCCGGTGCGGCCGCGACCGAAGCGGCAACGACCGAAGCGGCCACGACCCAAGCGGCGACTGTGGCCGAAACCACGGCGTCCGTCTCGGAGCCGGCGCCCGATGTGATGACGGCGGAGAAAATGGCGGAAGTAAAGTGGAGTTTTGAGGTAGCGCCCGATCCGATTGCGGATGATCAGATCGCGGAGACAATCGAGCATGATGTGATTGTGATCGGCGCCGGCATGTCCGGCCTGTGCTGTGCCGTATCGGCACAGGATCACGGAGCCGACGTCCTGTTGTTTTCGGCCAGTTCCGTGCCGTATGCCCGCGGCGGCTCCAATCATGCGATCGGCTCCAAGCATCAAAAGGAGATGGGGGTGGACTATACGCCGGAGTTAGCCAGGCGGATGGTAAAAGTGGAGCAGGTATCCGGCACCTATCATATGGATAAGCAGAAGTGGGCCAAATGGGTCAATCATTCCGGCGAGTCCATGGACTGGATGATTGACATTATGGAAGCCAAGGGGCTGCATGTGGGTCTGGAGGCTCCGTACCTGGATCCGGACGGCGTGATTGAGACGCTGCCTGGTTCACATAATTTTTACAGCGATGACCAGCCGCTGGGCGTATTCTTTGGCGCGCCTTTATGCGCCCAGGCCTATGCGGATACCTTTGTCGAGCGCGGCGGCGAGATTCACTATAAGACGGTTGCCAAACAGTTGATCCGCGAGAATAATAATACGGGCCGTGTTTCGGCGGTTGTGGCGCAGCGGGAGGACGGCAGCTACGTCAAGTACGTCGGCCGCAAGGCGATTGTCATGGCTACCGGCGATTTCTCCACTGACGCCGATATGATGGCAAAATATTCACCTTGGGTTTACGAGCATTATAAAGATAAACTTCGGTTTGAGACAAATTACGACAATCAGTTTATCTACAGCGGTCTGATGCCCGGCGACGGCCAGAAAATGGGTCTGTGGGTCGGCGCGGCCTGGCAGAGGACTTTCCCCAATCCGGCGGCCATCAACGGCGGCGCGGCCGGCCCGGCTCATGCGATCATCTCCAATTTCTGGGGAATAAACCTGGATATAAACGGCCGGCGCTATATGAACGAGTGCACCAACTTTGCCTATGGCGGTATGGCGGTGCTGCAGCTGCCGGAGCAGACGGCCTTTGCCGTGTGGTCGCAGGACTATGCCTACACGGAGGAAGAGTGGGAGCCGTTAGGCTATGTGGTAGGCGAAGGCAACGGGATCAAAAAGGCTTCGCCGGAGGACATGATTGCGCAGTGGGATGCCGCACAGAATTATGTAAAGGCGGATACGCTGGAAGAACTGATCGATCAGCTGTATGAGGGTTACAAAGATGAGGCCAAGCAGACCGCATTGGCTTCGATTCGCCACTACAGCGAGTGTGCGAAGAACGGCTATGACGATGAGTTCCAGGTAAATCCGGACGTGCTGCATCCGATTGAGAACGGACCGTTCTATGGAACGAAAACAACCGGTTCCACCTTCTTATGCGTGTTCGGCGGTCTGCGCACCAATGACAAGATGCAGGTCTGCGAAGAGGACGATACGCCTATCGAAGGCTTGTACAACGTAGGGACCATGACCGGCGATTTCTATGCCAATTCCTACAACTTTGTATTGCCGGGACAGAATCTGGGCGCTTGCTGCCTAACGCTGCCTTACATGTTGGGCAAGGAACTGGCCGAGATGTAACCCCCGGGAAGAATCATGAGGTGTTGCAAAGCGGAGAGCTTATGCAAGATATGAAACCAGGAGCGGCCGCTCCCCTTTTCCCCGGAATGAGGAGAGGGGAGCGGTCGCTTTCTGGTCGGATAACCAGCTTAAAAAGCCGTCGCTGTCTTACTTAGCAGCAGGAATTGCAGCCGCATCCGCCGCCAAAGCCGCTGCCGCCGCCGCAGCAGGACAGAAGCAGCAGGATCCAGATCAGGGAGCAGCAATCGTTGTCGCCGCCGCCGAAGATATTGCCAAAGCCGCCGCCGCAGCCGCCGCCATTGCCGCAGCAGCACAGAAGCAGCAGGATCCAGATGATATTGCCGCAGCCGCCGCCTCCGTTGCATCCGCAGCCGCTGTTGCAGTTGGTCGCTACTAAATCGCTCATGTTTGAGTCCTCCAAATTTTGTTTACACTAAATGATATGTAATTTGGCTTGTCTGGTTACCGGGTTTTGCAAACTTTCTTCTTGAATCCTGCCCGATAAACGGTTACAATGGTTTTTGCTAAGCAAAAACAGAAGGAGGATAAAGACTTATGCCTGAGTTAGATGCAAAGACGCTTGCATATATCAATCTGTATGCCGTTTTGGGAGCGCTGGAAAATCTCTGTGAGATCGACGAAGAAGCGAAAAAGCTGGCCTCCCGCAAAAAACCGGTTTCCGTAGGCTTTGAAGTAAAGAACGGTCCCAGCGCCACTTTGACATTCCAGGAGGGCAAGTGCACGCTCAGCGAGGGGTGTGAGAACTGCACGATCAAGCTGCCGTTTGCTTCCTGTGAAAAATTCAACGGACTGATTGCCGGTACGGTGACGCCGGTTCCGAGCAAAGGCTTTCTGCATGTGGGCTTTCTTTTAAAATCGTTTACCAAGCTGACCGACCGTTTGACGCGCTATCTGAAAGCGTCGCCGGAGGACCTGGCAGACCCGTCTTTTAAAGAAAAGAGCACGACGCTGATGTTTTTTGTGATTGCCGCCGCCCTCTCGCAGATTGGCAACGAGGATCCGATCGGCCGCTTCAGCGCGTCCAATATCGTGGACGGGATTGTGCAGCTCTCGATCCAGGGCGGCCCCTGTATCGGGATTCGCGTAAAAGATCACCGCATGGAGACGGTCAAACGCCGTCCGAAAAAACCGCGGGCGCGCATGGAGTTTGGCAGTATGGACCTCGCGCGCCGGCTGTTTGACGGGGAGGTCAACTCGGTGGCCTGCATCGGGACCGGCGACATCCGCATGGGCGGCATGATTTCCATGGTAGACAACATAAACCGCATTTTGGACCGCGTGTCCTTATACCTGGCATAAGGAGGAGAGCAGCATGAATATACCGATCAATCAGTATCAGAACAGCCGCGCCCTGTTTGAACGGGCCTGTAAGGTGATTCCTTCGGGGATCTATGGTCATCTGGGCCCGGCCGAAGGGTGCATGATCCCGGTCGAGGCGTTCCCTCTGTACTGCGACCACGCGAAGGGCAGCTATTTCTGGGACGTTGACGGCAACCGTTTTATCGACTATATGTGCGCGTATGGCCCCAATATCCTGGGCTACAACGATCCGGAGGTGGATGAGGCCGCCAGAAAGCAGTTTGAGAAAGGCAACTGTACCACGAATCCCAGCCCGGTGATGATCGATTTTGCCGAGCTTTTGGTGGATACCGTAAAGAGTGCCGAGTGGGCGTTTTTTGCCAAAAACGGCAACGACGTGACATCGCTGGCTGTCATGGCGGCCAGAGCGCATACGCACCGCAAAAAGATCGTCTTTTTCAGGGGCTACTATCACGGAGTTTCGCCCTGGACTCAGAAAATCGACTATCCGGGTATCCTGCCGGAGGAAGTCTGCCATAATATCTATGTGCCCTGGAACGACATCGAAGCTTTGAAGGAGGTATTTGCCTCCTATAAAGGGGAAATCGCGGCCGTGATCGGCCAGCCGTATATGCACGGAAATTTTGCCGACAACGAACTGCCGGCCGACGGGTTCTGGCAGCAGGTGCGCGCCCTTTGCAGCGCGGAGGAGACAGTGCTGATTGTCGACGATGTGCGCGCGGGCTTCCGGCTTGACCTGCAGGGATCGGATCACTATTTTGGGTTTGAAGCGGATTTGATTTGTTTTTGCAAGGCGCTGGCCAACGGTTACAACGTCTCGGCGCTGTGCGGGAAGAACTTTTTGAAGAATACGGTCAGCGGGCTCACCTATACCGGCAGCTATTGGATGAGCGCCGCGCCGTTTGCGGCCGGCATCGCCTGCATTGAGAAGATGAAACGGCTGAACCTGCCGGCCCTTCTGCGGGAGAAGGGCAAGAAGCTGACCGACGGCCTGGTGCAAATCGCGTCCGAAGAGGGCTTTCACCTGGTGGCCTCCGGCGCTCCGGCGCTGTTTTATCTGCGCACGGCCGATGACGATTCGCTGATGCTGCACCAGGCTTATATCGCGCAGATGGTGCGCCGCGGCGTGTTTATGACGAACCATCACAACCACTTTATCAACGCGGCGCTGAGCGATGCGGATATCGAGTACACCTTTAAAGTGGCAAAAGAAGCCTGGGCGGCGGTAAAAGCGGCATTGTGATTTTTAAGTGAAATCCGTCTCTGCCCCCTAGTATTTCGCGTATGGCTTTGTTAGAATAAGAAATAGCAAAAGGAGCGTGAGCGTCGGCAGCCCTGACGGGCTGCCAGGCGCTCCGGTTCATATAAAAGAGTATAAAACGGAGAGGGCGGACACATGAAAAACCGGATTTTAGTAGTCGACGACGAGAGCAGGATGCGCAAATTGGTGAAGGATTTTTTAGTGCGCCGGGAGTTTGAAGTGCTGGAAGCCGGAGACGGGGAGGAAGCCGTTGATCTGTTTTTCCAGGAAAAAGATATCGCGCTGATGATTCTCGACGTGATGATGCCGAAAATGGACGGCTGGGAGGTATGCCGCACGATCCGCAAGCATTCCCATGTGCCGATCATTATGCTGACGGCCAAAGGAGAGGAGCGGGACGAGCTTTTAGGTTTTGAACTGGGAGTGGACGAGTATATTTCAAAGCCGTTTAGCCCGAAGATTCTCGTGGCCCGCGTGGAGGCGATTCTGCGACGCAGCGGAGGGCTGAGCGCCGACGTGCTGTCCGTGGGCGGCATTATGCTGGACAAGACGGCCCACTATGTGACGGTGGACGGGGAGCGGATTGAGCTGAGTTTCAAAGAATTTGAACTGTTGGAATATTTTATGGAAAACCAGGGAATCGCCCTTTCCCGGGAGAAGATCCTCAATAATGTATGGAATTACGATTATTTTGGCGAAGCTCGTACAATTGATACGCACGTAAAGAAACTGCGCAGCAAAATGGGCACGAAGGGCGATTATATCAAGACGATCTGGGGCATGGGCTACAAATTTGAGGTCGAGGGATGAAACGGACGATACGGGGAAAATATACGCTGCTGATTGCCGGAGTCATGGGCGCTATGATCCTGATTCTCTGCCTGATGAACAGCCTGTATCTGGAACGATACTATATTTCCGAGAAAACCAAGGATATGGCCTCCACCTACAACGAGGTGAGTACGATTCTGCGTGAGAGCAGCCTGGAGGACGAGGATACGATGTACCGCCTGCACCGGCTGTTTGAAAGCTCCAGCATTTCGGCGTTGGTTCGGGTCGTGGGAAGTCCCGCGGCCTATATTTTTGGCTATGAGGACCGCCTGATCGAGCAGATGGGGGCCGTGGTGTACGGACAGGAGTCGGAGCCGCCGGAATTGATGGAGCAGGCCGAGCAGTACGTAGTGTACCGCTGGCATGATGCGAAGCTGCAGTCCTCATACATTCTGCTGTTTGGCTTTCTGGAGGGCAACAGCTACTGCTTTTTACGCAGTTCTCTGCCCGGTATCAAGGAAAGCGCGATGATTTCCACTCGTTTTACATGGATGATCGGCTTGGTGGTTATCCTGGTCAGCGTGCTTTTGGTATCGCAGGTGTCGGGACGGATCAGCGGCCCGATTACGCGCCTTGCGCAGATCGCGGACCGGATGGCCCATCTGGATTTTTCGGCCCGCTATGAGGGGCAGAGAGAAGATGAAATCGGCCTGCTGGGGGCCAGCATGAATTATATGTCGGAAGAATTGGAGCGCAAAATCAGCGATCTGCGAAGCGCCAACCTGCAGCTGCAAAGGGACATCGACGAGAAGGTCAAGGTCGACGAGATGCGCAAGGATTTTATTTCCAATGTGTCCCACGAACTGAAAACGCCGATTGCCCTGATTCAAGGGTACGCGGAGGGGCTTTTGGAGGGGATCAGCGACGATCCGGAGAGCATGAGCTATTACTGCGAGGTGATCGTAGACGAAGCCGGCAAGATGAATCAGCTGGTGCGCCGCCTATTGACGCTCAATCAGATCGAATCGGGCATCAACGAGGCCGACCCGGTGGAATTTGACCTGATCCCGGTCATCAAAGGGGTGCTGCATTCGTTTAATATCCTGCTCCAGCAGAAAAATATTGTGGTAGAATTTGACGCGGTCGCCAGCCTGCCGATCCGGGCCGATGAATTTATGATTGAAGAAGTGATCCGCAATTATATCAGCAACGCGATCCACCACATGGAGGGGGAAATGCGTCTGGAGATCGGGATCGAACAGAAGGACGGCAGCATAAAAATATCGGTATTTAATACCGGGCAGCCGATACCGGAAAGCGATCTTTCCAAGGTATGGCAGAAATTTTACAAAGTGGACAAGGCCCGCACCAGAGAGTACGGCGGCAGCGGCATCGGCTTATCGATCGTCAAGGCGGTGATGGATTCCCACGAGGGAACCTGCGGCGTGTACAACCGCGAGGACGGCGTCTGCTTCTGGTTTGAACTAAAGCAGGACAGGCAGGCAAAGGAAATAGATATTTAAAAGTGCGGGATAAAGAATAGAAGAAAAAGAGGCGGTTATGAGCATCCGAAGGAAGATTATCGATTATTCGAGAGGGAACAATTTGGGCCGTTTTTGGCGGCTGTACCGACGGCAGCAGAGCGCTCCGGAGGGGATTTGGCGGGATGTGCTGACCTTTTTGATGAGCCGCAGCGCATATCGGCACGGAGGATATATTGGCCCGGACGCGGTTATAAAGGGGATCCCCTCCCTGCCCCACGGGCTGCAGGGGATTTTTATATCGCGCTACGCGACGATCGGCGAGGATTGTTGGATTTATCAAAACGTAACGATCGGCGAAGTGAATAAAAAAGCGCCGGTGATCGGAGATCACTGCTTAATCGGCGCGGGGGCCGTCATTGTGGGCGGAGTGAAAATCGGCAATCATGTCAAGATCGGCGCGGGAGCCGTCGTGAGTACGGACGTCCCGGACGGCTGTACCGTCGTGTCGCAGCCGGCGCGGATCCTCAATCCGGCGAAAGACGAAGAGCTGGAGGATTGCCCCTGACAAAAAAGAAAAGAAGCCGGAGACAGCATGGCTGTAACTCGCGGCTTCTTTTTTTGTCCCAGGCCGGCGGCGCGTACAGGCTAAGCCAGGCGTTGGGCGGGCAGCGATTATTGGAACTGTCCGCAGGCATGGCGCACGGCAATGGCGCCGCCGTAGATGCCGCTGGCTAAACAAGTGCCGCAGCTGGGATAATTCCCGTTGCCGACCACGGAGCCGATAATCAGTTCTCCGCAGCCATAGAGACCGGGGATCGGCTGGTTGTCCGCATCCAGAAGGCGGCAATATTCATCGCAGGCCAGGCCCATCAGGTTGTTGGTGGTCAGCGAAGGGTCAAAGTAGGTGGCGTAATAGGGGGCTTCGGTCATGGAAACCATGTAATCGTTGGCAACGCCAAAGTCCGGATCGTCGCGGCCCTCGGATTTTGCCTGATTGTAGCCGGCCACGGTATTCATAAAGGTATCGACAGGAATGCCGTAGATTTCGCAGAGTTCCTCCAGCGTATCCGCTTTATGAGCCAGCCCCTTTTCGACGGCTTCCTCCATAAAAGATACGTATGGAGAGGCGGAATCCATGAAGCAGTAAGCCTTGCGGTCGCTTTGCTGTACGATGAGATCGTTTTTCAGCGTGCCCATATATTCGTTGCAGAAACGTTCTCCTTCGATGTTGGTTAGAAAGAAGCAAAAGCAGGGAGCCATGCCGCCCTCCATATGGAAACCGTTCTGCCCGTCAAAACTCCAGACGCCGCCGTTGCTGTAGCCGATCATATGGGCGCCGAGCTTCATTGCCATTTCATGGCCGTCTCCGGTAGAACCGGCGCCGCAAAACGGCTGTTCGTAGTACCACTCCGGCATGTATTCGTTCATCAGCTTTTCGTTGCGAAGAAAGCCGCCGGTAGCCAGAATCGTGGTATCTGCGTAAATGTGGTAGACGCCGTCGGCGTCCTCTACGGTGACGCCTTTGACTTTGCCGTCCTCGTAAATCAGATCGACAGCCTTTGATTCATAACGGATATCCACGGCCTGCTTTTCGGCAATTGCGACCATGTCCTGGACAATGCCGTATCCGGCTTGTTCGCCGATAAATACGGTGAGACTGGCATCGGGACCGCCGGAAGAAGTGGAGCGGTCTTTCAGGAAGCGCACACCTCCCTCTACCATTTGATCCATTACGCTGCCGGAAACCTCGCACAAGTTTTCTAAAAGGGCGTCGTTGGCGTTGCCGGCCGCGCAGGAAATCAGATAGTCGGTCATTTTCTGCACATCATAACCGATGCCGGTTTCCTCGTTGAGCTTTGCGCCGGCTGACCAGAAAAAGCCCTCGCAGAGTGCCGAAGAGCCGCCGGCCCGCTCCGTTTTTTCCAAAAGGACGACGCTTTTTCCCAGAGAGGCGGCCTCCGTCGCGGCCTGCAGGCCGCCGGCGCCGGCGCCCACGACGACGAAATCTACGGTGACATCCCGTTCGGCTGCCGGAGCCTGGGTCTCAGACGCCGGCGTTTCAAAAGCCTGGGTCTGGTCCGGCGCGCTTTGGGTGGTCGCTGCGGTCGTGGATTCGGCGCTTTCGGGGGCTGTTCCTGAAGAGCAGCCGCTAAAAAGCAGGACAGCCGCACAGAGCAGCGCCAGGAGTTTGGTGTTTTTTTTCATAGCTGTAATCCTCCTATCTTGTAGTGTTTTTATAGTTCCACTGGTCAAAAAAATTTGCCGTTAGGTGGTCATTTTTCCGAGAGTATTGTTGTAGAAGTCAAAATAAATCAAAGCATTGAGAGACAAGTCGTAAGAATCGCCGAGAACGGTTTGCAGCCGGCGGCAGAGTTCCTGTCCTGAGTCTGTCTCTAGTCGTGGCACGAGGTCGTTTTCCCAGATTTTTTGAAATTCCTGGTTGTAGGTATGGTAGACCGTACTGAGGGTGGAAAAGGCTTCGCTTATTTCTAAGCGGCTGTCAAGAACCGGCCGCACGACCAGACGATAGAAACGACGCCAGGCCTGACATTTGCGCGGGTCGTTTGGCAGCTGCGCCAGTTCGTCTAAGATTTCCGCCGCCTTGGCCTGCTCGTCTTTTCGTGTGTAACGCGTATAGCTGGTCACCAGCTGCCGGCGTAGCTGAAAATCCTCATATCTCTGCCGGGCCGTCAAGGAACCGTAATATTCCTCATTCCCTTCCCAAAAGCCGGCATCTGTTTGATCGATCTGCTCCAGCAGGTCATACCAGGCATTCCAGCGTTCGGGAGTATCCAGGGGCACGTCCAGAAAAGCTTCAAACAACTGCATGGCAAAACGGCGGGCCCTGGCAGTGGGGAAATCCTCCGACAGGTAGCGGGCCTGCGATACGGCGAGTTCATCGGGCATCGCAATATTGGCCGCTTTTACGAAATCCTGCAGGTGGCCGTTTGGCGGCAGATTATAAAGGATTGTCTGCAGGCGGGAAATTTTTTGGACAACCTCCTGCAGACGCGTCTGCATCTGATCAAAATGTTTCTGGATCAAAAGATCCGTGCGGGCCGGTTCCTGAAAAATCTGCGCAATGTCCTCCAGCGGAAGTTCCAGCTCCCGCAATTTGGCAATCAGCAGAAGATGCAGAAGATCGGCGTCGCTGTAGTCCCGATAGCCGTTCTTGCTTTTGGCCGGTTCGATCAATCCGCGGTCCTCATATATATAGATAGCTTTTCGGGAGAGTCCGGTACGGCGGATTACTTCTTTTATTGTCATATGTTTCACATCCCCTTTGTTATGAGTATACACTTTTCCCCTGGGGAAAAGTCAATAGAATCATGGAAACGAAAAAAAATAAAAAAATAGATAAAAAAGTCGAAAAAAGGTGTTGACAAGTCTTGAAGGGTATGGTATTCTATCAAAGCTGTCAGCGACAACAACACGACAGAGCTTCAAGACAGCAAACAGTACCTTGATAACAGAACAGTATATTCCAACCCTGAAAATTTCTTTGAAAAATTGGGTGCGCACAGACCCGCTTGCCGGGCAAGATGCGCATAACCGATTTACTGCAGTGCGAAAAGCTTTGCTTTAAGCCTGCGGGGAATTTTTGGAACAAAACCTAGACATAGGTAAAAACGGAAAAAGATAAGCTGGATGTTTATCTTTGACCAGACAAACTTTAAGACGAGAGTTTGATCCTGGCTCAGGATGAACGCTGGCGGCGTGCTTAACA
>JAAWCS010000049.1 GCA_022793375.1 Lachnospiraceae bacterium
TCAGGCGCAAAACAATACCGACAACAACGTGCAGCATTTTTGACAGGATTGTGCATTTGCAGACAGCACTGCGCAGTCAATAGGATAAATGTCGGAAAAATAATTCGCTGTTTGCGTCTCCCTCAATTTGCCGTCCGACAGCACATCATACTCGTCGATCAGCAGGATTACTTTTTGTCCGAGTCCTTGATATAGTAAGGACGTCAGCATTTTGAGACTTTCCTGTACATCGCCCTTAGTTTCTTTTTCTCTCAGAAAACGTTCAAGCGGAAGCTTTACATTTTCAGAAATGCAATCCTTTTTTGCCAGAAAAGCAAATCTTGAAATTTCTGCCCGGAGGATTCTGCACAGCGCATCATAGGCTTCTCCAAAATTTAATCCGTCTACGCCTTTTAATGAAATAAATATCACCGGGAACTTGCCCATGAATTCTTCGCACATCGCCGTTTCTTGTGAGATTTCCAGGCCGTCAAACAGCGTCTTATCCGTCCCGATCTCAAAAAAACATTTCAGCATGCTCATATTTAATGTCTTTCCAAAGCGACGCGGACGGGTAAAAAGATTGACCATACCCCAGTTATTCAACAAATCTCGAATGAGTCCTGTCTTATCTATATAGTAAAAGCCCTTTTTCCGGATATCTTCAAAGTTCTCAACTCCAACAGGCAACTTCTTTTTCTGCATATGGCTCACCCGCCTTTCCCAGCCGGCGCAGTCTTTCCTGCACCGTTCCACTTTTATTTTACCTCACAGGCAGATGAATGACAAGCCACTCTCAAAGACTTTTTCTCGCCCTTTTATTTTGATCCGATCGTTTTTATCTTACGGACTATCCATTTCGTTATCGGTGTTTCAAACCAATAAAACAAAATACCCGCTAAAAGACATATGGTTAAGCTTAAAACAATCTGAAGGCTTCTGCTTGATATTTTTTCATACAGGAGAGCCGCCCACATACGATAATATACCATTTGGGTTAAATAAATATGATAAGAAGCTTTCCCCAATAATTCCAGCGGCCTGAACCGCAATCTGCTGCTTTGGATCAATTTTTTTAAGATCGGCAATATCCACAGGCATGCCGCAAACGAGGTTCCCGTCCAGTATTCCGTTATAATCGGTTTCCGACCCATATAAACAAACACCAGCACATAGGCTATACCTGCCAGAGACAGCAGCATTTCAGCCATGTGCGTTTTCTTTTCTTCTGATGTCGCCAGATAACATCCATATGCAATTACTAATATGTATCGAAAAACCAATAACCGATAGCTTTCGCCGTCAATTCCATAAGCCGTTTTCAAAAGTTCATAAACAACATTTATCACACCACACAGCAGCAGCCCTCTTTGCCCATGTTTCCTCACAATAAAAAAAATGACCGGAAATAAGAAGATAAATTGTATCATGCATGGATAATAATAACTTCCCGGCCCTTGTCCACCGACAAGATATATCCAAAATATTTGTGAAATGCTATGTCCCGATGATCTTCTAAGAAAAACAACTTCTTCTACCAATAGTGCAAGCAAAAGCGGTACCGTATATCGTACAAACCTGTCACATAAAGTTTGTGCCTTGTAGGCTTTTTCAAACGTGTCTATACCACGTCTATGGAAGGATTTGGCTCCCACAAAGCCGGATATCACCATAAAGACCGGAACTGCCATATCGATCCAAAAAGGGAAAAGATAGCTTAGTCTTTCCGCATCCGACCATGCATAGTGTGTTAAGATGACAAACAGGATACAACTGCCTTTCAAAAAATCAATCGATCGAAAATGTCTGTCTGTCTGTCTGTCTGTCTGTCTGTCTGTCTGTCTGTCTGTCTGTCTGTCTGTCTGTCTGTCTGTCTGTCTGTCTGTCTGTCTGTCTGTCTGTCTGTCTGTCTGTCTGTCTGTCTGTCTGTCTGTCAATGATTTTATCATAGGCATATTTCATGTCAACTCCTGATGTAACGATTCCGAACTGTTTGCAAGTACTCCGTACAAGTAAATCTTTTACAGCTCTACCGAAGCAATCCTCGGTTCAAAACAACAAGCAGGACGAACGCATACAATCCTTACCCCGCTGGCCCTCTGCGGTCCTACCTTCATAAAAGTTGCCAGCACGCTTGTTTTTCCATGGAGTCCCAGCGGACCGATATTCGCTTCATTTACCCGTCTTGTGACCTCTTGCTCCATTTCAGACTGCACGTCATATCTGCCATCCACCTGTGCCTGCAGCATCATTGCGGCCGCCTCAAAATGGCTTCGGCCAATCCCCACGGCAAGGGTACACGGAGAGCAGCCCAACGCCTCTACTCCCTCCGTTGCCCATTTTACAATCTCATCCAATACCGCCTGCGTATTGTACCTATGAAAGACCCGATACGTTTTTCCCCGAATCGCAGGTCCCCCGCCAAACATCAGAATATACAGCCGCACCGCATTTTCTTCCCCGCGCCGAATCAAAATCGGCGCCGGCTCCACTCCCGCGCTGTCCGGGTTCAGTCCTCCAGACTGATCCAGACGGTGCCTGGCATTGCCCATGATTCCCATCGGACGGCCGGGAAGTCTGCGCAGACCTTCCGCAACCCCCTCCTTGATTGCGTCCAGCATTCCCCCCGTAACCGCAGTGTCCTCTCCGATTTCCAGAACCAGATGCGGAATTCCTGTATCGTCGCAGAGAGGCGTGCGATTCCGGCCAGCTGTTTCGGCATTTTTAAGCACTGTCTCCAATACCCACCTTGCCTTCTCGTTCGTCTCTTTTTCAATTGCCTGCTTGTAGGCTTCTTTTTTATCTTCACGGAAAACAGAGCCCGCGTTAACAAGCGTATCCCGGACAAGGGCTACGATCTCTTCCCGACTCTTACTCATAGATACACCTCCCATGTGCCGCCCCGATGATCGCCGGATATCGATCCACTTTAATCAGATACAGCGCTTCCATCCCCAACTCCGGGAACGCCAGCACCCTCTCCTCTGTCGTCTTGGCCTTTAGAAGCGCCGTCACAGGCGGGATAACTGCATACACGGCATTGTACTTTTCCAGTTCGCTTATCGTTTCCTTGTGCAGTGCTCCTTTCCCCAAATGCATTTTTACTCCTGCTTTTGACAAGGGGCCGATACTTCTCTCAATCTCCAGTTTATTGCTGGATGTAGGGCCGACCCCCGCAGGGCTTACCGCCGTATGAAAGATAACCTGCCCTCTCAAATCAATTCCCATATTGCCGATCGTTCCGTGTTCTATCATTTTCAGTACCCTTGGAAGGACCGCGTCCCTGCCGCAGAGAATATAGCCAGAAAGGCTCACCGTATCTCCGACCTGCAGACTCGCCGTTGTTTCTTCTGTAATCGGTGTCGTTATGTCCATAGTATCTCCTATCTTCCCGTATCCGCCTCCCATATCCTTACGGGACAGAACAGATACAGGCCCCGCCGGCTTACTCGTTTACCGCAAAAAGTTTTACGTATGCCCCTTCGTTTTCGATCACGCCAAATGCGCGCGCCCGGTTTACAACCTTTTTGGCCCAGTTTGTGTGCGGCTTTACTTCGTTCATCTTATTCGCCCCTTTGCCTTTCACCACCCCGCCTTCGGTATGGCCAAGGATCATACAGGCGTCCTCATATTCTTCTCGTGTAACCGCCATCAAGGCGTTTACGAATTTTATATGCGTCGGATGAATCACCGTGCGGCCGACAAAGCCATTTGCCTTATCCAGGATCACCTCCCGCAGTAGGCCGTCGATTTCGTTGTTTACAAGCGGCAGACGCTTCATCAGATAATCCTCCAGATCATGCTTCGGGAGTTCTTCAAACATCATTTCCTTCGGGGCACGGAAGTACTCCCATACGGGACCGGAAATGATATAGTCATTGTTTCGCCCGCACACATTGATGATATCCGAAAGGCATTCGCGGACCGTCATCACATCGTAGAGCGAATAGTCCACGCCGCGGCGCACGCCGAACACAGACGAGAAGTCCGTTCCGCCCACACGCACCTGCAGGACCAGATCATGGTACTTATCGAGGATTTTCTTGATGCCCGTCAGTTCCTGCATGCGGCTTTCTTTGTAGGCCACTTCTGGGTCTTCGATAATTGGCATGCCATAGAGAATCTCCCCGAAACGTTCGTTCAAATCCCGCAGATAGGCATAATACTCGTACCCGTTTTCCGCATTGAACTTCGGGAAATTGATGCCGCAAAGCGATTTCACCTGATGCCCGGTCAACGCAGCGCCAAAGTGCTTAAACTGCGCCAGATTCCGGATCCGCACAAAGATCAGCGGTACCTTATCCGCATCCAGCCTGCCGTCTTCCACCGCGCTTGTCACAGTATCGAGCAGCTTGTGGACATTCTCTTCCGCCTCTGGAACCTTCGCTTCCGGGCAGGCGTCCTCAAAGCACAAAACAATCGTCGTCAGCCCAGGCATAGCGCCAGACAAGAGCTTTGGCGCAAAATCCTTAATGCCGGGCATGTACATGGTAGCGCCCAGGCAATATTGAAGCAGCTCTCGTTCGGTATACTTATTAAAATGCTCCGGCTCAACTATAAATTCAAAAGAGGGATTATATAAATGGTGTCTCATTTTTTCTTACGTTCCTTTCTCCATTCCTACCTGTGTTCTCAGGGTATTTTTTATTGGATTATACCAGGTTCTTCTTGGGGGACCACACCGCCTGCGGATAGTATTCATCGATCATGCGCTTTACAAGCAGGCACTGCTTGGCGCGTTTTCGCGCATCGTCTTCCGTGCTGTCCCAGCTGTGCGTCGCCGCCACCGAGCCGCCGGTCTTGAGATAGATCGGGGCTGCCGTGCGGATCATTTCCGGCACCTCATAATGGCGGATAAATCCGCCGGTCGATTTCGGGTTCTCTGTGTGAATGTCAATCGGGCAGGTCACCGCCAGGCGCATCGCCGCCAGCATCGGAAGCTGGATATCGCGAACAGGATTGATCGAATCCGCGCCGATGCTCTCCAGCAGTCTTGCCGAGCAGGGATTTCCGTGCCCCGCGTGAGCCGAGACCTTAAAATGGCAGTCAGCCGGGATTTCCCCCGCCTTTCTCATTTCATTCAGGATCCACAGACAGCCTTCGTCATACACCAGAAAGCCCCGGCAACCCAGACGCGCCGCCCGCTTTACATCCTCTATCGCGCGTACAATCTGCTCCTGGCCGCGCAGACGGTATCCCATACGGACGCCCTCTTCCGTATGAACCGAAGCCGAGGTATCGGTGGTGGCGCGGGGGCCAACGGCCAGGATCAGATCGATCTCCCACTTGTGCGCAAGTTCCACCATCTTACGGATCTCCTCGTCGGTAAGTCTCATAATTCCCTGGGTCTGTGTCACCCGGTGCAGATAAAGGCCATAGGAATCCATGGCTTCCAGAAGCGCCTCCATCACCTTCGGCCCCTGGATACCCGGAACCTCAAACCGGTATTGACCGCCGTCCTGAAACCGTTTTTCGGATGTCGGCAGATGGTACGCGTCTCCTCCCGGCAGTCCGATTGTTTGAAGAAATTCTCTCGTTTTTTCCATACTGTTCATTGTTTGTCCACCTTTTTGCATATATGGTTGAATTTTATCTCAGTATAAGCCCGTCTATTTTATTACTGATGTATCGACTTTTCTTCTTTTTGTATCAAATAGTCGCATTGAATTATGTGCTTGTGTTTCCGGCGATTCTTTCCTGCGGTTCTTTCGCTCTGTTCAATTCCTCCGTCAACGCGTCAATCGCTTCCCGATGCGGGAAATTAAGCGGCGGCAGTTTCCTGTCGAGTCCTTTGTGGAGCCTTACGTCAAGAAAAGCTGCTTTCCCGCGGCCTTTTAACAGCTGAATCGCTCTTACCAATTCTTCTTTGTTCGTAACCGGACGGTGTACTGTCTCATATCCGCACCCTTCGGCTATCTTTGTAAAATCAATCACATGGCCGGCTGAAGGTTGGCCTCCCACGGACTCATGTGCGCCGTTGTTGAGCACCACATGAAGAAGATTCGGCACGCACAGCTTGCCAGCCATCGTCATCGCCCCCATATGCATCATCGCGGCCGCGTCTCCGTCAAACACCACCACGTTTCGATTCGGGCATTCCAACGCGATTCCCAGTGCTACCGAAGATGCATGGCCCATCGATCCGACATTTAAAAAGTCGTGGTTTTTTTCTTCTTTTCTCCTTTCCCGCAGGAAAAACAGCTCTCTTGTCGCTCGGCCGGTTGTTGTCGAATAGATTGTATTCTCCGGCATTTGATCGAGGATCGTTTCCATTGCTTCTTCCCGGCTCATAGGATAAACGGTGTCCTTGTTATTCGTCTTTTCGCCTGCCATAACCCCTTTAGGTGCGATAAACGCATATGGCCTGCGTTTTGTTTTACAATGCTCTGCCGCCTTTTGGATTACATCGCGAATTTTCTCATTGTCATCTTCCAGAATCGTATACGGAATGTGCATGAGTTCCAAAAGCCCCGGAGTAATCTCTCCCTGCAATTCATGCTGCGGCCAATCACCGTTTCCCGGCTGGCCGCGCCAGCCAATCATCAAAAGCATGGGAATCGAATAGACATGTTCATCCGCCAAAGATACCAGAGGGTTTACTGCGTTTCCCATCCCGCTGTTCTGCATATAGACTAAAGGAATCTCCCGGCTGGCCAAATAATGACCAGCTGCAATACTTACAGCATTTCCTTCATTCGCGGCAATAATATTTCTCTCCGGAAAGTGATGCAGCGCATAATTGCAGAATCCGTTTAGATACGAGTCCGGTACGCCCGTAAAAAAAGTTACACCTTGCTTCCTTAATTCCTCAAATACCATTTTTTGTTCTAACATGTTTTCCCTGATCCTTCCCTACGCCTTCAGCGATTCCCCTGAAACAGCGTAAAATACTCCGGGCTGTCCGCCTTGCTGATATTCCAGGCGGTTTCAAAGGCTTCCACCACCACTTTTGGCAAAGGGCCTTCCTTTACCGCTCTCATATTTTGCTTTAAATGCTCCAACTTGGACGCTCCGATTAAAATCGCATCACCACGGCCGCCGTCCAGCATGGAATGATAGGCCAGCCAGCGATAGGTCGCTTCGATCGCTGTCATTCCTTGCCTATCAGCGGCTTCTTTTATGATTTCCACTGCGTCAAAGTAGCTTTTTTTCCAATAACGCCCCTGATAATTAGGACGATGCGTGAAACGTCCGTCCGCAGGCGTTTCTTCAAACCTGCCGTATCGTCCGGTCAGAAGCCCGCCGGCCAATGGATTAAAGGCGTAGAAACGCATCCTGTACGCATTCAGCGCCGCGTTCAATTCAATCTCCGCCTTCCTTGTCAGCGGATTATAAATACCTTCATAGATTGTAGGCTTTACCCACCCGTGTTTCTCGCATTTATGCCATACATCCGCAACCATCCACGCCGGAAAATTGGAAAGTCCCAGCTCTTTGAACCGCCCCTGTTTATGCAGATCGCTGCACGCATCCAGCGCCGATTCAACCGGCGTCGCAGGATCGGGAAAATGCAGATACACTACGCCCACACGATCCAGGCCGAGACGTGACAGCGATTCGTTCACTTGCTTATAAACGGCTTCCCCGTCCAGCCGACCGCTGATCCGCGGGTTTATCTTGGTCGCAATCTTCCAAGGCCTTTCCAGCGTAGGGAGAATTTCTCCCAAAAGCCGTTCGCTGTCGCCTTCGTTATAGACATATGCTGTGTCCAATTCTTCGTATCCTTCATCCAGAAACGCATTCACAAAAGCACCTGCGTCGGGATTGAACACAGACTCGCCAAATGTCATCGTCCCAAGGGCAAGTTTTACGTCTTTCATTTCACACCTCACAGTCCTCTTACAATGTCATCCATACTGGCCGACAAACAACCCACGGAATCAAATACTGCTTTGCTCAATGCTGGATCAATGCCCGCATACTCCATGAGACCATTATATCGGTCTCTAAATTCCGCTTCCGTTAAAGGATTCTCTGGTTCTCCTTTCGGAAAATCCACCCGTTCCGATCCTATTCCGTCTTTTATCTGTATCTCTACCACGGCTGGCTGCAGAACCGGGAACGCTTTACTCAACTCATCATCCTCTTCTACGCAAACCTTCTTGGCTAGGTTTAGAACTGTTTTGTTTTTCAAGCACTCTTCGCTAAATTCCCGCATCCCTGCCCTGCCATAGACATAGCCAACGGCCGTTGCATAGGGAATGCTCATTTTCGCACTGTAAGAACTGCGGGGTTCAGTGTGGTCATGGCCGGAAACGGCAAGATTGTACGTCCGGACTTTGATAATCTCAATCTCATCAACCTTCCAGCCGTACCGTTTCTTCAGATAAATCGCAGCCTCTACCGCAGGATGCGTATATCGGCAGGAAGCATACGGCTTTGTATACGTTTTCATAATCGCATATGTCCCGTGCAGCAGCACCGGTTTCAATTCCACATCTTCCTTCCCTGTCATCATCTTGAAATACCCACGATATCCTCCCAGCGGGTCAGGATGTCCCTTAAAGCCAGACTTGGAAAGCTGAAGGCTGGTAAGAGACAAAAGCGCTGTCTTAGCCACATTATAAGGCTTCAGCTCCGAGCCGTCATCCAGTACTTTCAGCATACCACTGGCCGACACGCAGGCAGCAGCAAACGCCTGGAACCTTTCTTCCTCCGTAAAATCAAGCATGTAAGATGCTGCGATTGTTGCGCCTATTACGCCACATGTACCTGTCGCATGATAGCCCAGCACTTTGTGCTCTGGCTGAATTGACACTGCCATGGTATAAGAAGCTTCATAGCCGATAACCGCTGCCTTCAGCACATTTCGCACTCCAAACCCATACCGTTGTGCCAGCGGCAGCAGCAACGAAAAGATTGGGCTCCCCAGATGAATAATTCCCGCATTCGTACCATCATCAAAATCCAGTGCATGGCTGTTCAAACCATTCAAGAATACCGCCTCTTTCAGTACCATGCTCTTTCTTGTCCCGATTGCCTTGAACCTCCCTTTTTCTGGTTCAGCAAACACGTAATACTGTTCCAGTTTTTCTTTTTGGAACACCGCGCCTGCGCATGTTACGGCCAGATAGTCAAGAAGGCTTTTTTCCGCCTTCTGCATAACAGAGCTTGGCAACGGTTGCTTCCACACTCCATCAATAGCTCTCAAAAACTCAATTGACTGATTCATGCGACCTCCTACTGCTTTTCAGATGTTTGAATCATCACAGCAATTTACGAATGCTTTCGTTTCTCCATATCCTTTTGATAAGTCATAGTATGCTCTATCGCATAACTAAAGAACGGAATCGGATCCGCCCATGAGAAAATATAATCTTTACTTTTCCTGAAATCAAACCAGCTAGGGACTGTACGAAAGCGGTCCGGAGATTTTAACAGCCATAAAATATCCGTATGAAAATATCGGAGTCCTAAGCCCTCTTTTATTTTTTCTTTTTTGGGAATCATCTTCTGTCCAAACGCTCTGTCCATCATGTATTTCACCGGCGTACATCCCGCATACTCTACCATTTTTATGCCTGCTGAAACACGGCCATTGATTTCTATTACCTTCGGAATGTTATCACGAGAATCCATCATGAAACTAACCTGCCCAAAACCGCTCCAATCAAGAGCTTTGAAAAGTTTTATCGCATTCTCCGTCACCAATGGTTGGTCCACGGTTCTGGCGAAACAACCTGGTCCGCCGTCTACCGGATACCAGCGATAAGTCTGAATCGCAACCGAATACATCGGATTGTGCTCATCATCCATCATAACGTAGCAATTGCACATATATTTATTCTGCGGAATGAATTCTTGAATTACGTAGTTTTCAACGATAAGAGTGCCGCTGGCCATAAACTGCTCCAATTCCTGCCGATTATGTATTTTTTTAAAGCCTGCCGATCCGCTTCCTTTTCTCGGCTTTATAGCTAATGGAAAGGATACCTTCGCAAGATATTCGCTCCATGTCTCGTCAGCTCTTTTGGTAAGGGGACATGGAATATTATTCTTCATACACAAGGCCATAGTCTGCTGCTTATCATAAGCTTTTAGAAATGCTTCACGTGGTGCCGCAATTATCTTTAAATCTGGAAATTTGGTCTGCATGTTGTCCGACAGGCAAATATCGGTGGCTTTTTCTAAGACTGGAAAAATCACATCATACTTTTCTTCGCACAATTCTTTCTCAATTGCTTTTCTGTATAATGTTGCGTTCTCGCGAATTCCGTGTATCACAACTTTTTTGACCGGATATCTTGAGGTATATCCCACATCCAGCTTTGACTCACAGATCGTAGTAACTTTACAGCCTAATCCATGAAGCTGATGCAAAAGACTGGGAACTTGCCGGCCATACCCGTCAAGAAGTAATACTCTTTTTCCTGCATAGTTCATTAACCTGTATCTCCCTTCAGGTAAGCTTGCTGCTGTACGCATCTAGCACTGGTTCATAGTACGTTTTACAACTCCCTATATTCCTTTCTCAACAGCCGATAATACCATGAATCCACCCAGCGCCCTTCCGTCCAATGCGTCTCTTTATGTGTAGCTTCATGCACAAAACCTAATACTCGAAAGAATTCTTTCTTCTTTTCATCTATCTCATAGATCTCCGTCCACAGCCGGTAGAGGTTTAATTCTTCAAATCCATATCGTATCATTGTTCTGGCAGCGTCCACCGCATAGGTTTCATCGATATACAGATCATCTTTTCCTATATATATCGAAAAATCCGCACACCGGTTTTGCCAGTCAATATAGCAAAGCCCACAGGCCCCCAGCAACTCCCCTGTTCCCAACGAAACAATGGAAAACATTCTCGTATGCTCATCCTTCACAGCCCTTTGCTCAAACCAAGCCTTCTGATTTTCCCTTCCCAGCTCCCGGTATTCCCGGAAAAATCGACGCATTTCCGGCCGGTTTCTCCATTCCAGCAATTGCTCCAGATCCTTTTCTTCTATAGCTCTTAGCCCCACCACTTTTCCTGATAGCATCGCGTTTACTCCCATTCGCCGAATTTAAGATAGTCTCCCATTTCCTTATTTACAAGAAGTCTTTTTCCAATTACGCAATCCTTCTCATACGGAAATACCGCGTCTCTTGGCGCCGGTCTCAACTCTTCCAGCATTTCTGCACAAAGAACCGTGCCGGACGGCAAAGATGTCTTTACCCTCACCGCTCTTCTCTGAAGCACAACCGTATCCGTTTCATTCTCTTCCACCTTCTTGATTCCGGTACCAAGCGCATTTTCCAATTCCCGTGCCCTCTCTACCATTACCTTCCAGGTAACAGGATTCATCGAAAATGCGTGATCCGGGCCTGTTTGACTATTATCTGCCGTAAAATGTTTCTCGATCACCCTGGCTCCCAGCGCAATAGCCCCCAGCACGGTTGCATGGCCCGGGGTATGATCCGATAGTCCTAACACCATATTAGGGTAACGCACGGCATATGTTTTTAGGACATTTAGATTGATATATTGAAAATTCTCCAGCTCTCCTGTGTAATTCGTGTTGCACTGCATGAGAACGATATCCGGATTGTACGCCGTAATTGTCTCTACCGCTCTTTCGACCTCACGCATATCCGATGCCCCTGTCGCAAGCAGGACCGGTTTTCCTTGTCTGGCAAGAAATTCGATAAATTCCAGCCAGGTAATATCTCCTGAACCAATCTTATAGGCCGGAACATACTTGTCAATCTCTTTAACTGCCTCAAAGTCATACGGTGATGTAAAATAATCAATCCCCGCCTGCTTTGATTCTTCTGCCAAAATCTCATTCCATTGCCGGTTAAATTCCGCTTCCCGGTATGTCTCATAAACACTCTTTTGCCATTTTGCCTGATGGCCCGCCTGCGCTCCCAGCTTTCTAAAGCCGTAATCGCTGACAATCTTATTTGCAAGGAAATGCTGAAATTTTACGGCATCGGCTCCTGCCTCTTTGGCAAGCCAGATCAATTCTTTGGCCATTTCCAAATCGCCGTTATGATTCGCCGCCAAATCTGCTACGAAATAGGCCGGCGACTGGATATCGATCGGACGCCCTTTTATACGGATCGATGCATTATACTTCATCCCTCTTTCTCCTCTCAAAATATTCTTTCTTTATACTGTTTAACGTTTCTTTTCGATCCGGCATCCGGTATCCCAGCAATTTCTCTATTTTCCCCGTATCAAGTCCCAGGGAATTCCCCCTTGGCGTTCCTTTGATATTTTGCACACTGCCGCTCTCATAGGAAGGCTCTTTTCCAAAAATCTCCCGGCTTAAACCCAAAATAAGGTCTTTTTTGCTGGACACCTCTGAGGATGCCAAATTGTAAATCCCAGTTGGATGCTGCCTCAGCATGTCCGATAGAATCCTGGAAAAATCCATTGTGTGTATGGATGAGGTATAGAAATCCGAAAACAGCGTCATCGTTTTTTGATTTTCTATTTCTGAAACGGCCCATTCCACAAATGTCTTTTGCCCGCTCCCTCTAAAACCGACGATATTGGTTCTCAGCACAAGGCAGTCCTTATAGGTAAGCGCCATCTGCTCTCCCGCATATTTTGTTCTTGCATATTCATTGACGAGCTGGAGGGGCGCTGTTTCGCTGTGAACGCTATCTCCATCTCCACTGTAGTATTGATCTGTTGAAATATGTACCAAATAACAGTCAAGGCATCGGCATAGATTGGCCAGCACTCCCGGGAGACGCGCATTAAGCTGATACGCACTGCCGGGAGCATTCTCGCACATATCCAAACTCACGATCGCCGCCGTATTGATTACTATGTCCGGCTTCACTTCCCTCATGCATTGTTCTAGTCGATCGTCGTCCAAGAGGTCAAAGCAATATTCAGCATGCACTCGATCCACGCCGTATAGTCCGACCCCTTCTGCTGTAAACTGCCGTCTTATGCTTTGACCAAGCATACCATTTGATCCTAACAATAAAATTTTCATGAATCTAGTTCCTTTAACGTTTTTTGAAGCACATCTGCCTGTTTTTCCGCATCTTTCAAATTCCAATAATTTGTCTTAAACTGTAACATTCTCGGCTGCAATTTTTCTGCTATAGGACAGATACCTTTATCGTATCTGTGCGGAGTATAGGTATTAAAAGGTTCTCTCAAAAAGACCTCTCTCCCTTCAAGAACCATATTTTTAAACATTGGCTCTAAATAGGTAAGCTGCCATGCACTATAGATCCCATCACCGCCATTTTCCAGAAAACAATCGCGGAACTTCGTCCATCCAATCCGATCTGTATCAAGCTGTACTGCCAATGTCCAATATGAATTTTCAATCCCTTCCGGAACATATTGTGGAACAAGCCATTCATAGCTCTCTATTATATCAAGAAACATACGTGCAACATCTTTTCTGCGCTGCAGCAATTCCTCTGCATGTTCAAGCTGCCCAAGAACAACCGCCGAACATAATTCCGGCATTCGATAATTCCATCCCATAGAACAATGTCTTTCATATTCCGGATTTTGAATATCTTTTTTCGTAATTTTGCCTTTTGACGCGCCAACCCCCGCATAACCAAGACTCGAAAACCGACGAACCCGATTTGCATACTCTTCGCTGTCTGTTAAGATCATACCGCCTTCTCCGCTGGTAAGATGCTTCGAGCTCTGAAAGCTAAAGCTTGCCATATCCGACAACACGCCTGCCGGTTTTCCATCTATTTTTCCCAAAAAGCACTCCGCGTTGTCCTCGATTACTACCAGACCATGCTCTTTGGCAATTTTATTGATTTCTACTGCATCACAGGGAAGTCCATACAGTGAAACAGGCATGATTGCTTTTGTCTTTTTTGTGATGCATTTACGAATTGAATCTGGCGATATATTAAATGTCCTTTCATCCACATCAGCAAAAACAGGGACTGCATTGTTCTGGAGAACGCCGAACGCTGTAGATGACATGGTCAAAGGCGGAACTATTACCTCATCACCAGCTCCCACTCCGGCAGCAGCTACCGCCGAATGAAGCGTAGCCGTTCCGTTGATATGGCTAATTGCATATTTTACGCCGAACATTTCCGAAAACTTTTTTTCCACTCGCGTCATCATCATACTGCCTTTTGAACTTCGGAAATCCGTATCAAGCACTTCTAATACATATTTTCTTTCACTTTCCCCTATTCTCCGCAATAATTCATTCATATTGTTCTATCTCCTTACATACTCTCTTCTTTTATGGATTTCAAATACCCCTCGTTTCGGACCGTATTCCGATTGATCTTAGTCAGTTCGGGATGTTTTTTAAGCAGTTCCAAAATATCCTTCATCAAAAACAGCCCTTTTTCCTTATAGAGATATTCATAAATCTGTTGCACAAAAACCCAATCCTCCGCCTTATCCAATGTCCATCTCATATCCGATAAATCTTCTTCATACACTTCATTATATAAGCGAAATATATCAGGTCTTTTCCAAATATACGGTGTGACATGTTCATGTTCAGAAGGAAGCGTTGCCTCTTTCCATGCCTTTTCCAAGGCATTAAAATGAAATATCTCTATATCAATCCCTTCCGGATATGTTGGCTTAATTGTGTTGGAAAGATAATCATAGCCACCTTTTAAAAAGTCACCCATAAAGTTGTCTACGATTTCAGGATCCTTAAATGGGTCATCTGCTGTAACTCTGCAAATAATGTCTGCTTTTGTCATTTTGGCTGCCTGGTAAAATCGATCTAGTACATCCGATTCCGATCCCCGATATATTGCTACTTCCATTCCCTGAACCGTATCTTCAATAATATCATCTTCCGCATTGGTGGTAGTCGCAATACAGATCGTATCAATACAATTCGCATGTTTCAATCGCAAGACAATATGCTCTAATATTGTCTTGTTACATACGCGCAGTAAACATTTGCGTGGCAGTCGTGTAGATGCGGTTCTCGCCTGAATGATTGCTACCTTGTTCATCGCTTCACCGTTTCCCCTTTCGCATATTTCTCATCAAATAAGCTCTGTTCCCACTCTATTTGTATTTCCCCCATGTCGTCGGATCCACAATATCGCGTGGAATATCTTTCATAACGTCCGATATACCGTTCCATTGCCCCTCGGAAAATGTCATATACCTTTCCTCAAGTCGCAGGTTACGCAAAAGCTGTCCCGTCGTCTCTACACCAAAGATAACGTCTGTGATGATCGGATTTTTGATCACCGCATCGTAGCATGTCTGCTCAATTTCCTGCCCCCTTTGTTCGGCAAGCTCTTGGACATAAGAAATATATTTACTGGCCCCGATATTGATGGAAAACGTACTTCCTGGCGAAAGAAATGCCAGCCCCTGTAAGAACAGACTTCTGGCATATACGATTATTTTCGCTTCTTTCGCTCTCTCCAAGGCTTCTTCCCAAAGGGTAACGGAAAAGATGTTATAAGGAATCTGTACGACATCTACGATATCCTTCAAATTTTCACAGATATACAGCATTTCCTCCGGGTGGTAGATGGAAACACCTATCTTTTCAATCTGTTTTTTATCACGAGCACGCACCAGCAGCTCCATAAGCCGATGATTCTTACACTGATCATACTGGTGAAGGTAGTAGCAATACACCCGATCCACGTTAAGTCTTTTCAGAGATGTTTGCAATGCTTCCTCTACATAAGAATCCATTAAGTTCTGTTCATCCGGCACTGTATCCGGAAGCTTTGTGTTAATAATGAACACATTTCCTTTTTCCTGCAAATAGCTTCCTATAATTTCCTCCGAATTGCCATACATAGGCCCTGTATCCAGCATTCGAATTCCGTTTTCATACGCAGTATCCAATATTTTATACGCTTGTTCCCCGCTTGGTTTCCCCGCACGGTTGTTTACGCCATAATTCAAACCGAGCTGAACTGTTCCTAAAATCATTTCCTTATGCCTTTCCGAAGCCTTTTCTCTGTTTTAATGCATATCCAGATCTGTTTTCAGCCGTTCTTTCAGCTGCTCCACACTCAACCATTCCGTATTGGTTCCGGAACTATATTCAAATTCCGGCTCCACTAATGTTCCGCCCGGTATAATATCCTTCTTTCCCCACCAGTTATAATGTGGATATACAATAAAATGTTTTTCGTATTCGTATGTGTGGAGAGAATCTTCTCTTGTCACCATGATTTCATGAAGTTTTTCTCCTTCACGGATCCCCACCTCCGGCATTTCGCAGCCTGGCAGCATGGCCTGTGCCAGGTCTGTGATCCGGAAAGAAGGAATCTTGGATATAAAGGTCTCGCCACCCCGTGCTTCATTCAATGCTTTGATTACCAACTCCACTCCTTGTTCCAGGCTGATCCAAAAACGAGTCATGCGATAGTCTGTAATGGGCAGCTCTTTGCCCCCGTTATTGATAATGTTTTGGAAGAAGGGGATGACGCTTCCACGGCTGCCAGCTACGTTGCCGTAACGAACGACAGCAAACCTCGTTCCGTCCGCTCCGCTGTAAGAATTGGCCGCGCAGAACAGCTTATCGGAAACCAACTTTGTTCCGCCGTATAAGTTCACAGGATTGACCGCTTTATCGGTAGATAAGGCCACAACCTTTTTCACCCCTGCCGCCAGGGAGGCGTTGATTACATTCATAGCACCGTTAACGTTTGTTTTTATGGCTTCGTTGGGATTGTATTCGCAGGCGGGCACTTGCTTCAATGCTGCGGCATGGATTACATAGTCCACCCCCTTCATAGCCATTCTGAGACGATCTTCATCCCGAACGTCACCAATAAAAAAACGAAGCACTTCTTCGTGCTTCCGATAGGCATTTTCCATGATGAATTGTTTGTACTCATCCCGTGAATAGATGATGATCTTTTTGGGTTCGTAGTGCCGCAGAACATAGTCCACAAAGTGATGGCCGAACGAACCGGTTCCTCCGGTTACTAAAATTGTTTTTCCATTTAACATAGCAATCTCCATTCCGCACCACTAAAGC
Organism: Lachnospiraceae bacterium; assembly: GCA_022793375.1. GTDB lineage: Bacteria > Bacillota > Clostridia > Lachnospirales > Lachnospiraceae > RGIG7193. The sequence goes on from JAAWCS010000049.1 coordinate 16,899, forward strand.
AAATGGCGCAAATAATAATTTAAAAATACGATGGCATATTCCATTATATTTTTATGTTTCTTTTGACGGTTCCTTTTTTAAAATTATAGCTATTACTTTCTTAATTAATTTTTTAAAATAAATGGCCACAAATATTAAAGAAATAATATATACACCTAAAACAATGTGACGAAGTCCATTTTTTCTGTAAAGTCCATTTGCAAGTATAGAAAATCCCAACGATACAAGCATAACTATTCCAATAAATGCGTAATCATACACTTTACTCATTTTCATTTTATAAACAATAAACATATGTGATAGGAGCAACCAAATAAAGCCTGCTAGTGTCGTATAGGCAGCAGCAATAAAACCATATTTAGGAATAAAAATTGCATTTAAACCATAGTTAATCAAAGCAGCACTTACACTCGCGATTGCCATTCCGATTGTTTTCTTATTGATCTGCTCAATATTAACAAACATTGTATATACAAACTGACACATACACCCCATGGCAACTGGTGGCATAACATACTTTGCCTCCAGATAGGATTCTCCTCCTAAAATAAGCAGTATTTCCGGAGCAGCCAGGATAGCTCCATATGCCAGACAAAAGAATAACAAAATATACTTTTTAGAAAAAATTCTAATAACTCCGTATTCTTTTCGATATAGTTTATCTCCCAGCCACGGTGAAAATGCCTCATTCATCGAGACAAGCAATATCGTTATAATTGACCCACACATGTACGCCAAGCTATATAGTGCCGTATCTTCAGCACCACATATCTGACGAATCATGATCCGATCCATAGAATTTAGTATATGTAAAGACAGTAAATGCGGAATATACGGAATGCAAATATGAATTGCATATTTCCAGCATGACAAATCAATCTTTCTCTCATGAATAAAAAAGAATGCATATACAATCGTTCCCATAAAGATCGCTGGAGCTACATATCCTATGATACGCCCCGTCAGTTTATCACTCATACATACCACTAAAAAAACTGATAAAACGGCCGTTCCTATCGAAAGTAAAATATTTGTTAAAACAGTTGCTTTATATCTATAAAAACATCTTTCTCTTATCTGAAAAAATCTAAGGCCTGGATAAGTGAGCAAATATATTAACATACAGTTTAGATGAAATCGGCGCATACTAAGAATATCAAATAGCTTGAAGAAGAAAACATTCAATACGATCAACCATATCGTTGCAGACAATATGCTCAGCGCTAAAACCGATGTGATGTAATTATCAAACCTGTTTTTATAATCAAATTTGGCGCTCACCAATGTGGACTCCAAATTTAATGAGACAAAAACAATTAGAATCTGTAGCCAAGAACTAAAATTATTAAAATCACCAAAATCAGCCTGTGATATCAATCTTGTGAAGATAGGGGTTGTCAAAAAGCCAATACTTTTTAACAAAAAATTAGAAATTGTATACCATACCCCCGATTTCAGCGCTTTTGAATTCTCATTCATTTGACTTACACCTCTGTCTTGTTCTTTTTTGAACATATACTAATGGCAAAAGAACAAAATACATCACTAAAGGCATTCCATACTGACCAAAAATAAATTTATCTGTCATCCCCCTGACAAATAGTGCAAATAATAAACCCAAATGCATATACAGTCCATTCTTGAAATAAAACCACGCCGCTCTTAATGCTAAGATTCCAAAACAAATAAACGGAATAATTCCATAAAGTGCGTGCATTTGCAAAAAACTATTATGTGTATTTAATTCAAATTCAACGACTGATGGCACCAATTTCAACGGTGTACCCAACAAAAAATACACCAAAGAATCCCAAGTTTTTTCCAAATAATCAGACCAAATTATTATTCTTGCTGTACTTTTAAATCCTCTGGTTCCAAATTTCCCAAGGTTCGAAAACCGACCCAAGAAGCTTGCATCTGCCATATAGTATATAATAAGTAACACAATAACTCCTAAAAAGATGAGTGTTTTGTGCGCTGTTTTTTTACTTGTAATATTTTTCATTACAGCAAGTGTAACAAAAAATAAAAGGACACCACAAGATAGGATCCCTCCTCTACCGCCTGCCCAAATCGAAAGCAAAAAACACAATACCGCGGGTATAATATCAGAAATTTTTAATATCTTTCCATTCTCTTCCACACCAATATAATAAAAGGAAACCGCTAAAATTAAAACAATTGAAATATAATTCGTACTACTATGAAGCACTGCATTTGTATCTGTTCCACTCAAACAATGAAAACTAAAAAAGAGAAAGAAAAATCCAAAGGTGAGCATGCCAATCATAAAACTTATCCTATATTGCAGAAGCAAAAATGTGATTCCTATCAACAAGAGATCGGCAAAAACATCTTCTATTCCCATGTTATGAATAAAAATAGCATTCAATATTCCTGCTATGACAATGAAAAAGAACATCATTTTTATTACTAGAACAGGTGGTTTACTCTTTTGAATAGTAAGCTTATATAAACCAATCGCTCCAAAAGAAGCCAATGCTGCCAAATATAGTATGTTCCATCCCATGGACATTCTTAGCAAATTTACCACATAAAATGCGGGTACCATTATTGCAAGCAGATTGCTTATCGTAAAACATTTTATATTTCTCACTACCATTTTTTTATCTTTTGCCATTTAGATAGTTCCTTAGTTGTTCAAGATTATTTGGAGCTATGACACGAGATTTTTTATTATATATACTATGTAACTTTTGGTATAATCGCTCCCCTGTTGTATTAGACGACCCATCAATGATTCTATGGAGCATAATAACCGCTGGTTCTTTCCCAAACATAATCTTCGGTGTAAAAAGCGCTGTTGAACAATAGCTCACCAGTATCTTTTCTTCCAAATCCGGCATTACAGCATACAAAACTTCGGCCGGTGCAGAAGAATTTGGATAAAGAGTGATCCCTGTTTGAGTCTCTTTTAAACTTCTTGGATGCGATTTGCATATTATATTGCCATGCATATATTCATCTAATACCAAAAAGCACTGATCTAACAACTCACTCTTTTTATCAGCAACCTTTTCGACTCCTCTCAATTCATCAAAAAGAATGCACTTTTCCGTGATCGTCTTTTGCTGGTCAACTCCAAAGACTCTACATAACATCTCTCTGGAATCTCTATCCCATTTAATTCGTGGCATAACTGCCCACTCACATTTTTCAAATTCACAGGGTCTTTCTGCCAATTCAGGACAATATAATAAAAGAGAGGTTTTTTCAGGCATAAACAGCTTCCATCTTAACAGTTTTTCCAATCGTTTTCTCAGATGACTTACTTTAAAAATATGAGAGTCTTTTAAATAACTTCCCACTCCATCGTCATATAAAACAATGTTCATCGATGGATTTCTTTTTTGCATTACATGCTGAAATAATACTTTAACATGAGCTCTGCTGGACGTATACATCTTGTTATAACAAATCTGCGACGGAAGGAAGTATGCCAATGTTCGTTCCGCAAAAAGCATTTGCATGGATGCTATGCTAAAAGCTTTAACCGTTTTATCCTGTGCCCGAAATTTCGCTGAATCTATATCATAAATCCCCAAAAAAATCTTATATTTTCTTAGCATCTTTGCAACCTCACGATACGCATCAAACATCCCAAGTATATATATATCCGCATCAATTTTATACGCATTGACAATACTGATTGCTCCAATTACCTGGTATGGCGTGGTACAAACAAAACAAGCTTCTCTCATTTCTTTTTTCATTGCTCAAACAAAGCCTCTCTTCATATACTTCGCAGAGGATGTAGCGCTTTATTTAACAAATACGTATACTTGTTTTCCCCTGTGATCTTTAACAAAAGCATATAACCAAATTGAACTAGAAAATATGGAAAGCGTATCACAATTTTAGCTCGCCTCTCCCGCTTTTCCTTCCGGATGCATATAGCCGTATTCATCCTTAATGGGTCTTTAATAATCCGTATTGTATTTTCAGGATTCTCCTCAACCCATTTAACCATCGCCTGAATTGCATTGTCTATGCTCAACACTTCATATTCCATACCACATCCGATCATATACGCAATCGTAGGATATTTTAAGTAATATCTCTTCTGAATATCTCGTTTTACACTTTTAGTGTAAACCGGTGAAAATCTGAAAATAGTATACTGATTAGAATTTTTTTCACATACATGTTGTAAAACTCTTTCCCCTTCTGCTTTCGATCTCCCATAGTAAGTTATCGGGTTTAAAGGCGAATTTGCATTTATCGTGCCGTTCGTGAAACCATACACATCCACTGTACTGATAAATAAAATCGGAGTACTGAACTCACCGGAAATGATAAATATGTTCTTTGCACACTCTACATTTATGCGGTAATAATCCTCATACGTATATTTTCTCCCTCTCTCTGTATGTGCAAGCGCTGCCAAATGAATAATTCGGTCAATTCTACTATCTTTTTTTTGGTATTCATCAAACACGACGCGAATATCTTTAATATCCTGAAGATCAATCCTCTTATATTCATAGTGTTCCTGCGTTTCCTCTGATTTCGAACGATCCAATCCAACTACATCATGCCCTGCGCGGATTAGCTCTTTTACAAGATAGCTTCCGATCATTCCGGAAGCTCCGGTAACTAAAATTCTCATCCGAACTACCCCTTCATTTCCTACTAACCGACTTGTTATGGGTATATTCAGTTACCCAACTGACCATTTTTTCCAATATTCTTTTCGGTTTTTTATGCATTATCTCTCCCATCACGCAAAGGATCGTCCACCAAATCATTTTTAAGTCAAAAAGAAGCCCTGCCTTATCTAAATAAACCAAATCTAATTCAAGCCGGATCGGGAGAACAGAGGTTTCATACTCTCTCGCTTCCTTTATTCCATCTCCAAAAATATAATCAAAAAGTGCGGACGGGCCGGTCAGACCCGCTGGCACCCTGCCGACTTTCGCATATTTCCCTCCACGCGTAATGTCTAGCTGATCCACCGCAGCCGGCCTGGGACCAACAAAGCTCATTGACCCCTCCAGTATATTGATAAGCTGCGGCAATTCATCAATCTTGCTTGCCCTCATAAATTTTCCAAATGGAAAAATCCGATTCTCATCCCCACGAAACACTGCTTCATTCGCTTTCCCTTGCCGCATTGAACGAAATTTGTACATTCGAAATTGCTTGTTTTCTTTTCCCACTCGATTCGCCATATAAAATATCGGACCAGGATCCGAAAGCTCAATGCCAACCATCGCTACCATCCAAAGGGGGGAAGAAAATGCGATTCCCACTATTGAACAAAAGATATCAAATATTCTTTTTACCACAGGATACCATTTGTTCTGCTTTCTCATTTCCCCTTGCTCCTCACCTTACATACTTCTGAATACACATTCAAATGCTTCCGCGTAATCACAGCCTGCCTGCACGCCACGATATGCTGCCAGGCCGTCGATCGCCTCATCACTTCTTGGATGTGGATAAGGACGCATTACTCCCTGGTATGCCAGCAGTGCTTCCAATTTTTTCTTTACGCCCACCTTTCCAACCTCTACAAACATATTCGGAGCAAACCGGTTTGCCGAAGAATCAAACGACCATTCGGTCGAACTTGGCACTTCCATATAAGCTAAGCCCCTAAGTTGCGGAATTCCATTCTTTCTTTGAAATAAGCGTGAGGCCGCTTGTACCGCATAAGAAGTCATTACATGGTCGTTATTCGTATCACTTGGATGATGTGTAAATAAAATTTCTGCTTTCCAATCCTCAATACAGCTTTCTATATATTGAACAAGGCTCAGATGCGGCACTGTGTTCATCTGAATGTTGGGAAAATCTGCATGGTAGACCTTATCTACTCCCATAATGGCCATCGCCCTTTTCTCATCTTCCTCTAAGGTTTCGGATAGATTATTTCTTGCTGCCGCATGGCCGGACATAATAGAAACCGCAACATTATGTCCTTGCTTTACAAGCTTATAGATAGTTGCCCCGGCACCCAAGACCTCATCATCTGGATGTGCTACTACAAATAAATAATTCATTCAGTAATCCTCTCGATATTCCTTTCATATTCCGTTCTTTAATTTTCAATAGTTCTTGTCCTCACAATCTCAATCCCCAAATACACAATCGTCTTTCTCCCCATAAAATCTACCTCCACTTCCGCTACCCTCTTATGCAGATTCATCTTCCGAATCCGCCCCTCTATCCCTTTTAAAGGCCCTGAAAGCACCATAACACGATTCTCTTCCGTCACCATTACCTGCGACAGCCCCACCTCTGCGCAATCCGCGTCTGTCCTTGGCTCGTTTCTTCTAAGACTCACTATCTGTTCCAGCCACTCAATCTCATATTCTGCCAACGAGATAAACAAATCTCCTTCTTTTCCTAACAGCTTTGTAAGCGCCGGCACACGCCGCAGCTCCCCATACAGCTCCCCGATTGACTGACTGATGATAAAAACATATCCTGGCAGAAGCTTTTCATATAAATCTCTCCATTCCCCATGGAATTTCTTTCTCATGTGGCGCACCGGATGAAAACACCGTGTATACGTATTGGCCTTTACTTTTCCTCGAATCAGCATCTCCGTTTTATCTTCCGTCCCCGGAGCCACCTGGATTACATAATACAAGCTTTTATCCTCCTACGTTCATAAAAGAAGCCTTTCTGTATTTAACAGCATGCCGTTAGGGTATGCTTCGCCATCCGCACCCTGTAGATCAATCCTAGCTGCGGTCACTAATCCGACATCTTCCGCCTTCAATGCCCCCTATGTCATACCTCAGAAAATCTACGTGCCCTTGCTGCATAGACTTCCATAAGTGTAATCTATTTATCTGCTTTCATTAGTCTTTCTATATTACAATTTATATCATTTTTATTAAAAAAAAATATTTGTCTAATCAGGTTTTCTATCCCATCTTCCCGCCACTCCATAATCTGGAAGAACAGAAGGCCAAAGAGCCCCTATTCTTCCAGATTGCCAAGCCGAATCGCCTTTTGAGTAATGCAACCACCTGTAGCGCGGTATCAATGTACCGCTAAGGTCCTGCGCTTTTTATACCGCTACAGCTCCAATTACCCGTACGTTCCGGGTTTCCGCCAATTCCTTCTCTCGATGGATCAGCTTCGTCGCCGAAACCTCTTTCTTCTCTAAGAAAAGCACTCCGTCGTACTCGCCCAGCTCCTCCAGTGCAGCTGCACAGAACACAAGCTGCTTATACTCGGAGAACTCAACCTCCGATATTTCTTCCTTCAGCTTAGCGCATACATCCGCCAAGGCCGCTTCTGACATTGTACCAGCAAGCATAATTTTTTGCAAGCCCTTTGAAGCGGCTTTTACATTTGCGGCAACGATTTTCAGCTGCTCTTCATACGGGATATCCGCATAAGGCCCTTCCTCCAGCCGATATACCAAGCGGTCAATCGGGCCCTTTTTCGCTTTTCCTGCATCGGTCGCCCGTCCCAGAAGCTTCATGCCAAACTCTTCTTCAAAACTCTCCACGCTCTGCAGCTTGCCACTCATAATATATACCAAAATAACTGCAAACCCAGCTAAAAATACTCCCAGCACCAAGCCAATCACTGCAAATTTCACCGCCCCCGAAACAGGGCTTACGATAGCAGGCGCTGCCTCTTTCTCCGCTTCCGCTTCCTCGACGGCTTCCCCTGCTGCCTCTAACGCCGAAAGCTCTGCCTGTAATGCCTGCAAATTTTTGAAGGCTGCCGTGTAATCTGCCAGCGTCTGTGCCTGGTAATCCCGAATGCTGTCATTGCTCCGTTCTGTCTGCGTTGTTGCTAACAGCCTCAATTCATGGTTTTCTAATGTGGTGCGCAGTTCTCTGCCATAAGCTAAAACCGCTTCCTGCGCAGCCTCCATATATTTCTGGCAGATTTCTTCGCTTTCCGCATACACGCGGACTACCATGACATTCTGTGTCGGCCAATCTGTTTCTAATTGAGCTACCGTAGCTCCGGAGGCAGCTCCGCGATTGTCCGAAAAGCCAATCAGATAAGACATGTCCGTAAGCGTTACTGTTTCGTCAAACTCCAACAATTTTTTTGCAAGTCGGCCGTCCGTCACATAATAACGATATGCGGCAATCAAGGTATCAAGGGCATTCGAATGCTGCTCTGTTTCACCCACATTCAGATAAAAAGTAATTGTACCCATCTGCATATGGCTTGCATCCCACTGCATTAGGCCGCAATTATTCAAAGTATCCTCCAAAGCCTGCAGTTTTTGCCGGCTTTTCTCAATCACCAGCTGATAGTTTTCGATAAGCTTCTGGCGTTCTTTCGCTTCTTCCTCTGTCTCCTTCGCCTCCTCTTCTTTTGCCTCTGTCTCTCCTTCCTGTACGGTCAGTGCTGCCTGATTGCTCCTGCTGATCGACCAATACTTGTATCCTCCGGCCAACAGGCCCATTGCCAGCATAGCGATCAAAATCCACCGCCACTTCTTCAGGCAATATACCAGAAGTTCCATCAAATTGATCTCTTTTTCATATGTGCTTTGATACTCATTCATACTGGGAAACTCTCCTTTTTCTATCATACTATTCGTGCCGTACCACATATGTTGGCACAATCTCCCGCACCTTTTCCCGGATATCCTCTGAATCCGAATTTGCCACAATCATCAACTCGTCCAGCTGCCGCTTAAACTGCTCCTCATCAAATTCAATCGGCTTTCCGATATGAATCAATTTATTCGCCGTTTCCTTCATCCCCTCTTCGGCCATTAGGAGTTCCTCATACAGCTTCTCACCTGGACGCAGACCGGTAAATTTAATATCAATGTCCTCAAACGGATGATATCCGGACAATCGGATCAAATTTTTAGCCAAGTCAAGAATCTTAACCGGCTCTCCCATATCCAGTACGAAAATTTCCCCGCCCTGCGCCAGCACACCGGCTTGCAGTACCAAAGATACCGCTTCAGGGATTGTCATAAAATAACGAATGATATCCGGATGCGTCACCGTCACCGGGCCGCCCTCTTCGATCTGCTTCTTGAACAGCGGGATTACACTTCCGTTGCTTCCCAGCACATTGCCGAAACGTACCGCTACGAATTCCGTATCGCTTTGGCTGTTCATCATTTGGATAATCATCTCGCAGATTCGCTTGGATGCTCCCATTATATTGGTAGGGTTAACCGCTTTGTCTGTCGAAATCAGCACAAAACGCTTTGTTCCGTATTTGACAGCCGCTTTGGCTGTCTTAAGCGTACCAAATACATTGTTCTTGATCGCTTCATTCGGGCTGACTTCCATTAACGGCACATGCTTATGAGCCGCCGCATGATATACGATCTGAGGATGGTATGTTTCAAAAATAGTTTCCATTCGATGCGTATTGCGCACCGAAGCAATCAGCACCACCAGATCCAGAGCCGGATATTTTCTCTTCAATTCCTGCTGAATTTCATAGGCATTATTTTCATAGATATCTACGATAATAAGCGTCTGTGGTCCGTGTCCGGCAATCTGCCGGCACAATTCACTGCCAATGGAGCCGCCTCCGCCGGTTACCATAACGACTTTTCCCCTGACATAATCCATAATGGATGTCAAATCGATTTTAATTGACTCCCGCCCCAAGAGATCCTCAATCTCCACATTCCGCAGCCGGCTAACGCTGATTTCCCCATTTACCAGCTGATACATGCCGGGAAGCGTCTTTAGCTCACATCCCGTGTTTTGACAAATCCGCAGAATCTCGCCGCGCTCCTGCGCCGATACCGACGGCATCGCTACAATAATTTCATCGATATCATATTTTTTAGCCATCTCCGGGATATCCTGACGGTTTCCCACAATCTCGATTCCCCGAAAATAACTGCCGATTTTCATCGGATCGTCATCGATCAGACAGCAGATTTTTTTCTGCAGAAAACCGCTGGACATCATTTCTCTAACGAGTACATTTCCGGCATCTCCGGCGCCTACCACCATTACCCGGTGCCTGGCTACCTTTTGCTTCTGCTTCCCTCCTATGACGTTTCGCAGAAAACGATATACGAAACGGCTTCCGATCACCAGCACAGTCAAACATATATAATAAATAAAGTGATAACTGACCGGCACGCGGCAGTCCCTTATATACATACCTACAATCTGAGAAGCCGCCGCCAGCAGGCAGGCTATGATGATGTTTTCCAGTTCACTGACACTCGCATACTGCCACAGGCTGTTATACAGGCGAAGCAGTAAAAAAATCAAAATGGTAATTACCACATTGATTATAAAATATTCCTTTACCGCAAGCAGATATTTGCTGTCAATATTATTGATCTGAAAATCAAACCGCGACAGTAACCCCAGCGCACTGGCCATAAACACGGCCACCACATCATAGGAAATCAGCGCAATCTTGCGGATCAGTAACTGTACATTCGATTGGTTCTTCACGCGTAAATCCTCTTATCTCTTTGTATCTGTCTACTAATATACCTTCGTTATTATACAACACTGTTGGGAAAAAAGATAGTATTTTTTTCAAGCCCCTTTTTCAAGTAATACTTTCTCAAAACTTTTCACCGATAACGTTCCTGCCAGCAGCCAGAAAGGCAGCACCATCACATGATAGATATTGGTAAATTGCTCTTCCGAAAAAGTAACAGCCAGGAAACTCAAAAAGAACATGAAGAACAACAGCCCTTCTTCTTTTCCATGGGATTCCAGCTTTGAATAGAAAATACAGGCTGCAAACATGACTGCCAGCAAAAGCCCATATAGCGGCATACTCGGAATCCCATACATATAGCCGTACATCAAAAAGTTATTATGGGCCCCGGCGTAGACCCTTCCGCTTGTCTCTACTGTCAAAAAATTACTTTCATGCCCTTCCCAGTTTAAACCGGCTGCATATGCTTCCCAAACGCTCTTTCGCCCGCCGAATGTCCCAAGATCCGATGTTTTGGTAAAAATCCTCGCCAACATCCCGTTTTCTGAAAACCACTCTTCAATAAAATTCGTTTTCTCTTCCTGCGGTTCCGTCTCTGTCTCCAAAACCGTTTCTTCCCACAGGAGAGGAAGTCGGTTTGAAACCGACAAGGTGTAGCAATCGTTTCGTCCTTCCCTGCTTCCCGTCTCTTCCTTTCTCTTGTAAATGTCTCCCTCAAATGTCAGCGGCTTGCCATAACGATCTGGAACATTCATAAGCGTCCAATAGCAGGCCGGGAAACAGGCAACGCTTGCCAAGACGCTTGCCAGCATGGCAATTCCCCATACCTTCACGGCTTTCTTCCTCTCCGGCGTACAGAGCAAGCGCCACATCCCCCATCCACACACGGCAAAAGCCAATGCCAACAGGGAAGTCCGGGCTTGCGACAGATATAAGAAGGTGTTAGCCATTCCCACCAGCACCAGGTTTCCCACAACCTTTGCCCAGCAAATTCGATCGCCGCCCAAATCTTTGTCAATATCGTATATAATCATCACACTCGCCAAAAGCGCAAAAATTCCTAAGCCGTTCGGATTGGAATATACGCCCAAGTATCGACTGCCAAGCAGAATCGGACGACAGAAGAAGCAGAACCCCGCAGAAATGAAAAAGGCAATTTTCATTCCCAAACGCCAAGCTGCCCACAGCCGTTTTCGGGCTTCAACATCTGCGCTCCCTACCGCACCGCATAAGAGTACCGCCAGATACACGATCCCCTGCGACTCCACTTCTTTTGGGTGCAGCAGCTCATTACCGATCAGATACAGGCAAAAAGCTACCGCTGGGATCAGCACCCATTTTCGCCAGTGGAGTTTCAAAATATCTTTTCGCCCGTCCACTGCATAAAACAGTACAAACCATACCAGCACAAAACAATCCCTCACCCATATATTTCGGTGCCAGATCGGAAGAAAATTTGTATTCCAGATCGGGGCCAGCAATATCATAAAGGCAAAACACAATCCTGCAATAGAAAACCGCAGCCAGTGCGGCCAGTGCTTACAGATTACACGCAACGGGAAAAACACCCCGTTCAGTATTCTTTCTCCTATGGTAACAGCAGACATACGCCGTACTCCTTTCTTTCTACGTTCTCAGGCTTTCCTCCTCCGATGCAGACGAACCCATCGATAGGGCTTCCACAAACAACTTACCAAAAATATCTCCCCGCTGCCCCAGCCCCTCTTTTGGCGAGCCAGCACAAGCAATGCCTCCATCCCCTCCTCAATTTGATTCCGCTCCGTTTCCGGCAGGCGAAAATAGAAACGATACAGCGCTGTCTGGAAAAACATCCGGGCATGCTCTCTGGCACATCTGTGCTCCAGCGATGAAAGCACATTGCGTCCTTCCCAGTCGCTGATCCATTCGCAAGTCCTGGCATAGCCATAGAAGCTTTTTCGCCCCCTGGCTCCCGTCATTGTCGATTCTCTACGGTATCGCCGAAAAAACAGCGTATCCGGCAAAAACTTCACTCGGGTACTATACATAAATAGCAAAAAAGAATAGTACTCATCCTCATGGATAATGCCTTCCGGGAAAGAAATTTCATGCTGCCGGAATAGTTCGCTGCGTACAAACTGCAAACATACGGAACAGGAATATTCTTCCTGCTCTCTCAGAAGAAGCAAAGCCTGCGCACCGCTACAGCACTCTTGCGGATACTTTCCTTTCTTACGGTAATACGCCATCTCTCCCTGAATATTCGGATCATCCTCAATCCCCTGTTCGCAGAAAGCGCTCCCGTTAAACAAAAGCAAATCCGAATTCCAGCGTTCCGCTTCTTCGTATAAAGTCTGCAGCGTGTGATCCGCAATGTAGTCGTCGCTATCCAGAAAATAAATATACTTTCCCTTCGCTATCTCCCGCCCCCGGTTTCTTGCTTTTCCCTGCCCCTCGTTCTCTTTTATGATAATTCGAATACGGGAATCCTGCCGCGCATATTCCTCCGCAATCTGCAAGCTATGATCCGTCGATCCGTCGTCGACCAAGATCAGTTCATATTCCGTAAAACTCTGCCTGGCCAGGCTGTCCAGACAATCCCGAAAATACGGCTCCACATTATAGAAAGGCACGATCACCGAAATACTACATTTATCCATCTTTTACGATCACCTTTTCAATTCCATAATACTCTGCCGCCAAGTCCGAAAATGAACTCCAATAGCTACCAATAATCTTCTTTGTGCCGGCTAAACAGAGAAAATCCACCAGGGCCGCAGTTATTCCTTCCTCACGGTCACGCTCCCATACCTTCTCCCCCTGTCCCAAAATACGCTTTCCAAATCGTTCCCGCAATACCTCCTCCTCCCTCTTAGAATCGGTCGCCAAGTAAAAGCCTGTCTGCGCATCCTGTTCTATTTCCATCTCCATCCGGCGAATAAAGCCCTCCGTTGAACTGCCGGTAATCGCATCCTTATTGTCCGTTCGACGGATATGGATGCCTACAACCCGGCTCGGCCATGAATGCTTCAGCGCTTCCACACGGTTTCGTATCTCGCAGGTCGGCAAAAAAAGCTTGCTGTATTCCCCCGTCGTATAAAAATACAGTCCTGTATGGATATAAATATGTTTCTTTCCTAAAAAGACATCTCTCGGAATACAATCCGCTGTTCCCCGCAATCTCTCTACATCGGCTTCTTCTAAATATAACCCGCTAAAACTGCGCCAAATCTTATACCGCCAGGATGTCTTTCCTTTCCCTTCCGCTACCTGGATTTCTTCCGCAACGGGCGGCGGCAGAAATAATTTTTCATAAGAACAGTTCAGCTCCGGCTTCGCAGTCCACACAATTGTCAATTTCTGCCCCAGCTCCTGTGCCAAATGGTACGCGGAACTAATCGCCCGCATACGATTGCAGAGCCCCCCGGCCGGTTCAATGTAAATCATAGCTTCATTCTCCGTATACTCCCAAATCCCAAAAATACGTATATTCAAAAGGCTTTCCAGCAAGCAGCATTACACCGACCAGCCCGCTTGTGCGTCCCGCAATCAAGCAATCACACCGGGCTAAAATCCCCATCGAAATCACATACTCCCGGTCAATTTGCTGTTTCTCTTCCCGCGGACAAATCTCTGCCAGGTACTGCTCCTTCGTATCGGTAAACAAGGATTTTTGGTACATCCGTACCCGCTCCTCCCCAAAATGCTTTCGCATCCGATCCGCAATCTGTTGATCTTCCGTCGCCAGAAATATCTTTGTGCAGTGCCTCTTTTTCATTACCGTTTCTGCCTTTTGTATCACATCTGATAATTCCGGCTGCACCGGATGTCCTTTGGGCCGCTTGGCCCGATAATCTGTCCCCCGGCACAACACTCCCAACACACGATCCTCCTTTGTAAACAAAGCGGCTTTGGCTGCCTGGATCTGCTCATAAAGCGACGGCTCCGGCGGAAACAGCTTTTCCAGCATCTGCCGCCAAACTCGCTGCTGATAACGGCCATATAAAAAGCCAATGGAATCATCCGGCCTGAGACATATATCCTTCTCCTGAAGCTGCACAACCTCTTTTCCCCGTTCCGATACCTGCGGCTTTACCACGGTAACAAGAGGGGCCTTCGGCACAAAAAACCGAAGGAAATCCCGGTCCCTCACAGTGAGCCGACCGCCTTCGCTTTGCGCCGCAAAGCTTCCTGCCCCTAAATATATAATCAGATCGCTGAAGATTCCTGTTTTCCTGTTGACCCGGTCAAACATATACTCGACCGGAAGAAGCGTTTTTTTTCTGCGTTTCCAATCGAAAAAAAACTTCATATCCCGTTTCATCCCCCGCAGGCGTTCCTTTATATCCATCTCATTCTCCCTGTTTAACCTGGAAAACGCTTCCGTCCTCTACCCGATAGATTGCGTCGCAGTCCTCCAATGTATTCAGGCGATGGGCGATCATAATGATCGTCCGTCCTTCTCGCAGCAGATGGATTGCCTCAATAATCGCCTTCTCCGTTATATGATCCAGCGCAGATGTCGCTTCGTCAAATATCAAAATCTGCGGATTTCGATACAACGCCCTGGCAATTCCGATTCGCTGTCTCTGCCCGCCGGAAATACGGATTCCCCGCTCTCCAATGACCGTTTCCAGCCCCTCCGGCAATCCCGCCACAAATTCCTGTAGCTGTGCTTCTTTCAATACCTGCCAAACCCGTTTTTCATCAATCTGATCTTCTTCTACGCCAAACGCTATATTATGATAAATGCTATCGTCCAGCATGGTCACCATCTGCGGAATATAGGCTACTCTCCCCAAGAACTCCGCATACACGGTATTCAGATTCTCACCATTCCAAAACACCTGGCCCTGTTCCGGCTTTAAAAGACCCAGTATCACATCCACCAGAGTACTTTTTCCGGATCCGGAGGGGCCCACGATACCAATACACTTACCGGCGGGAATGTTCAAATTCACATGATTCAAAATGACTTTTTCCGTTCCCGGATACCGATATACCAGATCCCGTACTTCGATCGTATCATCCTTCGCCCCCGCTCCTGCACAAATCTCCTGCGAGCGGATCTGAATCTTTTGATATAACACTTTCTCCAGAGATGCGTCATATTTCATCTGCATCAAAAACGGCTCATAATAAGCAATGTTATTCAAACGGCCGTTAATCGCATTGATCAGAGGTAAACTTCGCACCATAATCGTTACAAATACAAGCAACTTCGGAAGCACCAGAGAAAAGTCTGCCGACGTACGAATCATATACAGCAGATACAAAAGCACCATCGTAATGCCCAAAGTCTCCAGCATCGGTTTGATCGCAGAGGCCAGCAGATTACCGATTCGCCTGGCCTGCATATTTTCTTTGGCGCTTTTCGAGTAACGATCCCAAAAGAATGCTTCACAGCTTATGATTTTAATCTCCTTAATCGCCAAAATCGCCTGCTGAATATACTTAATGGCCCTGGAGCCGGACTCTTGCTCCCGACGACCGGCCCGATTCAGGATTTTCCGAAAACTTGCTTTGCTGATAATCAATATAATCACGGCAAACGCAATTGTCAAAAGCGCAATTTTTACATCTGTGAGAAGCAATACGCAGAACATGCCTGCAACCATGATTGTCTCGGAACACATGTGCAAAAGCGCCAGCAAAAGCGCATACATCTGATTCACATCGGTAGTAATAATGCGGATAATTGACGCGCTGTCCGCATACAGATAGTATTCGTAAGGCCGCTGGATATAGGTCGCAAACAAGCTTCGCATCGTACCGCACTGATTGTCGGCAATGAACGTGTTTATCATATATTCTTGAAAAACCTGGTATACACCCTTTATCAGATAGAGTGCGATCGCCAGTACGATGATCTCGGCCACCGACTCCGACGGACTGCCGATTCCCAAAAACGAAAACAGCTTTAGCAGCCAGCTATAGCCATCCAGCGCATCCGGCGAAACAAACAGTGTGACAATCGGGATCAACATCGAAAGGCTGATCGTCTCAAAAACCATGCCGACCGTCATCATGCCGATTAACAGAACAATTTTTCGTTTCTGCCGTTTGTCCAACAACTCATTTAACTTTTTCAGAACGTCCATGCGGCGCCTTTCTCAACATTCTTCTATCTGCCTTGTAAACTGTATTTCAAAAACAGCCAATATCCAAACAGACGGCTTGCAACCGGTTCTTTGCAAAAGCGTATACCCAGATACTTCCACTTTTGCCGGCGGCTAACGGACATTCGCCAAATCGCCTGAAACAAAACACGACGAGCTTCCTCGCCAAATCCTCTTACACCCTTCTCATAAAACTGCCGGTCAATCTCTTGCAGCGCTTCCAGGCCTGCTTCCATCTCCTTTGGCGCCACCGGACACGGCGGATCCCAAAAAAGACGTTCAAAGGCTTTCTTCTGTCCCTTTGTCAGTGTGATGCCCTGCGCTTCCATCGCCAATTGCTGTACCTGCGATATCACACGCCGTCGCTCTTCGACCTGCTTTTCCGAGCTCTGCTTTGACACGCTCTCATGTCCCAGCCGATAGATCGTCACCGGTTTGGAGAGACAGACAATATCCGTATACCGTGCACAGTCGATCAAAAAAGCGTGATCCTCCGCGACAAAATACGCTTCACTATATGACAAACGATTTTTCCATATAAAACTTGTACGGATCATAATCGTGGATGTCGTGAGCATTGGCATAAATATCATCCCGGCGTTGCGAATTTTATATTGTCCGGTATGGTAACGCTGCCGCTTTACCGTCCCGTCTATTATTGTATGAAACCAACTGCCTA
The DNA here is from genome assembly GCA_022793375.1 of Lachnospiraceae bacterium. Lineage (GTDB taxonomy): Bacteria > Bacillota > Clostridia > Lachnospirales > Lachnospiraceae > RGIG7193. Next base: position 34,071 of record JAAWCS010000049.1, read on the forward strand.
CCAAATCATACTGCGGATGTGCCTCCAAAAATGTCACTTCCGTCTGCAGGCGATGTGGCAGTGCAAGATCATCCGCATCCAGAAAAGCAATGTATTCTCCTTTTGCCAACTCCAGCCCACGATTTCGTGTGTATGACAAGCCGCGATTTTGATCATTATGGCACAGACGGATCCTGGGATCCCGGAATTCTTCGATGATCCGTACCGTATCGTCGGTTGAACCGTCATTGACGATCAGCAGTTCAAAATTCTCATAGGTCTGTTGCAGGACGCTCTCTATCGTTTCTTTTATATACTGCCCCGCATTATAGGCCGGTATAAACACCGTTACCAGTGGCGTCATTCCTTAACCACCTCTCCGTAAAGTTCCGCATACTGCCGCAGCATCCTCTCGAGCGAAAACATTTGCTCCACCGTCTGCCGAAAATGCTGTCCCTTTATTCGCAGCCGTTCACGGTCCGCAAACGCGGTTTGAATGCAGCTGCTCATTTTTTCCGCCTCCCGCCTCGGAACCAGCCAGCCAACATCTTCCGTCACAGCCTCAGGAATTCCCTCCGAATCAAAGGCAACACAGGCCGTTCCCGAGGCGCCCGATTCTACTGCCATCAAACCGGCCGATTCATGAACACTAGGAAATATGAAGAGGTCCGCTGCCGCATAAATTTCGTTTAGTAAATCCGTATCTTTCACGTATCCGAAATCTTTATGCGCGAACGCCTCTTTTATCCTTCCTAATTGGGAGCAGTCCCCCACCATCAGCAAAAAATACGTTTCTTTATCCGGCAACAGCTCCAAGGCACGGATCAGATAACGGATTCCCTTAATTTCATTGTCTAGCGCCGTTCCCAAAAACATAAGCGCTTTTTTGTGTTGTGAGATCCCATATTTTTTCTTTATTTCCGCTTTATCCAAATACCGAAAGCGGGTTGTATCCACTCCGTTACAGATGGTTCGTATATTCTCATCGCCTAAATACGAGTTTCGTATCCGTTCCTCCAACCATCGGGATGGCGTCACAAAATAAATCCCCTTACCGGCAAAAGTCATCTTTTTTAAACGTAGCAAATCGGCCGAAGCATCCCGGCGCAGCTGCGAATATGTCCCCAGCTTGTCGCAATGCGCACAGCCGTTCTCATACCAGGCCGTGCAATCGTCAATACAGATGCAGCAATGTCCTGTCAAAGCCCACATATCATGCAGCGTCCATACTACCGGCCGCACCGCTGCAATCTTTGCGATATCGGCAATCCCCATATAATGTCCGTGCACATTATGAAAATGGACAATATCCGGCTGTTCCTGTTCGATGCACCGCAGAATTTGCTTTACTGCGTATGCGTCATGGCGAATGGCATTATTATGGAGCTTCCGGTTCGCGTAATTCCATGCTCTTCTGCCAAACGACGAATAAATCGCCGGCACGTCACTCTCTTGGCCGCGATTCCGGCCGGCCAGAAATGCCGTCTGCACTCCGTAAGTCGGCAGGCCCTGATAAAGCTGTCTGGCCACCTTCTCTGCGCCACCGCCCTGATATTTTGTGTTAATCAGCAATACCTTCATAGAATTCCTTCCAGTATCCCCTGGATCCGCTCCCCTGCTTTTTGCCAGTTAAAGTGCTCTTCATAGGCCTGCCGGGCGTCGATGCACCATTTCTGATATCGTGCTCCCTCTTTTAGCATCTCCATTGCTTTCTCTGCGTAGTCCTCCCCCACAGCCTGATAGGCCATCAGCTTCCCGCTTACCCCATCGACCATCATATCCGATACTCCGCAGGTATCCGTTACCAGCGTCGGCAGACCAAAGCTCGCCGCCTCCGTCAAAACGATCGGCGTACAGTCAAACCATGTCGGAAGAATAAACAGATGAGCTCGCAGATACAGTTCCCGAAGCTTCTTTTTGTCCTCTTCTTTGTTCTTGTCAAGGAATCCGTAGATTTCCACCAGTTCCCTGTCTTGCTCCCTAATTAGCGGGGTGCATCCCACCACCAAAAGTTTTGTCCGCATTCCTCGGCGGTTCATCTCCCGCACAGCGTCCAGTGCCCGTTCCCCGCCTTTATTTCGCCAGTTAAAGCCCACAAAAAGAAGCCTCTTTTCTTTTGCCGCCAACCGGTCTTTATAGATCCGCTCTCGCTCCTCTTCGGTCAGATCACAGACAAAATTCGCGCCAAACGGTACTACTGCCATCCGTTCGGCAGGAATCCCATACGCCTTTGCCGCCATATCTTTTGCCCATTGCGACGAATAAATGATCTGGCGACAGCTCTTTAGTCCCATTTTCTCCTGTATATTTCCATATCTGACCGATCGCTCCGCTAACGGCGAAAACAACCTGCAGTATTCCAGCCACCCGGCAAAACTGGTATCCGTATAAATCACCCGCGGACAGTCTACCGGCAAATAGGCAAGCAGCGGCGTACAGGTAGTAAAAATCAAATCATATCGTTTCCCTTGCCGGAACCGGCAAATCCGTCTGGCCGCTGCCTTCATGTTCCAGGGCTCCCGGATCGCTTTATACTGTCTGCCTGTCATCTTGCTGGCTGCCTTGCATACGGCCCGAACCGGAAAACTCCCCTTCACCTGGTCCAGATAGATCATCTCGTTCCCCATATCCGAAAGCATACGGGCGATATGATACTCCGTGCCGGACCAATATCGGATATCATCGTGTTTTCCTTCACAAAGGTACAGGATCCTCATATCCCTATCCTCATCTTTTTCTGGGTTTTGTTCTTTTAGCTTTCCTCCTGCGGCCCGCTTTTACTCGATTTTTTGGCCCCGCTTTCTCATTTTCCGCCTCATCTGTCTTAGACGCCTCACGGCAGAAGGCGGCAGATAATCAATGATCCACTGTTTCACTTCCGCCTGTACGCAAATCCATCGATAATTCCACGAATGCCGGTTGGAAAAACCGTAGTTTTCCTTGATTTCTTCCGTTTCCAAAACCCTCTGTTTTTCATTCCGGTTAGAATATCCGTCCTTGGTAATGCGGGCAATAATAAGGTTCACCGGAAAAAACAATTTCCCCGCCGCCCTTGTTTTCAGGAAGAAGTCATAATCTGCCCCAATTCGATAGCGCAGATCATAGGGGGTTTCCCGCATCCAGGAAGCTCGAATCAACACGGATTGATGGCAAAGGCTGCAGCGGATATCCAGCTCCTTTAACTCGCTGTGCCACAGATAATCGCCGTCCGCCTCCAGCTCTATGGTATCCCCATACAAAATCACCGCCTCGGCCGGAATATCCTGCCGCCAAATCTGTGCCAGCACTTCCGTCGCCGCAAACGTATCGCCGGCGTTCATATATAAAAGCCATTCCCCCGTCGCCTGTGACGCCGCCTTGTTCATAGCGTCGTAAATCCCCTGATCCTTTTCTGTAAAAAAGGACAATGGAATCCCCCGATCAAAAAAATACGGCCGGTATTCTGCGATTGTTTCTTGCGTAGAATCGGTTGAGCCCCCGTCCTGGATGAGATATTCAAAATCATAGCTAGTCTGAGACAGCACTGAATCCATCGTTTTTCTGAGATCGTCCGCGGCTTCATAGCATACGGTGATAATCGACAGTTTTCTCATACCGCTTCCTTCTTACTTCCGCTCCGTTACATGAACCATCCGGCTGTACGTTCTCCCGGCAAGCCGCAAAAACGGCAGGCCAAAATAAGAAAACAACGCTGCCAGCCGGTTTGCCGTCCTGGCCTGTGAGTCCCATAAAACCGTTTTTCTTGTTTTACGGATTTCTTGCTTCAGTGTTCCCTCTATGTCAGGGTATGCCTTCCCGGCAGGAACCCCGTCCAAAACAAGTACTGCCGAAGCCAGTAGCCGCGAAGCGGCCGCCTTCTTCAACGATGGTTCGTTTTTATCAATAAAAACCATAATTTCTTTCGCATGGTCCACACGATCCAACGCGTTTTGGGGATCAAAAGAGCGAATAATACTACCGGGACGCTGAAAATAGTAATACATCCGTTTTTTCAGATATACTACTTTATTGCTCTTTGCGAACACGCGGTATATGACCGCCAGATCTTCATATAGCTTATCTTTCGGAAAACGGATGTCCTTCCACAATTCTCTTCTGTACAGGCGGCCACACGCAGACGTCGTGTAATATTTCTGGTACAAAAGATTTGCCAGTGCCGTTTCCCGGTCAAGAACCATTTCCGATGCCTCGCCGCCCGCCGTCTCCGCATCCGTTCCATTAAATTCAAGATACCCGCATACTGACAAATCCGCCTGATATTGCTGTAGTTTTCGCAATAAAAGTTCCAGATAATGATCCGCCACGTAATCGTCGCTGTCAACGAAGCTTACGTATTCCCCCACAGCTTTTTTTATGCCGACATTCCTGGCATCCGACAAGCCGCCGTTCTTTTTATGGATAACGCTAACACGCGCATCCTTCCGAACGTATTCATCGCAGATCGCTCCGCTTTCATCGGATGAGCCGTCGTCAATCAGCAAAATTTCCAAATTTGTGTAGGTCTGACGCAGTATGCTGTCCAGACAGCGCCGCAGATAGGGCGCCACATTATATACTGGAATAATCACCGACACCAGGGGAAAGTCCCCTGCTGAATCTTTTTGTTTTTCTTCCAAACTCGTATACCTGTTTTCTTATAGCTTCTTCAAAATCTTTTTTATAGCACGCTTTATTACAATCCTGGTGTCATTCGCCAGAATCTTTATATGGGCCGCTACATTTTCCGGCGTGATCAGCTTGCGGTTAGCTACGCAGTATACCTGCTTGCCGGATTCCCTGCAAATCTCTACCGCCTGCTCGTAATCGCTCTCAATAAACAAAAAACAGTCCGTCTTTTTATAAATCTCCGCCTTATAAGCGCCATGGCTGATATGTTTGCGCCGTTCCCGCCCGGAAGCTGCCTCCAACATAATCAGCTTTTCATAACGGACATCCTGCTCTGCCAGCCACCGTTCGGTTGCCCCGCGGTACTTCTCCAGGCGGCAGGTCACCAGGTATCCCACTTTAGCCGTCGGAATAATCTTCGCCGGCGCATGGGCCAGAAAATCTTCGTACCTCTTTCCATCGTCGTTCTGCAAGCGGGAAGGATCCTCACACAAAACGCCGTCAATATCCATGCAGCTATGTTGCAGCCCCCAATGATGCATATAATTCCACTCAAACATCCGCGGCTGATGGCAGATTGCAAAATGAAGGTCAATCAGCGGCAGGGCTGTCTCCAGCGCATAAACCGCTAAAAAGGTATGCTTTACCGGTTGTCCTGCCACCTTTTTTTTAACTTCCTTCATTGCATGCCCGCTGCTGATGCTGTCGTCCACGACCAGCACATGTTTTGCCGCCGCCACGGAAGGAATCCAGTCACGGTACTTGCGGGTACTGCCTGCCTGGTACATCTTTCCTTCCAGATAGCGGTCCACATCCGTAAAGGGCAGATTTCGATACAGCGCAATCATATTGGCAACCAGCATCCCGCTGCGGGGAATTCCCACGATCAGGTCAATATCCCCGGGAATCTTGCTTATATTGCGGTATATGCAGTCGTTTAACTGCTCAAAGGTAACAAAATTCATCCCATTCCTCGCTTTTCACTGCCTCATATCTTTTCCTTGATGTGGGCTTCGCTGTATCGCTTATGATAGGTTGCATCCACCAGCATATCGCCGATCAGGCCGGTTGAAAACATCTGTACACCCAAAATCAGCAGCAGAACCCCCAGCATAAGAAGCGGCCGGCCGCCGATTCCGTAGCCCATCAGCCACAAGACAGTCAGATACATGCAGATCCCGCCGCCGGCCATGCAAAGCGCCAGCCCGATTTTACCAAAGAAATACATTGGCCGGTCATAAAATTTCCCCAGAAACGCTACGGTCATCGAGTCAAACAGGCCGCGTAAATACCTTTCAAACCCATACTTGGATTTGCCGTACTCCCTGGCGTGATGCTCTACCTCAATTTCTGCAATCCGAAACCCTTTTCGATCCGCCAATACCGGGATATAGCGGTGCAATTCTCCATAGACGTCGATGCTTTCCACCACTTCACGCCGGTAAGCTTTAAAACCGCAGTTAAAATCGTGAAGATGCACACCGGATAAGTGGGATGTTACTTTATTAAAAAGCTTGGACGGAAGCCTTTTCTCCAACGGGTCGTGGCGCTTCCTTTTCCATCCCGATACCATATCATAGCCTTCCTCCAGCTTGGCGATAAAGCGGGGGATCTCCTTTGGATCATCCTGCAAATCCGCATCCATTGTGATAACAATATCCCCAACTACATTGCGAAATCCGGCCTGGAGTGCCGCCGCTTTTCCAAAATTTTTGCGAAATACAATTAAATGGACCTGCTTGTCCTTTTCAATGATCTCTTTTACCTTCTGTACCGATTGATCCGTCGACCCGTCGTCAATAAAATAGATTTCATACGGACCCCAGTCCTTTACATGTTGTACAATTCTTTTATATAATTCGGGGACAGACTCTTCTTCATTATACATAGGAATGATAATGCTCAGCATATTGTTCATTTTTTATTTCTTCCTTGTCAGGGGGGCAGCGCCTTTCATACCCTGTTTCATAAAAATGGCATATGGAGAAATTATAGCAGACATTTAACCGTTTGTCTACCAAATCCCTTCCGCCCAAAAACACCACGCCCCCATTAATGACACAATCAATGCCCGATACGTAAAGTACGGATGGATATAAGAATGGTTGCTCAACACCAGATACCACAGGATCGGATACAGGGCGATCCACAAAAACACACCGTTTTTCGCAATCTTCTTCCATGGCTTATGCCTCAGAAGAAAATAAACCCCCATCGCCGCCGCCATCAACACACATACTTTGAAAATCATACTGTTCGCATCCGAGCCAAACAGCTTGCCAATATTATTCATCAGCATCAATCCCCTGGGAATCGCCTCACTCTCCCCACCTCCGGTCCGGAACAACATTGACTGCAGTGCATCCGCCATCACATTCTTCTGTAACAGAAGCGATGCAAACGCCCATTTGCTGATCCAGGTCATCGCATAGCTGATTCCCCATATTGCCGAAAAAAGGATCGACCGTACCATCATCCTCCGAAATCCGGTTCCCCGCCTTGCTTCCAATACACAGTAAAATAGAAGCGGTATGCCCAGCGTAAGGATCGGCGCCGTCAAAAAGTCCATAAAGTTTGTCAGACTTCCAATCAACACAAAAAAGTAGGCAACTCGTTCCGGGTGCTCCCGCCAGCGATCGTAATACGCCAGCAAAACGCTCACAGCGCCAAATAAAATCCAAAAAACACTCACAAATTCCATGCACATCGGTACCGCAAACCCATATACCATCAAGACAGATACTAAAAAGGCGACCGCGGTTTTTACTCCCAGTTTTTCCCGAATCTGCAAAAGGCATGTAAACAGCAGCAAGAAAAAGACCATCATATTAAAATACCGCACACCCGCCAAGTCGGTCACCATTAACAGAGGACGCAGCACCACTTCATAACCGTGCCAGTAACGTGCATATCCTCCCACCATAGCCTTTTCAAGCGCCGTTGCATCCCAGTCCTCACTATATACATCTTTACTATGATCGCCTACCACCAACGAGGCCATTGCTTCATTCTGATCCGGCTGCTCCGCAATCCGTATGAGGATCTCGTCGGCTACATTGTCCATTTTGCAGGCAAAGATATGGAAAAAAGGGGTCGGATACTCCCCCTCCTCCTGAATCATTTCCAATGAACGGTCAACATGTTCCTGGAGCCACGCACGAGGAATTGAGAAAACTGCTACCAAAAAAAATGTAAATGCCACGATCGCCGCTATCCAAAAGCCTATCCCCTTTAAGATTTTTTTCCCGGTCGTTTTATTCATTCCACTTATTTTCCTCCTCTATTCCCTCTGCCTCAGGCTCTCGGCCCAAAAGCACCATATACCCAAAAGCGAAATCCATAATAGCCGGTACGTAAAAAAGGCATGTTTGCTGGAATGGTTTGATAATGCCAGATACCATCCAAACGGATACAACGAAACAAACAGCAGCACAAGGTTTTTTTGAACCTCCCGCCAAGGCTTATGCTCTTTAAAAAACCAAGCCGCCATTAGAACACTTCCCAGGCAAAGCATCTTAAACATGCCGCTACCCACATCCGACGCAAACAATTTTCCGATATTCCCCATCAACATCTGCAAGAGATTGACCGATCCCCCTTCGCTTACACCGATCCTCAGCAGCACCGACTGCATAGCAATCGAAATCACATTTTTTTTTAAAAAAACGGATGCAATTCCCCATTTACCAGCCCAAGTCATCCCATAGGCGATTCCCCATATCACAGAATAGACTACCGCATTGCAAAAAACCTGCCGGGCTGTCCTCTTCTGCCGCCCCTCTAGAACACACCAGAATAACAGCGGAATACCCAATGTCAGCAGCGGAGCCTCCAGCAAATCCAGAAAAGCCGTCACACTGCCGATCGCCAGAAAAAAATTTCCAAAACACGACGGCTGGCCGGCCCAGGCATCATACCTTTGAAATAACATGAAAACCGACACAAATACGATCAGAAACACGGTAGTAAATCCCATACACATCGGCACACCAAACGCATACACCATCAACAGCGTAAGCAGATATCCGCACGCAATCTTTCGTCCCAGGCGTTCATAAACCTGCACAAAACTAAAAAACATCAAAAGAAAAAAAGCAATCATATTCAAATAACGGATCCCTATGTAGTCCGTTACTACCAAAAGCGGGCGCAGCACGGTTACGTAGCCGTGCCAATAACGCGGATGTCCGCCCACCATCGCTTTTTCCCATGCCGATGCCTCCCAGCCCTCCTCATACAATTCGCCCGTATGATCTCCTACGATCAAAGCGGCCAATTTTTCATTCCGATCCGGCTGTTCGGTTACCCGGATCATCAACTCATCGGTTACATTGTCCAGTCGGTAGGAATAGGTATGGAAAAAAGGCGTCGGATACTCCCCCTCCTTCTGCAGTGTTTCCAGTGAACGGTCCACATGTTCTTGTATCCACGCACGCGGAATGGAAAAAGCCAGCACCAGCGAAAGCACAAAGAACGCCATCAAAGCTACCCAAAGAACGACTCCTTCTCCGATTGCTTTCCGTGTGCTTTTTCCTTTGGTTTCCATCCGTCCACACCTCCCCTTTCACTCCTGGTTTCTAACTAAGGCAAACAGCTCAATCTCATAAATTGACCAGTTCGAATACACTTCTTCTTCCGTCTCTCCCAGCTCAAAACGCAAATAGCGGCATCGTACCGGCTCAGAAAAAAGAAATGTCTCGTTATCTTCCGTCTTGACGTTTAATTCGGTCCAGCTCTCTCCGTCCAAAGAAGCAAAAATACGCAGGGCGCGCGGATAGTCCCAAGGGCTCTGCTCCAGCGTTAGGCGAGCTCGGCTTAAAACATACTCTCCATTCAGACGAGCCTGTACATACATGCCTGCCTGCGGACCGGATATCGTAAAACGGGTACTGCTGTCCCCATCCTTTGCAAATGCCGGAAACGTTCCGGGCAAATTCGAAGTAACCTCTTCGATTGACAATTTTCCCCTCTGCGGATCGGATTCCAGCATGCCGCGATAACGGTACAAACCAATCTGCCAGGTTCGTTCTCGGCCCGCCCCCTCTTTCGGATATGTCACACGAACATACTGCAGGTCATACAGCACACTCTGCGCTGACACATGATTACTGCCGGCGGAATAGTCCGGGCACTCCTCAAGATTATGCCAGACTTCTCCGTCCTCAGAAATCTGCACCCGCACCTGCCCCGAGGCAATCAGTTCCGTATCCGAGCTATAAACAGCCAGCATATCGGTCGGCACCGGCGACATCATACCTGCTGTGCAGACCACACGTTCGTCCGTTTCTTCTATTTCCCACTCCACGTTATTAAGCCCGTACTCCCAGCTCCCATCACCTTTTTCCAGCAATGAGTAATCGGTTACCGGCGCATATGCCCTCCGAAAAACAAAACGCAGCGGCGCGTCATCTACGTAAACACCCTTCAGCCATTCAAACAGATATGATTCTTCAAACCCGCCGCCAATTACATAATCTGCAGCCCCTGGAGTGTCCACCGCCAGCAAACGATTCCCGCCCTCCATGCCGTCGAAGAGCCAGGTATAATTCGGAGACGAATAGACCTTTATATTCTCGCTGTCATCCTGTTCCAGAATATATTCCATACATTCCAGCTCCGTCACGCACCAGTAATCCAGATCAAAATTCCCCAACGCGTATGAGCGGATCCAGGGCGCAAAATATACATACTCATGCGGATGGTTTCGGTGCATCCACCATCCTGTTTGACAAAAGCTAAGCGCCAGCAGTCCCCAGCAAGCATATCGCATCCATCTTTTGGGGCACTTGCCAAGCATCCAGTCAAATCCCAGCAGCGCAAAAGAAACTATCACCGGATAAATAAAGTAGAAATGACGCCAGCCATTATACAAGACCGGTCGCAAAAGCAACACATAACCAAAGGGAATTGTCAAAAGCAAAAAGAAGAACCCCATTGCACCGGCCCGGTTACTCCATTTTTTGTTTCGCAGCGCCATTACAATTTTAGCCGCCGCCGGGAAGAAACCAATCCCCATAAGCAAGAGATAGACTAGAGGAACTGTGATCCCGATCCAGACAAAAAGATAGTGCCAGGGCAGCTCCCAGGCCCAAACCGCTTCTCCCATATAAGTAACCATTGCATTCCATGTCGTGTAGCTGGCAAACGTCCGAATCGTATCCAAAACAGTCTCCAGGATGTGACCCCAGGCTTTTGGCGTAAAAAGCACGAATATACCAAAAAAAGCGGCTCCCACTCCCAGGAAATACAACAGATATTTTTTACCGTTGCCCTGGACAATTCCCTTCACAAGCAAAACCAGGCCGCAAGAAAGGACGATCACTCCTCCCACGACCCTGGCTGTGGTACAGAGTGCAGAAAAAACAAGAAATAACAATACATTTTTTATCGTCAAGCGTCGAATCAGGCAAATCCCATAATACATACTGATCGTAAAGAGCGGCAGACACAAAAGGTCTTTTACATTATAAAAAGAATCCGCCAGAATACGAGGGCATAAGATATAAATCATTACCCCTGCCAGCGCCCGCCAGCGTTTTTTCTTCGTCAAGATCAGCCCCAGCTTATAAAAAAAGATGGCGGAAATAAAAAACCATAAAAAATTATATAAGTGTCTCATCTGAAACACTTCCAGATACGGCATCTCAAAATCAGCCAGGTGTTCCAGAAAGACCATTGGCAGCTGCAAGATTACGCCATAATTGGAGCCATACGATTCCAGATCCGGAATTCCTTCCATCGTATTCCCGTAAAACTCCTGTCCTTTTAGAAAAAGGGCCTTATACGTAACCTTCGAATGGCGCAACTGTACCGGCTCATCCCAGGATATCCCATAGTCCGTATAACAAATCAAACCATACAGTAAAAACAGGGAAAAAAACAAAACAACTGTCAGCTTCTGCAAAAGCTCTGTCTTTTTTCGTTCTTTTTCTCTCAAAGATACCTTATTCAAACGTTTCAACCCTCTCCTATCGTATCAGTATATTTGGGAACACTATAATCGAATATTCATTATACGTTAAAATCCGATCCGCATTCTCCAGATAGCTTGCGTCAAGCTCGTCCAAGAATTCCGCTTTTGTCAAGACAAAGCTCTCTCCTGCATAATAGCTTTCGCGGTACCATCGGTCGGAATTAAGCCAGTGCCGTACACTTCCCGGATTGCGCACGATCGCCACATATTTTTCCTCCACATCACTAAAGCGGTACTCTTCATTAACGCTTACAATCTCCACCGCTCCGTTGGAAGCCACCGTATAGCATCCGGCATTAAAGAAATCCGCATATCCATATTCCAGTCCTTCCTTCTGCAAAAATTCCAGCAGTCCCAAGTCTACCGTATTAAACCCGGCCCAATAATCCACACTGGCATAATTGTACTTGGCATAGATGATACATGAAAAAAGCGCGATCGGCAGCAAAAACCCCGCAGCCAAAAGCTGCAGCTGCTTTTGAAAGCCCCTCCAGAAGTGCTCTAAAAATATACAGGTCTGCAGCACGCCATTTACATATACGGGCAGGAAGTAATAGGAATTCTTCAACCCGCACACAACCATCATATAAAAAATGACCACAAACGACAAGGCCGCATATATGACAAAAAAGCGCTGTTCCTTCTTTAATTCCTTCAGGTGGACCAGCAGCGATACCGGTACAAAGATCCCCTCAAACAAAGCCAGCACCAATTTAAACACACCCAAAATTCCGGAAGCCGACATCAGCTCTTCCGCCTCAAAACAGCCATATGTCTCAAAAAACGCATTTACAAAATCAGACAAGTGGTCCGTAAAATCCTCCGCCTTGCCGATTAGCATTTCCTGCCCCCCGTTCAGCCGCCCTACCGTCGCAATCAGCCAATTCCCCGCCAGGATCCCCAGGAGCATTGCAGCACATACAAAACCGGCCTTGACAAGCAGACGCCGCTTCTTCAGGATGCCAACAAGGCTATATTCCTCATCCTCCCACACAATATATGCCATGCTTCCCGCCACCGGCAGCAAAACCGTCCCCAAAATACGGGTACCGCCGCACCCCAGGACGATAATCAACGCACACAAGACAACTCCCAGGAATATTTCCTTTTGCAGGCTTCGCTTCCGATCCGTATCCTGCTTCTCCTTTTGCGCAAATATTTCCTGGAAAAAACTAAAAGCTAACAGCAAGATCACAAAGCCCCACAAGATAAAGGTCGCGTAAGTAGCTTGAAAGTAAAAGTGCTCCATCTGCAAAAATGACAGAGGTGCAATTAGTAAAATGCAGCCAAACAATGCACCTTTCGCACTCACCAATTTCTTTAGGAGAAAATAACCGGCCGTCTCAAATAGCAGAAACTGCAAAACAACTGCCAACTCCCGGCTCAGAAGCATCTGCCCGGTCATCTTTAAAAAGGGAAGAATTAAAAGATTCAAAGTCAAAATCCAATATTCATACGCATAGGACCAATCCTTTGGAAGCAACTGCCCGCTCACAAGCTGTTCTCTTGCAAGCAATACGGCCGCGGCATCATCTGAATGAAGGGTATATAGCGTGCCCCGAAAGACCGCAATCACTATAAAGACCGTTCCCAACACTAGTCCCGTCGCCAGCAGCCACCAGACCGCATCCTTCTTTTCCCTCATCATGCCCTCTCTTCCTACAGTGCATAAATCAAAATCCCGGCCAGGATAATTCCCAAGCCACAGAGCTTCCTCTTGCCGATCTTTTCCTTTAGAAAAACGGCTCCCAAAACCGTCACATACAGATACCCCGACGATTCTAACACGGTGCCCATCGATACCGGAACCACCTTCAACGCCATCACCGTAATAAAACTTGCGCCAAAAAACAGCCCGTACGCCACAATAACCCACGGATCCAGATATTCCGCCAGCGAATTTTTATGCGGCCGCTGCGCGCTCTTTTTTAAAAGGACCTGTGAGACAGACGCTACAAATACCGACACCAGATAAATTCCACTGTATATGAAAAGCTCATTCATGATCCGTCACCACCACCAGGACTCCCAGGATAATCACGACCGCCCCCAGCAGCATTCGCCAAGTGATCGTTTCCTGAAAGATCAGCGATCCCCATACGATTCCCCATACGATCGTCACTGCCTTGTTGGCAAAGGCTATTGTCAGGGGAAACCTCTTTAAGATCTGCTGCCACAAAATCGCGTATACAAATAAGTTCAGAAGCATCAGCCCATAAAACAGGCAAAAACCCAGCGATAAAAACTCCTTGCCGGCAGCTGTTTTAGAATAAATGCTTCCTGTCGAATACAAAAATAAAGCCCCATGTAGTAACAGATAATCTTTCCAGCTTCTTTTATTTTCCATAAAACTCCCAAACCGCATTCACCACCTGTTTTGCATCTTCTTCCCGCAGACCATAGTACATCGGAAGCCGCAACAGGCGCTCGCTTTCTTTTGTCGTATAGATGTCGTCTCCGTGGAAACGGCCGAACTGCCGGCCGGCCGGCGCACTGTGCAGCGGAATGTAGTGAAACACCGCCATCACGCCCCGTTCCTTCAAAAAGCCGATCAAGCGGCTGCGCTCTTTTAGATCCCTGGCTTTTATATAAAACATGTGCGCATTATGCGTGCACTCCTTCGGAATATACGGAAGCTCCAAAAGCCCCTCCTCCGCCAATGGCCTTAACCGTTCTTCATAGAAACGCCAGCTTTTCAGACGGTTTTCATTCACCCGCTCTGCCTGCTCCAGCTGGGCATATAGATAGGCCGCGTTTAATTCGCTGGGAAGATAGGAAGAACCCGCGTCTACCCAGGTATATTTATCTACCTGGCCCCGGAAAAACTTGCTGCGGTCCGTCCCCTTTTCGCGCACGATCTCCGCACGTTCCACATCTTTGGGATTGCGGATCAGCAGGGCCCCTCCTTCTCCCATGCTGTAATTTTTCGTTTCATGGAAGCTGAAACATCCAAAATCACCAATGCTGCCCAGGGCCTGTCCCTTATAAGACGCCATCACACCCTGCGCCGCGTCCTCGATCACGATCAGGCCATGGCGTCCGGCAATCTCACCGATGCGGTCCATCTCACAGGCCACGCCCGCGTAGTGAACGGCAACGATCGCCTTCGTCCGTTCTGTGATCGCATCTTCAATTTTTTCCTCATCTATATTCATCGTATCCGGACGAATATCCACAAACACCGGCACGCCTCCGCGCAATACAAACGCGTTGGCCGTGGAGACGAAGGTATAGGAAGGCATGATGATCTCATCCCCTTCCCTGATCCCGGCTAAAATAGCCGCCATCTCCGTCGCATGGGTACAGGATGTCGTGAGCAATGCCTTAGCCGTACCGGTATGTTCCTCGATCCAGGCGTTACACTTTTTGGTGAAGGCCCCGTCGCCGCAGATTTTTCTCGCAGCAATCGCTTGGGCGATGTAATGTTCCTCGGTGCCGACTACCGGCGGTACGTTAAAATTGATCATTGGTTTGATTATCTCCTGGTTAGGAGTCCTTTCCCTATTGATTGCCCATGTTTTCACAGGACCTTTGTGGCGTTTCCTCATTGCATTAGACCCATTATAGCAGGTCATTCTCCATATTTCAAGGATTCGTTAAAAACCGGGCTGCTAATCCACGCTATTAAGTAAACCACTTTCTTACATCTATTCCCAGGACCAATGTGACAGACTGTATGGATATACTAAAATTGCCCAATCCTCATACGACAGAACCCGATCCGCTCTTTCTATATACTCTGGCTTTAAAAGATCAATAAATTCTGTTCTTGTCAGCACAAAGCTCTCTCCCTGATGATACTCTTCTTCATACCATCGCTGTGAATTTAGCCATTTCTTCACATGGCCGGGGTCAGTTAAGCACACCATCATTTTTTGTTCTTCCTCGCTCCATGTGATATCATTTTCCACGCTGAGAATTTCCACTTCTCCATTAGAAAGGATCGTATAGGATAGTGAGTTAAAATACTCCGCATATCCATATTCCAGACCCTCTTTCCGCAAAAAGTTCAACAGTCCTTGATCCACGGTATCAAACCCGGCCCATTTATTTGTCAAAGAATAGTTATGCTTCGCATAAAACAAACTTGACAAAAGCGCCACAACGATAAATCCGCCCACCATTAAAGGCCGATAAATCTTCTCCCCAAAATGTTCTATAAAAATACATGTCAAAACAACGTTATTCGCGTAAACCGGCAGATAGTAATAGCTATTTACCAGATCGCAGAATACCATCATATAAAAAATCACCAGCGAGGACAAAAGAGAGTATCCCAGGAACACCCTCTGTCCGTCTTTCAGCCGCTTGAACCGCACTGTCAATGTAACCGGTACAATAATACCGCAAAATACTGCCACCAATAATTTCAAAAAACCATTGATCCCCGAGCTAGACATCAATGTTTTCGCCTCAAAGCATCCATACGTCTGAAAAAAAGAGGTTACAAACAAGGACAAATTTTCAATAAATTTAGAGCTGTCACACAGCAGCATTTCTTGTTCCTTCTGCGTCTGCCCCAACGTATTGAGCGCCAGGCAAGCCAGATAACTCCCAATGCAGGCCGCCCCCAGCACAAACATTTTAATAAGAAACTCCTTTTCTTTTACAATCCGTTTCACATCAAACGCTTTGTCTGAAATCACAGCCCATGCGATTCCTCCGCACATTGGAAGCAATACGGTCCCCAGTGTCCGGACACCGCCACAGCCTAGCGCAAGGATTAAAACGCTCATTCCGCCCCCCAAGAAAATTTTCCTCTTCCCCCATCCCTTTTTAAAGAATTCAAACGTCAAAGAGAGCACCAAAAACCCCAGCGCAATCATCGTCATATAGGTTGCCTGAAAGTAAAAATGCTCCATTTGTAAGGAAGACAACGGCGCAATCATTAAAACCGTGCCTAAAATTGCCCATTTCCCTTCTGCCACCTTTTTTATAAAGCAGTAAAAAATACCTTCTGCCAGAAGAAGCTGTAAAACCACCGCCAGCTCCCGGCTCAAGAGCATCTGTCCTGTCAGCTTTAAAAAAGGAATCACCAGCAGATTCAGGCTCAAAATCCAATACTCTGAGCCGTAATACCATTCGGCCGGAATCAGCGTTCCCGTTTCCAATTGCTCCCTGGCCAGCAACACCGCTGTTGCATCATCCGAATGGAACGTATAAGAGGTCCCTCGGAATATGGCGATAATGACCATAGCCGTGCAGATCAAAAGGCATAAAAGTAACAGTAATCTAAAATATGCTTCTTTCCCCTGAATTTTCCCGCTTCTTTTCACACACGTCTTTCCTTTCATTCTTTATCCGAAGTTTCCAGCAAAAAAGAACATACATTACTACTGGATTCATATACCCCGTTTTTCTCTACAATCAGCTGCGCGCGTAGTTCTCCATTAAAATCCATATTATACTGGGGAATCATACAGCAAAATTGGGTCCCATTTTCTACCGGGAGCGGCTTTGTCTGAAACGTATATAGCTCACCCGTGGCCGGATTTTCGATCTGGATATACAAATGGTCCATCTCCCCGGCATCCGTTGTTCCCTCCAACACGATACATTCCTCTTCCGTATCCCATGCGGTCTGCGTAAAGGCAAATCTGGTTGTCCCTGGTATGACATTCTCAAAATTATACGAAAATGCCATGATACGAAATGCTCTTTCCCTCTCATAAATCGAGAAATTGGCCGTTTCATGGAAGTGCTCTCTCAAATATTCCCATATATTAGGAATATACATATCGCCGCCCACCAAGAAAACGTCCTCGTCCATCAGCAATGCTTCAAAAGGATTATCAATCCGACACCGTTCCAATACGCGGTCATAAATCGGAGATTCGATCAGCCATCCGCCCAGGCAGACGCTGTTTTCACTTATTCCCAAATTAGCGGCGTTTAACGCATTATAGCTATTCAAAAAGATTCGGTAATCCACGACCGGCCAGACATACAGTTTTCCTTCGCTGCGCATTACCTGCATTTTTTCCAGCGTTTCCACATCGTTTTCATATCGCATATGCTTGGTGAGATCTTTCCAGTGCAAAGGGCACAAAACCAGTGCACACAGCACCAGAGCTGCCGGAACCAGCTTCTGTACATAACCTCTTCGTCTGTTTTCCTCCTGATCCGGCAGCTGCAAAAGAAACAAAGCCGCTCCCAAATATACAATCCAGGTTACGCGATCCAATGGCCTTCCACACAGATACAGGTAAAAAGCCTCTGCCAGGCTCACAAATGCGGCCCAGCCGATCAATGCCCGTTTTTTTCCAAAAAACAGTTTTACAAGCAACAATAGCCAAATATAAAGCCCCAGATAACGAACGCTCCATTCACCTACCCCACGGACACATTCCCAAAGCCTTTCCGCGGAAAAGCTTTCCTCTCCCTTCAGCGCAACAATCTTTTCAAATGTCTCTTTGGAAAAAAACTCCGGATCGCCATAGGCCCAGTTTTTTAAACAATGATAATCATTCTCTGAAAAACCGATCTGCCGGTATTCTTCCTCATATGTCGCATAATCCGGCATTCCAAAATCCAGCAAATCCGAACGAAGCTCATTATATTCCAGGTATTCCCGCCACTTAGGATCATTTTTATATACTTGATCCGAAAACAGCTGCCCGCCAAATACCAAAATGCCCATCGCAAAAAAAGGCAGCGACTGTTTTATAAACGGTTTCCATTCCTTTTTATCTCTCCACTCTGCCAAGCCTATGACCCCCCATGCGCCAAAGGCAAACGCCGAAACCATTAAAAACGGCTGAAAACGGCTAAAGCTTCCATATACAACAAGAAATATTCCAACTGCTGCCGTCCCAATTTTCTCCTGTCTCTTTTGATCCATCCCATAAAACAACAGGCAGTATCCGGCTGCAACCGTTAAACCGCTGGCCTTGGTAAAGTTAAACGACAGGTAAGAGCCTTGAAGGAACAGGAGTAAAAACGAATAGAAATACAAGCTTCCTTTTTTCGCTCCATGCCTGCGGATCATGACATAGCCGATCGCAATATAGGCCAAAAACATCATTCCATAATGCACAATGATTAACCAGTTCAAATGATTGCCCGGAATCTGATACAGAAGCTTGAGAAAAGAACTATAGATAATATTTCCATAGACAGTAAACGGAGAATGCTCTCCGTAAATACCGGCCAGAATCGCCGCCATTGTCGCCTCGTCATCTGTCTCACAATAAATTCCGTATCCAAAAACGCTCCAAAGCAACACCAGCCCATTTACAAGAAGCATCAGCCCCAGAGCAATCTTTACCTGCTTTTTCATTCCGTCTCATCCTTACCGACAATTTCCCGTATCACAAACTGCGGCGCATTGTTCATACAGATATACATACGCCCCACATACTCCCCGATCAGCCCCAGCATCAGCATCAGCATCCCGCCAATGAACATGATTGCTGCCATTAACGCGGAAAAACCAATTGGCACACCAGGCACGATCAGTTTCTTTATAATCGTATAAATTCCATACAAGAAACCCACGCCAGCACAAAGCACACCGGCCACTGTGGCAATCCGCAGCGGCTTCTCGGAAAATGCAGTAAACCCATTAAACCAGAGTGCCAAAAGCTTGCCAAACGTATATCCAGACACTCCCGCCGCCCTGTCTCTGTGCTCCACCGTCACATTGACAATATTACGCGTGGAACGCAGCACCAGCCCAATCACATAGGGGAACGCGTTCCCATAGCGCAGCATCTCATCCAACACAAAACGTCTGGCTGCAAAGTAGCTGGATACAAACAGATCCTTCGGCTTTCCTAGCATAAAGCAAAGCATCCGGTCGTTGACACGGCTGCCAAAATTGCGAAAGAAGCTATGATGCTTATGTTCATATCTGGCATAAGCTACATCGGCCCCCTCTTCAATCGCCGCTAAGAGTTTGCCGACCTCCATAGCCGGCGTCTGTCCATCATCGTCCAGACAAACCAGAATATCGCCCTTCACCTGATGAAAGCCCGCCATCAAGGCCGCATGCTGCCCAAAGTTGCGCGCCAGGTTTACGCCTACAATCCGGCTGTTTGTTTCGCTCAGCGTGCGGATCACTTCAAACGTATCGTCGGGGGAACAATCGTTTACTAGAATCACCTCATACTGATAATCTGGTAATGTCTGCATTACCTTATCAATTTCTTCTACCACATCGCCAATCGTTGCCGCAGACCGATAGCACGGAATTACAAAGCTTACCATTTGTCTTTCCATCATGTCTCCCTATTGGTTTTCTTCAAAAATAATCGCCATAAGCAAAATATCCCGGTATCCTCCGGCCTGCAAAAACTCATCTCTCAGATACCCTTCTTTTTCAAAGCCTGCTCTTTGATAGCTCTTCACCGCCCCCGCATTGTCCGCAAAAACACGCAGCATCAGTTTATGAAGCTTAAGCGTGTCTCTGGCGTAAGCCACTGCCAAGCGGGCGGCTTCCGAACCAAGTCCCTTACCGGCCGCATCGGCTTCCCCGATAAAAATACCATACTCCGCCTTTTTATTCTTCCGGTCAATATCCCGCAGATAGACACTGCCGACCGGTCTCCCGGTTTCCTTTTCATGGATAATAAACTGTACTACCGAGCCGGATGCTACCCTCGTCCGCATCCAATTTTCGTGCGTCTCGACCGTAAACAACGCCTGATCGATAAAATTGCTGCGGACTCGCTCGTCATTGCGCCAGCGGAGTATGTCTGCTGTATCGTCCATCGTAATAGGCCTTAAATAAATGTTCACGCCTTCAATCCTTCCCTTTTCCATTGTGATTCCCTTTCCTCTTCCTCCTACTCACATCCCGTTTTCTTTCGTTTTTTATTCGCCGGCCCCCAAAATTTACGGCCGATATTTCCCCAGTAAATTCCAAAACAAAATCTTCAGTAGTTCGCTGTTCCCCTTAAAAAAGCTAATCTTTGTCGGCGTTTTCCCTGCCTTTGGATACGCTCTGGTCACTGGAATTTCACACGCCCTGTACCCCAGCTGCGTCGCCCGTACCGACAAATACGCCAAAAGTTCATAGGTCATAAAAACATCTCGCAAAGGTTTTACCCTCTCATCCTGCAAATACCGGGCCGAATACGCCCGATACGCGTTCGTCGTATCCGTAAACCATTGCCCTGCTGTCAGTGATATGACGGGCGCATGAAGCAGTCGCACCGAAACCAGGCGCAGAATCGGTGTGCGGATCGCCCGTCCTCCCTTTACAAAGCGCGATCCCTGGACAAAATCATAGCCCTCCTCCAGCTTTTTAACAAAACGGGGAACATCTTCAATACTGTCCTTATTATTGCCGTCAATTGTGATGATACCCTGATAGCCTCTCTCTAAGGCCCACCAGATGCCCATCCGCAGTTGCGCGCCCTGCTTGCCTGCATCCTGCTTTACCAAAAGCGTATTGACACCCAGCTTCCGCAACTTTTTTTCTTCGGTGCAGCCGTCGGTGGAACCGCCGTCGCAGATCACCAGGTCGGCCGTCTCGGCAACACGATTTCGATAGGCCCGTTTCAGTTCGCGGATAATCCGCTCCCCCTCGTTAATGATCGGGATCAAAACGACATAGTCTTTCGTCTTTTCCCGGTACTCCGTACAGGCAAAGCACGGCACGCCTTCCTGCCTTTCATATATCACGCGAATACCTCCTTTACATAGAGAAGCGCCTTCTCGATCGTCGATTCATCTTCCTGCTTTCCCATTTCGATCGAGACATAGCCGCTATAGCCCTCTTCCCGCAAGAGAGCCGCCAGGCTGTCATGCAGCGGCCGGCATTGGATCGGCGCCAGATGCGGTTCGCTGATATGCACATGGCGGATCCACTTCCCTTTACCATGCAAAAGGTCTGTGCTTTCTCCGTTCTCAATCATTGTTCCCACATCTAAATTTAGTTTAAACCCTTCGGACGCCACACTCTCAATCAGTTCCAGCGCCTCCGCCGTACCATTGATATAATTTGTGTGATAGATCGGCGGATTGGCCTCCATACCGATTGCTGTCCCTTGGGAATACGCATAATCCCCAATCTCGCGAAAAAACGCCACCGCTGTCTTTTCCACTTCTTCTTTTGCAAGCCCCGGCGGGATCTGGCGGTTTCTGGGGCAACCAAACACCAAGTTGCCGCAGTGAATCGCCACAGCAAAATCGATCGCCTTTTTTGTGTGCTCTTTTAAGAATGCCCGCCCTTGACTGCTTTCAAACAGCCGCTCCTGCACGCCAAACCAGATTGACTGCATAGACGGCACGCAAAAGCCAAACTGTTCCCACAGCGCCCCGGCCCATTCTTTAGCTTCTGCCAATCGGTCATAGGGCTGTTCCGGCCAGATTCGCGTCGGCGCGATCTCCAGCCCCTCATAGCCGTACTCCTTCATTCGTTTATATATCGCACCGTCCATCTCAGACTTCCAGGCAATATTTGAAATCGATAGCTTCATTCGCTCCTCCTACGCCATTTCCTGCTCTGTAAAGCGTTTGATCTCTTCCAGGATTGTCTGCTTATCACAGATATATCCGCCACGGCCGCCGAACAGGCCATCATATATTGTACGGTAATCGTAATCCGCCGGCTTTCCCGCCAGCTCGTTTACAAATTCCTGTCCGGTCAGGAAACGATAGACCTCCGCGGCCGATACCGGCTCTGTCGCCGGATGCCACAGTTTTATTCCATGCTCTCTGGCTGTCTGTATATCCTCCCACAGCCTGGAAAGCGGATAAAACTGGTAGCGGCTGCGGCTGTCCGTAAAATGAAGGGCAGTAAAGCCAATCTGTTTAAAGCATGCCCTCAACTCCTTCTTCTCCGGCTCCAAAAGGGCACGGCACCGATAGAACCCGTTGGGCTGCAGCTCATAGAATCCCTCTAGACGCGGTTCCTTTTCGCATAATTGCGCCCATTTATCCGGCTTCAGCATAAACGGAATCACGTTCATATAATCATAGATAAAGTTCTTCTTGATATTCTTCCCGAACAAACCCGGCAGACGGATAATCAGCGCGTCCGCATAACGCTCCCTGACCCAGCACTCCAGAAGATAACGGTTTGCCCCATATGCTTCCAGACCGTCTGTCCGGATCAGTGTCGTCTCGTCCGCTCCGTTCGGATCGCGCAGCACATCGACCGTGGAAATCAATACCAATTTCTTCGGTGTAATGCGTTTGATATTTTCTTCGGCCTGGAGGATCAATTCCCGGTCTTTTTCCGGCGCATGATTGGCTAGGTACTTTTCTGCCCGCAGGCCGGCATACACCAGCAAATCCGGCTTCAGGCCATACGCTTCCTGCACGTTACGGGAATGAAAGCCCCTGTCAAAAGCACCGCTCTCAAACAGGTTGCTTCCTACAAAACCGGTACTGCCAACCAATATATTCATCTCATGCCCTCCTACCTACGTCAGCTTTTCGATGCTTTCAAAGCTGTACTGCTTTCTCTTAAACACCAGGTTTACCAGAATCTGCAAGTATTTGATGATAATAGTCAATATCCCGAACAGACCGAAAAAACCGGCCGACAAAAACAGCACCGTCGTCGTCCACCCCGCGATCGGATGGCTGCTCAGATAGACCACCGCACAATAAACCGCCATGAAAATCGCCAATGACATCATTAGAATCGTCATGCTAACGGCAAACCGATATCCGACGTCCGTAAACAAAATCAGCGTATCCATCGCCAGATTTCTCCGGTAAGCTTTTTCTTTCTTATCCTCTTTCCCCTTTACCGCCCCTTCTTCCACCGGATAGGAAAGGATTGTTGCCCGCAGGCCACAGTTCGCATAGACGGCCTTACGGTATGGGATCGATTTATTCATACTGTCAATGCGGTTGATGACCCGCCGGCTCAGGATGCGGAACCGTTCCGTATGAAGCTGTTCGGAGACACCGGAATATTGGCTGAACAAGTGATAAAACAGACCGGAGGACAGGCGCTGCTTCTGCCCCGGAACCGCGCTCACGATATCATATCCTTCCAGTGACTTCCGGTACACCTTCATAATTTCTTCGCGGCTAAAATCCTGCAAAGCCGAATCAAACTCCAGCACAAAATCGCCGATCGCCAAATCGACTCCGGCCCCCATCGCACTTTCTACGCCATGGAAAAAGCTCATATTCAGCACGGTTACCGTCGTTGTCGCGGCCGCTTTGCTGATCTCCTTAATCGCCGCTACGCTTCCGTCCGTCGAATGGTCGTTGACGCATATGACCTCGGAATGTTCAAAATTTTCTTCCAGCACCCCAATCACATTTTGCAACAGACGCCCGATATGTGTTTCATCATTGTGTACATAGATCACCGCCGAGATAAAATTTTTCTCTTTATTCATGTTCCAACACCTCATCCAGGTCATATACCGTATTGATCTTTCCGGACAGAACGCCTACACAGGTCGGTTTTTGCGAATAAATCCGCACAACGGTCGGCCGGGAATCATCGATTTCCGAGCTCATCAAAATTGGTTTCATCGAAAACAGAGATTCTTTATACCGGAACCCGTATTCCTCCCGCAGGTACTTGCGCGCCAGATTCGCCATATAAGGAAAAGCTGTCCGTGGTTTAGCGATACATTCATTGCAGTTTCCCAAAAACAACCGCGAGCAAGCGCCGCCGCTTTTTTCCTGGCAGGGAAAAGAAGGAAGCTCCTCATAGCAGGTCGTATGTGGGGTAAAGGTCACGGACGTCAGCGAATGAACGCCGGTCATTCCAAACGGCATAATCGAAAAGAACGGCCCGTCCATCACGGTAATCCCATACTCATTCAGTTTTTCATTCACATCGCAGAGGATAATCTCACACAACTCATATTTGATCTTAAATTTCTCATAGCCCAGCATATTTAAAATCTGGTTTGTAGAAGCATAGGTCGCGTTCAAAAGAAAGCCGCTTTGGCAAGCTTCCGCATCTTTGAGCGTAAGCTCATATGCATCCTGCAGTTTTTCGATCCTTCGAATAAACACACCATAGCGGATTTCCACATTCGGCAGCTGCGACAACTCCTCCAAAAAATAATCCCGCAAAATTCTTGCATCGTACGTATATTCTCGTGTCAAAAACACTCCGTCGCACATCCCCGGCTTGAAAAATTGTTCCGGATGCAGCTCTTCACAAGGAATTCCTGCCGCCCGGCAAAACTTTTTGAATTGCTCTCCATTCGACCAGGAATAAGCGCTGGAGGTTGCATAGACCTTCTGAAATTCCCGATTGACACAAAAGGCATAGTCTTTATTAAAGCGCTCAAAATACCCGGCCGATTTCATGGCGGTCGAAATCGAACGGGGGTAATGGTATCCCTGATGCACCCGGGCCTGGTTGATATAGGTCGCCCGATAAAACGGCTCCGAATCGCATTCCAGCACCAGGACGCTCTGCCCTCGCTTCCCGCAGAACAGTGCCGAATACAGGCCATACAGCCCTGCGCCGATTATAATTTTGTCGTAGCACATCATCCGCTTTCCTACTCTCCTTTTCGCACAATCCGGCCTACATTGTTCCATCTTCTAAACAGATATTCTATTCTTTATCCAGGTATTTTTCTTCCGATCCTTAAAGCATCCACGCGACCACAGAGCCGCACATACTCAAAAAAGCCGACGCGACATATACGTCAGTCATTTCTGTAATACAAAAGCCCCACTCCCTTTAACAGGTTGCACCACCATACAAATCCAAAGAACAGATGCAGAAACAATAACGGCATGCCTACAAAAAGGCAGAGATTCCTCTTCCGCCTGGAAATCCCCTCTTCTTGGATCAAGTCAAAAAATCTCACCGTAAACAGCACCCAAAGAACTAACTGCGCCAGATTATAACCCCATGTCCAGTTCCCATGATCCCAGCGTACCCCTTTCTCATATAAAAAAGCCGCTTCCAGCCAGCTGCACAGCCCGTAACAGCCTGCGACCTGCACCGGCGTTTCTTTCCAGAGACGTTTAAAATCCATTGCCAGCACGAACAACGGGAAGGCAAAGGCCATTACAAAGGAGTAAAAAAGATTTGGAGAAAAGAGATGTAAAAACTTCCCATACTCGATCCCAATCCCACTTGCTTCGTGAATCATTGTATCCGAATAAAAATTTTGTACAAATTGTACTGCCAGAAGGCACACACTGGGAACAAAAGCCGAAGCCACCGTCACAAAGCGGACTATATTCTTTTTCCATCCGTCACGAATGAGCACCAGGATGAAATAAAGCCCCAGTCCCGGTATCATGGCTTGCAGAAACGAAGGCTTGGCCAACGCACTTGCGAACAAAACGGCACTCAACAAGATATATTGCTTCTTGCTAATCTTTTCTTTTTCTTCCAACAGGCGGATAATATATACAAAGCATAAAATTGCCAGGCCCTTTACCGCAATATGCGTCGGACTATGCCAGACATTCCCGCCGCCTTGTCCGTAGTAATAATTTAGATTGATCCCAGGAATCCAAAGCGGTCCTACAACCAAAAGAACGACACCCCAAAACGCACGGTCTTTCATTTGACAGGGGATGCGCGCCAAAAAGTTCCAGACATACAGGATGCACCAATATGCAAAGCAATTAAAGAGGGCCGTCGCAATGGCCGCACAGCCCACCTCACTGAAAGAAAACAGCTTAAACAATGCCTTTGTCACAAAATGCCAGGCCGGATAGGATATCGTGTTTTTCATAAAGCTCCATAAATGGTAGCCCAGCTGCATCGCCCAATTGCTATGAACCGCATAATCACTACCTGTCGCCATACCCAAGCTCAGATAAACAACGGCAAATGTAACCAAGAATATAATAAACGTCCCCACAAAGCAGGGGCGGATCCGATCCAGTATTCCCTCTTCAGTCTGATGTGTCTCCCTATTCATTTTCTCTCCTTATCTGTCCTTCAAGGCTCCCTCTTCCAAAACCGGCACAAGCAAAATCAATGCCTCCAAAAGTATCGGAAATACATACCGCGGATGTCCCAGGATCGCCGGTCCGGCGATACATACCAAGATTGTCATCAGCGCCGGGATCGCGGCATACAGCCCGTCCCATCGTTTTTCCTTCCAGCAGTAAAAAAACTCCAGGAAAAATACCCATACCCACAGCGCCATATTGTTCAGCAAATTTAGTATGGGAGCCTTCAATATTTTTTCCGTAAAAGATGCCATCCACAGGCGGTAGCCCGCCAATGCTTTCGGCTGGTCAAAATTATTATAACCATACTCATGCAATAAGTCAAAGAAAATCACGGTATTGTCCACACCTGGATAAAACATGGCATACACGTTGTTCATTGTCGCCTCTACGTAAACGCCCGGATGTTTCAAAAACTGCCGAAACCACAGTTGAAAATACGCTGTCAGCTCTTCTTTCTCAGGATTGCGGTACATATAGGTGAGCGGATCGGAAAGATTCGGATTGTATACCTCTGCCAGAGCATCGCAGTCAAGGACTTTATTGATAATCTCCCGCTCCTCTTGTGTCACTTCCTCGCCATAGTCCCGAACATAGCGGCCCGTCTGCTGAAATGGGATTGAAAACGCCATGCTAATGCTTCCCGGCCCGATCCCCATACGCGGAATCAACCAGCCGTCATGAAACCGCAGGATCCCCACCGGCACAAGCAGGCATGCCAGCGCTAACAGAAAGTATCTCCGATTGCCTCTCCATATGCCCCGCCCTGCTGCCAGCAGGCCCAAAGCCGAAGGAATTACCAGGTATATTCCGTTGTTGCGCAGCAGCATCAGAAAAAGGCTGCTGATTCCCAGTCCCAGCAAGTGAGGCCAGACTTCCTGCCCCTTCCTGAAATCCTGCAAAAGCTCCAGCATAAAAATCACATATAGCAGGTAAAAGGCCCCGTACGGCACATCCTTAATCACGGTTGTCGCATACATCGGGAATAGCGGAAAAAAACCGATAAACAATGCAATCGTCAGACGCAGTCGTCCCTCCAGGCGCCGCTTCGCCAGCCAGCGCATCCCATAGGCCCAGGCCCCGATCACGACCGCCATCTGCGTCAATACGTACAAAAAGATACCGACATTCATGCTCCCCAAGCGTCGCCCCAGCTTAACACAATATCCGATCCAGAAGGTATGAAACGGCGGATGATGTGCGACCATGTCAATATACCCCAGCGCCTGGTTCATCTGTGAGTAAGCGTCATGCCCCATGCCGGCCGGATACTGTGCAATCACATACGGACTCCAGACTACCAGCAAAAACAGGATCGTCCCCCCAAAAGGATGCCGATCCAGCCACCAGGACAGGAGGGGATTTTTAAAACCAACAGCCGCTCGTCGATTCGTCCGCTTTTTCACCATTTCAAACAGACTTCCGGCTACCGTCAAAAACAGGCCGTACAAAACAGCCATTTCCCCCATACTGAGCAGAAAACGGCCTGTACTTCCGAATACCAGATCCCAGGAATCGGTCTTTGCAAAACTATATCCCATCACGATAAAAAAGGCAAACAGAAAAGAGGGCACTCTTTCCTGCCAAACGTATTTTCGTCTCATTTTTCTTCCTTACAAATATAGATTGGCCGTTTCTTCGTCTCCAGATAAGTCTTGGACAGATATTGCCCCAATACCCCAATGCAGAACAGCTGTACCCCGCCCACAAAAATGATAATGCAAGCCAGCGACGGCCAGCCCGAAGTCGGATCACCAAACAGGAGCTTACGAACAATAATAAACACGATAAAAAACGCCGCTATAAAGCAGAAAATAATCCCTGTCCAGGACGCAATCGCCAGCGGTACCGTCGAGAAGGCCATAATGCCCTCCAGGGAATACTGAAATAATTTCCAAAACGACCATTTCGTCTCCCCGGCTACCCGGTTCACGTTTTCATATTCCAGCCACTTAGTCTTAAATCCGACCCACCCATAAATCCCCTTGGTAAAGCGGTTATACTCTCTCATCTGTAAAATTGCCTGACACATCTGGCGTGTCATCAGACGGTAATCCCTGGCTCCGTCCACAATCTCCGTACTGGAGATTCGATTCATCAGCTTATAAAACATCCTCGCAAAAAACGAGCGAATCGGCGGTTCCCCTTTGCGCGTCACTCTTCGGGTTGCCACCGAATCATAGCCTTCTTCTTTTACTGCCTGGTACATTGACATCAGATAGGACGGAGGATCCTGCAAATCGGCATCCATCACCACTACATAATCCCCCCCCGCATGCTCCAGGCCCGCAAAAATAGCCGCCTCTTTGCCAAAATTCCGGGAAAAAGAGACAAAATGAACCAGTCCATCTTTTTCCTGTAACGCTTTCACAACCGACAAGGTCCGGTCTGAAGAACCGTCATCCACAAAAACCAGTTCCAACTCTACCTGGCGGCTTTTAAAATTCTCCCGCTCTTTCAGGATCGCTTCGTAAAAATACGGAATGCTCTGCTCCTCGTTATAGCTGGGAACCACAATAGAAATCACTTCACTCATGTCCAAACCTTTCCTGCCCTTCTTTGCACGAATCAGGCAGTTGATGCCTTTATCTCATTACTTTCATTATACATAGGTTCATCATGCAAGTCAAAGAAAAAAACTAGTATTGCGCCTGTTTCCGATGTTTTATACCTTCTAATAAAATACCCGCAAGCTTTTCAATCGATCTGTCCCAGACAAGCAAATGATCAAACCGGAGAATACAAACGTACCAATGCAGACGCACAAAAAGCGCCCCGGGCTTCTTTCCATCAAGCGCCCCCACCCTGCTACTACAAGCATTTTATGCAGATAAAAATCCACCAGCAGGTGCGAACAAAAGATTAGCGTACTACACTTACGCAAAAACAAACTGCCTTTTAGGGATCTTCCTCCGAAATCCAGGCACAGTCCGGCCCTCACCAAAAAATATACGGTTGGTATCATCGCAAACGTCATATCTCCCATCGTGTACTGCGTTGTTCTCAGAAGCCACCGCCGTTCCACAATCATAAGGCCCATACATACGCAAACGCCCACGGCGTATAAAAATGCTTCTCCACTCCTTTTCTCCCGCTTCCCATCTGGCTGTGCGCCTTCGTGGCCTCGCATCCAATATCCCAGATACAGACAGGGCAGTCCAAAAAACAGTCCTCCCCGCGTCGTCTCAAACCATTGAAAATATCTCTCATAAAATGGTACAAGCCTGCCGCCTGCTTTTAACAGGACTCCATAATACGCGTTTCCCATCACTCCCAGAACGTATAAAAGCAAAAGCATCGGCGCCAACAACCAATCCGGCAGTCGAAAGCGTCCCTTTAGCACATACAATAGCAAAACGGCCGCGATCGAAGCCGGAAAATACCAGAACTGCGTATAAGAACCGGTGACAAAGAAAGTATAAACCAGTTCTTTTGCCATCGACAGCCCCCAAGTCCCTGCCTGTCGGTTCTGATAAAGAATCTGCGGCAGATACAAAAGCGTCCACAGAGCGTACAGCCCTAGCAAGCGCAGACTATAGCGCCGTGTGGCGGCCCAATCAGTGCACTTGTCCCCTAGATAATACCCGGAACAAACAAAGAAAAACGGTACTCCGACACGACAAATTGTATTCGTAAAATAATACGAAAGATTAGCATCCACGTCCTTAAGTGGCAGCATATGGATCGCAACCACCAAAAAAGCCGCTATGAACTTAATTAAATCGATTCCAACATCGTTTCGTTTCATCTGTTGTCCCTTATCTGCTTATGGCTCATCTGCTATGATCTGATAAATATTTTGACTATACACATAAATAACAAATTCACCACAATGGATCACATCTTCGGCTCGTTCCTTCCAAACATCGGGCACCGTCTCCCACCCCATACGCGTCAATATAAAACTTCGGCCCTGATGATACTCCGGCTGATACCATTGCTCTGAAGTGAGCCATAAATTGGGGGTTTCCGGCATGTCTATATAACTAATAATTTCGACCTCACCATTAGACAAAACCGTATACTTATAGGTGTCCCAAAAAATCCCGCTGCAACCAAATGACAATTCATTTTCTTTTAGCGTCTCAAGCAAGGCCCGATCTACCGCCCCGTCCGCATACCCAGCTTTTGCATGATAAACACCTGTTAAAAGGCAGAACGGAACCGCACATACGGCTGCCAGCAAAAGAGATATATTTTTAAAGCGAATTCCTCTTCCTGACAAATCATGAATCAGAATAACGGACAGGATACATCCATTAAAATAAACCGGAAGTAAATAATAGCTATTGCACATATCCGTAAACACAATCAGATAGTCCGTAATCGCCGCCGCAAAAAAAGCATATAAAACAAAAAAACGCATACGTTGACTGGCTAATCTACGATATCGCACACATGCATAAATCGGCGCCACGAAATTCATGAAAAAAAATACAAGGAAACGGCAAAAGCCCAAAACTCCGCTTACACTGATTATCTGGGATATCTCCAGACACCCCCATACATCCATATAATAGTCCAGCAATTCACCAAGTCCTGTCCAAAGGGATTTATCCGGGTTTATGCTCATCGTATAATTTGATATAACACCCGTCGCTCGTATCTTTAGATGCAAAAAATAACCGACTACGCACATCGCAAGGAAATATGCCATCTTTCCAAGAAACAGTTTTGAACCTTTGTCACACAAAACTGACTTTACATCAAAATCCTTATCGGACAAAAGCATCAGCCCATACGCTGCTAAGATTGGCAGGATAACGGAGCCCACCAGACGGATTCCGCCAGCCGTCAGCACAATCGTCAATATACCCAGCATTGCTCCGTAAAGAAGGAGCGGACGTTTCCCGTGCGCCTCAAAAAAGCCATAGGTAAGAAACAATATTAACAGTGTCTGTCCAATGATTGTGGCATAGGTCGCCTGATATAAAAAATGTTCTTGTACTACAGAAGAAATCGGACACCAGAAAACAATCGCCGCCAAAAGCGCCCATTTCAAATCCACCAGCTTGCGTACAAAAGCAATCAGCAGCCCTGTTACCACGAGCATCTGTAAAATCACTGCCAATTCCCGGCACAAAAGCCAGTTATCCAAAAACAGTAAAAAAGGTATGCAGAAGAGATTTAACGATAACAGCCAGACATCATTCGCATAATGCCAGCCTGCAGGAATGATCTGCCCGGTTCTCATCTGCTCTTTGGCCAACAATATAGCAGTCGCACTGTCTGAGTTAAATGCCTCTGTAGTTCCTCGTAGGATAATAATTATATTGAGCAGCAGCATCCCTGCCAGTCCAATCAGCAGATACAGCGTCATCCAATCTTTCTTTCCTTTGCCTGCCATAACATCACTCAATCCTCTCATACAGATAATACGGATACCAAATTCCTTCGTAATCCTGCTCCCCCTGGGCAATCAGCCGATATTTTTCCTGATAATGCTCTTCCAACTCAAACTCCCTCGTGACGACATAATCCGCCCTGCCTTCCGCGACATACTGCTCCTGGACCTCGCTCATTTCCGCAAGCCCCAAATTCAGCCGGGCAAAGTACCTGCATTCCGGAACAATCCCCGTCACCGTATAAAAACCGCCGTCCAAAAACCCAAAATTTAAAAGCGTCGTATCCTCGCCGATCTCCATCTCTTCTGCAAACCGATACTGCACCAAAGATTCTCGCTTCGCCAAAAGACTACTGCTATAGTTTCCCCCAAAATAAATGAGACAAATCCCTGCCAGCAGACACCCTACAAACAGTGCTTTCGTCTGTTTCAAACGCACTCCCCAGGTCTGTACCCCTTCGATCAGTGCCGCCAGCCCCAAACAGGAAAATACCGACAGCGTAAGTCCGTAATAAGGCTGCCACTGTTTGACGCCGATGCAAACCCCCACCGCCGTCAAAATACATACTACCCACAGCCCTGCTTTCTCCGCCGGTTTCCTGCGCCGATCCAACAAGCCGTACCAGACCACGCCGACGATCGTGAGCGCTCCGTAGCGCCCGTTTTCCAAAAACGTATCTAACACATTTTTCACAATATCCCGCACCGTATGAAACAGCGAATGCCCCCCGGAACCGGCATACAAAAATAAATTATTATAAATATAGCCCGTCCACCAATCAGCCAGCGCATGATGCATTCCAAAATACAGCAACCACGGCACGCAAGCTACTGCCATACCTGCCAGCATCGCAAGGCCTGTTACAATTCCACGTTTCCACTCCTTTTGATAAAAGCAGAGAACCATTAGCCATACCGTCCAACCGAAATACAATCCCAGCAGCGTAAACTTTGTACACAGGATACAGCCTGCCAAAATCCCATGCCAAAAGACCTGTCCGTATCCCATTGGAGCCGGATATTCTTCTTTCATATAGCGCAAAAGCGCGTACAGCCCCCATATTAACAGCGGCAGTACCAGCTCTTCGGCGCTGTCCCCATGGCAAAAGCTCGGTGACGACACCAGCAATGCGCACAGAACCGGCACCATCCATAAACCCGCGTTTTTCACATATAAGCGTATTACATGCCAAGCGCCCGCCAAAAAGACGGTCCAAGCCACTGTTTCAACCAGATACATGCCCAAAAAGCTTTTATTTGAAATCAGATACGCAATCCCATGGATAAAATATAATAGCGGCCCCTTATGATCGTAGAGATCCTGGTACAGCACCCGCCCGTTCATCATCCCCTTGCCCATGGTAAAAAAGATATTCGCGTCTACCCAGTCGTTAAACGGATACAAAAACGAACACTTAGAAGCCAGCGCTACAAAGGCCGCCGACACGCCAAAACAGACCAGCCACAACTGCGGCCGGGTCCTGTACCTCAAGCTTCTTCCGCTCCCTGCTGTTTTCCTGTTTTGCATCCGTCCCTGCATTATCTGCTCCTTCATGCCTTATACTTAGCTTCCCCTGCTCCTTACGGTTTTCTCTCTACCGGCTTCAAGTCATCCAGCATCCCAATCATCAACCGGGCAATTGCCTTTTTACCCTCTTCATTCGGATGGACATTATCCGCTATATATTGACTTCGATTAAATGGATTGATCCCTGTACTCCCAAAAACATCAATATACGGAATACTAAACGCTTCGGCCACTTCTTTTACTGCTCTGGCATAATCCTGTGTGGTAAGCCACAAGCGGTTACGCTCACCATCGGTCTGATAAGCCTGCTGTACTCCTTCCGGATCGCCTACCTGCGGTCCCCGACCACTCAAAGGCGACGCCAAGACAACCAACGCATCCGGGCATTGTCTTTGAACTCGAATCACCGTTAATGCCACCGCCCCCATAAATGTTGTTTCGTCAAGCGGATATGACAGATCGCCAATCGGCGCGCTTATATTATAATCGGCATCATTACTGCCACCCATGATCACTACCAAATCCAGATCGTCTGGCAGCTGTGTAGATATCCGATCTTCACTGGCCAAATACAATTCATGCACCGTCGTGCCGGCCGGAGCTTCCATCACGCCTTGACAATCGTAACGACTATTGTAGGAACCATCCGCATTGGCGTACCACTCCCAATCACAGTAGGTAAAAGTTGTATTCTCGATCCCGCAATTCAGATGTTCGGCAAAACCAAAATATTCTGTCACATATTCCTGCCAACCACCATATTCCGTAATACTGTCACCGTAGCTAGCCCACTTTTTCCCTGCCCAAGAAGCCGATACCTCTCTGCTGAGTGATCCCCCTCTGCTATACAACTGCGCTCGCAAACTCTGTATCTGCCAAATACAGTATCCGAGGCTTCCTATGACGAAAGCAATCGCTACTGATATTGATATGGCAGCCTTCCTGTACTTTTCAAAATATTTTTTCCATTGTTCAATATGCACCGTTTTGCCTCCTACCGTATCCTCTCCACCGGCTTCAAATCACTCAACGCCCCGATCATCACGCGGGCGATCGCCTTCTTCCCCTCCTCATTCGGATGCACAATATCCGATATATACTGGCTACGGTTAAACGGGTTAATCCCCGTACTCCCAAAAATATCAATATACGGAATGCTAAAGGCCTCCGCCACCTCCGCCACCGCTCTGGCATAATCCTGAGTAGTCAGGCCGAGCATATTATACTCCACGTCCGTCTGATTGGCCCGCTGCGCTTCGGAATCCTCTGTCTCCGGTCCCCTCCCGCTCAAAGGAGACGCCAGCACGACCACCGCATTCGGGCACTGTGCCTGCACCCGCACCACGGTCGCCGCCACCGCCCCCATAAAGGTCGTCTCGTCAAACGGATACGACAGATCCCCGATCGGCGCGCTCACCGTGTACCCCGCATCGTTGGTGCCGCCCATAATCACCACCAGATCCAGATCCGCCGGCAGCTGTGTACGGATCCGGTCCTCGCTGGCCAGATACGATTCGTGTTCCGTCGTACCGGCCGGCGCCTCCGTCACATCCTGAAACCCATAACGGCTGTTATACGAGCCGTCCGCGTTCGCATACCATTTCCAGTCGCAGTAGGTAAACGTTGTGCTTCCAATCCCGCAATTCAAATGCTCGGCAAAGCCAAAATACTCCGTGATATAATCCTGCCAGCCGCCCAGCTCCGTGATGCTGTCACCGTAGCTGGCCCACTTTTTCCCGACCCAGGAAGCCGACACCGTCCCGCCGGCCGGCGCTTCCACCCCGCTTTGTGCGGCCAGCTCGGCAACGATCTGCTGCTGCTCCTTCAGCTGCCTGCGCAGGCTGCCGAGCTGCCAGATGCCGACGCCAAGCCCTCCGCCCACCACTATAATGATCGCCAGGAGTACGATCAAAACAATCCGTCTGTTCTTTTTCCTCGCATTTTGGTGCTGTTTCCTCGTTGATTCCCTGTCCAACTTCCGTCCTTCCTTCCTATTTTGTCCAATGTCTCATCAACTACCGCTTCTTTTCGGCGCATCTTTCCATTCGTTCCCAACCGGCTGTCGTCCCTTCTCACCAGTAGCAACCACTCTCGATCTTCGCCGCTGCCGCCGGCTTCTCACTTTCCGTCGGCCTGCGCCAATTCTCATTCATAATCGCCCGGTAATCCGCCCGCTCGTCCCAGCGCTTCCCATGGATCCCAAATAAAAGCTGGGCGGCTCCCCCCATATGGATCGCCTGCTTGCCTTCTGCCTTCAGGCGCGCAGCCAGCGGAAACCCATACGCGCCGCAGCCGATCACCGCCACATCAAATTCCTTTTGAAGCGCCTCCTCTGCCATATAGTCAAGCGCCTCGAACCAGTCCGCAAACCGCTCGTCCCTCTGACCGGCGATCGTCTGCACCGCCTTCACCGTCTCCAGATGAAAAGCCGGCAAAATCCGCGGATCCTCAAACAGAAGCTCCCGCCTGCCATACTGGCTGCGGATCGTCTCCTCAAACGGATGAATCACCAGCACCCGCCTTCCTTCGAGCGCCCCCGTCCAGGGTTCCCCGCAGAAAAACGGCTCCAGTCCCGACAAAAAGCATCTCTTCGCCTGCGGCAAAAACGTATCATAGACGTAATCTTCCATCAAAAGACCTTCCCACGTCCCGATCAGATCCGCCTGCCGGCTGGCTTTTTCCATCTCCAGGCCAAACGCCATGACTTTCTGCCGGTCACGCGGGAAAAAGCCGGCGTTTACGCACAGGGAATCCATTGTTTCTTCGGGGATCTCCCGGCGAAGTCCCCAGCGCACCTCCAGCGTGCGGCGAAAGGCCCGCATCTCTCCGCTGCCAAAGCGGCAGGCCAGAAAGGGCCGGCCTTCGCGGATCGCCGCGGCGATCGCCTGGTTCGCGTGCAGATCGTCCAGATAGGTTATATTGTCATACACATGCTTCCTTTTGATTTTCAGCACATGGCGCACGCCCTCGCCCACAAAGCAGGCCCCGTATCGTATCGCACCCTTCATCGGTATTCTCTCGTCTCCTTTATTTTCCCGCCATCACACGCAGCACATTTTTGACTGTCCCCGGCAGCCGTCCCAGCTTTTTTTTCTTTTCGTCGCGGGAACTGTACCAAAAGCTCTTAAAGCCCCCCTCGACGCCCCGCCAGGCCTTCACAAGCGGGTATCCCTCGCTTAGAATCCGGCAGAAACGTTTCGTATAATATACATCCGGCAGCATGTGGCGCGGATGGCGCAGCGGGAACTCATATTCATAGGTTTTCTTATAATAGACTTGTTTCAGCCCGTTCGGCACCACGTCCATGGAAGCCGCCCCGTGCGAACCGCCGGCCCCCACGCCGATGTTCGCCGTCAGGTTCTTGACGGGCACGATATCCAGCATATTTTGGCTGCTCTTGGTATTCCAGATCAAGGTTTCAAAATACCGCTTTCCCATCGACTGGTGCCATTTGCAGGTTTCAATCTTTTCCTTCAGCGCCTCGATCTGCGGCTCCATCACACGCAGCGTGTACGGATCCTTCAAAAAACTATACTCCAGATCCAGCATCTCGATGCATCGCCGCCAGGTCGCCCAGCCCCAAATCGCCGAACGGCGCGAGAAAAAGTAATCGGCATTTTCCGGCCCGTAGACATCCAGATGGTTCATACCCGCGATCGTAAAAATCCGATTGTCGTTCTCATAACGGTCAAGAAGCTCCTTACAAAACGGGAAAAAGCTCTGCGAAGCCACAATATCATCCTCCAGGATGATCCCCTTTTCCACATGGGAAAACATCCAGGCGATCGCGTTGTACATGGAAGGATCCACGCCTACGTTTGTCTCCTGATAATTGCGGAACACCTCACACTCCCAGTCAATCCCTTCCTCCGCGATCCGCCTGCAGGCCGCGATCTTCTGCGCATCCTCCGCATGATCCGCCCGCGGCCCGTCCTGGTATAAAAACAGCTTCGAAGGCCGCGCCCGGCGCACCTGTTCAAACACCTGCGAAAAAGTATCCGGCCGGATAAAAAACACGCACAGGACGGCGATATCGATTTTACTCTGATGCATGGCCATTCTCCATCAACTCCTCATAAACTGCCAACAGCGCCCGGCTGTTTTCTTCCCGGCTGTGCGTCGCCTGCGCCCGCCTGCGGGCCGCCGCTCCCATCGCCTGTATCTCGTTTTCCATTGCAAACACCTTATTTACATAATAAGCAATCATATACCAGGCATCCGCCTGATAGAGGTAGCCCTCCCGTTCGTGCGTTAACAGATTTTTGACTCCGCCCACGTCCGATACCACCGCCGGCATGCCAAGAAGCATGGCTTCCCCGACGGAATTCGGCGAATTCTCGATCGACGACGGGCTTACGAATACATGGGAACGCAGGAAACGATCTTTCATCGCTGCCTCATCCAAAAAGCCGGTATATTCCACATGCCCCTCAAGTCCGTTTTCCTCGATCAGGCGGCAGATATATTTCCCGTATGAGCTCATGCGCAAGCGATCCTGCAGCGTTTCCTTTTTCGTGATATCTCCGCCTGCCACGTAGACCTTGGCATCCGGGTAATGCTCCAGAATCCTTGGCAGCGCCTTCAGCACATAGTGCAGTCCCTTGATCGGATAACTTCCCTGGCTTACAAACAGGCTGTGTTTCTCACAGCGCTCCCATTCCCATTCGCCTTCATAAAAGCTGTCCCGCAATACCTCGTTGCCGAAATGATAACGCGCCCGCGGGTTAATCTGCTCGGTGCAGGCTTTGTCCCAGTCCGTCCGTCCCAGGACATGCCCCGTCCGCCGCAGAGCCTCCCTTTCAAACTCGGCGCGAATCAAAAAAGATTCCCGCTGGTGAATTAAATTGTCCCTCTTTACAATATCCCGGAAGGTACGCCCTTTCTGTACCCATAGCGGCACATCCGCCATAAAATGCTCGGCATACGCCGATAGCACCCCCTGAATCCCGATCAGAGTCCGCTCCGGCCGCCCAAACGCCCGCACGGCCGCCAGGCTGTGGACATACTCCGTCCCGAAAATATGAAGCAGATCCGGTTGAAACGCCTCAATAATCCCGCGCAGCCGCGCTTCCACGCCGGCATCGTAGGAAAGCAGCACCGGCGACGGCTGGCAAAAGCTGTAGTAGGCCGTATCCCCCGCCATCCCCTGTACGGTCTCGGTTCCCACCGACGGATAGGCCACGCCGATCACCGTACCCGAGCCTTCCAGCGCGTCCAAAAGCCCCGACATCCAGCCTCCGACCGGTTCTGCGTCCCGGCCCAGTGCCCGGGCAATTTTCGGAAGCATAATATTGCATACCCACAGCACACGCATCGCTTTGACCTCCTAATTCCCTGCTTCGGCCGCCAGGCCGCGGATCCGCCGCGCCGGGTTGCCGCCCCACACCTCGTCCGGCGGGACATCCTTTGTGACCACCGATCCGGCTCCGATGATGCTCCTGGCTCCGATCGTCACACCCTTTAGCACAATGCAATGGGCGCCCACAAACACGTCCTCACCGATCGTTACCGGCTTTGTGACCGCCGTCTCATGCAGATAATCCCCTCGCTGCCGATAATCGAGCGAATGAAAATCCGTATCGTATATTTTGGATCCGCCGCCGATAATCGTCCGGTCGCCGATGGTCACGCGGTCATGGCAGACAATCGCGGCGTTCGAGATCCCTACATGATCGCCAATCGTTAAACAAGCCGTATTTTTCAAAGAAAAAATGGTCCGCCCGTCCCCGCCGATCGGGTTTGACGATACGCTCGAATTGATCGTCACATCTTCGCCGATACGGATCGAACCGTGGCCAAACACCCGCAACTTCCCATGAATCGCCAGGTTTTTGCCGTGGGCGATCTTCCGATAGCGGATCACAAGCCCATTATACCATCGATTCGGCCAGGCCGCTATTTTTGTAAGGATTCTTTTCATAGGCTTTTCTCCTGTCTCTCCTGCCGGTACAAACGCCGAATCTTCTCCGCGATTTCCGCCGTAAACACCTCGTTCGTCTCGATCTCAAAGCCCTCTTCCTCCGGCGTCAGGATCCGCTGCTTGCGCTGTCCCGGATAGCAAATACAGCACCCGCGTCCTAAGTACCGCGCCCACATCGAAAAAGACGACCCCGAGGCGATCAACAGCGGAAAACGGCTCAGCGCCACAATATCGGCGATACTCGTGCCAAAGCTCTTTCGCCGGACGCCGGGAAGGCGAAGCAGCGGAGCAAGCTCCGCATCCGTTCCGTCCGAAAACACCTGCGCCGGAATTTCACATCCCGCACAGTCGCGGATCTGCTCAAGCATTTTCCCGTACCATTCGATCGGCAGCGCGCTGTCATGACGCCCTCTTCGCACCTCCTCCTCCGAAACACGGGCAAAATCCCCCAGCCGCACGTGAATGCCGACAGCTCCGCTTACCTCCTCCGAAAACGGACGCCGGTTTTTCTCCCGCAGACGCTCTGTCAGCTGCTCCCGCACGTACGCATAGTCGTATAATATCTCTTCAAAGCAGCCGTCAAACCCCGTAAATTCCACAATGGTTTCATCCTGCAGCGAGATGCTCTCCTTCTCCGATTCCGAAATTCGTCCCAAACGCCACAGTTTCCATAGCTTCGCCGCTCCCGCGATGTCCGACGACGCGCTCTCAAACAAATCGCCGTAAAAACGCTTATCCTTTTCCCGGCGCAGAATCGGCCCCAGCTTGATGCTCGGCCAGGTCGGCCAGATCATCCGACAGCCGGAATCACGCGCAAACACGGCGGCCCGTGCCCAGGGAAACAAAATATTCCCAAGCCCCGCCCCGCCTAAGCGTACCACTCCCAAGTCGTGCTCCGACAGCTTTGGATAGACATAATTCATACGGCGCCTCCCCTCATCTGGCAAAAATCGTCTGATACGGCCACACGCCCACCGACGACCAATTCGGTACAATAAAGAAAAACAGCAAGATTCCCCATATCACCACATAATACAAAATCCGCAGCAGGCGACTGTCCTCGCAGGCAATCACCTCCGGAACAATCAGACTGTAGAGCCCGATGAAATACAGCTGCAGCCGCCCCCACATGGGAATCCAGTAAAAAAAGGCATACATCCCTAACAGCAAGATCGACATATTGAGATATACAATATTTCCCCGGTCCTTTTCCAGCAGCTTTTGCTCATACAACAGGCACAGCGCCACATAAATCAGGCACAAAATCGTCTGCACCGGCGAAAATTCCTCGTAGAGATACGCTTCCGAGGCCGTTACCGCGCTCGGGTAAATACGCAGCAGCAGCGCAATCACCTGCTCCTTCAAAAAAATCCCCAGAGACGCCAGCGCGAAAAAGACAAAATACAGCGCGTGCGGATAACGAAACCGCACCAGAACCATCACGGGCAGTACCAAAAGGGCCGTGCGGTGAAAAAGCGCCGCAAAGAGGACCAGCCCGTAACAGCGGAGCCATTTTCGCTCCTTCGCATAGGCGAACGCCAGCAGCACCACCGCGCAGGCCATCCCCTGGCGTACCAGGTTAAAGCTCTGATAATACAATGTCGTAAATACCAGATACAGGCTAAACGGCACAAACCGGGACTCCTTAATAAGCGCCCAGGTACAGAAAAAGCTCACAAACGCATTGGCCAGAAAAATGATCCACTGCGGTTCTTCGGTAAACAGGGAAAGCAGACGGTTCATCCATACAAAACCCCGTTCCGTCCCGTTGTAGCGCACATCCTCCCAGTCCTCGCAGATATCCAAAAAAATCTGGTAGTAGGATTCAAAATCCGTCCCCACATAGTAGCGCAGGCCTCCAAACAGGGCCAGCACCAAAAATATTCCTACCCAAAAGACCGCGGCCGCCGACAGCGTAAAGGTCCGGTACTTGCCCAGGAAATACCCGCTCCAGTTTTTCCAGCGCGCCGTCTGCACGCCGTATCCCAACAGAACCAATACGGCAATGGCTAACAAATAACTTCCCATATCCTTATCCTCAACGGCCGCGCCCGGCCATCCGGCTCAATCGCTTCCCATAGCGCTTCAGCTGGTGTAAAAGGTGCGCCGGCAGATATCTGGGCGGTGTCGAAAGCAGGATAAAATTCAGCCGATAAAACGGATTCAGCCCCGAACGCTTGCTAAACAGCTTCTTCCAGGTCAAACCGCTGTAGCTGTTATGCCCCGTCGCCTCCTCGTCAAACCGGTACGCCAGTTCTTCAAAACATTCCAGGCGAAAGCCTTTGCGATAAGCACGGATCGTAAACTCAAAATCCGAAAAATACTGCGGCAGCAAAAAGG
The DNA here is from genome assembly GCA_022793375.1 of Lachnospiraceae bacterium. GTDB lineage: Bacteria > Bacillota > Clostridia > Lachnospirales > Lachnospiraceae > RGIG7193. Next base: position 75,616 of record JAAWCS010000049.1, read on the forward strand.
GGTGGAAGCCCCCGATTTTTTTCCACTGCCCCACCGTCAAAAACAGGTTCCGCGACGAGGCGCAGTTGCCTTCGCTCCCCGGCGGCAGCAGCCGCCCGGTCCCGTCCGCAAACGAATGCCAGAACAAACCGTCCAGCAGCTCCCCGCTTTTCGCCCCGTATCCCGGGCTCACGACCAGACGCTCCCCAGTCAAAAGAGCGGCCCCCGCCGCCACATGCCCGGCCGGCAGCACCGTATCGTCGTTGGAAATCATCACCGCGTCCTCGTCGGCGGCATGCTCCCGCAGCCAATCAAACGCCTTCTGCAGCCCGCCTGCCCACCATAGATTGCCGTTTCCGTATAAAACGGTGCTTGTCGGCATCTTTCTTCGCACCATCTGATCCGTACCGTCGGTCGAGCCGTCGTCCACCAGGATCAGATGGACTTCGCAGTCCTGCCGGCATAGGCTCTCCACAAACTTCTCGGTAATCGGATAGCGGTTATGAACCGTTGTCACTACATGGATCATAAGATCTTTTCAATAACCTCCCGGTGGCTTTCTACAATACGTTCCAGCGTCTGCTCCCTCATCTCACGGCGGTTGCGCTCCCCCATTCGCTGCCGCAGCTCATCGTCCTTTAGAAGGCGGCCGATCGCCGCCGCCAGCGCTTCGCTGTCTCCCACCGGTACAATCAAGCCGCCTGCGCCGTCCCCTAAAAGCTCCATGGCCGCGATACAGCGGTCGGTCGATACGACCGGCAGCCCGCAGGCCATCGCCTCGTTGATCACCAGCCCCCATATATCCTCGCGCGTCGGCAATACAAACAGATCTGCCTTCTGGTAATAGCGGTACAAATCCTCTTTTTTCATAAAATCAAGGACTTCCACATTCTTAAAACCGTTCTCTCGGATCGTTTCCAGATATTCTCCCCGCAGATCGCCTCCGCCCACGATCGTAAGCTGCGCCTGCCCATCCAGGCTTTTCCAGGCTCTCAGCAGCACGTCAAAGCCCTTCCGATGGATGAACTGCCCGATTGTCAGCACCTGCGGACGTGAGGGACCAGGCTCCCGGGCCCTCTGTCTCTCCTCACCGAGCGCTGCCAGCGTTTCCACGTCCTTCTCGGTCAGCGAGGTGAAGCGGTGCTCGTAAATCCGATCCGCCTTTGCCCCGTAGTTCAGAAAATACTCCCGCGCAAAGCGCCCGCTGGAAAAACAGGCGGCCGCGTGCGAAACATAGTATCGCTTTAACAAATCCTTCAGCCAATGGCGTCCGATAAACGCGCCGTCGCAGTTTACACAGTAGGGCACTCCCGCGCGCATCGCCCGGCGCATCGCCCGGCGGGCGTTCGGATTGAGGTAATCGTAGGCAAGCACCAGGTCATAGGCAGCCATCCCGCGCAGGCAGTCCGCAAACCGGTCCGCCGCCTCCCCTGAGCTTAGCACGTAAAAATCGCGGCCCTTTACAAACCAGTCCGCGTTCCGGTTCTGATCCTTATCAAATTCAAAAAATACATCCAGCTGATAATACGCGGCCAGCCCCTCAAACACCGCCACGCGGTAGGGGGCCGGAAAACTGGAAACAACCAGGATCTTTTTCATTTCTTTGTCTCCATATATGCAAGAAACGCGGCCGGGTCGGTCATATAAGCGGCAAACTCCTCAATCTCGCTCTCTTCCTTTTCCCACCAGCGGCTTTCCTGAAGCTTTCTGGCGGTATCCTCGTCAAACCGGCTGCGGATGCGCCGGGCCGGATTCCCCGCCCATACCTCATAAGACCCGATATCCTTCGTCACTACCGAACCCATTCCCACGACCGCGCCGTCGCCGATCGTTACGCCGGGCCGAATTAACACCCGCGTTCCGATCCATACGTCGTTGCCGATCACCGTCTTTTGAAATATTTCAAACTCATGGCGCGCAAAGTTCTTTTTAAACAGGTTTTCCCACTTATGAAACACCGACGAGGTTGAGACCCACTCCATCGGATGGGGCGTCCCGCCGATATAGCAATCCCCCGCGATCGAGGTAAAGGCTCCGATCTGCGCGTCCGTCACAAAGCAATTGCGGCCCAGGTAGGAATAGCGGCCGATCCGGCTCCGATAAAACTTAGTCCCGCTGCAGATCGCGGCGTTCTTATCCACCTGCGCTTCCTGCAAGACGGCAAACAGGGCCACTTTCGAAAACAAACGCCCCGGCAGGCTCAATATATTTTTCAGCAATACCAAAAATCTTCGCATCGTTTCTCCTTCAGGCCTTCAAATCCTCAAACACTTCCGGGCGGCTGCCCCGCTTCTGTGCCTCAAAAATCTTCGCGTCCACCAGGAAGCGATACCAATACCCCTGCAGGAAGTGGAACATCAGCCCCTCCTTGCCGTCCAAAAAACCTCCCCGCAGTATATAGCGGTAAAAGAAATACCAGTGCGCCCGCCGCATCAGGGGCGTCCGGTAATAGATCATATTCTTCAGCCAGCGCCTTCTCTCGGCCTGGCCGCCGAACAGCCGCGGCTTGACCTCCCATTCTTCCTTCTGCCTTCCCAGATGGTCCGCCATCTCGCGGTCGGAATACCAATTGTGCTTCTGGATCCACCAGGACAATTCCTTATTATTATTGTCAATAAAATCCCTGGCAAACGTCGTCTCTTCCCCTTCGGTGAGAACCATGTGCTCATCCATCAAACGCTGCTCGCACACCGCTTTTCCGAAGCAAAACAACCGCAGCTCCAGCGTCGGGTAGACGCCGCCGTGGCGGATCCAGCGCCCCATAAAATAGACCCGGCGGCGCAGCCAGATTCCGCTGATCTTCTCCGGTAAGGCCGGCAGCTTCGCGACGATCTCCTGTACCAGCTCCGCCGTCAATTCCTCGTCGGCATCCATGCGCAGCACCCATTTGGTGTCGATTCCCGTATTCTCCAGACCCCAGTTCAGCTGTGCGGCATGGTTCGTAAAGGGATGTTCAAACACCTCGGCCCCCAGCTTTCTTGCAAGCGCGGCCGTCTGATCCGTGCTGCCGCTGTCCACGACCACGATCCTCTTAGCGATTCCCCGCAGGGAACGCAGGCATTTTCCGAGGTTCTTCTCCTCATTTTTTGTCATCACGATGACCGTCAGATCCAGCATACTCTCTCCTTTTTCTCAGAACCTTGGCAGCGCGGCCGATCCGGGCCGGTTTATGACAGCAGCCACTTTCCGATCTCCATACCAAAAGCTTCCAGCGCATACAGACGGCTGTAGCCGTTCTCCCGATAAATCCGGTACTTGATCCGCATACGCGAAAGCGCCGCTCCCAGGTTCTTTCTGTTGCTGCGTCCGCCAAGCCGGTAATTCGCCAGCACTTTATTCACGATCACAACTTTATGGCCGTTTTTGCGGATCTTTAAAAGTACGTCCAGATCGTCGTAGACCGACCGGCACGGGTAATGGTACCGATCATACAGCTCCCGGCGGATGAATGTCGTCGGATGGTTCCAATCGCGGGTCGTGATATAGCCCTGGCGCAGCCTGGCCCGCTTGACGCCCCGTACCTTCTCATTCTGGATCATATTGAGATCGGCATACATCATATCAAAGGGAGTCTCTCTATATTTTGCCAGCACCGTCTCTACGGCGATCGGTTCGTACCAGTCGTCGCTGTTAATCAGGCCGACCAGCGTCCCGGTGGTCATCGCGATCCCTTTATTCATCGCGTCATACAGCCCCCGATCCGGCTCGCAGACCACCCGGTAGTCCACGCCTTTGGCCGCGAAAGCTGCCTCATACTCCTTAGCAATCGCTGCGCTGCCGTCTCCTGAGCAGCCGTCAATCACAAAATATTCTTTACAGGGCACGGTCTGTCCCAGCACCGATTCAATCGTCTGCCGGATCGTCGCCGCACTGTTGTAAGAAATCGTCACTACGCTCACAGAATTCTCAAATGCCATCGCTTCGCCCCTTGCCCGCTACTTGGCGTCATGCATCTTCTCAGACGCTTCCGCCGTAAAGCCCTCGGTGCTCTCCTTCATAAACATAATCTTCACCGTCATCAAAATCAGCTTGATATCCAGCAAAAGCGAATAATTCTCAATGTACATCAGATCCAGCTTCAGCTTATCATATGCCGTCGTATTGTACTTCCCGTAAATCTGCGCGTACCCTGTCAGGCCGCCTTTGACCTTCAGACGATAAGCAAACTCCGGAATTTCTTCCGTGTACTTGTCCACATGCTCCACCCGCTCCGGCCGCGGGCCCACGACGCTCATATCGCCGCGGAAAATATCAAACAGCTGCGGCAGTTCATCGATCCGCGCCGCGCGGATCACGCGGCCGACCGGGGTAATCCGCGGATCCCGCTCGGTCGCCGGGATCGCGTATCCCGCCTTCTCCGCATCGGTAACCATGCTGCGGAACTTCGTAATCATAAATACCTTGCCGCCGCAGGTCGCCCGCGCCTGCCTGAAAAAGACCGGGCCGCCGTCATACAGCTTGATCGCTGCCGCCACCGCCAGCATAATCGGCGAGGTAACGAGAATTCCCAACCCGGAAATGACCAGATCCATCACACGCTTGGCCAGCTTCTGTTCAATCGAAAGTCCCGTATTGCGCGACAAAAGCAGCGGCGTATCAAAGAAATGCAGAGCCTCCGCGCTCTTTAACAGGATATCCGTAAGATTCGGCGCCACATACACCCGGATCGAACGCACATAGCAGTACTTCATAATCTGGTTGCGCAAAGGCGTATCCACATCGATCAAAACGACCCCCTGACTCTCCTCAATCCGCGTACAGAGCGTCTCATAGGGTTCGCTCTGGTGAAGCAAGCATGTCACTTCATACTTTTCAGCCATACCGTTCATCTTCTGCCGTAAGCGCAGGGCCGGCTCTTCGTACTCACCGTACACCATGAGCAGTTTTCGCGGCGGGAAATTTGCGTCGTAGATATGCGTCAAGAGGTGCGCCAAAAGAGCGGTAGCCAGCAGCTGCAGGACAAACAAAAGCGCCATCGGCCACGCTACTATAATCCTGCGGGCCAGCAAATCAATAATGATATACATCAAAAGATCCGTCACAAACAATGTGATCCCCTGTGACAAAATCAGGCTCCCCGCCTTCTGATAACCGATCTTAAAGCCGCCGTATACATTGCCAAACGTAAACAACAGCACCACGTAAATTCCGATCACCAGCCAGTTGCCGCGCAGGGCAAAGGTCTGCGTAATCCGGTTCGGATCATTATAGTACCGCATCCACAAGACGGCAAACGGGATGCTCTGCATGACCAATGCCGCCAGGGACGCCGCAAAACGATAAATTCTTTTGTAACGGTTGCTCCTCATGGTATTCATCCATTCATCCTTCTGTCACCACATAGCCAAGAATCGGGATCTTTCGGTTCTCCATATCCTCCGCCAGTGTCTCGACCTGATTTACGCGGTCCTGATTCAGACAGATCAACAGCACCGCCCCCGCGGCCGGCGTCTCTTTGCACAAGACCTCCAGCCGGTCCCGGCTCCAGACACAGGCCCGGACACGCTCCCGATTCTCCGGCAGAACGCCTGCCGCCGCCTGGTTTACGGCTTTTTCATTGGAAAACGTCACATACAAGATACCGCCGGATGACGGCAGGTGGCAGCCAATGACCGCGTTGATGGCGGCCCATTCTTTCCCGGGATCTTTTACGCGCCGCTTCACCTCGCCTAAACAGGGATATTCACAGACCTGCGCCGCCTCCTGCCTCGTGCGCAGCTTCGTATCAAAAATCAGCAGTACAAATAAAAAGGCGGCTCCGCACAGAAATCCCGCGCAAATCACCATCAGCTTTTTCCAACCCAAAAAACTGCCGGGAGTCAAGCCGACCGCGCGCGACGCCCCCGGCGGATACACGGTCACCGCCCCGGACGCCTGGACCAGGCACGGGTAAACCTGCGTATGGTTCACAATCTGTCCCTCGCTCCCCATATGTTCCTCGGCCCACTCCAAAAGAGCCTCGGTCAATGTCGTCGAAATTAGCCGCGTCCTTTCTTCCCCTTCCGAAATCACCGTAATGGGAAAACAGCTTCCCTTCCAGGCCATCGAAAGCTTGTCCGTTCCGCCGTCAAATTCCTCCAGCCCTTCCGCTGCCAGCGCCTCGTTCACCCGCCCGATCATCTGCTGGCTGTCTAACAGCGTCAAAAGCGTCGTCGCTTCCGGTTCCGTCTCAATCGGATAGTAAACCATCGAATCCGCCTGATATGTGTCGCGCAGCGCCGCCGCCGCATTGGCCCGGTACTCCCGCCAGGTGTCAAGAACGACTGCCGCCACAGCCACGGCTGCGGTCAGTACACAGACCCACCAGTACTTCTTAATATGGATCCATATCTTCTCCGCGCTGATCGGTGTTTCTTCTCTCATAAAATTCCTTTCCTCTGCTTTCCCGTGCTCCCAGGGCATACCGGAATACCTTTACGGTATTCCCCTTATTTCTCCGGCTATTCTAGCACACTTTCCCCGGTTTGACTATCGCTTTCTTCATTTTCGCCCAATTTCACGATCACATACTCCTGCGTTTCACGGATGCTGCCCGGCCGCGGCCACACCGGCATCGCCCGCGCATACGCCTCCGCGTCCTCGTACATCCACTCCTGTGCGCCAAGCAGGTGATATCCGTGCCACTTAAAAAACGCGATCAGTTCCGTGCCCCGGCCTTCAAACGCTTCCAGGCCCCAGTCAAATATATTGTACCATACAAGATTCTGCACCGTGCTGTAGGAATTCTCGCTGTCGCTGCCCATCTTATCACGGATCCGCGAAATCCACTCATAGCGCAGGCTGTCCTCATCCAGATACGCGTATGTTTCCACCGTGCCATACTCTTCGATCGTTCCGATGAAAACGACCGGCTTTTCCAGCGTCGCCTCTTTTTTCAGATCATAGGCCAGCTGCCGGCAGGTTGTCACATCCTCTTCATATTTCAAATAATCCACGTAAAACGTCTTATTTAATTCAAACGCCTGGTTATAGACCAGCACCACGCCGCCGAACAAAGCGATCCGGTACAGCCATTTTCCCTTTCTCCAGGCCAAAAACACCAGGCACATCGCCACTGCCCCCACAAAGACCGGCAGCGACTGCATGCTGCGGTAGGGAATTACAGTCCCCTGCAGGATAGAAAGGCTCCAGGGGATCACCAGGATCAGCAGGCCATGTAAAAACAAAAGTCCCCTTTTTTGCTTCGCCGCGCTCACACAGCTCAGCGCAAAAAACACGGCCGCCGCCAGCAGATAAACGGCTACGCCCAAATTCGCCAGGCCATTGACAAAATAATAGCGGCCAAACAGGCTCACCATCCCCTTTAGATGTCCCAGCACATCCGGGCCAAGAATCCATTTCATGGCCTCTGTCAGCGAAAACATATTGGCCTCCCGCCCAAGCAGCAGACAAAGCAGGTTTGCCAGCAGACTGCGAAAGACCATCCCCGCCATCAGCGGAATCAAAAGCAGCAGCATTTCCTTCACATACACGGAAAATTTCGTTTTCTCTGCTTCCGCGTACAGCCGCACCAGCATGACCAGGGCTATGCACATCAGATACGTCATCGCCGCCGACTCATAGCAGGAAAGCGCCGCGCCCATAAACAGGCTCGCGCAGATATATCTGCCGGGTCCGTCTCCCAAAAACATCGCCCAGACCGCCAGCGCCGTCAGCGTATACGCCAGGCCAATGCCATTGTGAAGATAATAGACAAATACCTCGCCGATCAACGGAAACGACACCATCGCACAGCAAAACACCGCCAGCGCAGTTGCCGGAATCCGGTTTTGCGAGAGCCTGCGAAAAAGCGCCGCCAGGAAAACGGCCGCCAGCACCAGAAACAGTACGCCCAAAAAATCGACAACAAACGGCGTAAATTCCGCCACATGGAAAACCTTGTTCAGCAAAAACAGCGTCGAACGCCCCTGGGTCGGCGCGAAGCCGTCGGCAAAGTAGCGCTGGACGCAGGTGTCGTCCACCCCCATAGAAGGGTGTGTCCACAGATAAAAATAACTGAGCGCCGTCGTAAACAACACGCTGAAGGTAAACCCCTTTTTGGCTGTCAGCCCCCGAACCTCTTCCCACAGTTTAGTCGCCCAATTCATGGCCGTTCGCACCTCCTGTCTATCCCTCGCGCCGCTTGATAATCCGGGCCGGGTTGCCCGCGATCGTGCATCCGGCCTCAAAAACACCGTGTACCACGCTGCCGGCGCCGATAACGCAGTCGTCCCCGATTACCGTCCCTTTTAGGATGATCGTATTGCAGCCGACAAACACATTCTTTCCAATCGTCACCGGACGTGTCACCAGGTTGTCAAATACATCGTTTTTGCGTTCCTCGGTATCCAGCGAATGGAAATCATTGTCAAAAATCTTACAGTTGGCGCCGATGATCGAATAGTCGCCAATCTCAATTCGCTCTCTGGCATAGATCGTGGTCCCGGAAATCCCCACATGGTTTCCCAGGACAATCTCCCCGGTTCCCCGTGCCACCAGAATCGTCCGCTGGTACAGTCCGATTAGATTGGAGAAAAAATTGCTGTTGATCTTGCAGTTGTCCCCGATCGTAATCTTTGCCTGCGGAAAGCGGAAAATCATCGGCCAGCCTCCCAGCACCAGGTTCTTTCCATACCGCACCCGGTCGCATTTCAACCATAGCCGGGGCAATACACTATTGATCCGCGCCATCCGTTTTGTCTCCTTTCATTAGCTTGTCCGTGTTTCCATCGCTTTCCGGCGGTTCAAAACCAATCCACTCTCCGACGACCACCCGCGGTTTGCGCATCGTCCGCGTATTGATGCTCAGCACATATTCCCCCAGCACCCCGATAAAAAACAGCTGCAGCGAACCGATCAAAAATACCCCCACCATGATCGAGGCCAGCCCTGCCGGATACGTGGACCAAAACAAAAGCTTACGGATCAGGACGTACATCCCGTAAATCGCGCTCACAACGCCCAGCCCAGCCCCGCAAAACGTAGCGCAGCGCATCAGCTTCTTCGTTGAAGAAGTAATCCCTTCCATCGCAAAATCATAATTCCGGTAAAAATTAAAATTTGATCTTCCCCGGGCCGATTTCCTATGTTCATAGGGGACTACTCCATACTCCCCCGCATACTCCGCCACGACCGCCTTTAAATACGGCTGCGGATCCTCAATCTGTCTTAAAACCTCGATAAAGCTCTTATCATACAGCCCAAACCCGTTAAACTGACGGATCTGTTTTTTGTCCGACAAAAGATTAACCACCGCATAGTAAAGCTTGCGCATCCAGGACATAAACCGGTTCTCCGCGCTCTTCGTTTTCTGTCCGATCACGACGCGGTACTTCCCTGTCTCCCATTTCTTTATAAATTCCGGCAAAAGCTCCGGAGGATCCTGCAAATCGCCAAAGACCAGAAACACCGCGTCCCCCTCCGCCCGCTGCAGCGAAGCAAACACATTGCGCGAAAGGCCGAAATTCCCCGCGTTCAGAACCGCTTTCACATGCGGATCCTCCTGGCAGAGTCCACGCAGGATCGCGCGCGTCCCATCCCGGGAATCGTCGTCGGCAAAGACAATCTCATAGTCATATTCCGTAAGCTGCGTAGCAAAGACGCTTGTCAGTTTCTCATACAGCATCCGCACGCTCAATTCTTCATAATAACATGGCGCCACCACGCTAATCTTTTTCATTCGGCTCTCCCCTATCGTTTAAAGCTGAATACAAATACCGCCAGGCAAGCTGCAATCCAGCCGTGCAAAACTAAAATTCGCATACGGATATGCCATATTTCAAGAAAACTCTCTTCTTCCTCTCCTCGAGCCAGCCGCCATCCAGCACACAAAAAGATTCCCCCGACAGCAGCCGCCATCCCCGCGCCAAAGGCCGGAAGAAGGATGTCTACGGAAAGCAGTCGCAAAGCCTCTGCCACAGGCAGCACTCCACCCGCACGTACCAAACTCTCATATAACGGCTTCAAAACCAAGTATGAAAACGTCCGCTCTCCTCCATACACCCATTCAAACTGAAATACAAACACCGCTGTCATGCATACATTTAAAACAAGATCCAAGAGCAGCGTTACATGGCAGTCCCGCCCGCACATAAGCACAACCAGCACGAGAAATGGCGTAAGATACACGCTCCAATACGGGTAAATCTCTACAAACAGGCAAAACACCGCCCAAATACCCGCTAATACCAGGATCGCCACCCGGTTATTTTGTACCGCGCTCTCTCCATCTTTTCGCCAATACGCAAAAATATAAATTCCGATCACTCCCACTGCAAACAGTGACATATCCACATTGTCAATATGGATCGATACCCGCAAAAGCATCGGCAACATCGTCGTTAAGAAGCTCCCACAGCTGGCCCGATATCCCGCGCTGAGTGAGTAAATTCCCTTCAGAAGAAACATCGGCAGCACGGCCAGTGCCAAGTACAGAAGAATTCTACGAATCCGTTTCTCCCGCAACAGCACAAGCACCGCCAGTGGCAGCAAAGCAAATGGCTTCATAGTCGCCGCCACGGCAAAGTAAATAAGAAATTTCTTCCATTCTCCCTTCATCCAGAAAAAGACGCCGCACAGGATAAAAAACAGGGGGATGATATCATACTGCGCCGCTACCATCACCGGAAAAAACAGCGTTGCCGAAGTCAAAAACACCAGCGAAGCGTATGCACGAACGGTTTTTGTATACCCAAGCTCCTTAGCAATCTGCCAAAACAGGCGCAGGCAAGCCGCCACAGACACGGCCAGCAACAGCTTAAACCACAGAAGGCTTCCCACCGACATCGGGTCAAGGCCCGCCACATTGCGCAGAATCCACACCGGCAGTCCCCATATCGCAAACACCGCATAGATCCCGATGTCATAGACCGCCCCCTCCGGCGCTACGCCGGAAGCCAGCGCATTGTCATAAAAGCTCAAAAGCCTTCCGTCAAACAGCGAGTCCCAAAGCGTCAGCGAAAAGCGCGACGTAATCGTGATATCCGAATAGTACATCGTCAGAAAACAGAATCCCGCAGCCAGTGTAAGCAGCAAAAGATCCGCCCGCGATATTTCATGCCAGGCAAAGAACGAAAGCTCCTTTCCAAAAAAACGCTTTTCCTTTTGTCCGATTCGATCCATCCGACCATTCCCCCTTTTTCGTAATCCCGTCCGCGTAACGGCGCGCCGCCTACGAAGCCGGTGGAAATTCCTCCCAACAATTATAATACCGATATACCCGGTAGTTCCCGGACTGCCCGACCTCGATGCAGCGGTTTGCCAGCAGCATTTCATGCATCGCTTCCTCATACGTGCAGACTACGTATTCCGCCTCCACCAAATCCAGCGACGTCTGCAAATCATACCCGTTCACCAGATCAAAACGCTTATCCTCGATCAGCCACATCACATTGACCCTGCATTTGACCCAATACGCGTCCGGATATTCCTCTACGTGCAGTTCGTATTCCCGCAGTTTGTTCATCTCGCCATAACTCAGCACCAGTCGAAGCGACGGATCGTACTGATTCATCAGCACCGACAGGTCAAATTCCGTGACGACCACCGGCTGCTCATTTTCCGAATGTGCGTGGATAATTTCGCTGATTTCCACCACCTCATTCGGTACTTTATAAAGATTCTCAGCTGTCTCAAGCCCTTTAGCCAAAATCGACTTGCCCGGAAAGGCCAGACATCCCATACAGGCCAGGCATATAAGAGCCCTTACCCATGCTTTTTTGCCTCTCTCAACTAAAAATGCAGCCAGCCAGGCAATGCACACCGTGATCGGCAAAAGCCAGATCAAGCGGTAATACTCATCCTCCATTCCCAGCTTCCCCACAACCGGCGTCACCAAAAGCGGGTTAAACACAATCAGACACAGCCCGAGCAGGTACTTCAAAAAGTCTTTCTTCCATCCAGCCTTCACCGCCAAAGCAAAGGCGGCCACCGCCAGAAAGAAGAAGAAAAAGAACACGCCTTCCCCCTGGAAGCGCCGGAAATTTTCGAGGACAAATCCCAGTCCCCAGTCCGCTACCGAAATATCCATCCGTCTCTCCTATCCCCGCACCGGAATTACCAGAAGCCCCAGGCGGTTCAGCAGATATCCAAACAGCATCGCGACTGCCGGCGCCATGCAGAGCCCGCACCAAAAAAGCTCCCGAAACCTCTTCGAAGCGATCAGGCGCACAAGCGCAAACACGCCGATACTCATAATTACCAAAAACCAGGCCGAGGACGAAATCGCCGCCGCCCCCCAAGCCGTCACAAACAGCGCCCGCCACGCATACGCCTCCTCCTTCCGGCTCAGCTGCAAAAACCAGTAGAGAAGAAACATAGAAGTAATCGCTCCCGTGACCGCCTTGCCCTCATAGGTCCGCAGAAGAACAAAACTTGAAGCCGTGTACGCCGTATACGTACATACATTGACTAACAGGGAAAATCCCATAAACAGCGCCACCGCCCGGTCGTTCTTTCCAAACAGGAAGCGCCCAAAGCGATGATACAGCAGATTGAGCACGATTGTCACTACAATGACCATGACCGTTTTTGTCTCAATCAGCGGGTGCAGCCCCAGCAGGCGGCAGACGACCGCGTCATGCATGTGATAGGTTGCCAGGCAATGCCTGAGGTCAAACGCACTCAGCAGCTCCCCCGTCAGCGGATCGATGGTCCCGATTGAATCCGTGTAGACGGAAAAGGATACATTGCCCACATAGTAAGTCGCATCCCAATAACTCGAATAGATCGCCGAGACCAGCGCGACATGCACAAGCGCTATCAAAACCGGAGCCAGCCGCCAAAAACGCAGCCGTTCCTTCCACACGCCGGTCGGTATGCCTGCTCCCAGCACCCGCAGCTGTCCGCCCGCCTTTTTACGCCGGATATAAAACGAACCGGCGCAGGCCGCCACGACAAGGACGCCCCATAGAGCGGCCAGCTCCGACAGCCGTCTCTGCGCAAACATCATTGGCAGCGTCACGACCTGGAACAGCGCATAATAGAGGAAAAAGCCAATGACAATCCTTTCCTGCGCCGTCCTTGCCGTTTTTGAAAAAAGGCAGACAAATGCACTGCCAAAGTTCCAAAACAGGAACAGATGCAGCACCGCCGCCACTCCTGCTTTTATCAGATCGAACCACATCCTGCCTAAAAATCCTCCCTGATTTTCTCCCACAGCGCTTCCATGCTAAAATGGCCGCGGATATATCCCTGCGTCTTTTCCGAAATCTTTTTAAGCTCCGCCGCATCCTGATATAACGCGGCCGCTTTCTTGGCAAACGCTTCTGCGGTATCCGCCACGGCGACGACCGACCGCACATCCGGAATCCCTTCCGCTCCGATCGATGTCGTAACCATCGGGATCCCGTTGTAGATCGCCTCAATCACCTTGCCCTTGACCCCCGCGCCGAAGCGCAGCGGACAGACCACCAGGCGGCAAGTATCGTACAGCGCTTGCAGCTCCGTATCGCTCACAAACCCTTTGACCACAATCGGCCCCGGGTTTCCGGCTCCGTCCGTCCCGTCAAGCGCCGTAATCTCTCCCGGCGCCCGCGAACCGGCGATGTAGAACGGAATCTGTGATGCTTCTTCTCCCAGCAAGGCTTGCATCCGCGGATAGATCTCCTGCGTAAACCACAGTACCGCGTCCACATTCGGCCGGTGCGCAAACCCGCCGATAAACATAAAGCCGCGCCGCTTCGCAAAGTCCTGCGGGATTTCTCCGATTTCCCGGAATCGGTCGTAGCTGTACACCGACACGCTCTTAACCGGGATGGAAGGATCCGCCAGGCGGATCGCCTCCTCCTCCACGGTCGAGGGATAATACACCGCCTCGCAATTATGCATGATGGCGTACTCCGCCTTCTTCCAGTGTTCCGATTCCTCCAGGCGCTTCTTATCTCCTGTCAGCTCATACTCCCTGGCTTCCCTCAGGTAATGAAGGTCATGGCCGTAATAGATGCACTTGATATTCGTATGTTCCCGGATGAATCCGATATATTTCTCCGTGATATGCGGCCGATTCATAAAGGCATAGTCAATGTAGTCTCCGTTGATCTCGATCCACTGAAGAATGCGGCCCTCGCGGAACTCATCCCCGTAGAGCACCTCCACCCCCATCTGCTGCAGCGTACTGGTATACGGCTCTTCCCGGTTAAAATTATCCCCAATGAATTTCACCACATACCCATGTTTCAAAAACATGCGAATAAACGTAAACGTGCTCTTAGAACCCGCGTCTTTGTCATACTGCGGCACATAATGGTCGATCACCAGGATCGTCTTTTTTCCCTGCGAACGCTCCCTGGCCTCAAACAGCGCCGGCGGGTCGCTGTGCTCGGTCTGCAGCGCAAACTCCTCCGCCCACTTTTCACGCAGCTTGACGCTGTTTGCAATCTGATAACGCTTGATGCCGCTCGCGGTATCCGTCCCGTTGCTGATCCCCTCATAATGGACGACGACCGACCGCGGCTGGTACGCCACCCGGTATCCCGCGTCCCGCACCGCAAAGGCCAGATCCGCGTCCTCACAATACGCCGGCGCGAACCGCTCGTCAAAACCGCCCAATTGCTTCCACAGAGCCGTCGGCAGCAAAATCGCCGCCCCTGAAATATAGTCCACATCCTTCACATAATTATACGCCGCCTTCTCCGGATCATCCAGGCGGCCGTAATTCCAGCCCGTGCCGTCGCTCCAAAGGATCCCGCCGGCCTCCTGAAGGCGTCCGTCCGGATATACCAGCTTGGAACCCACAAGACCGATCGAAGCATCCGACTCAATCAATTCCACCAGGCTTGAAAGCCAGCCCGGCCGCACCTGCGTATCGTTATTTAAAAACAGCAGATACGTTCCCCGCGCCTGCGCCGCCGCCAGATTGCAATTTTTCAAAAATCCCATATTCTCCGGCGTGCGGCTGATGCGGATCCCGCTCACTTTCTGTGAGAGCTTCGTCGTATCATCGGTGGACTGGTCGTCCGCCACAATCACCTCGTACGCCATCTCCTGCGTGTTGGCAAGGATCGACTCCAGGCAATGATACGTGTATTCCACCTGATTGTAGGCCGGAATCACAATCGATACCAGCGGTTTCGATACCGCCGCAAATGAAAGCGGCTTCTTTTTCTTCAGGCTGCCGCTTCCCGGCTCGGCCGGCGCTACGCCGACGGTCTGTGCGCCGCCTTTTAGCTCGTTCCCGGCCTTGTCCGTCTCACAGGCCGGCGCCTTGTCCTTCCCGGCCAGTCGTTTGCCAGCCTTGTAAACTGCCTTTACCGCCTTATATACCGGCTTAGCTCCCAGCTTCTTCGCGATGTTCTTCAGCCGGCTGTATTTGTCAATGATCTCCTGCTGTCCGGCAATCAAGCCATTCAGGTTCTGGATATGGTTCTCCTTCAGCCGCACCGCCGTATGCAGCGACTCAATCTGCGTGTTGTAATCGTAGATCGTCTTTTCAAAGCCCCGCGCCTTTTTGGCATACCGATCCACGTACCGGCAGCAGCCGCCTTCCCCATGGACATACTCCTGGAACGCTTTTTCCATGCGGGCAAACCGGATCGACTGCACACGGCTGATCCCCGAGCGTTCCAGAAGGCCGACCGCGTCCATCCGCCCCTCCAGCAGCCCCGCATGGTGACGATAAAAATATAATAAAATCCGATAGCGCACGAAATCGACCGGGACCGGAAAGTCAAACACCCACTCATAGTCTAAGCAGATCCACTTTTCGTCCTTCACCATCACGTTCTCAAACAACATATCGACGTTGCTCACCGCAAACGCCGGTCCCTCCGCTATCTTCACCGGACCAAAAACGTCGATAAAGCGTTCCGTCTTTACAAACGGCGCGCAGCCGTCCTCCCGCACCGCCAAGAGACGCGCAAGCGCCTCATTCAAAACCGCTACCGCATCCTCGCCGGAGCGGATCCGTTTTTCCAAAAGTTCATCCAGAGTCGGCGCCTCCACATACGCATAGCGCATCGTTTCTTGATAAAATTCCGGTTTTAGGAACGATACGTTCTCATAATAACGCTCCATCTTCTGCCAGCTGTCCGAAAAACGCAGAATGTGCGCTGTTCCCTCCGGCCGCAGCGCCGATTTCTCCGCGAAGCGCTTCCCGTCCTCCTCACAAATCTCCGTACGGATCTGGAACGGCGCACGGCGCATTTTATTATACTTTACATACAGTACCCGCTTCATGCTTCCTCCCCGTCCGGCGTGCTCACAATCAGAAACGAATTGGCAAAATAGGGAAACTGCCCGTCCGCCGCCAGCTTCTCATACGCCGCCGCCTCATCAAACATCACATATCGATCCCGGTCATAGCTCACCGTGATATCGCTAAACATCCCCTTTTTCGGAAGAAAGGCATCCGAATATACCGCCGTCGGCAGCTTATAGTCCGGCATCGGATAATAAAACTCATTCATTCCAAACCCGGCTTCGCACAAAAGCCGCGTGATCTCCGGTTTGGAGAATGTGCGCACGCCCTTCACTCCCGCATAATCCCCGATCCCGTCAAAAAAACGGCCCGTATGATCCTCCGCCGCCCCGGCCCAATACTTGAGCCCGAACTGGTTCTCGATCGCCACAATCAGCTTGCCGCCCGGCTTTAAGAATCGCTTAACCCGGTTCAGCATCGCGCTATACGGCTCTCCCTGGCTGATATAATAGCCGGCGTACTCCAGCACGCCGATCAAGGTCACATAATCAAAACGTTCCTCCAGCACAAGATCCTCAAAATTGCCGACAAAAATCTCCAGGTTTCCATGGCCACCGTTTCGCACCGCGTTGATCGTGGAACGCCGCTTCGACAAATCGTTGCACACCACCCGCTTCACACGGCGGCAGAACAAGCCGGTCACCGCCCCGCAGCCGGCCCCGATTTCCAAGAGGCTTGCCTGCGGGTCGAAATCATACCACTCCAGCACATTTTCCCGCACATCGGACAGGTGGTACAAAATCGGCCAGTCCTCGTTTTCCTGCAGGATTTCAGAGAGCGGCCGGCCGCTCTCGCACAGCGAAAGCAGACGGTCCTCCACCTCCCCGTCGCTGTACAAATCCTCTCCCTTATAAAATTTCAGATTCAACACCTGCTCTACCGTATTCATCGCCAAAACCTTTCCGTCCGCGGCCCGTTTACACCGGTTCTCTCCCGTCGCTACGGCCCGTTTCCTGGCGCGCAACGCGGACCTGGCTGTTCATGTCATAGTATCCCACCGTATTTTTATCCGCAATCACCGTCAGATTTACAATATCATAGAGACGGTCGTACACCACGAATTCCCCGTTAACAAATCCCGTACAGCCAAGCGACAACAGATAATCCTTTCCCTGCAGGTTCATCTCCTGCGCAAACTCGGCCGTCATTACGTCCCCGGCCCGGGCAAGCCCCGTCTCACAGCCTTCAATCATGCTGTTCGTTCCGGTAATTTCCGTCCCCTTGGAGTCCTTGATCGTAAAAGCAAAAATCGGGTCTCGAACCGTCTCCTCAAACCGCACCTTCATCTTGATTGTAAACGGCCTTCCCTTCAAAAGCAGATTCGACAGTTCTCCCTTATGGTCAAAAATCCCCAGGTCAACGATGCGCGCCGCCCCGGTTCCGTACGTTTGCTGATCCTTATTGACGCTCAGGCGGCTGATCCACGGCTCATCCGTCTCCTGCAGGCTTTCGCAAGCCTTCACATCGGCTGCCGCCCCTTCGCTTGTGCCGCCCCTTCCTTCCCGCCGGCCGCCTCCCTTTACTTCCTGCAAAAGCTGATCCGCAAAATCCGCCTTTTGGCCTATTCCCTCCAGATCCTTTTCATCGAACTGGCCCGCCAAAATCTTCTTATATAAATCCACCATCTTTCCGGGCTCGCCCTCGGCCACGAACCGCCCCTGGTTTAAGACCACAACCTTGTCGCAGTATTTAATGATCGTGCCCATATCATGCGTCACCAAAATCACGGTCGTGCCGCTCTCGCGGATTTCATTGATCTTCTGATAACACTTGGCCTGGAAAAACACATCCCCCACCGCCAGCGCTTCGTCCACAATCAAAATCTCCGGATCGACATGGATCGCCAGCGCAAACGCCAGGCGCACAAACATACCGCTGGAATATGTTTTCACCGGCTGGTACACAAAATCGCCGATATCCGCAAAACTTAAAATATTCGGCAGCTTTGCCTCCATTTCCCGGCGGCTGTAGCCCATCATCGTCCCGTTCATATAGATGTTTTCGATCCCGGTATACTCCATATTAAAGCCGGCTCCCAGCTCCAGAAGCGCCGAAATACGGCCGTTTACCGTCAAAGACCCGGTCGTCGGTGTCAGGACCCCGGTAATAATCTTCAGCATGGTGGACTTGCCCGAACCGTTGGTGCCAATGATCCCTACAAACTGCCCCTCCTCCACCTCAAATGAAACCTCGTTCAGCGCATAGAACTTTTTATGATACTCCCTGTGTCCCGGCCGCAGCGATTCCTTCAGCCGGTCAATCGGTTTATCAAACAATTTATATACTTTTGTAACATGGTCAACCTGAATGGCTGTCAAAGCATTTCCTCCTGTTTACAGCACGTCCGCAAAATGCGGCCGCAGCCGCCCAAACATCCACGCTCCCAAAACCAGCACGCCCAGGGAAAACGCCCAAAAATACAGCGTGTATCCCGGCTGTTCCCAAAACCAGCAGTTGTATAAAAGCGCGCCCCGCATCCCTTCCGCTACGTAAAACATCGGGTTCAGCTTCAAAAGCCAGACCAAAGAGCCGGCCATCTCATACTGCCACATGATCGGCGTCACCCAGATTCCGAACTGCAGGATAATATTTACAATCTGCCCCATATCCCGGAAAAACACCATCACCGCCGAGGTCATATAGGACAGCCCGAGACACAGCACAAATACCCCCGCCGAAAAGTACGGCAGCTGCAGCCAGTAAATCGTCGGCGTCCTCCCCATAATCAGGAATACCGCCAACAGGATCAACAAAAAAATCAGGTGGATGAAAAACGCGCTCACCATTTTAATGGCCGCCAGAATATTGATCGGAAAAACGACCTTTTTCACCAGATAGTTGTATTCGTTCAAGCTGTGCGTCCCGCCGTTTAAGGCCTCCTGGAAAAAAAACCAGGGGACGATCCCCGCCAGCATCCATAAAAGATACGGATAATTATCCGTCTGCGGCGTGATATCCCCCCTCAAAACCCCAAACACAATATAATAAATCACGACCGTCACGACCGGCTGCACAAACATCCACAGGATCCCAAAATACGACCCCACGAATTTTTTCTTAAAATCCGCCCTGGCCAGCTCCCAAATCAACCGGCGCTTCGTAAAGACCAGGGACAGATCCGCTGCTACACTCTTCATAGACGCTCCCTGTCCGAACGGCCTACGCAAAGCGAAACGTTTCTGAAAGGCCGCCCCACTTCGTATCCTTTTCCGAGATTATAAGCTCCATCCCCTCCTCAACCGGCCAGTCCACGCCGATCTCCGGGTCGTTCCAGGCCAGTCCGCCCTCGTCGCCGGGATGATAAAAATCGGTGCATTTGTAGGCAAATTCCGCCTCCTTTGACAACACCAAAAAACCGTGCGCAAACCCCTGCGGGATATAAAACTGTTTCTTATTCTCCTCGGACAGCTCGATGCCGAACCATTTGCCAAAGGTCGCCGAGGACTCCCTCAGATCCACCGCCACATCAAACACACGGCCGCGGATGCAGCGCACCAGCTTGCCCTGCGGATACTGCTTTTGATAGTGCAGGCCGCGCAGGACTCCCCGTACCGACATCGACTGGTTGTCCTGCACAAACTGCATCGAAAGCCCCTGTTCCTTAAAATCCTGGTAATTGTAGGTTTCCACAAAATACCCTCTCTGGTCATAAAACACCGTCGGTTCAATGACACATAATCCCTCGATCTCACAGCGCGTTACCTTTATCTTTCCCATCCTGCCGGTTTCCTTTCACAGATTTAACAAAAAAACGTATTATTTGGTAATTATAACATGGTATTCCCTGAATCGCAACCTTTCGACAGGATTTACCCGCATAGCCCTAACATCGACTGTGTAACAACCGCGCCCGTAATCAGCGCTGCCCCCGTGAGCGTGAGCAGATAAAGCCGCTCCTGCTTTATGTTTATTTTTACCGTGTCCGGGCACAGACACAGATACAGCGGCAGCAACAGCGGGATATAATACCGCGCCTGCACCCCTTTGATCGTATTTTCGCCGACCGGCGTAAAGGCCAGATACATGGCGACCCATACCATCGCTATAATTCCCGCACATAAAAGTAAAATCCAGGCACGCGCCCCACCGCGCAGACGGCCTTCCCGATCCTTCGTACTCCCAAGCCGCTTCTCATCCGCAAAAAGTACTAAAAGCATAAAGGCCGAAATCACCCGTCCAAGCATTTCCAGCGCCACATGGCCCATCGTGCCATAGACCGACGATCCGATCGTGTAGCTGGGAAATGTCACGCAGATACTCGAAATAAGCATCCGCAAAAAACGCGGAATGTCGCTCAGAATATAGGGAATCTGCCCCGCCTCGCTGGTATTGCCGCCGCGCGTATCGTTGCTCTCGGCCGGCGACAGCACCGTAGGCAGCACAAAGCTTGCCATCAAAACCAGAAACAGCACGGCTGCCAGCCCCTTCATCCACAGTTCCTGCCGGCGATCGGCAAACTTTTCCCGCGGCAGCAGAAAAACCGCCAGTATAAGCGGCACATAGATCGCCTTCGGCATCGATCCGATCGAAATACTCAAAGCGATCACCGCGAAGCCATACCACTCGATCTTCCTCTGCGGATGCAGGTACTCGTCTAAAAACCAGGCAAAGCCTAAAGCCAGCAGCGAAGTCAAAAACGCGTCATAAGAATACATCGACATCAAAAACAGCGGCGTCGGCAGCAAACCGATCGCGCAGAGTACCGCCTTTCCGATCGGGATCTTGCGGATCGCCCAGGCAAAAATCCCCGCGCAAAAAAGAAGGTTGAACAGCCTCCCCAGCTGGTATACCAGCGTAAACGGCAGCCCCAGCAAAAAGCCCAACCGCAGTCCCAAAGCTGCCGGCACATAGGCCGGCGTATAAATCCCCGCCAGCGCATGGCCCCGGCTGTAGACCATCTCCTCTTCCATACTCTGGTTCAGCGTCGCGTTCATCGCCCGCCGTTCATCCAGATTGTCCGGCAGGCTGTAGGGATAATTCTCCTTATCCGCCACAAACAGGCGTTCCAACATATCATTGGTCTTTACCTCCAGTCCGAAATGCGAAACGCAGTAGGCATGGAAAAAGTGTACTTCTTCGTCCCAGCTTGCCTTATTCGCCGGCAGCAGCACGATCATTAAAATCCCCAGTCCCAAAGCCAGCGCTAAAAATCCCGCTTCCAGATGGCGCGCTATAAAATGCCGCCCTAACCACAAAAATGCCGCTAGTCCCAGCACGGTCCACACAAAAAACACCCGCTGCCAGCGAATACCAAACGAATTGACCCAAAACGCCTCCCGCAGGCGAAACGTAAGGGTTTCCGCCTCATTCACCGGTTCTTCCGCCTCCGGCGTCATTTCGTCCCGTCCCCATACGATCTGCAGTCGTTCCACCGGCCGATCCAGCCGTTCCACCGACATCTGAGTCAGCGCGCCGTTGTGATCCTCTATAATAGCCGGCCCCCAGTCTCCCGGCCCCCAAACATACCATTTTACGCTCAGCCGTTCGTCATATTCATAGGAAAATCCAAAACGGCTCACATATCGACCGCCCAGCTCCACGCTAAGCACGCCCATGTCATCGGAAAGTACCCAGCCGTCCTCCGTCTGTGTAAAGCCTTCCCATGTACAGGCCTCCTCCGGCACCTCAAACCGCCCCCGCTCCCCCGCCGCCAGCATCAGCACATCCCGCTGGCAGACCAAATCCACCAAAATCCCCGCCGCCAGAATCACCGCCGCCAGGATCAGATAGCGCCCCCACGTCTTTCGCCCGCCTATATCCCATTTCCATCTTCTTCCAACGCGTTTCACAAAAGCGCCTCCCGCCCATTCAAAACTTGCAAGCCACTCATCCCTCTTCCCATTCCATTTATATCACCCATTCCACTTATACCACCCGTCCCACAATACTCTGCAGCACCAGCACATTCGCCAGGCAGTAGCCGCCCGCCAGAATCCGCTCCACCGGCGCTTCCAAGGTCACACTTCGACTGCGCAGCGCCAAGAGCCCTAACGGCAAAATCGGCAGGAAATACCGTCCCTGCACGCCCTCCACGACCGGCGACCCGAGCGGCGTCCACGACATCAGCATGATAAACAGCGTCGCCGCCACCGTGCAGAAGCACAGCCCCAGGCTGACCACCCTGTGTGGCAGCGGCATGACGGCCGTTGCCGCCAGGCCTTCCGCCCGACCGACCGCACCGCCTACGGACGCCTGCCCCTTTTTGACTTCCCCCTCCGCCGACACCGTCTCCTTTCGCACCGGCAGCGCCGCCAGCGCCGTCCACAGCAGCAAAAACAAAATCAGAGTGGGATCAATCTCATGCTCCAGCCATCCCAGAGAGCCGCCTACCATCGAATTCAGATAGCTCGGCATCTTTCGGATCAGCGTATTCCCCACTACCTTGCAAGCTGCCAGCGGATCGGCCAACACCGCCGAAAAGCTGTATCCCGCCACACCGCCGGCCCAGCTCACGGGATCCTCCGTCCCCTGGAAGTAGACCAGAATTTTATCGAGATTCACGGCCAACACCGCCGCCGCCGCGCAGGCCGCCACCAAAAGAGCCGCCTGCCGGTATCTCTTTCCCGAGCCAAACTTTTCCCGCGGAATCAAAAAACACAGTCCGGCCAGCGGAATATATACCATTTTGCAGGGCGCCAGCGCGGCCAGCAGCACCGCC
The DNA here is from genome assembly GCA_022793375.1 of Lachnospiraceae bacterium. Lineage (GTDB taxonomy): Bacteria > Bacillota > Clostridia > Lachnospirales > Lachnospiraceae > RGIG7193. The sequence goes on from JAAWCS010000049.1 coordinate 98,427, forward strand.
AGTACCAAAAGCTCCCGTTTGCCCACTTGGGGGCTCTCATACGCCAGATGAAGCGCATACGCCGTAAACAGCATCCCCAGCCCGATCGCAAACGCGTCGTAGGAAAGCGACGACACCAGTTCCAGCGTCATTGGAAGCATCGCCGTCCCAAAAAATACCATCTTTCCAAACGGTGCAAAGCGCACCGCCTGATACGCGCAAAACGCAAAAAACAGCAGATTGCACAGCCTCCCCAAATATATGGTCAGCACCTGTCCCAGCGACAGCAGGCGGCCCAGCGTAATTCCCAGCGCCTGCGGCAGATATGCGTGAAACGCCACCTCCATCGGCACATGACCATAGCCAACTCTCCCTTGGCTGTGATCCAGCGCCAGGAAATCCCCATAGACTTCTTCATAGGATTCCGCGCTCAGTTCCGGCCACAGCTGCCTGGCGTCTCCCTCTCGCATCCACACCTGTCCCTCATCATTGTATACGGCCTGCCCCATTATCTGGCTGGACAGACGGTACGCCGAGGCAAAATGCGCATACTCATCCGGCGCCGTAAACGGAATAAACACCAGCGAATACAAAATCCCCCAAAACAACAGACAGGGCAGAAACAGCCGCCCCGGCCCAGCCGCCCGTTCTTTATAAAGATACACAAAGAAGCCCGCCAAAAAGGCAAGCATGGCAAACAGAAATATTGTAGACAGATTCTGCCACAGCTGCATAAAAAATTTCCCTCTCAGTCATACGCCGAACACGACTTTCGGTACGCTTTCATAATCACTCGCGCCAGCCAGTCCGGCCAAAAATGCCGGAACATCTCCCAATCCTCCCGCTCCTTCTTATGATTCATAATAAATTTCTTGCTGGTCGCCTCCGCATGCACCCGGAAAAATCCCTGCGGCTTTCTCTCATAGACAAACCGCCCCGGCCGGCAAGAAAGCTTCCAGTACATCTCCCAGTCAAGCGCGTATTTCAGACGCGAACGAAACGGGGTAGGCCCCACAATGTTTTTATTATACGTCGTCATCGGACAGGAGATGGCGTTTCCCAGGCACAGGCAGCTCTTTTTGAGCCAAGACCGGTCCGCCAGTCCGGTCAAAGATACCGGCAGGCATAAAAGCCGCTTTACCAGGCTGCTGCGCTCCCGCGGCGCCCGGTCTGTTCCTTTGATTGTCACATAGCTGCAAAAAAAGATCGACATATCGGCATATTGTCCCGCTTTTTCGAGAAGCACCCGCGTATAATCCCGTCCATACACATCGTCCTGGTGGGCAATCGTCACAAACTGCGTATTCGCCGTATCGTAGGCAAAGTTCCAATCCGTCTGAATGTCGCTCCCGCCCTCCCGCACATAAAGCGGCAGTCCGTACTTCCCAGCCAGCCCCTGAATATGCGCATTCGGCGTAGACGTGCACACGATTATATTGCTCGGAATCCTCTGCGCCAGCAGCGACCGCAGGCATTCCTCCAGATAGGGGGATTCCCGGTACGCGCAAACCGCAAACGTATGGTTCGTATTATAGTTCTTTCTCATGATGCCAATACCTCTGATTCATTGTGATCGCCCGCACCAGCCCGCGCGGCAGCCTGCGATAATTTTTTCCCAGCAAATACCCCAAATACTTGCAGCCCGACTGCCAAAAGAGCTTTGGAAGCAGATACGCATGGCCGCTTTTACACAAATAAGCCGCCGTCTTCTTCACCATGCGGATTCCCTCGCCTTCGGAAGCGACCCCCGCAAACACCTCCGGGTGATCGGCCTGCGATACCGCCAGGTCAAAATTGCGCCGTACCTGCTGCCAGCCGCTGTAATTGTGCGAATGCACCACCCGCGCCTTTGCCGCGTAGGCCACCCCGTAGCCGGCCTTGATGAGCCCTGCCGCAAAAATCATATCCTCGTTAAAAATCGTCCGCCGGCAAAATCCGCCCAGCCTGTCATATATGTCTCTCCGATACGCCGCGCAGACATTTGAGCAGAAAAACGTCTTGATTCCCAGCCGAGACAGATCGGCCGCCGTCTTGACCGCGCTCTCCTGCGGATAATTAAAGCTCCGTGTAAACCATTCAATCGGACCGCCGTCTTTTGCCGGCAGCTGTCTGGCATAAGCGACCGCCACGACCGTATCCTTTCCGGCCGCCGTTTTTTCGACGCTTCCGGTGAGGTTCTCGGATGGCCGGCTCCCGATCGGTTTTTCAGCCGGCCGGCTCCCGGTACGCCCCTTATCGTTCTCTGCCGTTTCTTCTCCCCATCCCAGAGCCCGCACTAAGTTCTCCACCAGATGCGCATCCGCCGGCACCGCATCCTGCGTCATAAACAAAAGCACCTCGGCCGTACTCTCGGCCGCCCCCCGATGTCTCGTCCCGCCATGGTCAAATGCCTCCGGTGAAATCCGCGTAAACCGCAAAGTCGGCGCAGCTGCCCCTGCGCATCCCAATTCCTCCCAAAAGCGCGTATACCGCTCGCAAATCTTGCCAAACTCGTCCTCCCCGGCCGTTACCAGCAGATGGACGCCCGTCGGCGTCAGGCTCTGTTTTCGCATCTTCTCTAACAGTGCCGCCAGCTCCACTCCCGGCTTATATACCGGTATCAGAACTTCCACGGCCGGCCGCTCGTTCTCTTTGTTCTGCTCCCGCCGGTTCTGTCCCTCTCCGTTCTTCCCCCGCTGGTTCTGTTCTTGCCTGCTCTGCTCCTGCCGGTTCTGTCCCTCTCCATTCTGCCCCTGTCGGTTCTGCTCCCGCCCGGCCTGTTCATCCCTGGTCCCGGTCTTTGTCTCAATCGCTGTCTTATTTCCCATCGCACGTCTCCTCATTGCGTTTCTGTGTCGTCTGCCGTCTCTTCTGCCTTATCTCCCTCTGTGTTTCGATAACACAGGATCACCGCTCCCGCAAACAGCGCCGTCTGCAGCGCCATCAGTCCGCAGTATGACCCGGCCGCGCCAAAGAGTCCCCACCGGCGCACGGCCGCCGTACTCACCGCAAATGTCGCCGCTGTCACGATCCCGTACAGCGAAAGGATCACCCGCTGCCGCCGCATTACCGTCAGCGCATAATACAAGATCAGGCTGGCGGCGTTAAACCCACCGCCCAAAATCAAAATCTCCAGCTCCCGCAGATATCCCCGCAAATCATACCCGTACACCACCGACAATACGGGGATTCCTAACAGCGCTCCGCCCGCCAGGCAGGCCGCCGTAATCCCCAGCGCCACTCCCATAAGCCGAACCGTCAGACGCGCAAACGCCTGACGCCTGCCCTCGGCAAAGTGCCCCGCCAGCGTCGTCAGAATCGGTTTAAACACAAACCCGCAGGCCAAATAAATCACCGAAGTCGGCATAAACAGGCACGCATAAATATAGCGGATGTCCTCCGACGCCGCGTCCGCTCCCTGGTAGACCGCATCCACCGCATACGCCGAAGCATTAAAAATATACAGACACAGGATCGAACCTACAAACAAAAGCACCGTACTGCGCGCCAGCCTTACCAAACGCTCCCGGTCAAAGCAAACCCGCGGCCGCACAAAGGCCCCGATCAGCGCTGCGTCAAATAACAGCACCCCCAGCGCCGCCGCCAGCACCATCGCGCACGCCGACAGTACCACATTCCCTGTCGCCGCCACAACCGCCCCGTAGGCTCCGACCGACAAAAGCGTGCGGAAAGCCACCGATTTTCCGGCCAGATCCATGCGCCCGTTTTTCTGGAATTCTCCCTCAAACACATCCGCCGCCCCGTCCATCAGCTTATACAAGCACAAAAGGGCAAACAGCGCAAAGCGCACGCCGTCCTCCCCCTTCAGCCACGGAAACAGCACGCCGCTTGCCGCCATCGCCCCGCAAGTCAAAATCCGGAAGCTGTAATACTCCTGAAAGCAGTACTCTCCCGCCACATCCGTTACCTGGAACGGACGAATCTCAAAATAGCCGATCGTCAGCAAAATCTGCCCTGTTTTGAGCGCGATATTAAAATCCGCGCCCGCGCCGGTACCGGCCGCCCCCCTGGTTATACGCACCAGGACGATCGTCGCCAGGGCGTACAGGGCGCTGCCGATCATATTCCACAAAAAATTATCCCTGGTATGGTCCGTTTTCGTTCCCAGAACCAGCCGTCTCCATCGTCCTGCCATATACCCGAAACCTTACTTATGCCGTATATTCAGTATCCCGATAAAAAATCCCCCGAAAATCATCTGCACCCCCACGGCCATTGCCGTCAAAGCAGGGATTGTCAGCCGCATAATTCTCTGCGGGTCAAGCGCCCCGAACGACGTCCGGCTCCAAACGACCAGCGCAAATACCGTCGCCACGATCCCCAATAGCAGCAGCACCGCTCCCGCCAGGATCACCCGGTCCTCGGTAAACTTGTCCGTATGTTCCGTGTTCACCGGAATAAATCCCGAATTCTTTGCATACGTTTTCGTAAACAGCGCAAACTCGATCGTGCTCACCCCGATGATCGTAAACGCCGAGCCATACAGCATCGTATGGATATCCAGCGTGATCCCGCCGATCGCCACCGGCCCGAACATCAGCCCGATCAGCAGCAAAAGCCCCAGCGCCACAAACACCACGCCCGGATACAAAAACAGCCAGTTCGGGCTGTGCATCAGCAAAAACTTCAGATGACGCCATCCGTCGCGAAAGCTGCGCAGATGCGGCGCATGCGAACGCCCGTCCTTTTTCAGCGTCGTCGGCACCTCCGCAATCTTCAGCTTATACAAGGTCGCTTTGACCACCATCTCGCTGGCGTACTCCATGCCTGTCGTCTGCAGGCCCAGCTTCCCGATCGACTCCCGGTTATACCCTCTGAGCCCACAGTGGAAATCACCGATCTTGCTCGGATAAAACAGCCGCCCGATAAACGACAATACCGGATTGCCAAGATAACGATGCAGCGGCGGCATCGCCCCCGGCTCGATCCCCCCCTTAAAACGGTTGCCCATCACCAGGTCATACCCCTCCCGCAGCTTCTCGACAAACGGGTCCAAATGCAGGAAATCGTAGCTGTCATCGGCATCCCCCATAATCACATAGGTTCCCTTCGCCGCCTGGCAGCCGCCAATCAGCGCTGCCCCATAGCCGCGCTCCGCCACATCCACGACCCGCGCCCCGCAGCGTCTGGCAATCTCCTGCGAGCCGTCGGTACTCCCGTTGTCCGCGATCAGGATTTCCCCTTCCACGCCGCTTGTCTCCAGGTAGGTCTTGGCCTTCCTGATACAGGTTTCCAAGGTCTCCGCTTCGTTTAAACATGGCATCAATATCGTCAGTTCCATTCCACAGCATCCTCTCTACATAGTAACCTGCGCGCCCCGCTATAAAGCGCACCGGCAAAGCCTGCCCAAAACGCATCGTATACAGGCCGGCTTGCGCAAAGTGAAACTAAATCCACCCCGGCTCCCGGCCGTGCCCAAGCGCTTTCACAGCAGTTCTTCCAGTGCCCGCACCACCACGTCGTTCTCCTCGTCCGTCTTTACCGACAGCCGGATATAATTGCCGCCCCGCAGTCCCTCCTTCGTTGAAAGGTCCTTAATCAGAATATTATAGCGGTTTAATAAAATATCCGCCAGCCGCCTTGTGGAATACCCGCACTCCACCCGGCACATCACATAATTGGCCTGCGACGGAAAAACTTTCAGCGCCGAAATCCGCTTAAGCTTCGCCACATAGCGCCGGCGCACCTCTTTAAAGCGCGCCATCGCCTCCTCATAATCATCTTTGTACTTCTCGATGATCTGCATATAGTATTCTGCAAACGAATTGATATTCCAGATCGCCAAATCCTTCTTCATCCCTGCAATCAGCGTCTCGTCCGCCGTCGCCAGCACGCCAAGCCTGAGCCCCGGCACACCAAACGATTTTGAAATACTCTTGAGCACAATCAGGTTTGGATGCGCCGCCAGCGTTTCCTGCACCAGAAGCGTCTGCGGCGGTCCGTCCGCAAAATCCACGAACGACTCATCCACGATCACCCGGCGTCCGCGCGTCCGCGCCCACTCCTCCAGGCGCAGGATATCTTCCCGCTCGATAAAATGGCCCGACGGATTGTCCGGATTTACCAGCACAATCGCTTCCACCTCGCGCTTTTCATAGTAGGCCATGATATCGTCCACCGTGTACGAAAAATCCTCCTGAATGACCCAGAACGGCTCCAGCTGTTCTTCGCTCTTGCGGTGAGGGTACTCCTCAAACGTCGGGTAAATGAGACCGATTTTCCCTGAAAAATTCTCCATCAGCGACTTAATCAGCTCCGCCGTGCCGTTGCCCACGCAGATCTGCTCCGGCTTCAGCTCATAGTATTTTGCCGCCAGCAGGCTGTTGACTCCCATTCCCGACGGATACTCGCGGATCAGCGTTTCAAAATTCCCCCGCATCTCGTCCATGAACCGTTGGTTCGGAAAAAACGGGTTCACAAGGTAGCAGAAATCATACATTCCTTCGTATCGCCAGTACCCGCCAAACCGCCGCAGGTAGCGTCCAAGCTTCTCGTCTCCCTCGGCAAAAATGCTCTCCGCAATGTCCAGATCCTGGAGGTCGTTGATTTCATACCACCGTTCGTCGGTCAGCACCTCTGCCCGGATCAAAGCCCTCTTCTGCCGCGACACTACCTTCAGGACGGACTCATACTGCGGCTCCCTCCCCCATACCTTCACATACGCTTCTAAAAAAGGCAGATACGTATCCTCGATATACGCCCGCTCCATGCGGTACATGCTTACTGTCTTATAGTAGCGATCCTTATCCTCAAAGCGAAAATCCTCCGCATCGATAAACGTCCGCACATAGCCGTCCTTTGAAAGCGTCACCAAAGACCCGTCCATCCACGGCTTCGGCTTCGACACAAACATCAGGCAGGGCGCGTCGGACGCCATCATGCGGTCAGCTATTTTTTTCTCAAAAATAATATCCGACTCAATGACCAGCGAATCCTCCTCCTGCAGGTATTCCCTGGCCAGAAACAGCGAATACAAATTGTTGGTCGCCGCATATTCTTCGTTGCGCACAAAAACGACCGGCGTAGAAATCCCCAGCCCTTCCACATGGCGGATCAGCCCCCCGGCCTGGTAGCCGGCCACCACGACAATCCGCGACAGCCCTTCCGTGTCCAAAATCCGCAGCGTGCGCTCTATCAGCGTCTGCCCGCCGACCTCCACCATGCATTTTGTCTTGTCCTTTGTATGTTCCTTTAAACGCCGGCCCATCCCGGCGGCCAAAATAATCGCCTGCATCCAGTCACTCCTGCCTCATTCGTCATTCCCCCCAGAGTCGCCGCGCCGCCGCGGCCGGCAAGCCTGCCCGGCCCGCGCCCCTGGGCTTTGTTTTGCATTCTTACGGCGCCCTATTCCGCCTTCCCGCAACGCTCCCTGAATCGCCATCCTACTCTACATTCTCGTAGCGCTCCCCGTCCCCGAAATCGAGGATATACGGGAAATGCGTCTTGCGCTTCTCCACCGGCGGCAGCTGCATATACGTATCACCATAGAAATTGTGCAGCATCCCGTACATATCCTTGGGGAAATTGAGCTGAATCCCCTCAAACTCCCACTTCTGTGTCGGGAACGTCCGGTCCTTGTACAGCGTGTTCCAATGCGGATTCGTATCGCAGGGATAGCCGAACCGCTTTGTCTCACGCTTATTGTACTTTGTACAGGCATGCTTGCAGCGCCGGTACAGCCAGCGCTTGGACACATGGAAAAAGCACAGCAGATGGTGCACGACGCTGCAGGCCGCCCAGATCACCTTCGCCTTGGTCCCGCTCTGATACAAAAACGGCGCCTTGATGCTGCGCAGGATCAACAGTTTGCTCCAGAACCAGGCCGTCCATACCTGCCTTTGGTACGCCCACTTGCCGTCCGCCAGATTGTCATAGGCATAGACGTCCAGGAAAATCCCCAGCGGCGAATCCACGTCCATAAACATTTTCTCCACAAAACGGGTACCCCGGATGCACAGCCGCGTGCTCGTGAGCGGGAAATTCTCGTCGCGTTCCGGGTTCAGCACATAATACTTGTCCCCCATCTGCTTTTCCACCAGACGGATAAACACCTCAAAATCCTCCCGCGGCAGAGCCACGTCAATGTCGTCGTCCCAGGGGATAAATCCCTTGTGACGCACCGCCCCGATGCCGGTGCCGGCAAACGCAAAATACCGCAGCCCGTTCTCGTCGCAGATTTTCATAAAGTCCGAGAGAATCTCCAGCTCAAACTTCTGTATCTTTTTCAGTTCCGCTTCCTGGTAAAATTTTGCCATAAATTCCTCCGATTTATACCGTTTCCCGGTAACCGCCCTTCACCCAGGCTACCGCCCGCTCATAATCCGCCATCGTATCGATCTCCCGCGTGCGGATTAACTCCATCGGCAGCGGCAGAAGCGGCGCCATCATGTCGCACACATGGCGGTCGCCCGGCGTCAAGCGGCTGCGCCGCACCTGGGCCAGGCCCGTCCACTCATACTCTCCCTCCTGCCGTGAAAAGCCCACTCCGTACACCTGTCCGTCCTGCGTAAGCGTTTTCATCCGCATCGGGTCCTCGGTGCCGAGGACCGAGCCGCAGACGCACTCGCGGTCGCTGCCCAGCACCCGCGCCAGATCGTCCGGATGTACCAGCAGGTCCCCGTCCAGCGATACCACCGTTTCCCGGGCATGCCGGATCGCCAGCGAAAAACTGCCGCCGGTCCCCGTGTTGCGGTAATTATGGTTTAACACAAACAGAAGATCCGGCCGGTACGCGCCGGCCACCTCCATCACCTTTTCCATCTGGTAGCCGACCACGATCCGGACATCGTCAAACGCCCGCAAAAGCTCCAGCTGCCGTATGATCAGCGGTTTACCGTCGATGTCAAGCAGCGCCTTCGTCGAACCGATCCCCAGGCGCGTCCCCATCCCGGCACAGCTTATAACAATTGTCTTAGAAACTGGCATAGTTTTTCCTCCGAATAAACCGCATGCGTCGCACAGCGAAGCAGGGGCGGCGCAATCGTCCGCACCCCCCCAAAACCGATTCCGACCTCGGCGGCGGCAATCATCGCCGCGTCGTTGCTCCCGTCCCCCACCGCCACCAGCGGCCGGCCGGCGAATTCCTCCATGACCTTGCTCTTGTCGAGGATATGTTCAATCCGTACAATCCGGTCCTCTGCCACCAGCGCGCGCGAACAGTACACGCGGCCGGTCAGCCCGAGCCTCTCCACCAGTTCTTCGATCCACACGTCGAGATTGCCGGTCACCAGATAGCAGCGGTTTCGGTTCTCTCGGATCAACGCCGCCAATTCCTCATGCAGGGGAACCTGCCCCACGAGTTTTTTCACCTCGCTTACCGGAATCCCTTTGAGGACGTCCACGCGCTTGTGAAAACTCTGCGCAAACGGCAGCTCGCCCGCCATCGTCCTCTCGGTCAGTTCCTTCATTTCCTGTGCTTTATCAATCCGCGCGGCGATCTCCGGCAGGATCTCCGCCTTCGTGACCGTCGCGTCCAGATCAAACAAAAATGTATACTCGCTCAAATGGGCGCTCCTTCCTGTATCTCGTTTTTACCGCTGCGCGGCCGGCCGCACAGCCTACTCGTCCTTCTCGCCGAAATTATTGCGCACCACGGCCACCACGGCGGCCAGCGCTTCTGCCTCGTCCGGGCCGTCGCAGATAAATTCAATCTCGTCACCGGATTTTACGCAGGCAGCCAGGACGCTCAGCACGCTCTTGGCATTGACGTTCGTCGTGCCAAACTGGAACGACACGGACGCCTTGTACTTGATCGCTTCATTGCACAGCAAGCCGGCCGGTTTTAAATGCAGCCCTGTACGATTGGTTACCTTAATTTTCTCTCTTACCATAATAAAATCCTTCCTTCCCCAAAGTTTCTCTGTGCTCCCCAAGGAAGCTTACGCACCGTTTTCACATCCCAAAAGCTTACAATAAACGGTCATTCGTCAGGCGCGGCGGTTGCTGCCGCTGTCGAAGTCTCTCCCGCCGTGGACGACGCTGAGGAGGCATCGGACGCGGCCGTCCCTTCATTGGCTCCCGACGCAGTGCCGGTCAGGGCTTCGCCGCCCGTTTCCGGCACCGCTTCCATGGTAACGGCGGCCCTTCCTACCTGCACCAGCGTAAAGGCATTTCCGGCCGTCACCTGGACCTCAACCTGATTTTCACCCTCTTCCAGGCCGTCTAAGGACAGCCAGGCATCCAGCATATCGTCGGTTAAGGCATTCAGATCGTCCTCCAAACCTTCCAATACGACCAGCACGCTGCCGCGGATCGTATAGTTCCACCCCTCCTGCCCGTCTTCCATGCGGATCTTCTCCGGGAGCAGTTCCCGCGTCTGGCGGATCAACGGCTCCACGGCCAGCGTAACTTTTACGATATTATCGCTCTCCACCGTCACGCCCTCCGGTACATAGCGGCTGATGTCCAGTTCCAGTTCCACATTCTGCCGGGCCCCTTCCAGATTCAGCGCTTCGGAGGGAATCTCAATCGTGTCAATATCGGCCAGCACGCCCCGCAGGCCCGCAATGTGCACGGTCTGGTTGCCGCCCTGGCGGCCCGTATAGCGGTATCCCTCCGCCACGGTTCCCTCCGGCGGCGCAAAGTTTAAGCGCACCTCCTTTGTCTTTAGCAGCGGTATGGTATAAGCAATCTTCTGCTGGCTGATTGAAAATTCAAACTCCTCAAATTCCTCATAATCGAGGATCAGTTCTTCTCCCGCCACATCGTAAAGGATCAATGCGGCCTCTCCGGAAGCCTCGCTGTTTAAACCGTTTATATTCACCTCAATTCCGGCCGAGCGGATCCGCTCCATCACCGACTGCGGCGCTTTGATCGTAACCGATCGCGGCGATACCACGCTCTCCTCCCCAAGGATGTACTCGTCGGCCGGCTCTCCGGTTGTCTTTAACAGTACCGGATAGGTGCGCTCGATAATGTCCTCCAGCGTCACCGTTACCGTCGTCGTCCGCCAGGTAATCTCCGATTCCGTAATTTCGTACTCCCGGTCGCCGGAGCCCAGCCATTCCACGTCAATTTCCACGGTCCCGTAAGGCCCGATCTTTGCCAGGTCAATCACAATCTGGAAATCGTCGCCCTGTACTTTGCGGGCATCCTGTTTGCGTACCGGCACGGAGATGCTGATACCGCGGTTTTCCAGCTCACCGACCGTATAGGTCTTTCCGCTGTCGATCACCACGTCCTCGTTCAGGTATTTTATATTTGTGACTGTCACACTGCGCCGTTCGATGGGATTGGACTCGTTAATCACTACCAGCCACATCAGCATCGCCAGACAAACGGAAATCAGCTTCAGCCCCCAGTTATTTGTCAGCTTTTCCTTCATTCCTCTGCAGTCCTTTCCACAGTTTATAGCCCAGACCGCGGCCTTCCTCCGCCGTCTCCGTCAGCTTCAGAAGTTCTTCCTTCAACTCTTCACTGGTCAGATTGCGCCGCAGCCGGCCGAGCCTGGCGATCGATACTGCGCCGGTTTCCTCCGATACGATCAGCGTCACACTGTCCGTCGCCTCGCTGATCCCCAGGCCGGCCCTGTGGCGCGTGCCTAAATCTTTGCTGATCTTCCGGTTATCCGAAAGCGGCAGATAGCACGTCGCCGCCGTCACCCGGTTTCCCCGCACCACGACCGCCCCGTCATGCAGCGGCGTGTTTTTCTCAAAAATATTCAAAAGCAGCTGGCTGGTGATAATTCCGTCCACCAGGATGCCGGTACGCTCGTACTCCTGCAGCGGCGTATCCTGCTCAATGACAATCAACGCGCCGGTTTTGGCCCGCCCCATCTCAAAGCAGCCCTTTACCAGTTCGCTCACCGTCTTTTCGGTAAAACGGTCCTCCCCGTCTTTTCGGCGTCCGCCGGAACCCAGGAGCGGAATCATCCGCCTGCGTCCCAGCTCTTCTAAGGAACGGCGAAGTTCCGGCTGGAATATAATCACCACGCCGATCAGGCCGACCTGCGCCAGCTTTTCCACCAGCCAGATGATGGTATTCATATGCAGCACGTATGCGAGGAGGATGAACACGAGAAGGACTACGACGCCCTTTACCGGCATCCAGGCCCGGCTGTTCTTGATCCAGCGCAGAATCTGATAGATCAGCCATGCCAGGATCACCATCTCCAGCACGTCTACCGCGCCAACGCTCGGCAGGTCCGACAGCTGCAAATATTTTTCTATAAAATTCCTTAACCCTTCCATTGCCTGCAGCCTCCAGACTACCTTTCATCCCTGTCTTTTAAGAACTCGCGGACATCTTTTCCCAGATCCTCCGGCTCTTTCAAAAATTCGCGGACATCGTTGCCCAGATCGACTGTTTCCCGCAGTCCGCGTTCCCGTCCCTTTTGATTGACCGCAAAGCGTTTGACCTCCCGCTGGGGGGGCGTTACGGTCAGCTTGGGAACCGCTTTTACATAATAATAATATTCGTCGTCCTCAAACTGCACATACTCCGTGCGGCTGTAATCGACCGAAAACAGGAAAAACTCCAGTACCACCGAAAAAAGCGCCGCCACCGTGACGCCTGCGACCACCTCGGCGATGGAAAAACTGCCGCGGGGCGCATGCAGAAGCGTCGTCCCGGACAGCAGGATCGTCAGCTGCGCAATCGAGCCTACGCCGATCGCAATCTTCCAGCCGTGCGGCACCGACAGGCGCCGAATCACGTACACCAGCACCACAGTAACCGCAAACGCCATGATTACCACCAGCATCGTGCGATTCGAAACCAGCTGATCCACCATCAGCTGAAAGCGCGTCAGCATGCTTCCGCTTTCCGTATCCATCAGCGCGGCCGCGTTCTGCCGCACCGCCTGCATCATATAATGAAGGATTACGCCAAAACTCACCGGCACCGCCGAGAGGGCGCTCCCCGTAAGCCCCAGCACAAGAGGAGCCAGATACGGCAGCTTCAGCCAGAACAGCACCGGCACCAGCACCAGCACGACGCTGTCGCCCGGTTTGAAGATATAGTAGACAAAAAACATCACGCACAGCAGGACAAAGCATACCACGAACGCCTCCATGGATATGGCATAAATGTGCCCCAGCATAAACATTCCAAAGAAGAGCACGATCGCGCCCGGCGGCAACAGCGAACATAAAAGCGACGCCACCAGCATAATCGGCAGGCCGTTTAAGCGCTCCTGATATCCCATCGTCGCTTTGAGCATCCAAAGCGCCAAAAAAGCGAGGATGCATTTAATCACCGGATTTAAGTATATGTCGTATCGGGTGTAAAATTCCTTGATTTTTTCCTTAACTAATAGTAATTTCATCATCATAACGTCTGCTCCTTCGCTGTCCCTTCCTCCTGATAGGATTTCATCAGCTTGCGCAGATGGCTCCGATAGCCTTTTAATCGCTTCTGCGCTTTCTGGTAGCGCACGATACATACGGTCACCGTAATCGCAAGAAATCCTGCCAGCACCAGTATATACCAGCCCAAGGTCTGCTCTCCCAATTCAATCAGACCCTCGAGCGTCATCGCCGTAATCATTTCCTCCAGATCTTCCGCATGATAAACCGCCCACGCACAGATGCCCAGGATAAACGCAAAGGTAATGGAGATGATCGACTTCAATACTCCAAGACCAATATAATCGCTGATAAAAAAGCGGCTGATATACAGGGCCCTGCGTTCTTCCCGTTTTTCAAAGATGGCGGCCCTGGTCATGGTTTTCACCCTGTTTGTCCGAATCATTTAGTCTCTCCTCACATAGTCTTTGCTATTATAACATACCTCTGAAAAAATTTCGAGGTTATTCTATTATTTTTTTGTTTCAAAAATGTAACGATTCTCAAAAGTTTCCAAAAAAGAGACCTTTCCACCTTTCGGTGTTCCGGTCTCACCACCCCATTCCCGCCAACCAGCGGTTTACCTGTTCTTCACGTTGTTTTGACGATTCGCCCGCGGGTTTACCTAGTATTCGTTCTCCGCAGATGCGTCCGTCCAGCAGATACAAGATCCGGTGGCAGCTGCCTGCAATCCGGCCATCGTGCGTGACCATCAGTACGGAGGTCCCCTCACGGTTCAGCCTGACCAGTTCTGCCATGACTTCTTCCGCCGCGCTCTTGTTCAGCGCGCCCGTCGGTTCGTCCGCCAATACGATCTGCGGTGCGTTTATCATGCTTCGGCAGATGCAGGCCCTTTGCAGCTGTCCGCCGGAAACCTCCGTGATCCTGCGTTCCTCCAGGCCGGAGAGAGACAGCTTCTGCATCAGCTCTCTGGCCCTCATCGTCAGTTCCTTCTTTGTCTTTTGGGACCTGCTTTTATTGGCTTGTATGGCCGGAAGCAGAATATTATCCAAAAGGCTCAAATTTGCCATCATATTCATCTGCTGGAATACAAATCCGATCCGATGCAGACGCAGCTGCGCTCTTTGATCCTCTGTCAGTCCGGTAATTTCCGTATCTTTTAGCCATACCCGTCCGCCGGAGGGCCGGTCCATCCCCGCCGCCTGATACAGAAGCGTCGATTTTCCGGAACCGGACGGCCCCATGATTGCCAGCATTTCTCCCTGCGCCACGCTAAACGATACCTCGTGGAGGATCGCGTCTTTACTCAGTTTTTCTACTCGCAGTACATGTTCCATCTTTTTCTGCCTCCACTTTGTCATTTTATTCTCTTCCCCGGCAGCACTCGTATGCTTTTACGGAGCGGATCCCGGCAAGTCCGGCCAAAATTGCCGGCATGGCCGGCCCCAAAAGCACGGCCGGTATTTTAACAAGCACTTGTTCCCAGGCAATCACGAACCGGAAGCTTTCGGCGCCAAAGGATTTCAGCGCTGTCCCGCAGAGACTTTCGCCGAGCAGGCTGCCCAGGACGATCCCGGCACAGATGCCCGCCATCACAGGGCGGACGCCTTTTGTAAAATAATCCCTTTTCAGATCCGCGCCGACAAACCCCAGCGCTTTACACAGCGAGATCGAATAGCGGTTTTTTTCAACGATCAGCCGCATGAACAGCATCACAACCACGGCGATCACCAGCGACGCGACGGCCAGGGCCGCGGCGGATGCCAGCCGAAGCTGCTGTAAGGTCTGTCCGAACGTATCCGCTACATATTCTTCCATATCCGTTACATCGGCGCCCATCTGCCGGTATTGTTCCATCCATGTTTCTTTTTCTGCAGATTCTTTGAGAGAGACATACAAAAGACTCCACGCGGCCGGCGCCGAAGAGTCCGCTGCCAATGCCTTCGCTGTTTTCCCTCCGTTGGTGATGTCGGAGTAAATGCCGCAGATCGTATAGTCTACGCGCTCCCCCTCCACGATCAGCGGCAGAGTTGCCCCAATGGACAAGCCCAGCTCCTGCGCGTTCATGGCGGAGAGCGCCAGCTCCGTCTTTGCGCGCGGCGGTCCGCCCTGCGAATACCGGACCGGAAACATACCGTGATCGCCAAGCTCCACGCTCAGATTGACCGAACTTCCGTCAGGCCGGACGGTCGGGCAGGTTACGGTCCGCAGCACGACATAGCGCTCTACCTGCGCGTCTTTTTCCAGGGCCGAGGCGATTCGCTCTGTCACGGCGTCCATCTGCTGCGTCTGCCGCACATCCATGCGGATCTCGCCGTTTCCGATTCCCATATAGGTCACAAATTGCGGGTCGGACATCGTATCGTACAGATTCTGCGGCACCAGGGCCAGCAGGGTGCAGGCCGCGGTCACCAGGGCAATCACGAAATATTGCCCCCGCTCCGCTTTTTGCTTCTGCGGGGCAAACAGCGCTTCCAAGGCCGACTGCTTCTCGGTTTTTTTCAGGGAACGCAGGACCGAGGACAGGAGGATTCCCTCCACGGCCGCCGCTGCCAGAAGCGCGAGGACGGCTGAGCGAAATCCGCCGGAATCCGTGCCGTACAGTTCCTGCAGCTGCCTGGCCAGGGGGGCCTTCAGCAGGCCGGCCCCTAAAAGGCCGAGAAACGCACCGCACCCGGAAAACAGCAGGTATTTGGCGGCGTACAGCCGGCGGATTTCCTTTTTGCTTACGCCGAGGGCTTTGAGCATCCCGACCTCCTTTCGGTCCCGTTCCATTTGCAGAAGCAGCATAAACCGGATGCTAAGCAGCGCGACCAGCACAATGACGATACTCACCAGCAGCAGCACGAAAATCATCGTTCCGTCCGACAGCGCGTTCATGGTCCGGATCAGGGGCCGGGTGATCGCCGGGCCGTTGGCCGGAAGCCTCTCAGAGACATAGGCCGCGGCCAGCGTATTGGTATCCGCGCCGTCTTGCAGCAGAAATTCAATCAGATATTCCTCCTGTACCTTGTGATTTGCAGCTTCACTGGCCCGTATTGCGTCATAGTCCGCGGCATTTACAAGAAATCTCTTGGAGGAGGCCATCATCGAATTCATCTGCCCGTCCCGCAGAAAGCCGGCGATTCGCAGCTGTTCTACGCCGATTTCCATGACATCGCCGACCTCCAGGCCGTACTTGGTACGATAGCAGACCGGAACATAGACCTCTCCCGGCAAAACCTGCGGTTTTTGATTTTCCAGATCGAGCAGATAGTCAAACCGTTCTCCCTGTACGCAAAGCCCGTTGTCCTGGGTACTGTCGGCCAGGCAGATACCGCCGAGCACAAGCCGGCTGTTGTCAAGGTTTAAAAACCGGCTGATCTGCCACGCCGATATCTCCTCATTTGTCTCGGCAAAGCGCGCGATCTCCGAGAGATCCGCTTCTCCGGCGTGCATCTGCATATAATCGGGAACCACGGCTTTGTCCATCAGGCTGTCGATGGCGCCTGTCAGGCCGCAGGCGAGCAATACCGTGAGCGCCAGCAGCATTGCCGAAATTGCCATAAAAAAGACCGTGGCCGCGGACAGCAGTTTATTCTGTTTTATATCGTTCTCAATCATGTTCCGTATCATATAGTTTCCTTTCTTTATTTCCCTCCGCTTATGCCTGGCGGATGCCGGAAATATCAGAAGCCGAAGGCCTGTTATACCCTCCTGCTGACTCATGCCGGACAGATACAGGAAATATTGCAGTAGATTAGACCGGACGCCGGTCGGTTTTGCGGTGCAAAAGAAAGGAACGGTTCGGTTCCTCTTTTTCGGGCGGACGCACTATAAAGTTTCGGTCTGGCGGGAGGGGCTTTGTTCTCTCTCAAAAAGCGGCATAAGCGCCGCCCGCAGGCTTCCTTCCTCCATTCCAAGCAGGCGTTCCAGATTGTAAATGAAGGCGTCGGTCTTTTGACGCCGCTCCTTTTCCCCTTGTTCTGCCTGGCTGTCAAAGGCCGTATTGACGTACAAAAGCGTCATGTCCACGACCTGCGCGGGGTACTTTGTCCGGCATATCCCCTGGGCGATCCCCTCCTCAATCAGAGCGGTGATGGGCGCATTGAGACCCGCCGACAGTTCCTCCTGCATTTTCTGGTGCATGAGGGCGTTTTGGGGCTTATGCACCTGCTCAAGAATTTCATGGCCCAGCGCGTCCTCGGTTTGCAAGGCCCGTATCATAACCGTCAGGCGCTGCAGAACCGGGATGTCTTTTTGAGCCGCGACTGCCCTGGCCGCCCCGGCCAGTTCCTGCGTAATCCGCCGGATCATGCCGTCCAGGATGTCCTCTTTGGATTTGAAGTGATAGTACAGGGTTCCTCTGGCAATGCCGATTTCCTTCTGGATGTCGGTAATGCTGGTACGGTCAAATCCCCGGGACGCAAAGAGCCGTTCGGCTGCGTCCAATATTTCGTTTCGGCGTTCCTCTGCCGCTTTTACGGTTCTCATATGGTTGGTCGTCTTTCTCCGTCTGCGTTTGGTTTGTGTTGAAACCGATTTGTTTCAGACAGGGTTTTAATAAGCGGCCGGTCGGCCCGGCTTTATTGTCTCTCTTATCTGTCATTTTCCGGCTTTTTGTATCTTCCTATATAAAGTTCGTCGTTCAGGTTTCGGATTGTAATCACATCGTTTGCGTTTAACTGCCTGCGGTGAATCAGCACGGTTATGTTCTCTTTGTCCTCGGATGCGCTCCGGAGACTGCATTTATACCACCGATAGCCTGCAAGCTCCAGGCATATATTGCTGTCGCAGCGAAAATGCAGCAGGCATAAGATCGCCAGAAATCCGAACAAAATCATAAACTGGAGGGCGTCAAACCACAGCGTGAAATCAAAGGCCAGAAGGGGCAGCACATTGGATAACAGGTATGCGGTCGTGGAAAGCGTATCTTTTTGGGCTGTCACCACCTTATATTCTTCGGTATTACGCCTGCTCTCCCCACATAACATTTTCAGGGCGACCAGCGTGCCAAGCACCACCATGAACCCGATCGTCCCCAAGGCGATCCACTCGGTGCCGGGGCAGGCGGTCCCGTCCCAGAGGCTTTTTACCTCGATGCACACGACGCAAATCCACAGCGGCATAAAGGATAAGAAAAACATGCTTAGGACAAATAGTACCGGCAACCTCTCACCTCCATCTCTTTGCGCCCTCCACCTCTACCGGACCGTCGTTGGCCGGGTCAATCATCCCCTTTTTGCAGAGGAATTTCACAATCCGGTTCACATTGTCGCTGTCGGAGGAGTCAAACGTTCCTTCCGGCGTTTGCCGGATTCCAAATTTCTCGGCCATTTTGTTTTTAAAGCTTATATCGTCTCTCAGCTTTTGCAGTCTGTTTTCATCGAAGGAGACAAATTTTCTTGGATTATGTCCGGACTGGGCATGCTTGCGGAACCCGTCCTCGTTTGATACGATCCCGCTGGCGATCACATCCTCCAGCTTGTTTTGACAGATGGCCCGATAGGCCCGCTCCATATTGAAAAGCTTTTCACCCTTCATATTGAACATGTATACCATATTGTCAATCATTGCGACATCGATGTATCTGTGCATTGTTAAGTATTTGTCCGGCAGGACATGAAAGCTGTCGCCGTCCCACATAAAGGTGTGCTTCAGTACCTTAAAGGGATTGATGATTGTAAACAGCTTAACGGGGACCCGTTTTTCGTCCAGGGAGATTTCCCCTTTCAGGACGTATGCGTTTGCCTTAAAATCCAGCGCGTTTCCCTTCATGTCCGGATGGCTCATAGCGTGGAGCAGATCCTTACAGGCCTTATGGATAAGCGGATTGGAAACCTCCAGCCGATACAGCGTATGTCCTATGGCGCTTCCATCGTAATCGCAAATCGTTTGATAGTCTGAAAGCCTGCCTTTTGGCTGTACATAGGCATCCCCCAGTTCTTTCATAAATGCAGCGATTGCGCCGGGAGTCGTCACCGTGACGGTATGGGCATTGTATACAAAGCCCTCCGCTAAATCCCTGGCATGTAAGAGCTGGAGCGACCATGCGTTACAGTTCTTCAATTGGTCAAACGTCTGGTTTATCTTTTGTAATGACATGGTACTTACCCCCATGCGCCCGGCTGTCGGCGTTTTTTTATATTATAATCGGGAATGGGCTGAAATACAACAAAAAAGTCGGCAGAGTGTAAAAGTTCTGTCATTTTTTTCGTGGGTATATAGGGATTTTTTCTTTCTGCTGCTCAGCTGAAACAACAAGGCGCATAGAAATTTGAAAAGGCGGTACAGCCCTTATAATTGGGGCTATACCGCCTAACCTGAAATGACTTCCCTCTAATTGTAAACAATTGTTCTGCTCTGTTAAAAGCTGTAAACTGGTGTTTCTTCTTTAATGCCGGACAATTTATTTCTTGTTCTGTTTTTTTACAACTATAAGACAATTCGTTTGGAGATAATCACTAGTCTCGAAAGGAACCGCCGACGATCCTGCCGGAAGCTGCGTCAACAATCTTTTCTACATCACCAATAACCTCCCGCCTTGACGACGTAAACGTTACAAGCAAAACCGGTTCACCATAATACGATTCTTCCACAAAATATCTTGTATTCCCCTCTTGTATTATAATTTTTTCGACTTTTCCATCTGTCCAGGACCCGACGGCTTCATATCGTTCACTTTTTGACAATTGTTCCCATGTCTGTTTCAATACTTTTTCAGTGATAGCTTGTTTATAACATATAATTCCGAAAATCATACATAGAAAAAGAATCCCTATTATCAAAAAGTACTTTCTTTTTTTCACAGATCGCTCCTATGATTATCTTTAAAGTCTAAAGATTTTGTGTATTGTAAAACTTGTAGCCATTTATTTGTATTATTTACCCCACTTAGCAATTAAATTTTGTTTATCATATGCTTTGAGAGAACACGATGTTTTAACACCCTGTTGCATAACAGCATCTGTACTCGTATCACTAGGATGGTCAATACCTAAAGCATGCCCCAATTCATGTGTTGCTGTAGCCACTTTTTTTGTAGTAGTATTTAGCAAAGTGGTTTTATACTGATAACAAATAGCTTTAACCCACAACTCGTTTTTTCTCGCCAGATTTGCAGATAATCCCCAAGTACTGTACATATATGTAACTCCTAGTTTTCCATACACTGGACTTTCATATACATCAAAATATGTTATAATATTTGCGGAAGAACCATATTTGTCTGTAGCGCTACTGTAAGTTAAGCTTGCTTTAGAAGTAACACCATTCCATTGAGAAGCAGCACGTGTGGTTATATCTTCTGATCCACCAATATTATAAGTTAAATGACCCGTTGCGAAACCACCCGAATAAATTCCTGCATACGATTTTCCTGAAAAGATCACGCTTAAATATAGAGCATACGCTACTACTATAGATAAATTTCTAAAAATTTTTCTTTCTTTCATAATAGAAACCACCTTTCTAAAACACAAATAAACTAGATACCCATACACTTAGTAACCATTGTACATATATTCCAAGTAAACGATGATTTTTGTTCTAAATATATCATTATCATTTTTTACTAATCTTTTCAGAAACTTCGTCTATAAGTTCACTTGGCTCTATCCCTGAAAGAACACTGTTTGTTAAACTATCACTAAAGTTATCTTCGTCTGGAGACAAGCTTATCCGTCCATTTAACGCACTAATAAGGCTTAATTGTCCATAGGTTGTCTCACTGGAAAGAAAGACAATATAATAATTATTTTTTATCATAGCATCATAATCACTTGAATGAAGATACAAATTATCATCTGTTATTCCTGCTGGCTCAATTATTACTAAGTTTCCCCACAATCCAAAGTGTTTTTATAATATTCTAATACCTTTACAGAACGTTCCCCATAAAAATCAACCAGAATAGGTGCTTGAAAATCATCGTTATATTTGATTACACTATTCGACTTAGAAAGCGAATCTTCGACTTGCACTAAAGCAATCACCTCCGCGCATTCACACAGTTCTTGATAATCAAATTCCTTATAAGAGCAAAATATAGCTAAATCATTTTTTTTAGGAACAGAACTTAGGTTAAAAAATATAGAAAGACTTAAAGGCGCAACAACCGCCAAAACTCCCAACAATAAACGTATATTTTTTTCATATTTCTAAATCTACCTTTCATGTTTGACTATCTCAATATGAAGTTTGAAACAATAAAGTTATTCCATCATTTTTTCATAAATAAACCATCAAATAACCAAATAACATCTCCAACAGAATCTACCTCCCATCTTTATCCGACACTATAAGTATAATTCAAAAATTTCCAAATGTCAATACAGTTCTGTTCAAAAATGATCGAAATTTTAAGAAATTTCGAGTATTAGAAAAGAATTAGCGGAGGGCGATGCACTTCCGTCGATTCGTGCCTTTGCAAATGATTTAAAGGTCAGCGTCCTGACAATACGGAGGGTTTATGATGAATTGGAACAAGAGGGATTTGTATCAAGCCAAGTCGGGATCGGCACTTTTATTTCTACAAGCAACATTGAATTAGGCGGAAAAGGTGTATTTTTCTCTACACATATTACTTCCGATTTAGAAAAGATTGCTGATATGTTGATTATGATTGATGGCGGTCAGATCGTCTTTCAAGAGGAAAAAGACCAGTTGCTTGACAGCTATCGAATCATAAAAACTGGATACGGATACCAGAAAATTTTTTTTGAATATCGAGGAAAGTGCATTCGGTTTTACGGGAATCACAAAACAGGCTTCGGAGGTTTTGGATCATATGCCGGAGGTTCTCACAGAACGGCCGACCATTGAGGACATCATGCTTGCGAACGTGGAAAGGAGAAAAAAGGATGTTATTTAGTTTAATGAAAAAGGATTTTTTGATCGTAAAAAAATATGCAGGCATTATGCTTATTGTATCGTTTTTGATTCATCCCGTTATGCTTTGGCGGACACCGCAGGCAGGAGGGGCAATGGGATTTACACTTACCGTTATTTTTAGCATTTTCATGTTGACCCAGTATGTTTCTTTGAAAGAGTACCAGTATCCAAAGGCAACCACCTTGCTTTGTGCGCTGCCCTGTCCCCGTAAAATGATCGTGCTTTCGAAATATTGTTTTTGTTTGACTGTTTATGCGGTATGCTGTTTGGTTTTTGGGATTGATACGCTTATTTTTCCCAAATTAGGAACATTTGATATGAGAATGGCGGCTATTATCTTTTTAATCATTACGATCGTACTATCGTTTTATTTTCCCGCTTTGTACAAACTGGGGTATGAAAAGACAAAATTTATCTTTGTCATAATTATTATGGCCTCCCCTGTTTTATTTGCTTTCTTGTTTAAACCGGAAATTGCGATACGGTTTGATTTTTTAGATACCATCCCTACAACAGCGGTGATTGCGTCAGGCGTTGTCATCGGCCTTGCTGTTTTTTCAATATCTGCTGTCCTGTCAATCCGTTTTTTTGAAAAAAGCGATTTATCATAGGAGGATCACATGGAGCGTGATGTAATAGTCCTATATATTATAGCTGGCGTATCGTTTTCCTTTGCCTTATTCAACTGTATTTTCTTTGTGATAAAACGCGGAAAAACAGTCAAAACGAAGGGAACGATTGTTTCCATAAAGTCTACAAATCCGTCGAACGAAAAGTGGCGTAATGCAAAATTAGCAAACGTTTCCTATCTGGTAGACGGTAAAAACATTGTATCAAAGAATCGCTTACAAGTTCCTTTAGCGTCTGAAATAGGGACAACGCTTACCATTCGCTATGACCGAGGTCAAATTCCATTTGAGAACATAGAGAAATAATTTTTTAAAATAGAACGGATTGAACTATTTGTTATAATCCAATCCGTATCAGTAAATATTGCACCGTAAGCCCTTGAACAAGAACAGTTAAATTAACCTGTTGTGCTAGTTGATTAAGAAAAACTTCAGCAAAATGTGCTATTCTATAGTTGTACACCACTACGACTATGAAAGGAGGCACATTATGCTGAAGCTTCAAGATGATTATACCACCCTCATAGCAACTTTTGAA